>NZ_RRYJ01000004.1:0-270773 GCF_003931645.1 Pseudoxanthomonas sp. SGT-18 | reverse complement strand
CGTGCGCCGGCCGTAGCGGTCGGCCAGGGTCCCGGCGAACCAGGCGCCCACCGCGCAGCCCAGCAGCATCGAGGCCACGTTGAAGCCGGTCACCGCCGCGTCGGACTTGAACGCCGCCACCAGGCCGTCGACCGTGCCGTTGATCACGCCGCTGTCGTAGCCGAACAGGAAGCCACCAATGGTGGCCACCAGGCTGATCAGGATGATGAAGAAGGTGTTCTCGTTGCCGGCTTCGGCTTGCGCCGCGCCAGGTGCCGTGTTGCCAATGCCCGCCATCCGCGGTCCCTCCAGTAAGTGCTGGGTGCCGGGCAAAGCCCGGCGTGTGGTTTGTCGCGAGGTTCAGCCCAGGCGCACCAGCCGTGCGCCCCTGGGCCCCACCTCCACCGCCTCGCCCGGCTGCAACTCCAGCTCCAACGGCTGCTCCCGGTATTCGAGCCGGAAGCGGCCGCCACGATGGGCCTGGAGCCTGGCCTTGCGCAACCGGCCCGCGTCCCATTCCAGCGCGACCTCGGCCGCGCCGCGGACGCGCAGGCCGGACACTCTACCGCGTGGCCAGGCCCGTGGCAGCGCCGGCAGCAGGAAAACCGTCCCGCCCCAGCTCTGCAGCAGCATCTCGGTGATGCCGGCGGTGCCGCCGAAGTTGCCGTCGATCTGGAATGGCGGGTGCGCGTCGAACAGGTTGGGATAGGTGCGCGCGGGACTGAGTAGCATGCCCAGCACCTTGTAGGCGCGCTCGGCGTCGCGCAGCCGCGCCCACAGATTCAGGCGCCAGCCGATGCCCCAGCCGGTGGCCTCGTCGCCGCGCAGCTCCAGCGAGCGCCGCGCCGCGGCGGCCAGCGCCGGGGTATCGCGCACGTTGATCTGGCTGGAGGGATGCAGGGCGTAAAGGTGGGAGACGTGGCGGTGGTCCGGCTCCGGTGCCTCCATGTCCCAGTCCTGCTGCCACTCCTGCAGCTGCCCCGCCTTGCCGATGCGGTGCGGTGGCAGGCGTTCGCGCAGCGTCGCCAGGCGCGCGGAAAGGTCGGCGTCCACGCCCAGCAGGCCGGCGATGGCGATGCAGCGGTCGAACAGGTCGCGCAGGATCTGCGCGTCCATCGATGGCCCGGCGCACAGCGAGGCGCCGTGCGGATGCGGATTCTCCGGCGAGATCGACGGCGCGGTGACCATGGCGCCGCTGGCCGGGTCCTCCACCAGGGTTGCGGCGAAGAACTCGGCCGCGCCGCGGAACAGCGGCCACACCTTCTCCAGGTAGCCGGGCTCGCGGCCATAGTCCCAGCGGTCCCAAAGGTGCTGCAGCAGCCAGGCGCCCCCCATCGGCCACAGGCCCCACTGCGCGCCGTCGATGGGTGCGGCCTGGCGCCACAGGTCGGTGTTGTGGTGCACCACCCAGCCTGGTGCCCCATACATGCGCCGGGCCACGTCGGCGCCGGTCCGTGCCAGCTCGGCGACCATGCGCTCCAGCGGCTCCACGCACTCCGGCAGCGCATTGGCCTCCGCCGGCCAGTAGTTCATCTGGGTGTTGATGTTGATCGTGTACTTGCTCTCCCACGGCGGAGCGAGCAGGTCGTTCCAGATGCCCTGCAGGTTCGCCGGCTGCGTGCCCGGGCGCGAACTACAGATCAGCAGGTACCGCCCGAACTGGTGGTACAGCGCCACCAGCTCCGGATCCCTGCCCTCGGCGAACCGGGCGACGCGCTCGTCGGTTGGCAGCGCGGCGACCTCCCCTGCGCTGCGCCCCAGGTCGATGGCCACGCGCCGGAACAGGCGCTGGTGCCCGGCCTCGTGCGCGGCCAGCAATGCATCCCACGGCTTGCGCGCCGCCGCATCGAGCTGCGCGCGGGTGATCGCCTCCGGGTCGCCACCAATGTCGTCGTAGCGGCGGAAGCTGGTGGCGGCCGCCAGCAACAGCACCACCTCGTCGGCCCCGTCGACCTCGATGCGCTCGCCACGCCGGCGCAACCTGCCGCCGCTGGCCAGCACCTTCAGCCGCGCAGCGAAGCGCAGGCCACCCTCGATGCCGAAGGCGTCGCCATTGCGCCCGCGCAGCAGCAGGCCGTCGCCGCCGTCATGCACCGCTTCGGCCTCGGCGTGGTCGCTGTCCAGGCCGATGCGCACCCGCACCCGACCCGGCTGGCTGGTGGCCAGGCGCACGGCCAGGCACTGGTCCGCCGCGGAAACGAAGGCCTGGCGGGTGTGCTGCAGCTTCCAGCCGGAACCGAAGGTGGTGGTGGCCAGGGCGCGGTCCAGGTCCAGCTCGCGCCGGTAGTCGTCCAGGTCGGAGATCTCGGGGAAATCCAGGCGCAGGTCGCCCAGCGGCTGGTACGGCATCTGCTTGCGCGGCCGGCCCATCATGGTCGCGTCGGCCAGGGCCTCGGCCTCGGCGTAGCGGCCGGCAAACAGCAGGCGCCGCACTTCCGGCAATGCCTGCAGCGCGCTCTCCGGCACCGGGTCATAGGGCTGGCCGGCGTAGAGCGTGTCCTCGTTGAGCTGCAGCCGCTCCGAGCGCCCCCCGCCCCACACCATTGCCCCGAGGCGGCCATTGCCCAGCGGCAGGGCCTCGACCCAGCGCGTGGCCGGCCGCGGGTACCACAGGCGCAGCGGACGCTCCGGCGCCGGCAAGCTGCCCGCATCCGCCGCCCCCGCGCCGCGCGATGCCGGGGCCGTGCCGCCGCCCGGCGCCGCCAGTGCCGCCGGCGCGGCACCGGCCGCCAGCGCGGCCGCGGTGGCCTTGATCAGTTCGCGGCGGGTCAGGCTCATCGGTTCGCTGCTCCCCTGCTGGTCCGGCGATGCTGCCGCGTGCCGGGCCGGCCGGCGCGCGGCAGCGCTTCAGCTGCGCGGACGACGCAGCGTGATCGGCTTGCCGGTGTAGTGCACGCTGGCGTCCGCCTCCGGTTCCAGCGCGCCGGCATCGGTGCGCGGGCCGTCGATCCAGCGCACCCGGATCTCGCGCGCGGCGACCATGCCCGGGTAGCCGCCCTGGCGCGCGCCAATCAGCAGCTCGCCCTTCGCCTCGTCCCAGCGCAGCGGGATGCGCGCGAACTCGCCGCGCTCGTAGCCATAGTCGCGGCCGTCGTCCTCGTACAGCGAGAAGCTGCCGTCGGCGCCGGTGTAGACCTCGATGAGCAGCGGCGCGCCGGGCTTCTCGTCCACGTACTGCTGGACCACGGTGCGCGGCACGATCGAGCCGGCGCGCACGAACAGCGGGCTGCGCTCCAGCGGCGCCGCGGCGGCGACCTGCTGCCCGCCGGCATGGCGCTGGCCGGTGTGGAAGTCGATCCAGCTGGTTCCCGCGGGCAGGTACACCTGGCGCTCGCGTGCCTTGTAGCGGGTGACCGGGGCGACCAGGAAGGCCGGGCCGAACAGGTACTGGTCGGCGATGTCGCGCACCTCCGGGTTGTGCGGGAAGTCCATGGCCAGTGCCCGGAGGATGGTGCCGTCGCGGTGCCAGGTATCCGCCGCCAGCGTGTAGATGTACGGCAGCAGGGTGTAGCGCAGCTTCAGGTAGTGCACGAAGCTGTCGTAGTGCGGCGTGCCTTCCGGCGCGAGCTCCCAGATCTCGCGGTACGGGAACTGGCCGTGCAGGCGGAACACCGGCACGAAGGCGCCGAACTGGAACCAGCGCAGGTTCTGCTCGCGCCACTCGTCCAGGTGCGCCGGGTCCTTGCGCTCGTAGCGGCGCTCGGGCGAGAACCCGCCGATGTCCATCGACACGTTGGGCGCGCCGGCCATGGATGCGTTGACCAGGCCGGAGATCTGCTCGCGCAGGTCGTCCCAGCGCGGGACGATGTCGCCGCTCCAGAAGGCGGCGGCGGCGCGCTGCTGGCCGGCGAAGAACGCGCGCGAGAGGATGAACACGCGCCTGTCGGGATCGACCTGGCGCGAACCGCGGTACACGCCCTCCGAGTGCGGCAGCGGATAGGCGTTGAAGTACTCGGTCGACGAGCCCAGGGCATTGGGCATGGTGCGCGCCTTGCGCTCGCCGACGTCGATGTTGCTGTGCAGGTCCGGCTCGGTGGCGTCCAGCCACCAGGCGTCGAAGCCCTTGCTGTTGAGCTTGGCATTGACCTGGCGCCAGAAGATGCCCTGCGCCTGCCTGGAGAAGGGGTCGTAGAACGAGTTGAGGTAGCCCTTGCCGATCCAGTCCAGTTCGCCGACCTCGACGTTGCGGCGGTACATGAAGCCGGCCGCGTCCAGCTCCTTGTAGTGCTCGGTGGTCGGGTAGAACTTCGGCCACACCGAGATCATGATCTGCGCGTGCTGGTCGTGGACGTGGCGGACCATGCCTTCCGGGTCGGGGAAGTTGGCCGGGTCGAAGTCGTGCGAACCCCAGGCGTCCTCCGGCCAGTACGACCAGTCGAGCACGATGGCGTCGATCGGCAGCCCGCGGCGGCGGTACTCGTCCAGCACGCCGGTCAGCTCGGCCTGGGTCTTGTAGCGCTCGCGGCTCTGCCAGAAGCCGTAGGCCCACTTCGGCAGGATCACCGCCTTGCCGGTCAGCCAGCGGTAGCCTGCGATCAGCTCGTCGGCGTTGCTGCCCGCGACCACGTAGTAGTCGATCATCTGCCCGGCCTCGGACCAGATCGACAGGTCGGAGGCCTCCCCGGCCGGCCGCGGGTCGCGGTGCAGCAGGGCGATGTAGGCCGGGTCGATGGTGTCCCACTCGACCCGCACCGGATAGCGGCGCCCCGGCTCCAGCTCCAGGGCGAACTCGTGGTGCCACGGGTTCCAGTTCTGGCGCCAGCGGTCGACCACCAGCTTGCCGTCCACGTACACCTTCACGTACTCGCTGTTGTACATGGAGAAGGTGTGGCGCCCACCGCTGGACGCCTCGATCGCGCCCTCCCAGGTCACCAGGGTGCGGCCGCCCTCGGCCTTGTTCTTCGCCTGCTCCGGGAACGCGGCCAGGTCCTTGATGTACTGGTAGTTGATTTCCGCCTCTCGGCGCTGCACCCGGACCTTGCCGTCGATCGAGTAGGTCGCGGTGAAGCCGCCCGGCCGGCCCTTGGCGTCGTACACCCGCAGCGACTCCTGCAGCGGGCGCAGGCCCTTCGGATCGCCGTAGCGGGTGATGGAGTTGTTGTCCCAGAGGATGCCGTAGTTGCGGGTGGAGACCAGGTAAGGGATGGCCTTGTCGATGTTGTGCTGGAGCAGCTCGACGTCGCGGCCCTTGAGGTTCATCCAGCCCTGCTGGTGCAGGCCAGTGCCGTACAGCGCCTCGTCGGCGGCGGAGACGAAGCGCTGGCGCAGGCTGTAGTAGTCGCGGCCGTCGAACTGCACGGGCCGGAACTCGCGCCCGCCAGGACGCTCGGCCAGCAGCGGCCGGCCTGCGGCGTCGAGGAAGCTGATGCTGCCGTCGGCCAGGGCCACCTCGGCGGTAATGCCCGGCGCCTTGAGCCGCACCCGGCCGGCGTCCTGCTCCAGCTCGAACGCCGGTGGCGGCGACGGCGGGGCGGCGCGCATCAGGCTGGGGCTGCGCTGGAAGTCGCCGCCCGGGTCGGCGCTGACGCGCACGATGCGGTCCGACACCAGCTGCAGCCGCACGGGCGCCGCCTCCGCCGCGGCCGGGCGCACGACCACCCCGTCGTCCCGGCGCTCGACGCTCTGCGCCAGCGCCTGCACCGGCAGCAGCGCGGCCGCCAGCGACAGGGCGGCCAGCGCGCATCCGGAGTGCATCGTCGTCCTGCGGTTCTGCCTCATCCCTCTTCCCTCCGTGCGGCGGAACTTGCCGCGGTCGAATCAGTAGCTGGCCAGCTTCACCCGCAGCAGCTGGGTGGCGCTGGAGAAATTGAGCCCGTAGTCGGTCTGGTCGCCGTTCCAGCGGCGGCGGAACTTCCATTCGCCGTCCACGTAGGTGCCCTCGTCCACGTATTCGTAGACCTGGCGCGCGGCCACGGCCGGGTCGGCCGCGACCAGCTCCACCCGCGCATGCACGCCGGTGACCAGGAATTCGTCCGGGCCCAGCTGCACGACCAGGGCCGCGCCCACCGGCTCGGGATTGCCCGGCGGCTGGCCCTGGAACCAGAACTGCGGGACGCCGTAGGTCACCACCGCGTTCCAGCGCTCGTCGATCCTCAGGGTCTGCACCGGCTGCCCGGGTTGCTCGGCGGTGCCGTGCACCCTGCCCTCGAAGCTCGCCTGGGCGATCACCTCCGCCGCCGGCCGCACCAGCCGGTAGTTGAGCGCGAACGGCTCCAGGGTCTCCGCATCCACCACCTTCGCGCCCAGCGGGTAGTTGGAATACTTCGAGAAGTCGATGCCGAACGGCGACCAGCCGATGGCCTGGCGGCCCAGCGCGGCGAAGAAGTAGCGCGCGTACTCGGGGCGGTTGCCGGTCTCGGCCACGAACAGCGGGTTGTCCGGGCGCGCGTAGCGGTCCAGCACCGTGGTGTAGTGCAGGTACTCGGGCATGTAGATGTCCGGCGCCAGCAGGTCGATGTGCGGCGCGGCGGCCTTGTAAACGTCCAGCACGTTGTCGGTGGGGCCGCCGCTGGCGTACTGGCCCGGCTGGCCGGGGTTGAACGGCCCGCGCAGCGCGGCGTTGATGTACATCGGTAGCGGGTACTCAGCCTTGCCCGCCTCGGCCACCTGGTCGATGAAGCGGGCGATGTGCCACGCATGGAAGAACTCGTCGGCATCGGCGCCGAACACCTCGCGCCACGTGCCCGGCGGCCTGCCCAGCCTCTCCAGCAGCGCCGACGGCACTGGCGCCTCGAACGCCTGCTGCGCCAGCGGCGAGAAGTCGCGCACGCCGCCGTAGGTGCCCGGCTCGTTCTGCGGCTGGACCATGATCACCGTGCGCTGCGGATCGTTGGCCTTCAGGTGGCGCATCAGCTGCACGAAGGCCTTGCGGTCGGCCTCCAGGGTTTCCCGGCCGTGCGGCGACAGCGAGTCGAGCGTGCGTCCGTCGGCGGTGACCACGCGCGGGAAACGCCCGTTGTCCAGCTTCACCCACGCCGGGGCGTAGTGCGGCGCGTTGTTCTTCCAGGTGGCGAACCACAGCAGGACCAGGCGCACGTCGTGTTCGCGCGCCTGCGCCAGCAGGGTGTCGACCCAGGAGAAGTCGAAGCGCCCCTCCTCCGGCTCGACCTGCTCCCAGGCCACCGGCACCATCACCGTGTTCGGCTTCACCAGTTCGATCGCAGGCCACACGTCCTCCAGCGCCTGTGGCCAGTTGCTGGAGTTGTTCACCTGCGCGCCGAGGACCAGGAACGGCTTGCCGTCCACCAGCAGGGCGTGGCGGCCGTCGCGGGTCACGATCCGCGGGATCGGCGCTTCGGCAGCCTGTCCGCGCGCGACCGGCCGCTCGCCGTCGGCGCCCGCACCGTCCGCGGCATCCCCTGCCCCACGGTTGCCACAGGCGGCCAGCAGCATGGCCAGCGCCACGCCCAGCAGCGGCAGCACCAGGCCAGCCGCGCGGGCGCGCACCGGGTCCCGCCTGTCCGGTCCGCGGCGCCGCATCGTCCTCACCACTCCGCGGTACGGAACGGCGAAGCCGGCAGGCCGTCGCGACCGACCAGGCTGGCCTCCTGCGGATCGTCGCTCCAGCCGTAGCGCGCGCTCACCGGGCGGGACACCGCGCTGGCGCGGAGCACCACGGTATCGCCCTCGATCCGCGCCTGCGCCGGATGGAAGCGGCCGTCGGCGCCGGCCAGTTCGAATCCCCCTAGCGCGCCGCCGCGCGCGGCCAGGGCGCCGTCGGCATGGTCGAAATGCAGCACCAGCTCGCGCCCGCGCACCTCGGCGCTGCGGTACACCGGCCCGGTCCAGGCGATGTCCCGGTCGCCGTACACCTTGTGCAGGGCGATCCGTGCCAGGCGCTGGCCGACGGTGCGCTTGTCGCGCGGGTGGATGTCGTGGGTGTCGCCGACATCGGTGATTACCGCCTGCCCGGTGGCCGGCAGCGCCAGGGTCGCCGACTGCGATTCGCGCAGCGTGGCCCAGGGGCTTTCAAGCACCCGCCCCCGCGCGTCGAGCCGGTCGCCGCCGGAGTGGAACGGCGCCAGCTGCACCCACAGGAACGGCAGCTGCGGCGTGCGGAAGCCTGCGCGCCAGCCCTCGATCAGGCCGCGGAACTGGTCGCGGTAGCGGTAGGCACCCTCCGGGCTGGCATTGGTCTCGCCCTGGTACCAGATCACCCCGGCCAGCGCGTAGGGCTGCAGCGGATGCAGCATGGCGTTGTACAGCACGGTATCGACCTGGTTCTTGTCGTCGAGCATCGACACGCTCACCTGCGCGGTGCGGAACAGCCACGGCCCGCCCAGCGCGCGCGGCGCGCCACCCTGCGGCTGCACGAAGATCTCCGCCGGCGCACCCATGATGCCGCCGCCACCACCGTCGTCCTGCACCCGCACCGCCAGCGTGTTGCGGCCGGCACGCAACACTCCCGCCGGGACCTGGTAGACACGCGGCTTGTTGTAGGCATTGGCCGTGCTGCCGACCAGGTGGCCGTTGACCCAGGTGGTGTCGGTGTCGTCGATCTGGCCCACGCCCAGGACGATGCCGGCGGCCGCCTCGGCCTCGCTGAGCTCGAACGTGGTGCGGTACCAGGCCACGCCGTTCATGCCGTCGTAGCCCTGCGTTTCCCACGCCGCAGGCACCTGGATCGGCTGCCAGTCGCGGGTGTCGAGCGCGTCGGCGGCGAAGGCCTCCGAAGCCGGGTCGACCGGCTCCCACGTGGCCACGCGCTGGCGCACCGCTTCTTCCGCACGGGCCTCGGCGGCGCGGCGTTCGCGCAGCTTCGCTTCCAGCCCGGCGGTATCCAGGCCCAGCATGCCGGCGCTCATCCAGGCCTCGATCGAACTGCCACCCCAGGTACTGTCGATGATGCCGACCGGCACCTGCACGGTGCGGCGCAGTTCGCGGGCAAAGGCATAGCCGACCGCGGAGAACGCGCCCACCGTCTCCGGAGCGGCCGCCTGCCACTGCCCGCCCTCCAGCTGGCCACGCGGCGTTTCCGCCCAGGACCGCGGCACCTTGAAGTGGCGCAGCTGCGGATCGCCGGCGCCGGCGATGTCTTCCCCGCCATGCAGGGCCTGCGCCACCGGCCACTCCATGTTCGACTGCCCCGAGGCCAGCCACACCTCGCCCAGCAGCACGTCGGCGATCCTGCGGCGCTCGCCACAGGCCTCGACCGCCAGCACGTACGGGCCGCCGGCGGCATGCGCCGGCAGGGTCGCCTCCCAGCGCCCGTCGGCGCCGGCGGTGGCACTGGCGCGCTGGCCATCAAGCTCGACCCGCACCTCGCAGCCCGGGCGCGCCTGGCCCCAGACCGGCAGCGGGCGGTCGCGCTGCAGCACCACGCCGTCGGAGAAGATCAGGGGCAGTTCCAGGGCGCCGCCCTGCGCCGCGAACGCGGCCGGCGACAGGGCGATCCAGGCCAGGATGGCAGGCACGATCCGTGGTGTCATTGCTGCAGTTTCTCCGTCAGTTCGCCTCGCGCCTGCCGCTCGCCCGGCAGGCGCAGCCATGGGTTCGCGCTCCGCCGCAAGGCGGGCGCACGTGGTCCCGGGCGGGTCGCAGGTCCGCTCCCCGCCGGGTCCTCGTGGGCCGAACGATACCGTTCCTTCCCCTCACCCGCGCCTCTTTGCCGCCAGGATCATGTGCTGCACTGCGCAAGATCCACGCCGCGCGACGTGGCCCGGTGCAGGCACGGGCACGACGCGGGCATCAGAAGTTGACCCGCAGGGTGGCCGCGTAGCGGCGGTCGTTGACGTACCAGGACGTCACCCGGTCCCCGGCGCCGTTCTGTTTCATGATGGTCCGCTGCTCGGCGTTGTTGAGGTTGTTCATCTCCAGGCCCAGCTGCACGTGGTCGTTGATGCGGTAGAAGACCGAGCCGTCGAGCTGGCCGAAGTCGTCGCTGAAAACCGGCAGCTTCCACGGGATGCCGCCGTCCTCGCCGTTGTAGCCGTTGGGCCCGATCGACAGCAGGTACTCGCTGCGCCAGTTGTAGGCGAAGCGCACCTGCCACGGGCCGCGCTCGTAGAACACGGCGACGTTGTAGGAGTTCTTCGACAGGCCGTCGGCCGGCAGGTCGGCGAAGCCGGTGCCATCGGTATCCACCGGCTGGGTATCCGAATCCACCGGCACCTTCGTCGAGCTCTTGATGTACGTGTAGTTGGCGGACATGCCCAGGCCACCGAGCGGACCGGGCAGGAAGTCGAAGAACTGGTTCCAGCCCAGTTCGGCGCCCTGGATGCGTGCGGTGCCCACGTTGACCGGACGGGTGACCAGGTACTCGTACTGGTTGCCGTCGCGCCCGGGATAGGACTCCAGCCGGGTCTGGCGCCGGAAGTAGTCCTTGACGTCCTTGTGGAACAGGTTGATCCAGGCCATGCCGCCGCGGTCCGGATCGAAGTACCACTCGGCCGACAGGTCGAACTGGTTGGCCCGCATCGGGTCCAGGTACGGGTTGTCGTAGGAACTGCCGGACAGCTCGAGGTCGCCGATCGGCAGGGTGCCCTGCTCCGGCTCGGTCACGCCATCGCGGGTGCCCACGGTCAGCACCTGGTAAGCCTGCATGTCGCCGAAGTCCGGGCGGGCGATCGCCCTGGACGCGGCGAAGCGCAAGATCAGGTTGTCCACCGGCTCCCAGCGCAGGTTGAGGCTAGGCAGCACGTCGGTATAGGCGTTGCGCGCGGCGATCGGCTCGACCTCGCCCGCGCCCAGGTACGGCGCATACGGCACGTCGGGATAGACCAGGAAACCATCGGCGGTGTTCTCGGTGCGCACCACGCGCACGCCGACGTTGCCGTCCAGCAGCGCGCCGTCCAGGCCGAACTCCAGCATGAAATACGCCGCGTAGGTGTCTTCCCGCTGGCGATTGGTGTACTCGCCGCCGGCCTCGCGCTCCTCGAAGCCACCGTAGCAGCAGCTGTAGTACGGGGTCGCCGCGTCGTGGATGTCCTTGTAGCTCGCCGGGTAGCCCAGGGCCGTGCCCAACACCGGGGCATGGAATGCACCCGGGGTGTTGGCGCCGCCGCGGTAGAAGTTCCGGAAGGTGTTGAGGTTGACCAGGCTGGAATTGATCTTGTCGTTGAGGTCCAGGCCCGGCATCTGGTCGGACGGCAGCGCCCACCAGCTCATCCAGGTCTGGAACACCGGCTGCCAGTTGTAGCCGGTGTCGATGTTGGTGGCCTTGCGCTGGGTGGTGCGCACGCCGGTGCGGAAGCCCTTGAGGAAGCCCGCGCCGGCGAAGGCGTGGTCGAGGTCGGCGCGCCACGCCACCTCCTCGGCCACGTTGTCCACCAGGTTCTCCATGGTGAAGCCCCAGTAGTAGTTCGCGGGATCCGCGGTGAAGGACCCGTCGATCCCGATCCGGGGAACGCCGCCGAGGCCCACGTCGATCCAGGGAACATCGACCCCGAGGGACACGGTGGAATCCAGCGCGCGCGTATCGGCCTTGATGTACTGGAAGTCGGTCGAGAAACGGGTCAGGTCGCCGAGCTGCCACTTGAGGCCCAGCGACAGGTCGGTGGTCTTGGACTCGCGGTGCGAGGCGCGGATGTCGGTGCCCATCGGCACGCCGCCGGCCTGGGTCAGGCGGCCGGAGCGGAAGACGTTGCCGTCCAGGGCGTACGGCTGGCTGGCATCGAGCGCGACCTGCAGCGGATCGTTGGAGACGAAGATCGCGTCCTCGTACCAGAGCTCGTCGTACTTGCTCTGGAACGCGGTGCCGGTGACCTCGATGCCGGCGTCCGGGCGCCATTGCAGGGCCACGTAGGCGCCGTCGCGCTGGCGCTCGTATTCCAGGGTGCGCCAGTCCGCCCCGCGCGGCAGCCACAGCAGCTCGTTGCCGCCGTCGCCGTCCAGGTCGGTGTTGGCATTGGCGAAGAACGGGCGCACGAACAGGCCGTCGGTGCGGGTCGCCAGCTCCGAGCGCGCCACGTCCACCAGCAGGCCGAACTCGCCCGCCGAGGTCTGCCAGCGGTTGCTGTACAGCAGCGAGCCGGAGGGCTTGTACTCCTCGACGAAGTCGCCGTAGTTCACGCTCAGCGACGCGCTGACCTTGCGGCCGTCCTGGTCGAACGGCAGGCGGGTGCGCAGGTCGACCGTGCCTCCCAGGCCACCCTCGATCATCGCCGCGGTCTGGTTCTTGTAAACGTCCACCCCGCCCATCAGCTCGGAGGGCACGTCCTGGAAGCTGAGGTTGCGCCCGCCGGAGGCGGAGAAGCTGTCGCGGCCGTTGAGCTCCGAGCGCACCTGGGTCAGGCCGCGCACCGCCACCCCGCCGCCCTCGGCGGAGAAATGCTCCGGGTCGCCCACCGAGAGGAAGTGGTCGATGGTCACGCCGGGAATGCGCGACAGGGTCTCGGTGACGCTGCGGTCCGGCAGCGCGCCGATGTCCAGCGCGGTGACCGAATCGACGAAGGTGTCGGCGTCGCGCTTGATGTCCTGGGCCCGGTAGACCGAGCCGCGGATGCCGGTGACCCGGACCGCGTCCAGTTCCACCGCCTCCTCCCGCGCCTGCTGCGCGGACACGGGGCCGGACAGCGACAGTGCCACGCCAAGGGCCAGCAGGCTGCGGGCGGACGCGGCGCGGGCGGGCGACCGCGACCGCCGGTTGCGCGAAGAATGCTTGGACATTGCGTTCCCTCCCAGGACACGTGTGGTCAAGCATGGACGGTGGCGCCGTCCGTTCGGGTTGTCTGCGCAAGGCCGGCGTGGGGATATCGGCCTGCGGGTCCGGGAGCTGCGTGCGCGTCGGGGACCCGCGTCGCCCGAGCATAGGTTCGGGCAGGCATGCCCCACCAATGAAATTATCCCCGTGCAGGTATTCCCCGCCGGAATGGACAAGAAAAAGGCCCGCGGGTTTCCCCGCGGGCCTTGGGCTGGCTGCTTCCGCCGCGTGCGCGGCGGTCGCTCCGGTTACCAGCTGGCGCGCAGCACCAGCGAGTAGCGGCGGTCGTTCTCGAACCAGGCGCGGTTGTACAGCGTCTCGTCGATGAAGCCGTCACGACGGTAGCCACGCGGACCCATCAGCAGCTTGGTGGTGCTGTTGGTGAGGTTGTTGGCCTGCAGGCCCAGCTGGATGTTCGAGTTCAGGTTGAAGAAGATCGAACCGTCCAGCTGGCCGTAGTCGTCGTTCCACACCGGCTGGCGCATCGCCGGCATCACGTCGCTGGAGGTCAGCAGGTAACGCGAACGCCAGTTGTACGCCAGGCGCATCGAGATCGGGCCACGCTCGAAGATGCCCATCACGTTGTAGCTGCGGCGCGACAGGCCTTCCAGCGGCAGGTCGAGCGGCACTTCGATCTGCTGGCCACCTTCCGGGATGCTCGTATTGACGTTGGTGCCGCCCTTGCTGTCCACAAAGGTGTAGTTGGCCTGGATGCCGAAGCCCGGCAGGAAGTCGAAGAACTGCGAGTAGCCGACTTCGAAGCCGCGGATCTTACCCTCGTCCAGGTTGTAGGTCCGGCTCATCTGATAGGTGCGTCCGTCGAAGACCTCCGGGCTCACCATGGTGGCGAAGTAATCCTTCACGTCCTTGGTGAACAGCGTGATGTAGGCGCTGTTGGCAGGACCGAAGTACCACTCCAGTGCGGTGTCGAACTGGTTGGCACGCATCGGCTTGAGGTTGGGATTGCCGCCACCGCCGGTGTAGCTCAGGTCATCGAAACTGCACAGGTCGGCTGGGTCACGCAATCCGTCCTCGATCTGCCTGGCACACCCAGCAGGATTAGCACCGAGATTGACCCAATGCTGCATCAGCCGGAATTCCGGTCGGGCAATGGCCTTCGACGCCGCAAAGCGCCACTGCAGGCCGTGGTCGAAGCGCACGCGCAGATTGAAGCTGGGCAGTACGTCGGTATAGGTGCTACTGACAGGCGCGCTTTCGAAGGCCTGGCCATAGAACGCCTCGCGTACAGCCGGGTCAACCCGCCCTTCGTACCCGGTGCTCATGTTGGGCATCGTGCCGCCGCCCACGCTGTAGACGCTGGTCTTCACTACGCGCACGCCGAGGTTGCCGTCTACCGGGACCCCAAAGCGGTCGTAGTTTTCGAAGTACAGCATGCCGTAAGCCGCCTGGGTGCGCTCCTCCTGGCTGTTGATCGCGCTCGGGGAGAACGTGATCGGACGCCACTGCGCGCCCGGGTAATCCGTGTCGTTCTCCCTGGGCTTGCCAGGGATCGTGGCCAGGGTGTCACGCACCTTGTTGATGTCCACGAACGCGTCATTGGCCGCCCAGAACTGGGTCGGGAGATTCACCTTGCCGCGGAAGAAGTCCTTCAGCGTGTACAGCTGGGCCTGGTCGCCGTAGTACTGGTCCAGCCACGCAACCGGCGGACGGTTCGGATCGGGGTTGGCGATCTTGTTCCAGTCATCACTGATCACTTGCCAGTTGTAGATCGTGGACTGGCTGATGTAGTTGCGATCAGCCACGCGCACGCCGAAGCGGGCCATGCGCCACCAGTCGCTGTCGAAGCTGTACTCGAAGTCCAGGCGACCGGCGCGCTCGCGACCCTCGTTGTCGGCCAGGTGGTCCATGGCCGAGCGCCAGAAGTAATTCTCCTGCTGCAGCGGGAAGCTCGGGTCGTCCAGGGTAATGGACGGATACTTGCCCGTCAGGTCCAGGGTGATGCCTTCCAGCAGGGTGGAGGTATGGACCGCGAAGTCCACCTGATCGCTCTCGGCCTTCACGTACTGGAAGTCGGCACGCATGACCAGCTTGTCGGTCATGTAGTGGCGCAGGCTGGTCGACCAATCGGTCGTCTGCGAGGACTGCACGTTGTAGCGGTTACCGGCCACGAACTGGATGCCGGGGCCCTGGTACACGCCATTGGACGTGTCGCCAGGCTGGCCGCGCCAACCGCCGAGGCGGATCGCACCCTTGAGGAAGCGGCCACGCGAATCGTAGGTGAATTGCGTGCCCGGCATGGGGATCAGCTTGTTGGTACGGTCCGCCAATCCATTGCCGGTGTCGTAGGCGTTGTCGTAGTAGTCCGGATCGCCGGTCCAGTTGGAGGTGTCGTTGGCCTCGCCGGCGCCGGCGTACTCCATGTAGTGCTCGCGCCAGGCCATGTCGTACTTGGACGTGATGACCTGGGTGGTGATCTCGGTGTCGTCGCTGGGACGCCACTGGAACACGAGCGCGCCGCCCTGGCGCTTGCGGTCGAAGTCGGTGCGGCGCCAGTTCACGCCGCCCGGCACGAACACGTGGTCGAGGTCAGTGCCTTCCAGCAGCAGGTCGCGCTGGCTGTCGGACGGCACCCAGGCCTCCTGCTCCCAGTCGTATACCCAGCCCAGGCCTTCCGGCTGCTCGGCCGGGGTGCGGCCGCGGCGGGAATACGGCTGGATCTGGATGCCGTCGGACTGGGTGGCCAGCTCGGAGTACGAGAGGTTGGCCAGGAAGCCCACCTCGCCGATGCCGGTCTGCCAGCGGTCGGAGAACAGGAACGAGGCCGACGGACGCGCGTCCTTGGCCTTGTCGCCGTAGTTGTAGTCCACGCTGCCGGCGATCTTGCGGCCCGGCTCGTCGAACGGCTTGCGGGTGCGCAGGTTGACCGTGCCGCCCAGGCCGCCCTCGATGATCTCGGCCGAGGGGTTCTTGTAGACGTCGACGCCGGCCATCAGCTCCGCCGGGATCTCCTCGAAGCTCAGGCCGCGGCCACCGTTGGCGCTGAACACGTCGCGGCCGTTGAGCTCGCCGCGCACGAAAGTCAGGCCGCGGATCATCACGCCGCTGCCCTCGGCCGAGAAGTGGTCGGTATCGTCACGCGCCGCGAAGCCGGTGACGGTGACGCCGGAGACGCGCTTCAGGGTCTCGGTCACGCTGCGGTCCGGCAGGGCGCCGATGTCCTGCGCGGTGACCGAGTCGATGATCTGCTCGGCATCCTGCTTCAGGTCCTGCGCCCGCATCAGGCTGCCGCGCAGGCCGGTGACCTGCACCGTCTCCAGCTCGACTGCCGGATTGGAGCCCGCGTTGGCGTTGCTGTCCTGCGCGTTGGCGCCGGCGCCCGCCAGGACGATGGCCACGCCCAGGGCCAGGGCGCAGGGCTGCGGATACAGGCGCGACTTGGCGCCGCGGCCCGCAGCGCGCTTCATGTGGTTCGACATCCAGTTCCCCTCCCAGAGACTAAGGATTTCTTTCGGTTTTCAGGGACTTGCAATAACGTCCCCCGCGGTCCGGCGGGAGTACGTGAAGCCGACGTTAACGGTACCACGTGACGCCGGTCAAGCATCGTATGGAACGCCGTTGCAGTTGTGACTTCAGGCTCCCCTTGCGGGCAATCCAAGCCTGTTGCGGGCCCCGGGGTAGACCGCGGCCGCCGCCGTGCGCAGGGCCTCGAGCACGCGTTGCGCGGCCGGCGACAGCAGGTGGCCGCGGCGGCGGATGATCCCGAACGACTCCATCCCCACCCCCAGGTCCAGCGGCAGCACCGCCAGCTGGCGCGCGGTCAGGTACGGGGCCACCGCCTCCACCGGCAGGGCGGTGAGCAGGTCGCTGGCCCTCAGCAGGTTCACCGTCACCGGCAGGGACGAGGTCTCCACCACGTTGCCCGGGGTCGCCAGGCCGTGCTCCAGGAACATGGTCTCCAGCCGCGTGCGCAGCACCGAGTCCGGCGGCGGCAGGATCCAGCCATAGGGCGCAAGGTCCGCATGCGTGAGCCGGGTGCGCCCCGCCAGCGGATGCTCGGCCCGCACGATCACCGAATGCGGCTCGTCGGCCAACGGTTCGAATTCCAGGTCGGCGCCCCCGGCCGGCTCCATGATCCGCCCGACCACCAGGTCCAGCTGGCCGTCCAGCAGGCGCGCCAGCAGCGGCCGGCTGTAGTCCATCTCGATCCGCACCAGGATGTCCGGGTGCTCGCGCTTGATCGCGGCCACCGCCGCCGGCACCAGGTTGGTCCCGGGGTTGACCACGGTGCCGATCGAAGCGCTGCCCATGCGTCCGTCGCGCAGCGCGGCAATCTCCTCCTGGGCGCGGCCGATCTCCAGCAACGCGCTGCGCGCGCGCCGGATCAGCACCTGGCCATACCAGGTCGGCTGCACGCCGCGGGCGTGGCGCTCGAACAGCGGCACGCCCAGCAGGCCCTCGATCTCGGCCAGCAGCTTGGACGCGGCAGGCTGGGTCATGCGTGCCGCCTCCGCCGCGCGCAGCACCGACCCCTGCTCCTCCAGGTGCAGCAGCAACATCAGGTGGCGGGTCTTCAACCGGGCGGGATTGGCCCAATGCGAGGCCGAGGGCGTGCGGTTCATTGGACGATCCTATATGTCCCGGGAATAGTTCGGATCGGAAATTTCATTTCCAAACATATCCCAGAAAAGCGAGCCTTACGCATGCGGCGCGCATGTTCCGGCCCCTCCCCCGCAATGCGCCGCCGCCCAATGGAGGACACTTTGCACCCCATAGCGCCGGCGCAGGCGATCGTGCGTAGGATCGCGCCACGCCACCGCGGAGCCTGCCCATGACCCCTGCCCCATCGCCGTTCCGGCTGCCGCTGGTGGCCATCCTCCGCGGGCTTCCCCCGGGGCAGGCGCCCGCCCACTTCGCGGCGCTGCTGGAAGAGGGCTACGACGCGATCGAAGTACCGCTCAATTCCCCGGACTGGGCCACCAGCATCGGCGAAGCCGTGCGCGCGCACGGCAAGCGCGCCTGGATCGGCGGCGGCACCGTGCTGCGCCGGCAGGAAGTGGACATCCTGCACGGGCTGGGCGCGCGCTTCATCGTCACCCCCAACACCAACCCCGACCTGATCCGCCACGCCGCCGCGGGCGGGCTGCAGGTGCTGGCGGGCTTCGCCACCGCCAGCGAGGCGTTCGCCGCGCTGGAGGCCGGCGCCAGCATGCTCAAGCTGTTCCCGGCCGCGACCTACGGGCCCGGCCACCTGCGCGCGCTGCGCGCGGTGTTGCCGGCCGGGGTGCCGCTGTTCGCGGTCGGCGGCATCACCCCCGATTCCCTGCCCGCCTGGCTGGCTGCCGGATGCACCGGCGCCGGCATCGGCGGCGAGCTCTACCGCCCCGGCCAGGCGCCGGAAGCCACGCGCCGCAACGCCCGCGCCTTCCGCCAGGCCTACATGGACCACGCCGCATGAAGATCACCCGCCTGACCACCTACCACGCCGCGCCGCGCTGGCTGTTCCTGAAGGTCGAGACCGACGCGGGCATCACCGGCTGGGGCGAACCCGTGGTCGAGGGCCGCGCGCGCACCGTCGAGGCGGCGGTGCACGAGCTGGGCGAATACGTGGTCGGCAAGGACCCCTCGCGCATCAACGACCTGTGGCAGACGCTCTACCGCGGTGGCTTCTACCGCGGCGGCCCGGTGCTGATGAGCGCCATCGCCGGCATCGACCAGGCGCTGTGGGACATCAAGGGCAAGGCCCTGGGCGTGCCGGTGTACCAGCTGCTCGGCGGGCTGGTGCGCGAGCGCATGAAGACCTACCGCTGGGTCGGCGGCGACCGCCCCGCCGACCTGGTCGAGCAGATCCGCGGCTACCGCGGGCTGGGCTTCGACACCTTCAAGTTCAATGGCACCGAGGAGATGAAGCTGCTCGACAGCCCGCGCGCGGTGGACCAGGCCGTCGCCAGGGTCGCCGCGGTGCGCGAGGCCTTCGGCGACAGCGTGGATTTCGGCGTGGATTTCCACGGCCGGGTCGGCGCGCCGATGGCCAAGGCCCTGCTGCGCGAGCTGGAGCCGTTCCGGCCGCTGTTCGTCGAGGAACCGGTGCTGCCGGAGCAGGCCGAGTACTACCCGCGCCTGGCCGCGTCGACCCCGATCCCGCTGGCGGCCGGCGAGCGCATGTATTCGCGCTTCGAGTTCAAGCGCGTGCTGGAAACAGGTGGGCTGGCGATCCTGCAGCCGGACCTGTCGCACGCCGGCGGCATCACCGAGTGCCTGAAGATCGCCGCCATGGCCGAGGCCTACGACGTCGCCCTGGCACCGCATTGCCCGCTGGGCCCGGTGGCGCTGGCCGCCTGCCTGCAGCTGGATTTCGTCGCCCACAACGCGGTGCTGCAGGAGCAGAGCATCGGCATCCACTACAACCAGGGCGCCGACCTGCTCGACTACGTGCTCAACAAGGACGATTTCCGCTGCGACAATGGCCACATCCGCGCGCTGCCCGGACCGGGCCTGGGCGTCGAGGTCGACGAGGAACGGCTGCGCCACGCGCACGCCAACCCGCCGGACTGGCGCAACCCGGTATGGCGGCACGCCGATTCCAGCATTGCCGAATGGTAGGGAGCCCATGGAACAGAGCCCTCGGCTGGTCGTCGATTCGAAGTGTTCGCATGGCGAAGGCGTGCTCTGGTGCGCCCAGCGCCAGGCCGTGCTGTGGGTCGACATCCATGGCCGGCGCCTGTGGCTGCACCGTCCCGGCGACGGGCTGACCCGCCACTGGGACCTGCCCGACCGCCCCGGCTGCATCGGCCTGGGCCAGGGCAACTCCGTGCTGCTGGTGCTGGCCAGCGCGCTGTACCGCGCTGAAGTGGACGCCGACGCCCCCGGACCGCTGCAGCTGCGGCACCTGGCCGACATCGAGCCGGCCCTGCCCGGCCACCGCAGCAACGACGGCCGCGCCGACCGCCACGGCAACTTCGTGTTCGGCACGATGAACGAGAACCCTGGGCACGCGCCCACCGGCGCCATGTACCAGTACTCGGCGGCCCACGGCCTGCGCCGGTTGCCGCTGGGCGGCATCGGCATCCCCAACTCGATCTGCTTCGCGCACGACGGCCGCACCCTGTACTGGTGCGATACGCAGGCCGGCAGCATCCTCCAGGCCGGGTACGACCCCGACACCGCGCAGGTGGGCGCGCCCTCGCCGGTGGTTGTCGCCGGCGCCGCCGCCGGCTCGCCGGACGGCTCCTGCATCGACGCCGAGGGCCGGATCTGGAACGCGCGCTGGG
This sequence comes from Pseudoxanthomonas sp. SGT-18, assembly GCF_003931645.1. NCBI lineage: Bacteria > Pseudomonadati > Pseudomonadota > Gammaproteobacteria > Lysobacterales > Lysobacteraceae > Pseudoxanthomonas > Pseudoxanthomonas sp. SGT-18. The sequence continues at coordinate 250,925 of NZ_RRYJ01000004.1, read as the reverse complement.
GCGGCGCCCGCGTGGTCCGCTTCGCCCCCGGCGGCGGGATCGAACGCGAGATCCGGCTGCCGGTGCCGCAGCCCTCGTGCTGCGCGTTTGGCGGCCCCGGGCTGGACACGCTGTACGTGATTACCTCGCCCGAGGGCCTGGACCCCGCCGCGCTGGCGCAGGCGCCCGGCTCCGGCGGCCTGTACGCCCTGGAGCTCGGCCGCCCGCTCGGCCTGCCGGAAAGCCGGGTGGAGCTGCCTGCTTGATCGCGGTCGACTGGGGCGGGAGCAACCTGCGCGCGTATCGCCTCGACGACCATGGCCGGGTGCTGGGGCAGCGCCGCGGCGAGGTCGGCGCACTGGCCTGCGACACGGCCAGCACGCGCAGACCCTGGCCGGCGTGATCGGCGACTGGGACGATCCGCTGGTCCTGCTGTGCGGCATGGTCGGCGCGCGCGGCGGCTGGATCGAGGTGCCCTACGTGCCCTGCCCCGCCGGCATCGCGACCCTGGCCGCGGGCATGGTCGAGCTGGGCACTCACGCCGGCGACGCCTTGCGCGGCCGCCGGCTGTGGTGCGTGCCAGGCATGGCCGACCATCGCGGCGCCGCCGCCGACGTGATGCGCGGCGAGGAAACCCAGGTCGCCGGCCTGCTCGCGCAGCTGGGGCCCGGCCGCCACGACGTCTGCCTGCCCGGCACCCACAGCAAGTGGGTGCGGGTCGAGGACGGCGCCATCACCGGCATTTCCACCGCGCTGACCGGCGAGCTTTACGGCCTGCTGCGCCGGCACAGCATCCTCGCGCGCAGCATGCCGGCGACCGAACCGCCGCTGGACCCGGCCGCGTTCGACGCCGGCCTGGCCGCGGCGCGCGCCGGCGGCGGCCTGCTGCACGACCTGTTCGGCGTGCGCACCGCGGCCCTGTTCGCGCGCTTCGAGGCCGAGGCCCTGCCCTCTTACCTCTCCGGGCTACTGGTCGGCCACGAACTGCAGCCGGCCCTGGCCGGCGCCGCGGACGGCCCGGCGCACCTGGTCGGCAGCGATGCGCTGCTGGAACGCTACGCCCGCGCCCTGTCCGCGCACGGCCGCACCGTGCAGCGCCACCGCGAGGACCTGGCCGCGCTGGGCCTTTACCGCCTGGCCCGCGCGCGCTTCGGCTGAGCCCCGGCGCGACGCGCCCACCCCCGCTGGATTAGAATGGCGCGTTTCCTGAAGCTTCCATTGGTCCACCCATGCCTTTCGTCGTCACCGAGAACTGCATCAAGTGCAAGTACACCGACTGCGTGGAGGTGTGCCCGGTGGACTGTTTCCACGAAGGCCCGAACTTCCTGGTGATCGACCCGGACGAGTGCATCGACTGCACCCTGTGCGAGCCGGAATGCCCCGCCAACGCGATCTTCCCCGAGGATGACGTGCCGGCCGGCCAGGAAGGCTTCGTCGCGCTCAATGCCGAACTGTCCAAGGCCTGGCCGGTGATCACCGTGCGCAAGGAACCGCTGCCGGATGCCGCCGAGTGGGACGGCAAGCCGGACAAGCTCAAGCTGCTGGAGCGCTGAGGCGCTTGCCGGCCGCACCGGCGGCGCGGCCCACGACATCGCGATGCCACCGGCCATGCACCACGCCGGCCGCCAGGGCTTCCTGCAGGAAGAAACGTCCGCCCCCCGTGCAGAGGGCGGCATCCGCGCCGGAAACGCCATGCGCCCGCTTTGCCGGCGCACGCCCTGGCGTCGCCGCGACGCAGGCCCGGGGGCCAGAGGCTTCCCGCGCGGCGCGGAAACGCCGTGGCCCGCGCCGCGACCGGCGCGGGCCACGTGATACGGCAATCAGCGGGCCAGCGTGGCCTGCAGCGAGGCGATCACCTGGACCGCCGCCGGGCTGGTGGCGGCCACGCCGCGCGGATCGACCGCCGACACGTACGCCCCGCCGCGTACCGCGGCCACGCGCACCAGGAAGCTTTCGCCCTGGTAGCTGACGTCGTAGCTGCCCAGCAGCTGGGCGCGGTTGCTGATGCTCAGGCCCTCGATCGCCTCCAGGGCGGCACCGACGCGTTCGAACACCTGGTCGCGCTGGCCGCCGGCGACGGTGAAGCCGCTCTGCGAATCGGCCGGCGCGGCCGGCAGCTGCGCCGGGCTGCCGCCCGGCGACGGCACCGCCATGGCGCCGGAGGTATCCGGCAGGTCCAGGTCCGGCGGCACTTCCAGCGGGCGCTGCTCGGCGTTGAGCGCGTAGTCGCCGCGCGGCCCCTTGCGGAAGACCTTGCAGCCGCCCAGCGAGGCAACCACGGTGACGCCCAGCAGCAGAGCCGCGGAAATGCGCACGAAACGTGAGGAACGGGACATCGGCAATGCTCTCCGGATGGGTCTTGGTCAGGCCGCCAGCGTAGTGCAGCGGCAGTGTGCTTCGAGTTCGGCGGCCAGTGCGGCCATGCGCGCGGCCTCGTCGTGGTGCCGTTCAGACAGCGGCAGCAGCGGCAGGCGCAGGCCCTGCCCGTAGCCGGCGGCGCGCAGCAGGGCCTTGACCGGGATCGGGTTGGGCTCGATCCCGCAGAAGGCATGCAGCGGCGCCAGCCGCGCATCCCAGTCGGCGGCCGCGCCAGGGTCGCCGGCCCGGGCCAGGTCGCACAGGCGACGGTAGGCGGCCGGGGCAATGTTGGAACCGACCGAGACCAGGCCATGCGCGCCGGACAGCATGGCCCGCGCGGCGCTGCCGTCGTCGCCGCTGAGCACGGTGAAGTGCGCGCCGGACAGCGCGACCAGGGCCTGGATGCGGGCCGGATCGGCCACCGCTTCCTTGATCGCCACGATGTTCTCGTGCCCGGCCAGTTCGGCCACCGTTTCCGCCAGCAGGTCGCAGGCAGTGCGCGCGGGCACGTTGTACAGGACCAGCGGCAGCCCGCCCTGCCCGGCCACCGCACGGTAATGCGCGAGCAGCCCGGCCTGGGTGGCGCGCACGTAGGGGGGCGTCACCACCAGGGCCGCATCCACCCCGGCCGCCGCGGCGCGGCGGGTGCGGGCGATGGTCGCGGCGGTGCCGGACTGGCCGGTGCCGGCGATGACCGGCACGCGCCCGGCCACGGTTTCCACGGCCACCTGCAGCAGGGCGTCGTACTCGGCGTCGTCGAGCATCGCCGCCTCGCCGGTGGAGCCGGCCACGACCAGGCCCTGCGCGCCCGCGGCCAGCTGCCACTGCAGCAGCCGGCGCCAGGCGTCGAAATCGATGGCGCCGTTGCCGTCGAAGGGGGTGGCAAGCGCGGTGATCAGGCCGGTGGGGTGCAAGCCGGTTTCGCTCTGGATTCTGCGGCGCAAGCGCATGTCGCGGGGCCGCCTGAAGGAGGCCCGATCATACTTGCGGCCTCAAAGCACGGGCAAGTATGCTGGCCCGGCGGCGCGCCCCCTGTCGGCGCGCCTTCCAGCATGTGAAAACACCCGCGGAAGCCTCCTTGACCGACACCCCACAGCGGCCTTCGCCGAACGAAAACCACCTCCTGATCAACGCCTACACGACGCATCCGGAGTCGCCGCTGCTGCCGGTGACCCGCCGGATCGCCGACAGCGGCTGCAACCTGGTCGATGCCCGCCTGGCCACCGTCGGCCGCGACGTGTCGATGACCGCGCTGGCGGTGGGCTCGTGGGACGCGGTGGCGAAGCTGGAGGCGATGCTCGGCCGGCTGGAGCGGGAGGAAGGGCTCAAGCTCAACTGGTACCGCACCGCTGCCAAGCAGGTGCAGTCCAACCTGCTGCCCTACATCGTGGAAGTGGTGGCCGCCGACAAGCCGGGCATCCTGTTCCAGCTGGCGGACTTCTTCGACCGCCAGGGCATCACCATCGAGAACCTGCAGAGCACCCGCTACCGCGCCATGCAGACCGGCGCGGAGATGTTCTCGGCGCAGGTCACCATCGGCGTGCCGGCGAACATGCACATCGCCGCGCTGCGCGACGACTTCCTCGAGTTCTGCGACCACCTGAACCTCGACGCGATCATGGATCCGATGAAGTTCTGAGGGGCACGAACGGCACGATGAAACCCGCCAAGCTCGACCGCGCCACCCTCAAGCTGCCGCTGGCCCTGTCCGGCGGCGGCAGCGCCACCCTCGCCGACTACGCCGGCCGCTGGCTGGTGCTGTACTTCTACCCGAAGGACAGCACCCCCGGCTGCACCACCGAGGGCCTGGACTTCAACGCCCTGCTGCCGCAGTTCCGGGAGCTGGGGGCGGACGTGCTGGGCGTGTCGCGCGACTCGGTGAAGTCGCACGACAACTTCTGCGCGAAGCAGGGCTTCCGGTTCCCGCTGGTCAGCGACGGCGACGAGGCGCTGTGCCGCGCCTTCGACGTGATCCACGAGAAGAACATGTACGGGCGCAAGGTCATGGGCGTGGTGCGCAGCACCTTCCTGATCTCGCCCGACCACCGCATCGCGCGGGAATGGCGCGGGGTCAAGGTCCCCGGCCACGCCCAGGCGGTGCTGGACGCACTGAAGGCCGAAACCGGCAAGTGACCCGCCCATCCTTCCATGCCGACCGTCGCCCTGCCCCGCAGGCCGCGACGGCTCGCCCCTGTCCGGCGTCCGGCCCCGGCCGGTCCGCCACCCTCGCCCGTTCCGCACCAGCCACCAGGAACCCACGATGACCCGAGGCAAGCGCATCTACGTGCTGGACACCAACGTGCTGATGCACGATCCCACCGCGCTGTTCAAGTTCGAGGAGCACGACATCTACCTGCCGATGCAGGTCATCGAGGAGCTGGACAACGCCAAGAAGGGCACCTCCGAGGCCAGCCGCAACGCGCGCCAGGTCAGCCGCTTCCTCAACGACCTGGTGGAAAGCGCCGGCATGCAGCGCCTGGATGGCGGGGTGCCGCTGAGCCAGCCCAACGGCCTGCAGCTGCGCGGGCGCCATGCCGCCGGCTTGCTGCGCTTCCAGACCAGCCACTTCGAGGCCGGCAAGAGCTTCGGCGCGGTGATCCCGGACAACGCCATCCTCGGCGCGATCCTGGCGCTGAAGGAGGTCACTCCGCCGGAGATCCCGGTGGTGTTCGTGTCCAAGGACATCAACCTGCGGATCAAGGCGGCGATCGCGGGCATCGTGTCGGAGGACTACGAGAACGACCGCGCCCTGGACGACTTCAGCCTGCTGTTCACCGGCGCCACCGAGCTGCCGGCGGACTTCTGGAAGCGCCACTCGGCCGACCTGCGCTCCTGGTCCGACCGCGGCCGCACCTGCTACGAGGTGGAGCTGCGCGAGGACGAGGACTGGTACCCCAACCAGTTCCTGTACCTGCCCGGCGAGGACGAGGTCGAACTGCGCGTGGCCAGCGTCGAAGGCGGCCGCGCGGTGCTGGCCCTGGTGGACGACTACCGCCACGGCCAGCACGCGGTGTGGGGCATCACCGCGCGCAACCGCGAGCAGAACTTCGCGCTCAACGCGCTGATGGACCCCGAGATCGACTTCGTCACCCTGCTCGGCACCGCCGGGACCGGCAAGACCCTGCTGGCGCTCGCCGCCGGCCTGGCCCAGACCATGGACCAGCAGCGCTACCGCGAGATCATCATGACCCGCGCCACGGTCAGCGTCGGCGAGGACATCGGCTTCCTGCCCGGCACCGAGGAGGAAAAGATGACCCCGTGGATGGGCGCGCTGACCGACAACCTGGAAGTGCTGACCCACAACCAGGAAGGCGGCGCCTGGGGCCGAGCCGCGACCAACGACCTGCTCGCCTCGCGGATCAAGATCCGCTCGATGAACTTCATGCGCGGCCGCACCTTCCTCTCGCGCTACCTGATCCTGGACGAGGCGCAGAACCTCACGCCCAAGCAGATGAAGACCCTGATCACCCGTGCCGGCCCCGGCACCAAGATCGTCTGCCTGGGCAACGTCGAGCAGATCGACACCCCGTACCTGACCGAGACCACCTCCGGCCTGACCTACGCCGTGGACCGCTTCAAGGCCTGGCCGCACAGCGCCCACATCACCCTGCGCCGCGGCGAGCGCTCGCGCCTGGCCGATTTCGCCTCCGAGGTGCTCTGAGCCCCCCCCTCTCCCCGGGAGCGGGGACGGGGGAGCCGGGCGCCCGGCAACGCCTTTCCAGCCAGCTCCGGGCAGCGACCAGGTGATGCATGGGACATCACCTGGCAAGCCCCAGGCTTGCATAGGCATGGCTGGAGGGGGACCATTGCATCCATGATCACCGCTGCCCAGATGCGGGCCGCCCGCGCCCTGCTCGGCATCGACCAGCGCCAGCTGGCCGCGCTGGCCGGCGTGTCCCTGCCCACGATCCAGCGCATGGAAGCCAGCGAAGGCACCGTGCGCGGAGTGGTCGGTACCCTGACCAAGGTGGTCAGCGCGCTCAACGCGGCCGGCGTCGAACTGATCGGCGAGGACCAGCCCAGCACGGGCCGGGGGCGTGGCGTGCGCCTCAGGGAGCCGGCCTGATGCCCCGGGAGCCCCGCCGAGCGGCATGAACACGCGGCTGCCACGCTGGGTCTGGGTCGGCGCGATCACCCTCGCCGGGATTGCCGGCATGGTGAATGCGGTCGGCTTCCTCGGTTTCGAGCACCTGGCCGTCAGCCACGTCACCGGCACCACCACCCAGCTGGGCACGGCGCTGGCGGACGGCAACTGGCGCGGCGTGCGCCACCTGTGGGCGGTGCTGATCGCCTTCAGCCTGGGCGCCATGCTCAGCGGCCTGATCATCCAGGACAGCACCCTGCGCCTGGGCCGGCGCTACGGCGTGGCCTTGGCCCTGGAGGCGGCGCTGCTGCTGGCGGCGATCCCGCTGTTCCTGCGCCAGCAGCTCAACGGCGCGCTGCTGGCGGCGATGGCCTGTGGCCTGCAGAACGCGATGGTGACCACCTACAGCGGCGCGGTGGTGCGCACCACCCACCTGTCGGGCATGTTCACCGACCTGGGCATCGGCCTGGGCCACCTGCTGCGCGGCCTGCCGCTGCCGATGCGCCGGCTGACGCTGAGCGGCCTGATCATCAGCGGCTTCCTCTGCGGCGGTATCCTCGGCACCTGGGGCTTCCGCGCGTTCGGCTACCACGCCCTGGCGATCCCGGCCGCGCTGACCGGCGCAACCGGCATCGGCTACGTGATCTACCGCAACCATGCACTGCGCCTGCTGCGCCAGCCGGGCAGCACGCCCGACGACAGCGGCGCCCCGGAACGGGAACATCGACGGGAGGGGTAATGGACGCCACCCGGCTGCGCACCTACCTGCAGCAGTTCGAACCCAAGCTGTGGACCACCCTGCGCGAGGGTTACACCCTCCAGCACCTGCGCGCGGACGCGCTTGCCGGCCTGACCGTGGCCATCGTCGCCCTGCCGCTGGCCATGGCCCTGGCGATCGCTTCCGGCACCACGCCGGAGAAAGGCCTGCATACGGCGATCATCGCCGGCTTCCTGATCTCGGCCCTCGGCGGCTCGCGGGTGCAGATCGGCGGACCGACCGCTGCCTTCATCCCGGTGGTATTCGTGGTCATCCAGAAATTCGGCTACGGCGGGCTGATCCTGTGCACCCTTCTGGCCGGACTGATGCTCATCGCCGCCGGGCTGCTGCGCCTGGGCACGCTGATGAAATACATGCCGCAGCCGGTGATCACCGGCTTCACGGCCGGCATCGCGGTGAGCATCTTCTCCTCGCAGGTCAAGGATGCGCTGGGCCTGCAGATGGAGGAGGTACCGGCGGAATTCGTCGAGCGCTGGAGCGCCTACGCCCGACACTTCGCCACCACCCAGCCGGCCACCGTGGCCATGACCGTGCTCGGCCTGGTGGTGATCGTCGGCCTGCGTTACTGGAAGCCGAAGTGGCCGGGTTTCCTGGTCGCGCTGCTGGTGTGCACGGCGGCGACCACGCTGTTCGCCCTGCCCACCGATACCATCGGCAGCCGCTTCGGCGAACTGCCCACGGCCCTGCCCGCGTTCGACTTCCCGCGCATCCCCTTCGAGCGCACCTTCGAGCTGCTGCCCAGCGCCTTCACCATCGCCTTCCTGGCCGGCGTCGAGTCGCTGCTGTCGGCGGTGGTGGCCGATGGCATGACCGGCGGCCGCCACCGCTCCAACGGCGAGCTGGTCGCGCAGGGCGTGGCCAACGCAGCCTCGGCGCTGTTCGGCGGCCTGCCGGCCACCGGCGCGCTGGCGCGCACCGCCACCAACATCCGCGCCGGCGCGCGCTCGCCGGTGTCGGGCATGCTGCATGCCGGCTACCTGCTGCTGTTCATGCTGCTGCTGGCGCCGCTGATGCGCTACGTGCCGCTGGCCGCGCTGGCCGCGGTGCTGCTGGTGGTGGCCTGGAACATGAGCGAGTACGAGCACTTCCGCACCACCCTGTCGGCGCCGTGGGGCGACCGCGTGGTGCTGCTGCTGACCTTCCTGCTGACCGTGTTCTTCGACCTGACCGTGGCGATCGAGGCCGGCGTGGTGGTGGCGGCGCTGGTGTTCATGTACCGCATGTCCGAATCGGTCGAGATCAGCTCCGGGGTGCGCATGACCGACGACGACCTGGACGAGGCCGCCGCCCGCGCCCGCGACGAACAGCAGCGCCTGCGTCTGCCGCGCGGCGTGGAGGCCTACCAGATCGGCGGCCCGCTGTTCTTCGGCGCGGCCAACCGCCTGGACAGCCTGCTCGACCAGTTCTTCGAGAAGCCGAAGGTGCTGGTCCTGCGCATGCGCCTGGTGCCGGTGATCGACGCCAGCGGCGTGCACGCGCTGCGCAAGCTGGCCGAGCGCTGCCAGCGCGAGGGCATCGTGCTGATCCTCTCCGGCCTGCGCGACCAGCCCAACCGGGTGGTCGCGCAGATGGGCCTGGACGGCGGTGCCGGCGGCCTGCACCTGGCCTCCAACTTCGACCGCGCGCTGAAGCTGGCGCAGTCCCTGGTGGCTGCGCGCGGCTGAGCCCACGCCGCGCGCCGGGCACGGCACAATGGGCGCATGCAGACCCCATCCGTGATCTCCGCCCTGACCATCGCCGGCTCCGACTCCGGAGGCGGCGCCGGCATCCAGGCCGACCTGAAGGCGTTCGCCGCGCACGGCGTGCACGGCCTGTCGGCGCTGGCCGCGCTGACCGCGCAGCACACCCGCGGCGTGACCGCGGTGCACGTGCCACCGCTGGAATTCCTGCAGGCCCAGATCGATGCCTGCTTCGACGACTTCGACATCCGCGTGGTCAAGCTGGGCATGCTGGCCAACGCCGCCGTGATCGAGGCGGTGGCCGACGCGCTCGAGCGCCACCGCCCGCCACACCTGGTGGTCGATCCGGTGATGGTCGCCACCAGCGGCGCGCGCCTGCTGGAGGAGGACGCGCTGCACGCGCTGCGCACGCGCCTGCTGCCACTGGCCACGGTGATCACGCCCAACCTGCCCGAGGCCGAGCTGCTGCTGGGCCGCAGGATCGCCGACCTCGACGCCATGGCCGGGGCCGCCACCGCGCTGCGCGCGCTTGGCGCCGCGGCGGTGCTGCTCAAGGGCGGCCACCTGCCCGGCAGCGGCGACGTGGTGGACATCCTGGTCGACGCCCAGGGCGAACAGCGCACGGCGCACCCGCGCCTGCAGGGCGAGGCGCACGGTACCGGCTGCACCCTGGCCTCGGCGGTGGCCGCGAACCTGGCCCGCGGCCTGCCGCTGCGCGAGGCCTGCCGCCAGGCCACCGACTACGTGCACGCCGCGCTGCGCGCCGGCTCGCGTCCCGGCCGCGGCGACGTGCTGGTGCTGGACCACTTCGCCGTCCTTCCCGGCCGATGAGCGAACCGACCACGGTCGAACAGGTCCTCGCCGCCGCCGACGGCCACCGCTGGACGCTGGCCCGCGTCGCCCCGCCGCAGCCGCGCGCGCGGCTGCTGTGGCTGCCGGCGCTGGGCGTGGCCGCGCGCCACTACCTGCCATTGGCCGCGGCGCTGGCCGCGCACGGCATCGCCGTGCACCTGCACGAATGGCGCGGCAACGGCAGCAGTTCGCTGCGGCCCTCGCGCGAACGGGACTGGGGCTACGCCGAGCTGCTGAGCCGCGACCTGCCGGCAAGCCTGGACGCGGTGCCCGGCGACGCGCCGCTATGGCTTGGCGGCCACAGCCTCGGCGGCCAGCTGGCCTGCTGCCTGGCCGGGCTGCATCCGCAGCGCATTGCCGGCCTGGCCCTGGTCGCCAGCGGCACGCCGTACTGGCGCAGCTTCCCCGCGCCGCGGCGCTGGCTGCTGCCACTGGCCTACCGCCTGCTGCCGTGGCTGGCGCGACGCCAGGGCGTGCTGCACGGACGCCGCCTGGGCTTCGGCGGCACCGAGGCGCGAGGCCTGATCGCCGACTGGGCCGCGGTGGGCCGCAGCGGACGCTACGCCGCCGCCGGCACCACGCTGGACCTGGAAGCCGGCATGGCTGCACTGCAGCTCCCTGTGCAGGCGGTGGTGCTGGCCGACGACTGGCTGGGTCCGGCCTCGTCGCTGCACGGACTGCTGGCGCACCTGCCGCGCGCGCAGGCCGGAATCGTCGTGCTCGACCAGCAACAGCTGCAGGTCCGCGCCGACCATTTCAGCTGGATGCGCAGCCCCGGGACGGTGGCCTCAACCCTCGCGGAAAAAATTTTCGACCAGACGCAAAAAAGGTGTTGACGACCCTGCCCCACCCACGCATAATTTCGCGCCTCAGCAGCGCGCCCGTAGCTCAGCTGGATAGAGTACCTGGCTACGAACCAGGCGGTCGGGAGTTCGAATCTCTCCGGGCGCGCCATTTTTCAAGGACCGTCGACTTTACCGTCGACGGTCTTTTTTTTGCCCCGCGCACCGCATGCAAGCCACGGACCCGCGCGAGGCCTGGTCGACGCGGCACGCGCACACGGGCCACACGCCAGCCACTTCCGCGCAGGCGCCCGTCGATATCCGCGGCACGCGACAAAGCCCGCAGGCCTGGCACGGAAGCAACACCAGTGGCGCAGCCTCCGGAGCGACGACAGCCTGCTGCAAGCAGGCAATCCCCATGTGCGGCCGCCCGCACACGTACGCGCCAGGTCCACCATCGCCGCAGCGCGCCCTGGCGACCATGACTGCACAAGGAAGCGTCCGCGGAGCACGGCTCTGGCCGCAACATGCCACCCGCGGCTCGATGCCGGGCATGCGGCCGGCGCGGCGGACAGGCGTCGCGTGCCCCACGGACCGGCACGAGGCCATCGGGAATCCCGCAGCCACAGGACAACAGGCGCACGAAGCGGCCGCGCCGGCGACCCCCGACCAGCCATTGGCCAGTCCATCAACTGGCACCGCTGCGGTCCTTGCGCGAACCCGCGGACATGCGGACCGGTCCAGGGCACCGCCCGCCACGCGATGCCAGCGCAGCGGCAACGGCAGCACGCCACCTCCATGCCTCGCCACCCTCGCGCCCTGCACCTGCCCCCCCCGCCCGGCGCCGCCCCTTCCAGCCACCAGCCGGCCCATGGACGGCAGGCGCACGCAGCACACCAGAACCTCGTGGCGCGGTGGAGCGACGGCACAAAGGCGTGACAACGTGGGCAGGCGCGCCGGCACGGCCGGGAGGGCTCACGCCCTGCCATCACCGCCGTGCGTCGCACCATCCGTCACTGCGGCCATGTCCGCACGCCGGCTGCTCCTTGCTGGCCGGTGTGCGCCAGCCGTCGCGGCTGGCCGCGACGCGCAGGATGGATGCATCCGAGCCGCAACCAGGCGCCATGAGGCATTCGGGAAAAGAAAAAGCCCGCGAGCAGGTCGCGGGCTTTCGGGATCTGGCGGAGTGAGAGGGATTCGAACCCTCGATAGAGCTTTTGACCCTATACTCCCTTAGCAGGGGAGCCCCTTCGGCCTCTCGGGCATCACTCCGTTGGAGCCCGCCGCGCTGCACCAGCGCTGCGGGCCGCGCAAGGATACAGCCTGCGCACGTGCCCGGCAAACACTTCCTGCGTCATTCGCCGGAAGCGCCCTCGTCCTGGGCGTCGGCGGGCGATTCACCGCGCTGGATGCGCTGGTAGATCTCCTCGCGGTGCACGGCGACGTCCTTCGGCGCGGTGATGCCAATCCGCACCTGGTTTCCCTTGACCCCGAGCACGGTAACGGTGATCGAATCACCGATCATCAAGGTCTCGCCTACACGGCGGGTCAGAATCAACATTTTCGTTCTCCATGGCGTCGGCGGCCTCTCGGTGCCGACGCAGGGCTTCGGGTGAAGCCGCGCGCATCCGGTGTGCAGCGTCGGGGTCGGTGGATCGTACTGCCCGCCCTACGGTGCGGCAAGCGCGTGGCCGACTGTCAGCTGACTCAGGCAATACGCTCGGCAACCCACGCAGGCACGTCGGCAAGGGCAGGCGCAAGGGCGGGCCCGTCCTCGCCACCACCCTGGGCGAGGTCCGGGCGGCCACCGCCCTTGCCTCCAATACGACCGGCGACATGCGAAAGAAGTTCGCCGGCCTTGATCCGCCCCGTTGCGCTGCCGTTCACGCCGGCGACCAGGGCGACCTTGCCCCCCTGCGCGCCGGCCAGCAGCACCACCGTGTCGCCAAGCTGCTGCTTGAGGCGGTCCACCGCCTCGCGCAGGCCCTTGGCGTCGATGCCTTCCAGGCGCGCGGCCAGCACCTTGATGCCGGACACGTCCACCGCCGAACCGGCCAGGTCGGCGGCGGCGCTGCTGGCGGCCTTGGCCTTGATCGATTCCAGCTCGCGCTCCAGCTTGCGGATGCGCTCGGCCATCGCGCGCGCGCGATCGACCACGTCGCCGCGGCTGCCGCCCAGCAGCGAGGCGGCCTCGTCCAGCGCGCGGCCCTCGCCGGCCACGTGGTCCAGCGCGGCCTGGCCGGTGAGCGCCTCGACGCGGCGCACGCCGGCGGACACGCCGCCTTCGCTGACGATCTTGAACAGGCCGATGTCGCCGGTGCGCGCGACATGGGTGCCGCCGCACAGCTCCACCGAGTCGCCCATCTTCACCACGCGCACACGCTCGCCGTACTTCTCGCCGAACAGCGCCATCGCGCCCATGTCCAGCGCGTCCTGGATGCCCATCTGCTGGATCACCACCGGATGGTTGGCGCGCACCTCGGCGTTGACCATGCGCTCGATCCGCGCCAGCTCCTCGGCCGACACCGGCTGGAAGTGCGAGAAGTCGAAGCGCAGGCGGTCCGGCGCCACCAGCGAGCCCTTCTGCTGCACGTGGGTGCCCAGCAGCCCGCGCAGGGCGCCGTGCAGCAAGTGGGTGGCGGAGTGGTTGAGCACGATCGCGCGGCGGCGTTCGGCATCGACCGCGCCGCGCAGCACCTGGCCAAGCTTCAGCCCGCCCTCGAGCACGCGCACGAAGTGGCCGTGGAACTGGCCGGCGAACTTCTGGGTGTCGGTGACCTGCAGCTTCGCGCCCTCGCCCTCCAGCACGCCGGTGTCGCCGACCTGGCCACCGGACTCGGCGTAGAACGGGGTGCGGTCCAGCAGCACGATCGCCTCCTCGCCGGCGGCGATGGCCTCAACCGGACGGCCGTCGTGCAGCAGGGCGACGATCTTCATGCCCTCGGCCTCGAGCGCGTCGTAGCCCAGGAACACGGTCGGCTCCAGGGTGGCGACCAGCTCGGCCGGCAGCTGCACGCCGCCGCCGAACTTGCCGGCCGCGCGCGCGGTCTCGCGCTGCTGCTCCATCGCCGCCTCGAACCCGTCCACGTCCACGGTCAGGCCGCGCTCGCGCGCGATGTCCTGGGTCAGGTCCAGCGGGAAGCCATAGGTGTCGTACAGGCGGAACGCGTCCACGCCCGGGATCACGCCGCTGGCCTGCGACGCGACTTCCTCGAAGATCTTCATGCCGGCGTCGAGGGTCTCGGCGAAGCGCTCCTCCTCGGCCCTGAGAGCGCGCTCGACGGTGTCGCGCGCGGCCGGCAGCTCGGGATAGGCCTGGCCCATCTGCTCGACCACCGCGTCCACCAGCTTGTGGAAGAACGGCTGGCGCACGCCCAGCATCCAGCCGTGGCGCAGCGCGCGACGGATGATCCGGCGCAGCACGTAGCCGCGGCCCTCGTTGGAGGGCAGCACGCCGTCCACGATCAGGAAAGCGCTGGCGCGGATGTGGTCGGCGATCACGCGCAGCGACTTGTTCTCCAGGTCGGAGGTGCCGGTCAGCTCCGCGGTGCGGCGGATCAGCGCCTGGAACAGGTCGATCTCGTAGTTGCTGTGCACGTGCTGCAGCACCGCCGCCAGGCGCTCCAGGCCCATGCCGGTATCCACGCACGGCGCCGGCAGCGGCACCAGGGTGCCGTCGGGCTGGCGGTCGAACTGCATGAACACCAGGTTCCAGATCTCGATGAAGCGGTCGCCGTCCTCGTCCGGCGAGCCCGGGGGGCCGCCGGCGATGTGCTCGCCGTGGTCGTAGAAGATCTCGGTGCACGGGCCGCAGGGGCCGGTGTCGGCCATCTGCCAGAAGTTGTCCGAGGCGTACGGCGCGCCCTTGTTGTCGCCGATGCGGATGATGCGGTCCTCGGGCAGGCCGACCTGGTCGCGCCAGATCGCGTAGGCCTCGTCGTCGGTGTGGTAGACCGTGACCAGCAGGCGCTCGGCCGGCAGCTTCCACACGCCGGTCAGCAGTTCCCAGGCCCAGGCGATCGCTTCCTTCTTGAAGTAGTCGCCGAAGGACCAGTTGCCCAGCATCTCGAAGAAGGTGTGGTGGCGGGCGGTGTAGCCGACCGAATCGAGGTCGTTGTGCTTGCCGCCGGCACGCAGGCAGCGCTGGACGTCGGCCGCGCGCACGTAGCTGCGCTTTTCCGCGCCCAGGAACACGTCCTTGAACTGGACCATGCCCGAGTTGGTGAACAGCAGGGTCGGGTCGTTGCCCGGCACCAGCGGCGCGGACGGCACGATGGTGTGGCCCTTGCCCTTGAAGAACTCGAGGAAATCGCTGCGGATGCGCGCGGTGGTATACGGGGTGGTGGGGGTCATCTGGCTTCGGCTGGCGGACGGGTCCGGGCCGGGACGCGCCTGGCGCGCCCGGACGGACGGGAAATCAACCGGTAAAGGGTATCAGAGCGCGGCCTCCGGCCGGCGGAACACGGCGCCCTCCCCTGTCCGCCAGGCCCCGGCGCGGCCCGCGAGCGCCGGCCTGGCCTCAGTCGTCCGGATCCCAGCGGGTGGCGGCGCGGATGGCCTCGCCGTCGAATCCGCGGCGGGCCAGCAGGTCGGCCGCCTTGCGTCGCTGGGCCAGGTCGGCCGGGCCGGCGGGCCCGAAGCGGCGCCGGACCAGGTCGCGGGCCAGCTCGGTCCAGTCGCCCTCGAAGCCGTCCATGGCGGCGACGACCACCTCGCCGGGCAGGCCATGGGTGCCCAGTTCGGCGCGGATGTACAGCGGCCCGTAGCCGGCATTGGCGCGGCTGCGGACCAGGAATTCGGCGAACCGGGCATCGTCCTGCCAGCCCTCCCCGGCCAGGCGCTCCACCGCGGCCGAGGCCTCCTCGGCGTCCACTCCGCGGGCGGTCAGCTTGCGGGTCAGCTCCCGGCGCGAGTGCTCGCGCCGCACCAGCAGGCCCAGGGCGCGCTGCACCGGGGTCTGCGGGGTGCGCGGCTTGCGGCGGGAGGGGGAGTCTTCGGTCATCGGAGCTGGCAGTGGATGGCGCCGGGACGGGGCTCAGGGGCGGTCGGGCGGTCGCGCGGATGGCCTGCGCGAGGCAGCGAACTTCGCCGTGCCGCGGGCAGGCCGGGGTGCGGGTAGCGGCAACGCGGCGGCGGTCGCCCGCAGCAGGCGCCGCAGCAGCTCCGGCTCCTCCAGGGCCCATCCAGCCGCAGCCAGGGCCTGGCGCCGGGGTACGGCGGGGCCTCGCTGGCGTCCGGCAGCAGCGCGCGTGCCTCGGCGGTGGGCTTGAGGAGCAGCTGGTTGTCGGCGGCGACGGCGACGAAGCGGCCGTCCAGGTAGAACCCGTACTCGCCAAACATGCGGCGCGCGGCCAGCGCGGCGCCCAGTCCGGCCTGTTCCAGCACGTATTGAAGGAACTGCGGATCGGTGGCCATCGCCTCCTCCTTTCCGGCCGGCCTGCGTCCCGTCGCGCCGCCCAGGTTGCGCCATCCCTGGCACCGGACCTCCTGGATGGGGAACCGTTCCCCGCCGGCGCGTCACTGACAGCACGCCGGCAGGGAACGGAGAGACGGGTGGACTCAGTCCGCGGCGTCCTCGTCGCGGGCGGCCTCGGCCGGCTGGAACTTCTCGCGCAGCTCGGCTTCGAGCTTGGCCGCGACCTCGGGGTTCTCGCGCAGGTACTGGCGCGCGTTGTCCTTGCCCTGGCCGATGCGCTCGGAGCCGTAGCTGTACCAGGCGCCGGACTTCTCCACGAGCTTGGCTTCCACGCCCATGTCGATCAGCTCGCCCTCGCGGCTGATGCCCTCGCCGTACAGGATCTCGGTGACGATCTGCTTGAACGGGGGCGCCAGCTTGTTCTTGACCACCTTGACCCGGGTCTGGTTGCCGATGATCTCGTCGCCCTTCTTGATCGAGCCGATGCGGCGGATGTCCAGGCGCACCGAGGCGTAGAACTTCAGCGCATTGCCGCCGGTGGTGGTTTCCGGGCTCTGGCCCGGCATCATCACGCCGATCTTCATGCGCAGCTGGTTGATGAAGATCACCAGGGTGTTGGAGCGCTTGATGTTGCCGGTCAGCTTGCGCAGCGCCTGGCTCATCAGGCGGGCCTGCAGGCCGGGCAGCTGGTCGCCCATCTCGCCCTCGATTTCCGCCTTCGGGGTCAGCGCGGCGACCGAGTCCACCACCAGGATGTCGACCGAGCCGGAGCGCACCAGCATGTCGGCGATTTCCAGCGCCTGTTCGCCGGTATCCGGCTGCGACAGCAGCAGGTCGTCGACGTTCACGCCCAGCTTGGCGGCGTAGATCGGATCCAGCGCGTGCTCGGCGTCGATGAAGGCGGCGGTGCCGCCCTGCTTCTGGCACTCGGCGATGGCCTGCAGGGTCAGGGTGGTCTTGCCCGAGGACTCCGGGCCGTAGATCTCGACCACGCGGCCCTTGGGCAGGCCGCCGATGCCCAGGGCGATGTCCAGCATCAGCGAGCCGGTCGGCACGACCTCCACCGGTTCGACCACGCGGTCGCCCATGCGCATCACCGAGCCCTTGCCGAACTGCTTCTCGATCTGGCTCAGGGCCGCCGCGAGGGCGCGCTTCTTGTTCTCGTCCATCTGGGTGTGTCCTCGGTGTCAGTGAGTATGTGCGTAGTGTGGCCGGGGGCGGTCGCAAAAGCTGCGACGCACGGAGCGGCGTGGCACCAGGCTAGCGGGCCGGGCCGGGCGCGCCCATCGCCGGAGTGCCCGGCATGGCGTCGGAAGACGCCGCGTTCGCGGCCGGCTCACCGGTTGGGGCGGACCAGGCCGCAGTAAAGCCCCTCGATCGCGAAGTCCTGGTCCGGCAGGACCTCGATCGGGGCGTAGTCGGGATTGCGCGGCAGCAGGCGGATGCGGTCCTTGCCGATCTTCAGCAGCTTGACCGTGATCTCGTCGTCCACCCGCGCCACCACGATCTGGCCCGAGCGCGCTTCGCGGGTGCGGTGCACCCCGATCAGGTCGCCGTCGAAGATGCCCTCGTCGCGCATGGAATCGCCCTGCACCCGAAGCAGGTAGTCCGGCGACGGCGAGAACAGCACCCGGTCCAGGACCAGGAAGCTCTCGGCCAGGTCGGTGGGGACGTCGGCGCCGATCGGCATGCCCGCGGCCACCCGCCCCAGCACCGGCAGGCGCAGGGCGTCGTCGTTGGCCGGCGGCAGCGCCAGTTCCGGCTGCAGGGCCGGCGGCAGCTGGCGGAGACGGATGCCACGGGCCCGGCCCGGGACGCGTTCGATCGCGCCGGCGGCCTCCAGGGCCTCCAGGTGGTATTGCGCGGCGCGCACGCCCTTGAAGCCGAAGGCGCGGGCGATTTCGGCCTGCGAAGGCGGCATGCCCTCGGCCTCGATGCGCTCGGCGATCAGCCGCAGGATCGCCTGCTGGGTGTCGGTCAGGTCCATGGTTAGTAGTAATACTGCTAACCGAAGCTCGGCGCAACCCGGCCATACAGGCTTGACCCGGGCATAAATTTCTTTATGTTTTGCGTAAACAACCCGCTCAAGGAGGAGCGCCATGACCCCGGAAATGAAGATCCGCCGGCACGGCTACCGCCTGATGTCGCTGGCCTCGCTCGGTACCGTCGTCAGTGTCACCCTCGGAATGGGTTCCGCCCTGTGGCTGCTGTCCGGGCACGGAAGCCTGTTCGGGGCCTGGGTGGTATTCGGCCTGCCCTGGGACGAAGCCAGCCGCCTGCCGCCCGGTGACCGCGGCCTGCTGGCCGTTTCGATCCTGGTCGCCACCGCCGCCTACGTCGTGCCGCTGGCCGCGGTACGGCGGCTGGGCAAGGCGCTGTATGCCTGCGATGCGCTGTCGCCGGCGGTGGCCACCGCGTTCATGCGCCTGGCCCACTCGCTGCCGCTCTCGGCGGCGCTGGTCGTGGCCGCCGGCGTGATCGCCGCGGTGGTGCGCAGCCAGCAGGGCGACTGGGTACTGCACATCACCGTGGACACCAACCCGTACTACTTCCTGCTGGCCTGCCTGTGCCTGTACAGCGTGGCGCACCTGCTGCGCCTGGCGGTGCGGGCGGCCGAAGACGCGCGGAGCATCGTTTGATGCCGATCGTGGTCAACCTCGACGTGATGCTCGCCCGCCGCAAGATGAAGTCCAGGGAACTGGCCGACGCGGTGGGCATCAGCGAGACCAACCTGTCGCTGCTCAAGCAGGGCCACGTCAAGGGCGTGCGCTTCGCCACCCTGGAGGCGATCTGCCGGGTCCTGCAGTGCCAGCCCGGCGACCTGCTCGAGTACCGGCCGGAGGACTGATCCGGCCGGACCGCGGCGCGCCGTCAGCCCAGCAGCGCGGCCACGCCTTCCAGCGCCTTGCCCACGGTCTGCCGCCGTACCGCCTCGCGGTCGCCCTCGAAGCGGAACACCGAGGCGCTGGCATAGCCGCCGCGGCGCTTCCATGCAATCCATACCGTGCCCACCGGCTTGTCCTCGCTGCCGCCGCCGGGCCCGGCGATGCCGGTGACCGCCACTGCGAGGCTGGCGCCGGAGTGCACCAGCGCCCCGGAGACCATCTCGATCGCGGTCTCGCGGCTGACCGCGCCGTGTTCCTCCAGGGTCTGCGGGCGCACGCCCAGCAGCGCCTGCTTGGCCTCGTAGCTGTACACGACCATGCCGCAGTCGAACCAGGCCGAGGAGCCGGCGATGTCGGTCAGGCACTTGGCGATCCAGCCGCCGGTGCAGCTCTCGGCGGTGACCAGGTGCTCGCGCGCGGCGGCGAGGCGGTCGCCGAGGGCCTGCGCCTGCTCGCGCAATTGGGCATCAGTGGGTGGAAGCATCGGCATGGTCCGTGGGAAGGAACCGCCCCGTTCTACCGCAGAACCACGCCCGCTGTCGTGCGCCGGCGCAATGCGCCGGCCTGCGGGCGCCGCTCAGGCGTGCCCGCAGCCATGGCAGGGTTCGCCGCCGCCGGCCTCCATCTGCAGGGTGACGTGGGCGATGCCGTGGCGCTCGGCGATCATCCCCGCCAGCGCGCGGCGCACGGCGTCGGCATCGGCGTCCTCGCCCACCACCACGTGCGCGCTCAGCGCCGGCGTGCGCGAGGCCAGCGCCCAGACGTGCAGGTCGTGCACCCCGGCCACGCCGGCCTGGGCCTCCAGGTCGCGGCGCAGCGCCTGCAGGTCCACGCCGTTCGGCACGCCTTCCATCAGCACGTTGAGCGCCTCGCGCACCAGGATCCAGGTACGCGGCAGCACCCACAGCCCGATCAGCACCGCCAGCAGCGGATCCACCCAGGTCCAGCCGGTGAAATGGATGATGCCGGCGGCCAGGATCACCGCCAGCGAGCCGAGCATGTCGCTCCACACCTCCAGGTACGCGCCCTTGAGGTTCAGGCTCTGCCCCGCGCCGGCATGCAGCAGCTTCATCGCCGCCAGGTTGCAGGCCAGGCCGACGCAGGCCACGCCCAGCATGCCCAGGCTGGCCACCGGCAGCGGCGCGCGGAAGCGCTGCCACGCCTCCCACAGGATGTAGCCGGCCAGCACGAACAGCAGGCCGCCATTGGCCAGCGCGCCCAGCGCCTCGAAACGGGCGTAACCGTAGGTGCGGCGCGCATCCGGTGGGCGCCGCGCCAGCCGCACCGCAACCAGCGCGATGCCCAGGGCAAGGGTGTCGGTGGCCATGTGCGCCGCATCGGACAGCAGGGCGAGGCTGTTGGTCAGCCAGGCGCCGACCGCCTCGGCCGCCAGCACCGTGGCGGTCAGGCCCAGCGCCCACCACAGTGGGCGCTCGTGGCGGATCTCCGCGGGCACGTGGCTATGCCCGCCCGGGCCGTGGTGGTGGTGCCCGCCGTGGCCATGCTCGTGCCCGTCGTGGCCGCCCGCGGCGTGCGCGCCGGACGGAGCATGGTCGTGGCGGCCGGAGCCATGGGCGTCGTGGCCATGTTGCCCGTGTTCGCGCGCGTCATGACCGGCACCGGCGGGCGCATGCACGCACCCGCCTGCGCCTAGGCCTGGATCGGCGCCGGTCCGCGCCGTCTGCGGATGATGTTGGTGTGCCATGGGCCGCACTATCGGCAAAGCCTCCGGCGGAGACTATTACAAGTCCGCGGGCGTTTGCCGCGGCGCAGGCCGGTGCCCCGGCACCGGGGCACCGGCGCCGCCAGTCAGAACTTCCAGCCCACGCGTGCGTAGTAGAAGCCGCCGTTGAAGCCGTAGGGCGAATGCACCGGATAGGCCGCACCGGCCACCGATGCACCCCAGGGGTTGTCGGCCGGCGTCTCGTCGAACAGGTTCTGCGCGCCGATGTTGAAGTACAGGCCGGAGGGCAGCTCCCAGCCGACCTCCGCATCCACGATCAGCTTGCTGCCCTCGTGGATCGGAAGCCCGCCGTCCTCGGCCCGGATCACCCCGCTGTCCAGGTGGTCCTCGTACCAGGAGCCGTAATAGCCCAGGCGCAGGTTGGCATGGAACACCTCGCGCTGGTGGTTGATGCTGAAGTAACCCTTGGTCCTGGGCAGCGACTCCTCCAGCTTGTACACCCGCGCCTCGTCGATGAAGTCCGGGTCCCAGGCATCGACCTCGGTGCGGTTCCAGTTCAGCGCAAGTGAATAGGTGGTGCGCCCGCCGAAGTGCGCGGTCTCCACGCTGGCCACCAGGTCCACGCCGGTGGTGGTGGTGTCGAAGGCGTTGCCGAAGTAGGTCACCGAGGAGATCGACGCCGCTTCCGGGTTGCCGCCGGCCACCAGCGCGGCGCGCTCGGCGTCGCTGAGGTCGAAGCTGGTGCTCAGGGCGATGCGGTCGTCCACCTCGATGCGGTAGGCGTCCACGGTCACCAGCCAGTCACCGCTGTCCCAGACCAGGCCCAGCGACAGGTTGCGCGACTCCTCCGGGCCCAGCGGCCGCGCGCCCTTGAGCTCGGCGATCGGGTTGGTCGGCGGCAGGGTGGCGATGTCCTGCAGCGAGGTGCCGCCGAACACGGTGCTGATCTGGCTGATGTTGGCCTGGCCAGGGGTCGGCGCGCGGAAGCCGGTGCTCAGCGCACCGCGCAGGGCGAAGCTGTCGCTGGCGTCGTAGCGCGCGGTGAGCTTGCCATTGGTGGTGCCGCCGAAGTCCTCGAAGTCCTCGTGGCGCACCGCCGCCGCCAGCAGGAACCGCTCGGTGGACTGGACCTCCACGTCCACGTATACCGCCCAGTTGCTGCGGTCGAAGGTGCCGGCGGTGCGCGGGCTGAAGCCGTTGAAGCCGTTGGAGCCCAGGGCGAAGCCCTGTTCGGTGAGCGGGCCGATGCCGGTGGAGGCAGCGTCGCCCTCGCTGACCTTGAAGCTCTCCTCGCGCCATTCGGCGCCCAGCGCCAGGCGCAGCGGCCCCTGGCTGAAGCCCACGTCGAAATCGCGGCCGAGGTCGACGTTAATGCCCTTTTCGGTCTGGGTATTGCCGCCGGGGCGGAAGCGCAGGTTGGCCGGCTGGTCCGGGCCAAGCGAGGCGTTGACCGTGTTGTAGATCAGGAACTCGATGTCGTTGCGGCCGTAGCTGGCGCTGAGGTCCCAGTGCCAGGCGCCCCATGCACCCTTGGCCCCGGCCACCACCGAGTAGTCCTCCAGCTCGCCACCGAAGCGCGGGGTGAAGCCGCCCGGCAGCGTCTGCAGGAAGGTGAAGCAGTTGCCCGGCAGCGCCGCGACCTGGGCGCTGACCGTGCTGTACGGGAACAGGTTGCCGTCGGCATCGCGCAGGGGGATCACCGGGCAGCCGCCGGCGCCGGTGAGGTCGCCGACCAGCAGGGTCTGGCCGTCGTCGTTGGAGTACACGCCCGAGCGCGCGGTCGGGTCGCGGAAGTAGAAGCCGCCGTCCACCTCGCGGCTGGCGTAGTTGCCGAACAGGTAGAAGTCCACCGTGTCGCCGGAGATGCCGAGGTTGGCGACGAACCTGAGGTCGTCCTCGACCTTGGGCGAGCCCCAGACCTGCGCCGGCGCGGGCACGCCGGGGTAGCCGGCGGCGATCGCGGCGGCTGCATCGTCGCGCTGCACGCTGCGCGAGGTGTCGTCCGCCTCGCGCCACTCCAGGGTCAGGGTGGCGAAGCCGCGCGCGGTGAGCGGCAGGCCCACCTGCGCCGAATACTGGGTGGTGAAGCCGTCGCCCTCGTAATACTGGCCGGCGAAGGCCTCGAAGGCGCCGCCCTCGTTGGCCTTCTTCAGGCCGAAGTTGATCACCCCGGCGATCGCGTCGGAGCCGTATTGCGCGGCGGCACCGTCGCGCAGGACCTCCACCTGCTCCAGCGCCAGCGAGGGGAACACCGACAGGTCCGGACCCTGCGCGCCGTCGGACAGGCCGTGGCCGAGGAAGGTGATCACCGCCGAGCGGTGGAAGCGCTTGCCGTTGACCAGGACCAGGGTGTTGTCCGGTGGCAGGCCACGCAGGTTGGCCGGGCGCACCAGGCTGGCTGCGTCGTCGATCGGGATGGTGCTGACGTTGAACGAGGGCACCAGCACCCGCAGCTGGTCGAGGGCATCGGTGGCGGCCTGGTTGCGGAATTCGTCGCCGCCGAGGATGTCGATCGGCACCGCCGACGAGGACACCGAGCGTGGCTGGCTGCGGTTGCCCAGCACCGACACGGTATCCAGGTTGGTGGCACTGCCCTGCGGGGCCGCGGCCTCCGGCGAAGTCCCGGCCCCGTCGGGTGCCACGGCCTGCGCCAGTACCGGGGGACTCGCCACGGCCAGGGCCGTGGCCATGACAGCCTGGACGGCAATCGCCAACCGGACACTCGGGAACATCACGCGCCTGCTATGGAGCGGTTTCATGCTGCGCCTCCGGATTAACTGGTGGTTTTCGTTGGGCTCCCCATCCGGCACCGACATTCGGTTGGTGCACTGCAGCATTACATCCAAACAGGCGCGCGTTGGCAAACCGAAAAATCAATCACGGGTGATTTTCGATAATCCACGTATGCAAGCGGAATTAACCAGCAAGCGATTGATTACATGGCATTTCCTTATAGGCACCGAACAGGTGCGATTCATTCGCCAGCACCGTTTTGATTCGACCATCACCAAAATGGCGCCCATCATGCTTGCGAATGAATTACTCCAGTCGGCGTTTTATCCGGCACGGAATACCGCCCCGCCCCCTTGGCCACCTGCCCCGCCCCCGCACGGATCGCCGGCCGGCCTGCGCGCCGCGTCGTCACGCAGGCCCTCCGCGACGGGCGATAATTGGGCATGGATGGTTCCCCCGACATGTCGACTTCCCCTGCCCCACACGCCCCCGCACACCCGCCTCCCGACCCCCAGCTGATCGCCGACTGGACCTGCCGGCTGCAGAGCGCCGGCGACGAGGTCGCACGGCTGGTCGAGGACCTGGTGGCCGCCAACGCTCCCGCGCTTGCGGAGTGCTTCTACGGCGGCCTGCTCAAGGACCCGCGCGCCAACCGCTTCCTCGACCCGGACCAGGTCCAGGGCCGGCTCAAGCCCTCGCTGCAGCGCTGGCTGCGGCAGCTGGCCAGTGCCCGCGCCGGCGATGTCGAATCGCTGCACCGCCTGCACGAGCACGTCGGCCAGG
Organism: Pseudoxanthomonas sp. SGT-18; assembly: GCF_003931645.1. Classification (NCBI taxonomy): domain Bacteria; kingdom Pseudomonadati; phylum Pseudomonadota; class Gammaproteobacteria; order Lysobacterales; family Lysobacteraceae; genus Pseudoxanthomonas; species Pseudoxanthomonas sp. SGT-18. Next base: position 226,912 of record NZ_RRYJ01000004.1, on the reverse strand, counting down.
TGCACGCCCGCATCGGCATCCCGGTCGACCTGGTCGGCCGCGGCACGCGCATTCTCAAGGAGCACATGCACCAGGTGATCGGCGCCGCCACCGCCGACGCCACGCTGGCGCTGCGCGCCAGCCTGCACCTGGACGGCCTGATGGACCTGGCGCTGGAGTCGATGACCCGCGCCTACGCCCGCTCGCGCGAGGCCGCCAGCGAGCTGGACGGCTCCTTCCGCCTGTTCTCGCTGATCCAGAACGTGGGCACCGAGCGCGAGCGCCAGCGCGCCCTGCTGCTGGCCTGGGAGAACGCCCTGCTCTACGCCCTCACCGCGGACCAGCCCGGCCCGGTGGAGAACCTGCTGGTCTCCCGCTCCGAGTTCGGCCTGTGGTTCCTGCACAAGGGCATGGCCAGCTTCGGCGAGACCAGCGAGACCCGCCAGGTCGGCGAGCTGGCCGAGCGCATCGACGCGGCCCTGCGCGAGCGCCTGCCGGGATCCGGCAGCGCCGCCGAACGCCGCGCCCTGCTGGACGAGATCCGCGGCTGGGCCGCGGAGATCCGCAACCTGGTCGGGGTGCTGTTCGAAGGCATCGGCGACCTGGAGTCCGGCCGCGACGCCCTCACCCGCCTGCTCAACCGCCGCTTCCTGCCGACCATCCTGCGCCGCGAGGTGGCGCTGCAGGCCAACACCGGCCGCCAGTTCGCGGTGCTGATGCTGGACCTGGACCACTTCAAGGCGATCAACGACCAGTACGGGCACGAGGCCGGCGACCGCGCCCTGCAGCACGTGGCCGCGATCCTGGTGGAGAACACCCGCGGCAGCGACTACCTGTTCCGCTACGGCGGCGAGGAGTTCGTGGTGGTGCTGGGCTCGGTCAGCCGTACCGAGGCGGTGGCCATCGCCCACGCGCTGCGGCGCGCGATCGCCGAATCGCCGGTGCTGCTGCAGGGCGGCGTGCGCCTGCCGCTGACCGCCAGCATCGGCGTGGCCCTGCAGGACGGGCACCCGGATTACGAGCGCGTGCTGGCCCGCGCCGACGCGGCCATGTACCAGGCCAAGCGCGGCGGCCGCGACCAGGTGGTGGTGGCCGACGGCGGCCTGCCAGACCCGCCGGGACAGCGCGCCTTGCGGGGCTGAGCGCGGCCGCGGCCGCTACAATCGGCAGCCCCGCAGAACCCGCAAGCCGATGGCCAAGACCGCAGACAAGTCCGCAGCGCCCGAACACACCCCGCTGATGAAGCAGTACTTCGCCGCCAAGGCGGAGTATCCGGACCTGCTGCTGTTCTTCCGGATGGGCGATTTCTACGAGCTGTTCTACGACGACGCGCGCAAGGCCGCGCGCCTGCTCGACATCACCCTGACCCAGCGTGGCAGCTCCGGCGGCGCGCCGATCCCGATGGCCGGCGTGCCGGTGCACGCCTACGAAGGCTACCTGGCGCGGCTGGTGGCATTGGGGGAGTCGGTGGCCATCTGCGAGCAGATCGGCGACCCGGCCACTTCCAAGGGCCTGGTCGAGCGCAAGGTGGTGCGCATCGTCACCCCCGGCACGGTCACCGACGAGGCGCTGCTGGACGAGCGCCGCGACACCCTGCTGATGGCGGTGGCGCACGGGCGCAGCGGCTACGGCCTGGCCTGGGCCGACCTGTCCGCCGGCCGCTTCCTGGTCAGCGAGGTGGAGAACGCCGACCAGCTGGAGGCCGAGCTCGCCCGCCTCGAACCGGCCGAACTGCTGGTGCCGGACGAGGAAGGCTGGCCGCGGCTGTCGGCCGGTGCCATCCGCCGCCGCCCGCCGTGGCTGTTCGACCCGGACAGCGGCCGCCGCCAGCTGCTGCGTTTCTTCGGCCTGCACGACCTCACCGGCTTCGGCATCGACGACAAGCCGCTGGCGATCGCCGCCGCCGGCGCGCTGCTGGGCTACGTCGAGGAAACCCAGAAGCAGCGCCTGCCGCACCTGACCTCGATCGCGCTGGAGACCTCCGGCGAGGCGATCGCGATGAACGCGGCCACCCGCCGCCACCTGGAGCTGGATTCGCGGGTCGACGGCCAGACCCGCCACACCCTGCTGGGCGTGCTGGATTCGACCATCACCCCCATGGGCGGACGCCTGCTGCGGCGCTGGCTGCACCGTCCGCTGCGCGACCGCGGCGTGCTCGGCGCCCGCCACCACGCAGTGGCCACCCTGGTCGAGCAGCGCGCCGACGCCGACCTGCGCGACGGCTTCCGCGGCCTGGGCGACGTCGAACGCATCCTCACCCGCGTGGCCCTGCGCTCGGCGCGGCCGCGCGACCTGTCCACCCTGCGCGACGCGCTGGGCCTGCTGCCCGGCATCCGCCAGGCGCTGGCGCCGCTGGATTCGCCGCGGCTTCAGGCGCTGGCGGCCGAGCTGGGGCAGCACGACGAGATCGCGCACCTGCTGGCCACGGCGATCGCCCCGCAGCCGCCGCTGAAGCTGGCCGACGGCGGGGTGATCGCCGAGGGCTACGATGCCGAGCTGGACGAGCTGCGACGGCTGTCCACCAACGCCGACCAGTTCCTGGTCGACCTGGAGGCGCGCGAGCGCGCGGCCACCGGCATCGCCACGCTGAAAGTCGGCTACAACCGGGTCCACGGCTATTACATCGAGATCAGCAAGGGCCAGTCCGACAAGGCCCCGGTGCACTACACCCGGCGCCAGACCCTGACCGGGGCCGAGCGCTACATCACCGAGGAGCTGAAGGCATTCGAGGACAAGGTGCTGTCGGCGCGCGAGCGCGCGCTGGCGCGCGAGAAGTTCCTGTACGACGCGCTGCTGGATGCGCTCAACGAGGTGCTGGAACCGCTCAAGCGCTGCGCCGCGGCGCTCAGCGAGCTGGACGTGCTGGCCTGCTTCGCCGAGCGCGCGCAGGCGCTGGACTGGTCGCAGCCGGAGCTGACCGACGCGCCCTGCCTGTGCATCGAGCGCGGCCGCCACCCGGTGGTGGAGGCGGTGCGCGAGGAACCGTTCGAACCCAACGACCTGGAGCTGTACGGCGACCGCGACGGCCAGGCGCGGCGGATGCTGGTGATCACCGGCCCGAACATGGGCGGCAAGAGCACCTACATGCGCCAGAACGCGCTGATCGTGCTGCTGGCGCACATCGGCAGCTTCGTGCCGGCCAGCCGCGCGGTGATCGGCCCGATCGACCGCATCCTCACCCGCATCGGCGCCGGCGACGACCTGGCGCGCGGCCAGTCCACCTTCATGGTCGAGATGGCCGAGACCAGCTACATCCTGCACCACGCCACGCCGCAGTCGCTGGTGCTGATGGACGAGATCGGCCGCGGCACCTCGACCTACGACGGCCTGGCCCTGGCCGACGCGGTGGCGCGCCACCTCGCTACCGTCAACCGCTGCTGGACCCTGTTCGCCACCCACTACTTCGAGCTGACTTCGCTGGCCACGCCGGAAAGCGGCATCGCCAACGTGCACCTGGACGCGGTGGAGCACGGCGATTCGCTGGTGTTCATGCACGCGGTGCGCGAAGGCGCGGCCGACCGCAGCTTCGGCCTGCAGGTGGCGGCGCTGGCCGGCCTGCCCAAGGCGACCCTGGCGCAGGCGCGGCGGCGCCTGGCCGAACTGGAGCAGCGCGGCCGCGAGACCCACGCCTCGGAAATGGCGCCGCAGGCACTGGACGCCCCGCAGCAGTTCGGCCTGTTCGCGCCGGCGCCCTCGGCCGCGCAGGAGGCACTGGCCGCGCTGGATCCGGACGAGCTGACCCCGAAGCAGGCGCTGGAGGCGCTGTACCGGCTGAAGTCGCTGCTGTAGGGCGGGGGCGCCTTCGCCCTGCCGCCCGAAGGCCCGGGAGCACTTCGCCCACCGGGCCACGGCTTCACCGGCGTAGCCCGGACAAGGCCAAGGCCGCATCCGCGGATCCGCCACGCCAGGGGACGACCGGCGACAAGGGTGGCGGCGCGTGCGCCTCGCCTGCCCGCGCTACAGCGCGCGGATGTCGGCCGGCGGGTTCATCCAGTTGTCGTGGCGGCCGTCGGCGTAGCGGATGCCGCCGCCGACCAGCTCGTCGATGCTGGCATCGTCCAGGGTGTTGACCCGCACCGCCAGGTAGTCGCCGCCGGCCTCGGCGATGTAGCCGTGCCCGTACACATGGGTTCCGCAGCGCGTGCAGAAGCGGTGGTGGATGTTGCCCTCGCCCCAGTCGCGGCCGTAGTCGCCCAGGGCCGACTCACCCTGCAGCAGCTCGAAATCCTTCGCCTGCGCGCCCCAGGAGCGGGTCTTGGTGCAGAAGGTGCAGTTGCAGCGGCCGGTGCCGGCCGCCAGGTCGATCACCGCCTGGTAGCGCACCGCGCCGCAGTGGCAGCTGCCGTGGTAGGCCTTCTCCATCGCTCAGGCCTCCTGCATCCCGGCCGGCACCGGGTGCTGCACCGCCAGCGCGTTGTCGCGCGCGTTGGCCGCCACCGCCGCCGGGCGCGCGGCGTGCAGCTGGGCGAAAGCGACGAACGCCGGCTTCTTCTCCAGCATGCCGACCATCATGTAGTAGCCGAGGAAGGCTGCCATCAGCAGGTCGGCGGTGGTGAAGCGGTCCCCGACCAGGTGCTGGCGCCCGGCCACCGCCTGCTCCAGAGTGCGCAGCAGGTCGGCCTCGGTGCCGTAGCCGGCCGACAGCGGCCTGGCCAGCGCGCCGGCTTCCTTGGCGGTGAGCAGCGACTCCACCGGCCCGGCGAGGAAGAACAGCCAGCGGTAGTAGCTGCCGCGCTCGGGCGCACCCGGCGGCGGCGCCAGCCCCTTCTCCGGGACCAGGTCGGCCAGGTAGGCGCAGATGGCGGCGTTCTCGGTCACCACCAGGTCGCCGTGGCGGATCGCCGGCACCTTGCCCATCGGGTTGACCGCCAGGTACTCGGGCGACTTCATCGTGGTGCCGAAGTCGAGCACGACCTCTTCGTACGGCAGGCCGGTCTCCTCCAGCATCCAGCGGGTGATGCGCGCCCGGGACAGGGGGTTGGTGTAGAAGGTCAGCGTCTTGCCCATGGTCGTCTCCGTCACTGGAAGGGAATCCAAGTCTGGGACGGGCCTGCTGACAGCTGCTGTCAGCAGCGTGCGAGGGCCTGCTCAGCCCTCGCTGCGGCGCAGGCGCAGCTGTTCCCAGCGGCGCAGCAGCTGGTGGCGGGTCTGGGGATAGCGGCGGCCGGTGTCCTCCAGGTCCAGCACGCGGTCGGCGCGGAAATGGCGGAAGTCGTCGCGTTGCTCGCACCAGGCGGCGATCAGGCGCATGTCGTCGAGGAAGGCCATGGCGAAGGGCCAAACGACGCGCTCGCTCTCGCGCCCCTCGGCGTCGCGGTAGCGCAGGCGCACGGCATGGCCGTCGCGGATCGCGCGGCGCAGCGCCGGCACCCATGGCTCGGGTGCGCGCTGTTGCCAGTACGGTGCGAACAGGCCGCTGGTCTCGATCTCCAGGCGCCGCTCGCCGGGCAGCACGCCGGCGATGCGCGACAGCGCGCGGTTGGCGGCGGCCGCCAGCTCAGGGTCGCAATGCGAGGCCACCCAGCGCGCGCCCAGCACCAGCGCCTCCAGCTCCTCGGCCGGGAACATCAGCGGCGGCATCACGAACCCGGGGCGCAGGCGGTAACCGACGCCGGCATCGCCGTCGATCTGCGCGCCCTGCGAGCGCAGCGCCTCGATGTCGCGGTACACGGTGCGCAGGCTCACGCCCAGGCATTCGGCCAGTTGCGCGCCGCGCACCGCACCACGGCGCTGGCGCAGTTCCTCGAGCATCCGTAGCAGACGGGTGGCGCGCTGGGTCATCCCTACGGCAGGCCTGGCGACGGGATGCCAAGCATAGCCGCGGCGGCGCGGTTGATCGCAGTCAATGCCACGGTCGCGGGCGCATCCGATAACTGCGCCACAGCCCCACCGGAGAAGTCCATGCGCCACCGCAGCACCGTCCTTGCCGCCGCCCTCGCCCTGGCCTGCACCGGCCTGCAGGCCCAGTCGACGCAAGCCGCCGACCAGCCGGACGCGGCCGCGCTGCGCGAGACCGCCAACGCCCTGTTCGGCCCGGTCCCGCACAGGATCGAACAGGTGCGCGGCCAGCAGGTCACCGCCGCCCAGGTGGAACTGGGCAAGTCGCTGTGGTTCGAGCCGCGCCTGTCGCGCAGCCACGTGATCAGCTGCAACACCTGCCACAACGTCGCCACCGGCGGCGCCGACAACGTGCCCACCTCGATCGGCCACGGCTGGCAGAAGGGCCCGCGCAACTCGCCCACCGTGCTCAACGCGGTGCTCAACATCGCCCAGTTCTGGGACGGCCGCGCCGAGGACCTGAAGGAGCAGGCCAAGGGCCCGGTCCAGGCCAGTGTGGAGATGAACAACACGCCCGAGCGCGTGGAAGCCACCCTGCGCAGCATCCCGGCCTACGTGGAAGCGTTCCGCAAGGCCTTCCCGGGCGAGCGCGAGCCGGTGACCTTCGAGAACATGGCACGCGCGCTGGAAGCCTTCGAGACCACCCTGGTGACGCCGGACTCGCGCTTCGACCAGTTCCTCGCCGGCAAGGACAGCCTCGACGCCACCGAGCTGCGCGGCCTGTCGCTGTTCATCGACAAGGGCTGCGCGTCCTGCCATTCCGGTCCCAACGTGGGTGGCCAGGCCTACTTCCCGTTCGGCGTGGTCGCGCGCCCCGGCGCCGACGTGCTGCCGGCCGGCGACAAGGGCCGCTTCGCCGTGACCCAGACCGCCAGCGACGAGTACGTGTTCCGCGCCGCACCGCTGCGCAACGTGGAACTGACCGCGCCCTACTTCCACAGCGGCCAGGTCTGGGACCTGCACCAGGCGGTGGCGATCATGGGCAGCAGCCAGCTGGGCCACGAACTGGACGCGGCCGAGGTCGAGGCCATCGCCCGCTTCCTGAAGACCCTCACCGGGCGCCAGCCGCAGGTGACCACGCCGCTGCTGCCGCCGAGCACTTCCACCACGCCGCGTCCGGAGTGATGCTTGGCGGGCCGGGCGGCCACGCGCCGCCCCGTTCTTCCGGTCCGGCGCCCTGCGGGGCGCCGCCTGTTCCATAGGCAGGTGCTATCGGGAAATTCGCAACTAACAATTTCTCTTGATAGCCCCTGCCAACTAGCCTGTGGCCGTTCGATTCACACCGGCTACGGGCTTGCAGCAGCAGTCCCTTCGCCACAGGCGGCGCGCGGCCCGCGCCGCATCGCATCCACCGCCCGCTCCCCCGTGGGCACGAAGCAGAGGGGCAATCCCAATGACGACCGAGAAGAAGTGTCCGTTCCACGCCGGCGTCGCCGGCACAGGCACCACCAACCGCGACTGGTGGCCGAACCAGCTGCGCCTGGACCTGCTGACCCAGCACTCGGAGCGCTCCAATCCGCTGGGCAAGGACTTCAACTACCGCGAGGAGTTCAGCAAGCTCGACTACGCGGCGCTGAAGAAGGACCTGCTGGACCTGATGACCAGTTCGCAGGACTGGTGGCCGGCCGACTTCGGCAGCTACGTGGGCCTGATGATCCGCATGGCCTGGCACAGCGCCGGCACCTACCGCGTCGGCGACGGCCGCGGCGGCGGTGGCCGCGGCCAGCAGCGCTTCGCCCCGCTCAACTCCTGGCCGGACAACGTCAGCCTCGACAAGGCCCGCCGCCTGCTGTGGCCGGTCAAGAAGAAATACGGACAGAAGATCTCCTGGGCCGACCTGATGATCCTGGCCGGCAACGTCGCCCTCGAGCACGCCGGCTTCCGCACCTTCGGCTTCGGCGCCGGCCGCGAGGACACCTGGGAACCGGACCTGGACGTGTACTGGGGTCGCGAGAAGACCTGGCTGGGCGGCGACGAGCGCTACGCCCGCGGCTCGGAAGGCGTGCCCAAGCCCGAGGGCGACAGCGTGCTGGTGTCCGAGGACGACGCCGACGGCAAGATCCACAGCCGCAACCTCGAGAACCCGCTGGCCGCGGTGCAGATGGGCCTGATCTACGTGAACCCGGAAGGCCCGGACGGCAACCCCGATCCGCTGCTGGCCGCGCACGACATCCGCGTGACCTTCGGCCGCATGGGCATGGACGACGAGGAAACCGTGGCCCTGATCGCCGGTGGCCACACCCTGGGCAAGACCCACGGCGCCGGCCCGGCCGACAATGTCGGCCCGGATCCGGAAGCGGCCGACCTGGAGATGCAGGGCCTGGGCTGGGCCAACAGGTTCGGCACCGGCAAGGGCGCCGACACCATCACCTCCGGCCTGGAGGTGACCTGGACCAGCACCCCGGCGCAGTGGAACAACGACTTCTTCAAGTTCCTGTTCGACTTCGAGTGGGAGCTCACCAGGTCGCCGGCCGGTGCGCACCAGTGGGTGGCCAAGGACGTCGAGCCCTTCATCCCCGGCCCCACCCCGGACTCGCCCAGGCGCAAGCCGACCATGCTCACCACCGACCTGGCGCTGCGCTTCGACCCGGTCTACGGCCCCATCTCCCGCCGCTTCCGCGATGACCCGCAGGCCTTCGCCAATGCCTTCGCCCGCGCCTGGTTCAAGCTGACCCACCGCGACATGGGCCCCAAGGCCCGCTACCTGGGCCCGGAAGTGCCGGCCGAGGACCTGATCTGGCAGGACCCGCTGCCCAGGCCGGTGCACGCCCCCGAGGCGGCCGACATCGCCGATGCCAAGGCCAGGATCGAGGCGCTGGGCCTGCCGGCCGGCGACCTGGTCGCCCTGGCCTGGGCTTCGGCCTCCACCTTCCGCGGCGGCGACAAGCGCGGCGGCGCCAACGGTGCGCGCATCCGCCTGGAGCCGCAGCGCGGCTGGCAGGTCAACCAGCGCGCGATCAAGGCGCTGGAGAAGCTGGAGGAGCTGCAGCCGCAGGTGCGGCTGTCGCTGGCCGACCTGATCGTGCTGGCCGGCGGCGTGGCGATCGAGCAGGCGGCCAAGGCGGCCGGCGTCTACGTCGAGGTGCCGTTCGCGCCCGGCCGCGTGGATGCCTCGCAGGAGCAGACCGACGTCGAGGCTTTCCGCCACATGGAGCCGTTCGCCGATGGCTTCCGCAACTACCTCAAGGCCCCGTCCGAAGTGCCGGCCGAGCACCTGCTGGTGGACAAGGCCCAGCTGCTCACCCTGACCCCGCCGGAGATGACCGCGCTGGTCGGTGGCCTGCGGGCACTGGACGCCAGCTGGGACGGCAGCCGCCATGGCGTGTTCACCGAGCGCCCGGGCGTGCTCAGCACCGACTACTTCACCAACCTGCTGGACATGGCCTACGAGTGGACGCCGGTGGACGCGGAGCGCCAGCTGTACGAAGTGCGCGAGCGCAACGGCGGCGCGGTGAAGTGGACCGCGACCCGGATCGACCTGGTGTTCGGCTCCAACTCGGTGCTGCGCGCCCTGTCGGAGGTGTACGCGTCCGACGACGGCGCGGAGAAGTTCGCCCGCGACTTCGTCGCCGCCTGGACCAAGGTGATGAACCTGGACCGCTTCGACCTGCGCGCCTGAGCCCGCACGCGGCACGCAGCATGCCCCGCCCGGGTTCCGGGCGGGGCTTTTCGTTGGTGCTTATTGGTCGCGCGCGCGCAGGTCGAGCTTGATCCGGCTGTCGCGCTCGCTGGACCAGATCACCGCTTCCTCCGCCGGCTTGCAGCGGCGGTCGCGGCTGGTACCCGGCTGGCCCGGCAGCGCCGGCCCCTTGTCGCCGCCCACCAGGCAATCGGCGGCCATCGGGGCGAGTGGATCGTCCTGGACACTGGCGCAACCGGCCAGGCCCAGCGACAGCACGGCAAGGGCGGACATCCTGCGAAGCATTCGGCAACTCCGGTCGGCGGGAACACGCCCGTTCTACACCGGCACGGGTGCCCGCGCGACAGGCCGGAAGTCAGGGGTGGATCAGAACGCGTCGATGTCGCCCAGGGCCTGGATCAGGCGGCGGGCGCGCTTGTCCGGCTTGTGCTCCGGCGGGCGGTAGCCATCGCGCATGGCGGCGCGCTGCAGCCGCTGCTCCTCGCGCCGCTTCGCCGATTCGGCGCTCTCGGCGTACAACGCCTGCGCCACCGGGGCCGGGCCGCGGGTGTCGCTCAGGCCCAGTACCTGGACCTCGAAGGTTTCCTCGCCGCGGGTCACGCGCAGGGCATCGCCGACCCGGATCGCACGCGAAGGCTTGGCGCGCTGTCCGCCGACCTCGACCTTGCCGGTGTCCACCGCCTGGCGGGCCAGGCTGCGGGTGCGGAAGAAGCGCGCCGCCCACAGCCAGACGTCCAGGCGCACGTGCGCGCCGGCTTCCGTCTCAGCCATGGGAGGCACCAGCGGCGCCCGCGTGGGGCGGGATCATGCAGGCCAGGTTGCAGGTACGGGTGTTCGGCATCGATCGCGTGTACGGCCGGTGCGAATGGCGGCTGCCGGCAGGCCGCGGTACGTCCGCAGTGTGCGCCCGTCGGCGCGGGGACGCCAGCGCGCGGAGGCCACCACGCAAACGGCCGCCCTGGGGCGGCCGTCGCGGACAGCGAAGACGCGGCGGATCAGCCGGCGTTCTTCTCGGCCTTGGCCTTGGCCACGGCAGCCAGGTCTTCCTTGATGCGGGCCGCCTTGCCTTCCAGGCCACGCAGGTAGTACAGCTTGCCGGCGCGGACCTTGCCGCGGCGCTTGACCTCGACCGACTCGATCATCGGGCTGAAGGTCTGGAACACGCGCTCGACGCCGTAGCCGTGCGAGATCTTGCGCACGGTGAAGGACGAGTTCAGGCCGGCGTTCTTGGTGGCGATGACCACGCCTTCGTAGGCCTGCACGCGCTCGCGGTTGCCTTCCTTGACCTTGACGTTCACCACGACGGTGTCGCCCTGGCTGAACTTCGGCAGTTCGCGGTTGATCTGGGCGGACTCGAACTCCGCGATGATGGACTTGTTCAGCTTGCTCATGGTGACCGACTCTTTGTTCGGGTGGGCGTGTCTGGATGACAACTCGGGCTAACGCAGTCGCCGGATTGCGCTGCGCGTTTGTTGTTGTGGATGCCTGCTCCGGCGCCCTTCGGGGCCTGCCTCTTGCAGGAATCCGGCATTGTAGCCGGTCCGCAAGGTCCGTGGCTAGTCACCCCATGGACCGGAACCGGGCAGGGTCAGGCCGGCGGTGCCTCCTGCCCCGCCGGGTCCTGTTCCAGCGCGCGCAGGCCCTCCTCCAGCAGCTTGCGGTCGACCTTGGACAGTTCCCGCCCCTGCAGCAGGTCCGGGCGCCGCAGCCAGGTCCGCACCAGGGCCTGCTGCCGGCGCCAGCGCGCGATCGCAGCATGGTTGCCCGATCGCAGCACCTCCGGGACGGTGCCGTACGCGTGCTCGACCGGGTGGCTGTAGTGCGGGCAGTCCAGCAACCCGTCCTCGAAGCTGTCCTGGGCAGCCGAGCCGGCGTCGTTGAGCGCGCCGTCCTGCAGCCGGGCCACCGCGTCGACCACCACCGCCGCGGCCAGCTCGCCACCGGACAGCACGTAGTCGCCAATCGACAGCTCCTCGTCCACCTCGGCCTGGACCAGGCGCTCGTCGATGCCCTCGTAGCGGCCGCACAGCAGCACCAGGCGCGGCATCGCCGCCAGCTCGCGCACCCGCTTCTGCTCCAGGCGCCGGCCCTGCGGGCTCAGGTAGGCCACGTGCACCGGGGTCGGGTCGGCCTGCCGCACCGCCGCCAGGCAGCGCCGCAGCGGCTCCACCAGCATGACCATGCCCGGCCCGCCGCCGAAGGTGCGGTCGTCGGTCTTGCGGTAGTTGCCGTCGGCGTACTCGCGCGGGTTCCAGCCGTGCAACTGCAGCAGCCCGCGCTCGCGCGCGCGCCCGGTCACGCCGAACGCCGTGCAGCGGTCGACCTCTTCGGGGAACAGGCTGACGACGTCAATGCGCATGGAGCGGTGATTGGTGATTCGGGATTCGTGATTCGGAAAAGCGGGAGGCGCTGGCAACCCAGTTCGGCTGGCAATCCGAGCTTATCGCTCTTTCAAATCACCAATTACCAATCACGAATCACGGCCCCTAGAAATCGGGATCCCAGTCGACCGTGATGGTGGCGGTGTCGAAATCCACCGAGGTGACGTAGTCGGGCCGGACGAAGGGGATCATGCGCTCGCGTTCGCCGCGCACCACCAGCACGTCGTTGGCGCCGGTGGACAGCAGGTGCGAAACCTCGCCCAGGGCCACGCCGTCGACGGTGACCACCTTCAGCCCTTCCAGGTCGACCCAGTAGTACTCGCCGGGTGCCGGCGGCGGCAGCGCCTCGCGCGGGACCAGGATCTCGGTGCCGCGCAGGGCCTCGGCGGCATCGCGGTCGTCGCAGCCGGGCAGGGTCGCCACTACGTGCTTGCCGGTGTCGCGCCCCCTGGCCCCGCGCAGCTCGCGCTCGGCGCCGTTGGCCGAACGCAGGATCCAGGGCTGGTAGCGGAAGATCTGCGCGCGCGGCTCGGTCCAGGACTCGAGCCTGACGTCGCCGCGCACGCCGAAGGCGCCCGTCACCCGGCCCAGCAGAATCAGCTTCCGCGGTGCTGGAGTGGGACGCCCTGCGTCGTTCATGTCAGGTACCGGCCGCCGCCAGGGGCGGCCGTCGCCATCAGGCGGCCTGGGCCTGGCTCTGGGCCTTGACCACTTCCTTGTACAGGCTGCGGACCTTGTCCGTCAGCTGCGCGCCGTTGCCCACCCAGTAGTCGACGCGGGCGATGTCCAGCACAACGCGCTGCTCGTTGCCCTGGGCAACGGGGTTGTAGTAGCCGACGCGCTCGATGTTGCGGCCGTCGCGGGCGCTGCGCGAGTCGGTGACGACGATGTGGTAGAACGGGCGCTTCTTGGCGCCGCCGCGGGTGAGACGGATCTTGACCATGTGTTTTTCGTGTTGCCCAGTCGCCAGGATGACGAGGTAAGCCGGCGATTCTAGCCGAACACCGCCGCCAGGGAAACCACCCCGCCCCGCCCGGCCGCCTTGCCGGCCACCCCGCCCGGCCGCGACCCGCACCGCTGCGGGCTCCTGCCCCCGCTTCGCGGGCGCGCGATCCCTGGTGAATTACGCGCAGCATGACCAAAGTCATGCAACCGCGGCAAACCGCTCCCGTACCATCACCGGGCAGGCGTCGCGCCGGGCGCACAGCCCGGCCAGGGAAAGCGGCGCCGCGACCCCAGGCCTTGCCCCGTACACCTCCCCCACGGTGGGCCCTGCGCCCGCCGCCCTGATGGACTACCGATGAAAAAGCTGCCCCGCCTCCTCAAAGCGCTCCTGGTCCTCGGCCTGGTGCTGGCCCTGGTCCTGCTGTGGCGGGGCTGCTCCGGGAAGGAGGACGCGCCTCCGGGCGGCGGTCGCGGCGGCTGGGGCGAGCGCCCGCCGACCCCGGTGCGCGTGGCCACCGCCGAGCGCGGCCCGCTGGACCTGGAGATCAAGGCGCTGGGCACCGTTACCCCGCTGCGCACGGTGACCGTGCGCCCGCGGGTCGAGGGCGAGCTGCTGCGCATCGCCTTCGACGAGGGCCAGCAGGTCCGCGCCGGCCAGCTGCTGGCCGAGATCGACCCGGCCCCGTTCCAGGTGCGCCTGGCCCAGGCCGAGGGCGCGCAGAAGCAGAACCTGGCCGAGCTGGAGAACACCCGCATCCAGTTGCAGCGCTTCCGCGACCTGGCCGGCGCCAACTACGTCTCCGCCCAGGAAGTGGCCGACCTGCAGGCGCGCGTGCGCCAGTTCGAGGGCCGCCGCGAGAGCGACCAGGCCGCGGTGGACGAGGCCCGCCTGCAGCTGCAGTACACCCGCATCACCGCGCCGATCGACGGCCGCATCGGCCTGCGCACGGTGGACGTGGGCAACCTGGTGCGCGCCGGCGACGAGGGCGGGATCGCCACCATCACCCAGACCCGTCCGATCAGCGTGGTGTTCGCCCTGCCCGAAGGCGTGCTGCCCTCGGTGCAGGCGGCGGTGCGCGGGGGCCAGGCGCTGGCGGTGCAGGCCTGGGACCGCGACGAGCGCCAGCCGCTGGCCAGCGGCACCCTGTCCAGCCTGGACAACCGCATCGACGTGCAGACCGGCACCCTGCGCCTGCGCGCCCTGTTCGAGAACGCGGACGAGTCGCTGTTCCCCAACCAGTCGGTCAACGTGCGCCTGCGCCTGGGCAGCGCGGACGTGGTCTCGATCCCCGATGCGGCGGTGCAGTTCGGCAACCGCGGCACCTACGTGTACGTGGTGGGCGAGGACGACACCGCCAGCGTGCGCGAGGTGAAGCTGGGCGCCAGCCACGAGGGCCGGGTGGCCGTGCTCGAGGGCCTGGCGGACGGCGAGCGCGTGGTGCTCGAGGGCCTGGACCGCCTGCGCGAGGGCGGCAAGGTGCAGGTGGTCGACGCCGACGGCGTGCCGGTCGCGGCCGACGCCGGCAGGCCCGTCGACGCCGCGGCTGGTGGCAGCAAGGCGGCCGCCGCGCGATGAACCTGTCCCGCCCGTTCATCCTGCGCCCGGTGGCGACCTCGCTGCTGATGCTGGCGCTGCTGCTGTCGGGCCTGTTCGCCTACCGCCTGCTGCCGGTCTCGGCGCTGCCCCAGGTCGACTACCCGATCATCCAGGTGCTCACCCTGTACCCGGGCGCCAGCCCGGCGGTGACCACCAGCGCGGTGACCGCGCCGCTGGAACGGCGCCTGGGCCAGATCCCGGGGCTGAACCAGATGACCTCCACCAGCTCCGGCGGGGCCTCGGTGATCACCCTGCAGTTCTCGCTGGAGGTGGACCTGGGGGTGGCCGAGCAGGAGGTGCAGGCCGCGATCAATGCCGCCTCCAACTTCCTGCCCAACGACCTGCCGATGCCGCCGGTGTACCGCAAGGTCAACCCGGCCGACACCCCGATCCTGACCCTGGCGGTGACCTCGCCTTCGATGGCCCTGCCCGAGGTCTACGACCTGGTCGACACGCGCATGGCCCAGCGCCTGTCGCAGCTGCCGGGCGTGGGCCTGGTGAGCCTGGCCGGCGGGCAGCGCCCTGCCGTGCGCATCCAGGTCAACCCGCAGGCGCTGGCCGCCGCGGGCCTGGGCATGGGCGACATCCGCCGCGCGATCGGCGCGGCCAACGTGAACATGCCCAAGGGCAGCTTCGACGGCCCCACCCGCGCCACCATGCTCGACGCCAACGACCAGATGCGTTCGGCCGAGGAGTACCGGCAGCTGGTGCTGGCCTGGAACGACGGCGCGCCGCTGCGCCTGGGCGACGTCGCCACCGTGGAGAAGGGGCCGGAGAACAGCCAGCTCGCCGCCTGGTCGGGCAAGGCCCCGGCGATCCTGGTCAACATCCAGCGCCAGCCCGGCGCCAACGTGATCGAGGTGGTGGACCGGATCCACGCCCTGCTGCCGCAGCTGCGCGCCTCGATGCCGGCGGCGGTGGACGTGGCCGTGCTCAGCGACCGCACCGAGTCGATCCGCGCCTCGATCAAGGGCGTGCAGCACGAGCTGCTGCTGGCGATCGGCCTGGTGGTGCTGGTGACCTTCGTGTTCCTGCGCACGGTGCCGGCCACGATCATTCCCTCGATCGCGGTGCCGCTGTCGCTGGTGGCCACCTTCGGGGTGATGCTGCTGGCGGGGTTCTCGCTCAACAACCTGACCCTGATGGCGCTGACCATCGCCACCGGCTTCGTGGTCGACGACGCGATCGTGATGCTGGAGAACATCGCCCGGCGCATGGAGGACGGCGAAGGCCCGATGGAGGCCGCGCTCAACGGCGCGCGCCAGATCGGCTTCACCCTGGTCTCGCTGACGGTGTCGCTGGTCGCCGTGCTGATCCCGCTGCTGTTCATGGGCGACGTGGTCGGCAAGCTGTTCCACGAGTTCGCGATCACCCTGGCGGTAGCCATCGGCATCTCGCTGGTGGTCTCGCTGACCCTGACTCCGATGCTGTGCGCGCGCTTCCTCAAGGCCGGGCACGGCCATGGCGAGGCCGGCGCCGACGGCGCCCAGGGCGACATGTTCGACCGCGTGGTGGCGCTGTACGACCGCGGCCTGCACTGGGTGCTGGCGCGGCAGCCGCTGATGCTGGGCGCCACCGCGGCCACCCTGGCCCTGACCGTCGCGCTGTACATCGCCGTGCCCAAGGGCTTCTTCCCGGTGCAGGACGCCGGCCTGATCCAGGGCATCAGCGAGGCGCCGCAGTCGGTCTCGTTCGAGGCCATGGCGCGCCGCCAGCAGGCGCTGGCCGACGCCATCCTCGCCGATCCGGACGTGGCCACCCTGTCCTCCTTCATCGGCGTGGACGGCAGCAACGCCACGCTCAACAGCGGCCGCTTCCTGATCGAACTCAAGCCGCACGCCGAGCGCAGCGCCGGCGCGCTGGAGATCATCGAGCGGATCAAGCGCCGCGCCGCCGCGGTGCCGGGCATCGACCTGTACCTGCAGCCGGTGCAGGAGCTGAGCATCGAGGACCGGGTCAGCCGCACCCAGTACCAGTTCGCCCTGACCACCCCGGACCTGGACGAGCTGTCGCGCTGGACCGGGGCGATGCTGCAGGCGCTGCGCAAGCACCCGGCCCTGGCCGACGTGGCCAGCGACCTGCAGGACCAGGGCCTGCAGGCCTGGCTGGACATCGACCGCGACGCGGCCGCGCGCCTGGGCGTGTCGGTCTCGGCGATCGCCGACGCGCTGTACGACGCCTTCGGCCAGCGCCAGGTCTCGACCATCTTCACCCACGCCAACCAGTACCGGGTGGTGCTGGAGGCCGATCCGCGCTTCCAGCTGGGACCGGAGGCGATCGGCCGCATCCACGTGGCCACCGCCGACGGCCGGCAGACGCCGCTGTCGGGCCTGGCGCGCGTGGAGACCCGCCCGACCCCGCTGCAGGTCAGCCACCTGGGCCAGTTCCCGGCGGTGACCTTCTCCTTCAACCTGGCGCCGGGCGCCTCGCTGGGCGAGGCGGTGGCGGCGATCGAGCAGGCGCGTGCCGACATCGGCATGCCGGCCAGCGTCGAGCTGCGCCTGCAGGGCGCGGCGCAGGCGTTCCGCAACTCGCTCTCCAGCACCCTGTGGCTGATCCTGGCCGCGGTGCTGGTGATGTACATCGTGCTGGGCGTGCTCTACGAGAGCTTCATCCACCCGGTGACCATCCTCTCCACCCTGCCCTCGGCCACGGTGGGCGCGCTGGCGGCGCTGCTGCTGTCCGGGCGCAGCCTGGACCTGATCGCGGTGATCGGCATCATCCTGCTGATCGGCCTGGTGAAGAAGAACGCGATCATGATGATCGACTTCGCCCTGGAGGCCGAGCGCGAGCAGGGACTGGCGCCGCGCGAGGCGATCCACCGCGCCGCCCTGCTGCGCTTCCGCCCGATCCTGATGACCACCCTGGCGGCGCTGTTCGCGGCCATCCCGATGGTGTTCGCCTCCGGCTCCGGCGCCGAGCTGCGCCAGCCGCTGGGCCTGGTGATGGTCGGCGGCCTGCTGGTGAGCCAGGTGCTGACCCTGTTCACCACCCCGGTGGTGTACCTGTTCTTCGACCGCCTCTCGCGCCGCCGCGAGGCGGCGGCCGAAGGCGCCGGCGCGGCGGCCTGACATGCACGAAGGCGCCTCGCCCAACCTGTCGCGGGTGTTCATCGAGCGCCCGGTCGCCACCGTGCTGCTGGCGGTGGCGGTGGTGCTGTGCGGCCTGCTGGCCCTGCGCCAGCTGCCGGTGGCGCCGCTGCCGCAGGTCGACTACCCCGCGATCCAGGTCAGCGCCAGCATGCCCGGCGCCAGCCCCGAGTCGATGGCGGCCACCGTGGCCACCCCGCTGGAGCGGGCGCTGGGCAGCATCCCCGGGATCACCCGCATCACCTCCAGCAGCAACCAGGGCAGCACCCGCGTCGACCTGCAGTTCTCGCTGGACCGCGACATCGACGAGGCCGCGCGCGAGGTCCAGGCCGCGCTCAACGCCGCGCGCGCGCAGCTGCCCTCGGGCATGCCGGGCATGCCGCAGTACCGCAAGATCAATCCGTCGCAGGCGCCGATCATGACCATCGCGCTGAGCTCGGACACGCTCACCCCGGCGCAGGTGTTCGACGTGGCCTCGACCGTGCTGGCGCAGAAGATCGCGCAGGTGCCGGGCGTGGGCGAGGTCGGCGTCGGCGGCGGCTCGCTGCCGGCGGTGCGGGTCTCGCTCAACCCCGGCGCGCTGAACCAGTACGGCATCGCCCTGGAGGACGTGGCCGCGGCGATCCGCAACGCCAACGCCCTGCGCCCGCTGGGCACGGTGGCCCGCGACGACCGCCAGTGGCAGGTCGAGGCCGGGCTGCAGCTGCGCACAGCGGAGGAATACCGCGACCTGGTGGTGGCCTGGCGCGACGGCCGCGCGGTGCACCTGCGCGACGTGGCCCAGGTCGGCGAAGGCACCGAGAACCGCTACGCCTCCGGCTTCCACAACCGCCGCGCGGCGGTGCTGATGATGGTCAACCGCCAGCCGAACGCGAACATCATCCGCACCGTGGACGCGATCCACGGGCAGATGGACACGCTGCGGGCGCTGCTGCCGGCAGGCGTGGACATGAAGGTGGTGATGGACCGCTCGCCGGTGATCCGCGCCACCCTGCGCGAGGCCGAGGCCACCCTGGTGCTGGCGATCGGCCTGGTGGTGCTGGTGGTGCTGGCGTTCCTGGGCAGCTGGCGCGCGGCGCTGGTGCCCTCGCTGGCGATCCCGGTCTCGCTGTTCGGCGCGCTGGCGATCATCTGGCTGGCCGGGTTCTCGCTCAACACGCTGTCGCTGATGGCGCTGATCGTGGCCGCGGTGCTGGTGGTGGACGACGCCATCGTGGTGCTGGAGAACATCTCCCGGCACCTGGCCGCCGGCCTGTCGCCGGTGGCGGCGGCGATGCGCGGCGCCGGCGAGGTCGGCGCCACCCTGCTGTCGATGAACATCGCCCTGGGCGTGGTGTTCGTCTCGATCCTGTTCCTGGACGACTTCGTCGAGAAACTGTTCCGCGAGTTCTCGCTGACCCTGGTGGCGGCGATGGCGGTGTCGGTGGCGGTCTCGCTGAGCTTCACCCCGGCGCTGTGCTCGCGCCTGCTGCGCAGCGCCGGCCCGGACCGGGTGGTGCCGCCGTGGGAGCGGCTGGGCGAGCTGCTGTTCGGCGGCCTGCGCCGGCTGTACCTGCGTTCGCTGGACCGCAGCCTCGCCCGCCTGCCGCTGATGCTTTGCCTGCTGCTGGGCACGGTGGCGCTCAATGCCTACCTGTTCGCCAAGGTGCCCAAGGGCACGGTGCCGCAGCAGGACACCGGCCAGCTGCGCGGCTTCATCCGCGGCGACGACGGCCTCTCGTTCCAGGTGATGCAGCCGAAGATCCAGGCCTACCGCGAGTTCCTGCTGCAGGACCCGGCGATCGCCGACATCGCCGGCTACATCGGCGGCGGCACCGGGGTGAACAACGGCTTCGTGATGATGCAGATGAAGCCGCTGGCCGAGCGCAAGGTCTCCAGCCGCGAGGTGATCGACCGCCTGCGCCGGAACCTGCCCAAGGTGCCCGGCGGCAACCTGTGGTTCTGGGTGGACCAGGACATCCGCATCGGCGGCGGCAACGACGACGGCAACCTGGACCTGCAGCTGCTGGCCGGCGACATCGGGCCGCTGCGCGAGTGGACGCCGAAGGTGCAGGAGGCGCTGGCGGCGCTGCCGCAGCTGGTGGACGTGGACTCCAGCGGCGACGAGGGCATGCGCCAGGTGCGCCTGGAGATCGATCGCGAGGCGGCGGCGCGGCTGGGCGTGGACATGCGCACGGTCGGCACCGTGCTCAACAACTCCTTCAGCCAGCGCCAGGTGGCCACGCTTTACGACAGCCTCAACCAGTACCGGGTGGTGATGGAGCTGGATCCGCGCTACACCACCTCGCCGGAGACGCTGGACCAGGTGTACGTGATCGCCGCCGGCGGCCACCGCGTGCCGCTTTCGGCGATCGCCAGCTGGGGCTACGGCATGGCCCCGGACCGGATCCAGCACCATTCGCAGTTCGTCTCCACCCGGATCAGCTTCGCCCTCGCCCCGGGCGTCACCCTGGGCGAGGCCACCGCGGCGATCGAGGACGCGATGGCGAAGATCATGCTGCCCACCGAGGTCCAGGCCCGGCTCGGCGACGAGGCCGGCAGCCTGCAGGACCTGCGCAACCGCCAGGCGTGGCTGATCCTGGGCGCGGTGCTGGCGGTATACCTGGTGCTGGGCGTGCTGTACGAGAGCCTGGTGCAGCCGCTGGCGATCCTGTCGATCCTGCCTTCGGCCGGGATCGGCGCGCTGGTCGCGCTGCTGCTGTTCGACGGCGAGCTCAACCTGATCTCGCTGCTGGGCCTGTTCCTGCTGGTGGGCGTGGTGATGAAGAACACCATCCTGATGGTGGACTTCGCGCTGGCGGCGCAGCGCGAGGGCCAGCCGGCGCAGGCGGCGATCCTGGAGGCGGCGAAGCTGCGCTTCCGCCCGATCCTGATGACCAGCGTGGCCGCGCTGCTGGGCATGCTGCCGCTGATGCTGGCCACCGGCGAGGGCTGGGAAATGCGCCGCCCGCTGGGCATCGCCATCGTCGGCGGCCTGCTGGTCAGCCAGGTGCTGACGCTCTACACCACCCCGGCGGTGTTCCTGGCCCTGGACCGGCTGCGCGAGCGGATGGCGGGAAGGACGGGATTGGTGGTTCGGGATTCGTGATTCGGGATCCGTGATTCGGGATTCGGGATTGGCACGAGCGCTTGCTGGTACCGGCCGGGCTGGCGGAAGGGTCGTCGCCCGGATAACCCAAGCGCATCCGGGATCCAGGTGCGATTGCAGGCCCAACCCTGCGCGGCCGCGTCTCCGGGAGTGGGATCCGGATTCGGATTGGTCGTGGTCTGCAAGGCCACCATGGATTCCTGGCGACGCAGCCGCCTACGAATCAGCAGTCACCAATCACCAATCACCAATCCCGAATCACCAACCACCAATCCCCGTCACGCCAACGGCTCCCAGGGGGCATGGGCGGCGGCGGATGCCAGCAAGGCGTCCAGCTCCGGCGACGGCGCGAATTCCACCGTGTCGATGGCGGCGATGCGCTGCACGCCGCTGGCGTTGGCCGCGAACGCGGCGGCGAAGTCGCCGACCTCGCCCAGCGCGACCGGCCGCACCTGCTGCATGCAACCCAGGGTCCCAAGCCCGGCCTGCAGCAGCTGCTCGGCGGTGCCGCGCAGGGCCGGGCCCGCCGGCCAGGTGATGCCCCGCCCGTCCCAGAAGCCGATGTTCCAGACCGTGCCTTCCACCACCCGTGCGTCCGCGCCCGTGCCGTCCACGAACAGCGCATCGTCATAGCCGTCCCGCATGGCCAGGCGCCGGTGCTGGAACAGCGGGAAGGTGGCCACGTGCTTGAGGTGCGGGAACGGACGCACGAAGTCGACGCTGCGCACCCGGATCGCCTTGCCCGATGGCCGTGCCGGCGCGGTGGCGGAGACCAGCACGTCCGCCTGCAGCGCGCGCAGCGGCTGGCGGTGGTCGAAACCGCGCGCGAACACGGCCACGCGCAGGGAGCAGTCGCCGCCTTGTTCCGCCGCGGCCTGGGCCATCCAGGCCCGGACCTGGGCCTCATCAAGCGCAGCGTCGAACAGCTCGGCGTTGCCCTGGCCCAGCCGCGCCAGGTGCAGCTCCATGCCCTGGGCGCGGCCACCACGCACCTGCAACGCGGTGAAGTGGCCGTAGTTCACCTGCGCCAGCGCGCGCAGGCCCTCGGGATCGGAGGCGGCCGGGCGGCCGTTGAGCAGGAAGCTGCCCGAAGGCGGCTGCGTCATCGCGTCCTCCATCGTCCTCGACCGGGCCAGCCGGCCGGCGCCGGGGCCACGTGGCCAGCCCGCGCGTGGATCAGCGGAACGGCATGCGGCCCATGCCGCCCATCATGCCCTGCAGGCCGCGCATCATCCCCTTCATGCCGCCGCGGCCCATCTTCGCCATCATCTTCTCCATCTGCTGGTACTGCTTCAGCAGCTTGTTGACGTCGGCCGGGGTGGTACCCGAACCGCGGGCGATGCGGGCACGGCGCGAGCCGTTGAGCAGGCCCGGGTTGCGCCGCTCCTTGGGGGTCATCGAGCCGATGATGGCGATCATGCGCGGCACCTCGCGGCTCTGCGCCACCTGCTGCTTGAGGTGCTCGGGCACCTGGCCGAGGCCGGGCAGCTTGTCGATCAGGCCAGCGATGCCGCCCATGTTCTGCATCTGCTCCAGCTGGTCGCGCATGTCGTTGAGGTCGAACTTCTTGCCCTTGGCGACCTTGGCGGCCAGTTTGGCGGCCTTCTCCTGGTCGACGGTCTGCTCGACCTGCTCCACCAGCGACAGCACGTCGCCCATGTCGAGGATGCGCGCGGCGACGCGGTCGGGGTGGAACACGTCCAGGCCGTCGACCTTCTCGCCGGTGCCGACGAACTTGATCGGCTTGCCGGTGATGTAGCGCACGGAGAGCGCCGCGCCGCCGCGGGCATCGCCGTCGGTCTTGGTCAGGACCACGCCGGTCAGCGGCAGGGCGTCGGAGAACGCCTTGGCGGTGTTGGCCGCGTCCTGGCCGGTCATGGCGTCGACCACGAACAGGGTCTCGGCCGGGTTGACCGCGGCGTGCAGGGCCTTGATCTCGGCCATCATCGCCTCGTCGATGGCGAGGCGGCCGGCGGTATCGACGATCAGCACGTCGACGAAGGATTTCTTCGCGTCCGCGATCGCGGCGCGGACGATGTCCTCCGGCTTCTGCCCGGCGTCGGACGGGAAGAACAGCACGCCGGTCTGTTCGGCCAGGGTCTTCAGCTGCTCGATCGCGGCCGGACGGTAGACGTCGGCGCTGACCACCATCACCTTCTTCTTGCGCCTTTCCTTCAGGTGCCTGGCCAGCTTGCCGACGGTGGTGGTCTTGCCGGCGCCCTGCAGGCCGGCCATCAGGAACACCGCCGGGGCCGGGACGTTGAGATTCAGGTCGGTCGCGGCCGAGCCCATCACCGCGGTCAGCTCGTCGCGCACCACCTTGATCAGGGCCTGGCCCGGGGTCAGCGACTTGAGCACCTCCTGGCCAACCGCGCGCACCTTGATGCGCTGGATCAGGGCCTGGACCACCGGCAGGGCGACGTCGGCCTCCAGCAGGGCGATGCGCACCTCGCGCACGGCCTCGCTGATGTTGGACTCGGTCAGCCGGCCGCGGCCGCGCAGGCGCTCGAGGGTGCCGGACAGGCGCTGGGTCAGGGATTCGAACATGCAGGCGGACCGGAAGGCGGAAAACGGCCGGCGATTATAGCGGGCGCGGGGCAGTGCCCCCGTCCGTTGCGCCTGCGCACTGTGCCCGGCCGGTTCCGGCCCCGGGCACAGGTTGAACAGGCAATATTTTCGCTTGCAAATATTGCCAAGGCGAGTATCCTCCCGCCCCCATGTCTTCGCCCCCCGTCTGCTCCGGCTCCAGCCTCGGCCTGCTCGTGCGCCAGGTCCGCGACGCCATGCGCGCGCGCTGGCAGCACGAGCTGGTCAAGGTCGGCCACGACCTCACCTTCAGCCAGTTCCTGATCATCAAGAAGCTGTCCGAGGGCGTGGCCAACGCCACCGAGCTGGCGCGCATCGCCGAACTGACCCCGGGCGCCATGACCCGCCTGCTGGACAGGCTCGAGGCCCGCGGCCTGATCGTGCGCGGCGCCGATCCGGGCGACCGCCGCGCGCTCAACATCCGCCTGACCGAAGGCGGCAAGCAGATCGCGCGCGACATCGCCCAGTGCGGCGAGCGGGTCAGCGAGGCCGCCTTCGCCGGCCTGGACGAAGCCCAGCGCGCGCAGTTCGTGCGCCTGCTGGAGCAGGTCCGCGACAACCTTTCCATTCCGGAAACCTGACCGATGCCTGCCCTCCCCCACCCCGGCCGCCGCCTGGCGGCCATCGGTACCCTGTCCCTTGCGCTCGCGCTGGCCGGCTGCGCCAGCACCGGCGGGCTGGAGCCGGCCGCGCAGTTGCGCGATGCCGACACCCATGCCGTCGCGCGCAGCCTGGACGGCGCGCCCACCAGCCCGGCCGCGTTCCCGCGCCAGGACTGGTGGCGCGCCTTCGGCGACCCGCAGCTGGACGCGCTGGTCGCCGAGGCCCTCGACGGCAGCCCCTCGCTGGTGGCCGCCGACGCCCGCCTGCGCAAGGCCCGCGCCCAGGCCGGCCTCGCTTCCGCCGCGCGCAAGCCGACCGTGGCCGGCAGCGCGCAGTACGCGGTGGCCCAGCTGCCCGAGGGCCTGGCCGGCGAGGAGCTGGGCGGCCAGCTGATGCACAACGCGGTGCTGATGCTCAACTTCGACTGGCCGCTGGACGTGTGGGGCGGCAGGCGCGCCGACTACGAGGCCGCGCTGGGCGAGGCCCGCGCCAGCCAGATCGAGGCCCAGGCCGCACGCCTGTCCCTGGCCGCGAACGTGGCGCGCAGCTACATCGCCCTGGCCCAGGCCCACGAGGCGCACGACATCGCCCTGCGCGAGCAGCAGCGCAGCGAGCGCCTGCTGCAGCTGGGCCGCCAGCGCGTGGACGCCGGCATCGACGGCGCGCTGTCGCTGCGCAACGCCGAGACCGCCATCGCCACGGCCAAGGCCCAGGTGGAGGCGGCGCAGCAGCAGATCGACGCCCTGCGCACTGCCCTGGCCGCGCTGCTGGGCCAGGGCCCGGACCGCGGCCTGGACATCGCCCGCCCACGCCTGCTGCAGGCTCCCGCGCCGGCGCTGCCGGGGGTGCTGCCGAGCGAACTGCTGGGCCACCGCCCCGATGTGGTCGCCGCGCGCTGGCGGGTCGAGGCCGCGGCGCAGGGCATCAAGTCGGCCAAGGCCACCTTCAGGCCCAGCATCGACCTCAGCGGCCTGGTCGGCCTGGCCGCCACCGACTTCGCCGACCTGTTCGACGGCGACGCCGTGCTCGGGCTCGGCGGCCCGGCAATCAGCCTGCCGATCTTCGACGCCGGCGCGCGCCGCAACCGGCTGGATGCGCGCAATGCCGACTACGACCTGGCCGTGGCCCGCTACAACCAGGGCGTGGTCGATGCCCTGCACGAGGTGACCGACGCAGTCCAGGCGATCCGCTCGCTGGACGCGCAGGAACGCTCGCTGCAGGAGGCGCGCGCCTCCGCCGAGGCCGCGCTGCAGCTGGCCGAGGCCCGCTACCACGCCGGCATCGGCAGCCAGCTCGAGGTGCTGTCCGCGCAGCGTCCGCTGCTGCAGGTCGAGCAGCAGCTGGCGGCGCTGCGCGCGCAGCGCTACCTGGCCGCGGTCGACCTCGACCGCGCGCTTGGCGGCGGCCTGTCCTTCGACGCGCCCGCTACCGCATCCACCGCCTCCGAGCCGAACTCCTGAGCCCCCCACGCCCATGACCACCGAAACCAATCCGCAAGTGACCGCGCCGGCCGCGCCCGCCAGCAATGGCAAGCGCCAGCGCGCCCTGAAGATCCTGCTGCTGGTCGTGGTCCTGGCCGGCGCCGCCTGGCTGGCCTGGTACCTGCTGTACGCCCGCTGGCACGAGGACACCGACGACGCCTACGCCCAGGGCAACGTGGTGAGCGTGGTGCCGCAGACCGCCGGCACCGTGGTCGGCATCCAGGCCGACGACGGCGACCGGGTCGAGGCCGGCCAGGTGCTGGTGCAGCTGGACCCGAACGACGCCCAGGTCGCCTACGACCAGGCCGTGGCCAACCTGGCCGCGACCGTGCGCCAGGTGCGCGGTTACTTCGGCAGCGCCGACGCTGCCCAGGCCGAACTGCGCGCGCGCCAGGTCGCGGTCGAGCAGGCACGCGCCGACGTGAAGCGCCGCGAGGGCCTGGTCGCCAGCGGCGCGATCTCGCGCGAGGAACTGGCCCACGCCCGCGACGTGCTCGCCGCCGCCGAGGCCGCGCTGGGCACCGCCCGGGGCAACCTGCAGCGCAGCCGCGCCCTGGTCGATGCCACCACCGTGCAGGAGCAGCCGCAGGTGCAGGCCGCCGCCTCGCAGCTGCGCCAGGCCTACCTGGGACTGCAGCGCACCGCGATCGTCGCCCCGGTGTCCGGCTACGTGGCCAGGCGCCAGGTGCAGCTGGGCCAGCGCGTGCAGCCCGGCGCCACGCTGATGACCGTGGTGCCGCTGGAGCAGATGTGGGTGGAGGCCAACTTCAAGGAAACCCAGCTGGCGCGCATGCGCATCGGCCAGCCGGTCGAGGTCAGGGCCGACCTGTACGGCGGCAGCGTCCGCTACCAGGGCAAGGTCGCCAGCCTCGGCCTGGGCACCGGCAGCGCGTTCTCCCTGCTGCCGGCGCAAAACGCCTCGGGCAACTGGATCAAGATCGTGCAGCGCGTGCCGGTGCGGATCGAGCTGGACCCGGAGCAGCTGGCCACCCATCCGCTGCGCCTGGGCCTGAGCATGCATGTCGACGTGGACGTGCGCGATGACAGCGGCCAGGTGCTGGCGCAGTCGCGCGGCGAAGGCGAGCCGCGCTTCTCCACCGCCGTCTACCGCAGGCAGCTGGACGAGGCCAACGCGCTGACCACCCGGATCATCGAGCAGAACCTGCCGCGCGCGCACGGCTGACGGACGCCCTCCCCCATGTCCTCCACCGCCGCCACCGCCCCCGGATCCGGCGCCACGCCACGCGCGGCCGCCGCGGCCCAGCCATTCCGTCCGCCCAGCGTGGCCCTGGCCACCCTGGGCCTGGCGCTCGCCTCGTTCATGCAGGTGCTGGACACCACGATCGCCAACGTCTCGCTGCCGACCATCTCCGGCAACCTCGGCGCCAGTGCCAACCAGGCGACCTGGGTGATCACCTCGTTCGCGGTCAGCAACGCCATCGCCCTGCCGCTGACCGGCTTCCTCAGCCGCCGCTTCGGCGAGGTGCGCCTGTTCCAGTGGGCGACCCTGGCCTTCGTCGTCGCCTCCCTGCTGTGCGGCATCTCGCAGAGCATGGGCATGCTGGTGGCATCGCGCGCCCTGCAGGGCTTCGTCTGCGGCCCGATGTACCCGGTGACCCAGGCCCTGCTGCTGTCGATCTATCCACCGGCCAAGCGCGGCCAGGCCATCGCCCTGCTGGCGATGGTCACCGTGGTCGCGCCGATCGCCGGCCCCATCCTCGGCGGCTGGATCACCGACAACTACAGCTGGGAGTGGATCTTCTTCATCAACGTGCCGATCGGCCTGTTCGCGGCCTGGGTGGTGAGCTCGCAGATGAAGGGCCGGCCCGAGCGCACCGAGAAGCCGAAGATGGACTACATCGGCCTGGCCAGCCTGGTGCTGGGCGTGGGCGCGCTGCAGATCATGCTCGACCTGGGCAACGAGAAGGACTGGTTCCAGTCCACCGAGATCGTGGTGCTGACCATCGTCGCGGTGGTCGCACTGGCGGTGTTCGTGATCTGGGAGCTCACCGAGAAGGATCCGATCGTCAACCTGCGCCTGTTCCGCCACCGCAACTTCGCCGCCGGCACGGTGGCGATGGTCACGGCCTACGCCGCGTTCTTCGCCATCGGCCTGATGGTGCCGCTGTGGCTGCAGCGGAACATGGGCTACACCGCGATCTGGGCCGGCTTCGCCACCGCGCCGATCGGCATCCTGCCGGTGCTGCTGACCCCGTTCGTGGGCAAGTACGCCACCCGCTTCGACCTGCGCATGCTGGCCAGCCTCGCCTTCGTGGCGATGGCCACCACCAGCTTCATGCGCGCCGGCTTCAACCTGGACGTGGACTTCCAGCGCGTGGCGATGATCCAGCTGGTGCAGGGCATCGGCGTGGCCCTGTTCTTCATGCCGGTGCTGACCATCCTGCTGTCGGACCTGGAGCCGCACGAGATCGCCGCCGGGTCCGGCCTGGCCACCTTCGTGCGCACCCTGGGCGGCAGCTTCGCCGCCTCGCTGACCACCTGGGCCTGGAACCAGCGCACCACCATCCACCATGCGCGCCTGACCGAGCACCTGCCCGCCAGCGACGAAGGCGTGCGCCAGCTGGCGATCCAGCTGGGCCAGGGCGACCTCACCCGCGGGGCGCTGATGCTCAACCAGGAGATCGGCCAGCAGGCCGCGCAGATCGGCTTCAACGAGATCTTCCACCTGCTTGGCATCATCTTCCTGGCGGTGATCGTGCTGGTGTGGTTCGCGCGGCCGCCGTTCACGGCCAAGGGGCCGCGGCCGGTGGGCGGCGACCACTGAGCGCGCCCGCCGCCGCGGCGGGCGCGCAGCACGGCCACACACAGTGCCGCCCCGGGCACCGCGCCAGGCTGGCATGATGGCCGGCCCATCCCTCCCGCGCCGCCGCCAGCGGTGACGCCGCGACGCTGCCTTGGCGCCCGCCGTGGCGGTCAAGGCAACCCATGGCATTCCGGTTGGCCGCGGCGCTATGCGACACTCACGCGATGACAATCGTTCTCATTGCCGCACTTGCCTACCTGACCGCCGCGGGCCTGCTGTTCCGCGCCATGGGCCAGGGCCGGCCGCAGCCGGGACGCGCCTGGCTGGCCGCGGCGGCACCGGCGGTCCTGCTGCACGCCGCCTACCACCTCCTCGTCGCCTGGCGCACGCCCGGCGGCCCGGACATGCACTTCTTCTCCGCCCTGTCGCTGGTGGGCATGGGCATGGCCGGCATGACCATGCTGGTGGGCGCGCGCGGACGCATGGCCGCGCTGGGCGTGTTCGCCTTCCCGCTGGCGGCGGCGCTGCTGGTCGCCTACCACCTGCACGGGCACACCACCTCGACGGTGCTGGGCTGGCGCCTGCAGCTGCATGCCTGGCTGGCGCTGCTGGCCTACGCCACCCTGGCCATCGCCGCGGTGCTGGCGGTGATGCTGCGCATCCAGGAGCGCGCGTTGCGCCGGCGCACCTTCAGCACCTGGCTGCGCTCGCTGCCGCCGCTGACCGAACTGGAGTCGCTGCTGTTCCGCACGATCGGCGCCGGCTTCGCCCTGCTGAGCCTGACCCTGCTGACCGGCGTACTTTTCGTCGAGGACTTCCTGTCCCAGCACCTGGTGCACAAGAGCGTGCTGAGCATGCTGTCGTGGCTGGTGTTCGGCGGCCTGCTGCTGGGCCGCTGGCGCTACGGCTGGCGCGGCGTGCGCGCGGTGCGCTGGACCCTGACCGCGATGGTGCTCCTGCTGCTGGCCTTCTTCGGCAGCAAGTTCGTGCTGGAACTGGTGCTGGGCAGGCCCTGAACCGCCATGCGCTCGACCGCACGGCGCCCACACCGGCCCACCCGTAGCCGGCCCGCTCCCCGCGGGGCGGCGGTCCTGGCCGCGGCCCTCGCCGCGCTGCTGCCCCCGGCATCGGCGCTGGCCACGCCGCCGGATGCCGGCCAGGTGCAGCGCCAGGCCGAGCGCGCGCTTGGCATGGCGCCGGTGGCGCCGCCCGCGCCCGCGACGCGCGAACAGCCCGCGGCCGACGAAGCCGGGCCGCGGTTCGAGGTCCGCCGCTTCCGCCTGGAAGGCGCCACCCTGCTGCCGGAGGCGACCCTGCAGGAAGCGCTGGCGCCCTGGCGCGACCGCCCGCTGCGCTTCTCCGACCTGCAGGCGGCCCTGCGCCGGATCGTGGCGCTCTACCGCGCCCACGGCTGGTTCGCCCGCGCCGAACTGCCGGAACAGGACATCACCGACGGCACGGTCGTCGTGCAGGTGCTGGAAGGCCGCCTTGGCCGGATCGGCGTGCTGGACGCAGGCAGCCGCGCGCGCGGCGACTTCGTGGCCGCCATGGCCGGCCGCGGCCTGCGTGCCGGCGAGCCCTATCCCATGTGGCGGCTGGAGCGCGGCCTGTTGCTGGCCAACGACCTGCCGGGCGTGTACGTCGACGGTGTGCTGCAACCCGGCCAGGAACCGGGCACCAGCGACCTGGTGCTGCAGGTCGAGGACGGCCCGCTGTTCGGCGGCAGCCTCGCGGTCGGCAACGACGGCAGCCGCTACACCGGGCGCGCGCAGGCGATCGGCCGGCTGACCGTGGACAACCCCAGTGGCTACGGCGACCAGCTCGGCGCCACCGTGATGCGCGGCGAGGAGCTGGAGTACGCCGGCGCCAGCTACACCCTGCCGCTGGGCGCCAGCGGCCTGCGCGGCAGCCTCGGCTATACCGACCTGCATTACCGCCTGGGCAAGGAGTTCGAGGAGCTGGAGGCGCGCGGCGCCTCGCGCCTGTACCGCGCCGGCGTGAGCTATCCCCTGCTGCGCAGCGAGGCGGCCAACCTCGAGATGGAGCTGGCCTGGGCCCGGCGCCTGCAGGAAGACGCCAGCCTCGGCGAGGAGCTGCGCCGGCGCCGCCTGCACGACCTGACCCTGAGCCTGTTCGGCGATGCCGTGCACGCCGGCAGCGGCCATACCGCCTGGATCCTGGACCTGGCCCATGGCCGCGTGCGCCTGGGCCTTCCGGTCGAGCTGGAGTTCGACAGCGCCGGCGTGCACGGCGATTTCTCCCTCGCCCGGCTGGAGCTGCGCCACGACCGCTGGCTTGGCCGGGACTGGTACCTGCGCGCGCGCGTCAACGGCCAGTGGGCCGACGGCAACCTCGATTCCTCGCAGCAGTTCGTGCTCGGCGGCCCCTCGGGCGTGCGCGGCTATCCGGTCAACGAGGCGCCCGGCGACAGCGGCGCGCTGGCCCAGCTGGAACTGCACCGTGTGTTCCCGGCGCCGGGCAGCAGCGAGGTCGACGCCTTCCTGTTCGCCGACGGCGGCCGCATCCGCGCGCGCCAGGATCCCTGGGACCCGGCGCTGGTCAACCGCTACGGCCTGGCCGCGGCCGGGCTGGGCCTGCGCTGGTACCGCCGCGGCACCACCCTGGGCCTGGCGCTCGCCGCACCGCTGGGCGACAACCCGGGCGGCCTGGACGGCGCCAACCAGGATGGCACCCGCCGCGGGCCGCAGCTATGGTTCAACCTGCGCCAGCGCTTTTCGCCATGACCCACCGCTCCGGCCCTAGCGAGTACACCGCCATGCGCCCGACCCGCATCCATGTCCTGTGCCTGGCCACGGCCGCCACCCTGGCGCTTGCGGCCGGCGCCGGCGCGCAAGAGCGCGATGCCCTGCCGCAGGACGGGCGCGTGGTCGCCGGCAAGGCCGACCTGGCCCGCCACGAGCGCAGCCTCACCATCACCCAGCACAGCCAGCGCGCGATCCTGGAATGGCGCAGCTTCGACATCGGCGCCGATGCCGCCGTGCACTTCGTCCAGCCCGATGCCTCGGCGGTGGTGCTCAACCGGGTGCTGGGCGGGCAGCCTTCGCGCATCGCCGGCCGGCTTTCCGGCAACGGCCACGTCTACCTGGTCAACGCCGCCGGCGTGCTGTTCGCGCCCGGCGCGCAGGTGGACGTGGGCCGGCTGGTGAGCACCGGCCTGGACATCGCCGACAGCGAATTCATGGCCAGCGACGGCCGCTTCGACCAGGCCGCTCCGGAAGGCCTGCTGCCGATGGCGCCGGGCGCAGGCAATCCGCCGCTGCCCCTGCGGGTCGCCGATCCGCAAGCGGAAGATGCCGAACCGCCGGCCGGCGCAGGCGCCGCGCCCGGCCGCGGCCTGCTGACCCTGGATGCGGGTGCCGGCGGGCACCTGCGCATCGGCCTGCAGCCGGAGCAGGTGCAGGCGCTGGTCGACGAGGGCGGCCTGCAGGAGGATGGCGGGGACCTGGTGCTGTCGGATGCCGGCAGCGCCGCCCTGGTTTCCAGCGCGGTGGCCACGGGAACCACGCCGCAGGCGCGCGGCGTGGCCGTGCGCGACGGTCGGGTGCTGCTGGTGGCCGTTCCCGCCGGCGCCGCCCCGGCGGCGCCGCAGGCCTCCGCACCCGGCCGGCCCTGAGGCGCCGCCGCGCTCAGGCGTGTTCCAGCGCGTCGGCCAGGCGCTCGACCGCGATCACTTCCAGGTCCTTGTACTTCGCGCCGCCACGCGGGGCGTTGGCCCTGGGCACGATCGCGCGCCGGAAGCCATGCGTGGCCGCCTCGCGCAGGCGCTCCTCGCCATTGGGCACCGGGCGGATCTCGCCGGACAGGCCGACCTCGCCGAAGGCGATGGTCTTGTCCGGCAGCGGCTGGTCGCGCAGCGAGGACAGCACCGCCAGCAGCACCGGCAGGTCGGCCGCGGTCTCCTGCACGCGGATGCCGCCGACCACGTTGACGAACACGTCCTGGTCGCCGACCGCCACGCCGCCATGCCGGTGCAGCACCGCCAGCAGCATGGCCAGGCGGTTCTGCTCCAGGCCCACCGCGACCCGGCGCGGGTTGGACAGCGGCGAGGCATCCACCAGCGCCTGCACCTCCACCAGCAGCGGACGGGTGCCCTCGCGGGTCACCATCACGCAGCTGCCGGGCTGGCGCGCGCTGCCGGAGAGGAAGATCGCCGAAGGGTTGGGCACTTCCTTCAGGCCCTTCTCGCCCATCGCGAACACGCCCAGCTCGTTGACCGCGCCGAAGCGGTTCTTGAACGCGCGCAGCACGCGGAAGCGGCTGCCGCTCTCGCCCTCGAAGTACAGCACCGCGTCGACCATGTGCTCGAGCACGCGCGGGCCGGCGATGCCGCCCTCCTTGGTGACGTGGCCGACCAGGAACACCGCGGTGCCGGTCTCCTTGGCGTAGCGCACCAGGCGCGCGGCGCTCTCGCGCACCTGGCTGACCGAGCCCGGCGCGGCGGTCAGGGTCTCGGTCCACAGGGTCTGCACCGAGTCGGCCACGATCAGCCGCGGCTTGGCCTCCGCCGCGTGCTGCAGGATCGACTCGACCCCGGTCTCGGCCAGCGCCTGCAGGTTGTCCAGCGGCAGGTCCAGGCGCACCGCGCGCCCGGCCACCTGGGCCAGCGATTCCTCGCCGGTGACGTACAGCGCCGGCAGCTGCGCGGCCATCTTCGCCACCGCCTGCAGCAGCAGGGTGGACTTGCCGATGCCCGGGTCGCCGCCGACCAGCACCACCGCGCCCTCGACCAGGCCGCCGCCCAGGACCCGGTCCAGCTCGCCGATGCCGGTGGACACGCGCACCTCGGCGGCCTGGGTGACGTCCTTCAGCGCGGTGACCTTCGGCGGGTCGACCTTGCCGGCCCAGCCGCTGCGACGCGCCGCCGGCGTCGCCGTGCCCGCGGCGGAGGCCGGCTCCAGCACCACCTGCGAGAGCGAGTTCCAGGCACTGCACTCGCCGCACTGCCCTTGCCACTTGCTGTACTCGGCGCCGCATTCGCCGCACACGTAGGCGGTGCGCGCCTTGCCCGGTTTCGCCATGGCCATCGATGCCTTTCGTCCAACGAGGGCGGCAGCATACCCGCCGCGGTTCGCGCCGGCTGAGACGCACGCGCCCGGCCGGGCAGGCCAAGGCAGGCGGCCCGCCGCCGCGCGCACCGCCGATGCCCCGTCCCCGGCCCCGCTGGCCTGCGCGGCGCCTGTCCGGTTAGAATCGCGCCCCCGGCCGCTGCGGCGCCCGGCCTGCCGGAATAGCTCAGTTGGTAGAGCGGCGCATTCGTAATGCGTAGGTCGTAGGTTCGAATCCTATTTCCGGCACCAATCCCGAACGCCCGGCCCCGTGCCGGGCGTTCGTCCTTCCGGCCGCCCTAGCCTTCCACCTCCGCTCCCGGCGGCGTCATCGCCAGCGGCCCGGATCCAGCCATCAAGCGACGGCACTCCAGGCCCGGGCAGCCGCTGATTGCAGCCGGCGCGCCAACAGAGGGCACCTGGAGGCTCCTCCTCTTCCCGCCCGGACCGGCCAGCCGGTCATCCTTCCGGGAACAGCCCGCCCTGCAGCGCCGGATAGACGAGGCCATCGCCGGCCGGGCGCGCGTCGGGGTTGCCGGGGTGCGGCTGCGCCGGGCCGGCGTCGAGGATGTGCAGGACCTGCCAGCCGCGGTGCTGCAGCAGGTCGGAGAGCAGGCGGCGGTGGCAGCGCCACCACACCGCCTCGGCGCACATCAGCGCGGTGCGTTGCGTGGCTGCCAGTTCCAGTGCCGCGGCCAGGCCCTCGCCGAATTCGGTGCTGGCCATGTGGTCGGCGTAGCCGCGGAAGCCGGCATTGCGCCAGGCGGCGTTGGGCGAATCCGGCCGCGGCGCGCGGCGCCCGCCCAGCTGCGGCAGCCAGCGGTAGCCGATCCCGGCCTGCGGCAGCGCGCGGGCCAGGGCGTCGCTGGCGAACCATGGGTAGCGCCGCGAGCCCGGGTAGCGGCGCACGTCGGCGATCGCGCCGATGCCGTGCGCGCGCAGCAGCTCCAGGAACGCCTCCCACTCCAGGGTGGAATGGCCGACGGTCCAGATGGTCGGCGCCGCCGGGTCCTGCCTGTCGTGCTGCCGTTGCGCCATGTCGTCCGCCGCCAGGGATCCGGCCGCCAGCATGGTCCCCGCCCGGTGAAAGCACGGTCGCCCGTGCGCCGCGCGCCCGGTGCTAACGTAACCGCCCCATCCGCGACCCGACCGTCCATGCACCGGACCACCTTCCTGCTGCGCCCGCTCCTGCTGCTCTGCCTCGTCCTCGGCGCGCCGGCCCTGGCCGACGAGCCCGACGTGGACGCGGGCCGGCGCCAGCTGGAGACGATCGCCACCCGCCTGGAGCGCTACGAGCACGATGCCGAGCTCGCCAAGGCGCGCGAGGCGGTGCTGGAGATCCAAGCCGCGGCGCAGGCGCTGATCGACGGCCGCACCCCGGAGCTGCAGAGCCTGGACGCGCGCCTGGCCGAACTGGGCGAGGTGCCGGAAGGCCAGGACGAACCCGGCGACGTGGCCCGCGAGCGCCGCGCCCTGCAGGACCAGCGTGCGGCGGTGGATGCGGAACTGCGCCAGGCACGGCTGGCGGTCGTGGAAGGCACGCAGCTGCTGGAGCGCATCGCCACGCTGCGCCAGCAGCGCTTCTTCGGGATGCTCTCGGAGCGGACCACGCCGCCGTGGCGGCCGGCGTTCTGGCGCCAGCTCGCCGCCAGCGCCCCGCGCGACCTGGGCCGGGTGCGCAAGCTGTGGCACGCCGTCGTCGAGGCCAGCCGCGAACACTGGAAGGCGGCCGGCCTGCAGCCGCTGGTGAGCCTGGGCCTGGCCGTGCTGCTGGCGGCCGGAGCCTGGTGGCTGGGCCGCCGGATCCCGGAGCTGGCCACCCGGCACGTGCCGCCGGGCCGCCTGCGGCGCTCGGCCCCGCCGACGCTGCGGGTGCTGCTGGCACTGGTCGCAGCGCTGTGCGTGGCGCAGCTGGTACGCGGCGCGCTGCTGCCGAATGCGCCGCCGGCCGCGGTGGCGGCGCTGGCCGGGCATGCGCTGGCGCTGGCGGTGTTCGTGGCGGTGGCCACCGCCCTGGGCAGCGCGCTGCTGTCGGTGGACCGGCCCTCGTGGCGCCTGCCGGCGATCTCCGACGCCGGCGCCAGGGCGCTGCGCGTGTTCCCGCTGCCGGCGGCGCTGGTGATCGCCCTGGCCAGCCTGGGCCAGGAGGTGGTCCGGCTGGCCGCGACCAGCCTGGACCTGGCGGTGGCCATCACCGGCCTGTCGGCGGCGCTGTGCGTGGCGCTGGTGCTGGTGGTGCTGCTGCGGATCCAGCGCCTGCAGCCGCTGGCCGACGCGGGCGACGCGCCGCCGGTCCACTTCCGGCCGTGGATGAACGTGGCCGTCAGCCTGGGCTGGATCGGCAACGCGGTCGCGTTCCTGGGCCTGGTGGCCGGCTACGTGGCGCTGTCGGCCTTCGTCGGCATGCAGGTGATCTGGGCGGTGATGGTGGCCGCCACGGCCTGGCTGGCGATGCGCTTCGTCGACGACCTGGTGTGCACGGTCCTGGCCTCGCGCGGCGCCGCCGGCAGGCGCATCAACACCCGCTTCGGGATCGAGCCGCGCCTGGTGGACCGCGCCGCGGTGCTGCTGTCGGTGGCCTTGCGCGCGGTGGTCGCGCTGGCGGCGCTGATCGCGCTGGCCATGCCCTGGGGCGCCGGCGGCACCGACCTGGTCGACCGCAGCATGCAGCTGCTGCGCGGCATCACCATTGGCGAGCTGGTCCTGAGCCCGCGCAACATCGTCCGCGCCCTGCTGGTGTTCGCCGGCGCCAGCCTGCTGCTGCACCTGTTCCGGCGCTGGCTGGAACGCCGCCTGCTGCCGACCACGCGCATGGACGAGGGCATGCGTGCCTCGGTCGCGACCCTGGTCGGCTACGCCGGCATGGTGCTGGCGATCGCGATGGCGCTGGCGGCGATCGGGGTTGGCCTGGAGCGGATCGCGTGGATCGCCAGCGCGCTGTCGGTGGGCATCGGCTTCGGCCTGCAGGCGATCGTGCAGAACTTCATCTCCGGCCTGATCCTGCTGGCCGAGCGCCCGGTCAAGGTCGGCGACTGGGTGGTGGTGGGCGACGCCGAGGGCGACATCCGCCGGATCAACGTGCGCGCCACCGAGATCCAGACCGGCGACCGCACCACGGTGCTGGTGCCCAACTCCGAGCTGATCACCAAGGCGGTGCGCAACCGCACCTACGCCAACGCCGAGGGCCTGGTGAAGATCCAGCTGCCGATGCCGCTGTCGACCGACCCGGACCGGGTGCGCGACCTGCTGCTGGAAGTGTTCCGCGAACACCCGGCGATCCTGGAAACGCCCGCGCCCTCGGTGGCGATCGACAACATCACCAACGACCGCATCGTGTTCAGCGCCAGCGGCTACGTGCCCTCGCCGCGCCAGGCCTCGGCCACGCGCAGCGCGCTGCTGTTCGAGATCCTGCGCCGGCTGCGCGCGCAGGAGATGCCGCCGGGCTGAGCCGGCGCGCCGCGCTCAGTCGACCAGGCGCAGGCGCAGTTCCTTCGGCAGGGCGAAGACCATGTTCTCCGGCTCGCCCTCCAGCTCGGTGACGCCGCCGGCGCCCAGCTCGCGCAGGCGCTCGATCACCCCGTCCACCAGCACCTGCGGCGCGGAGGCGCCGGCGGTCAGGCCGACCCGCTGCTTGCCGGCGATCCAGGCCGGATCGATCTCGTGGGCGCCGTCGATCAGGTACGACTCCACGCCCTCGCGCCGGGCCAGCTCGGCCAGGCGGTTGGAGTTGGAGCTGTTGGGCGAGCCGACCACCAGCACCAGGTCGCAGCGGCGCGCCAGTTCGCGCACCGCATCCTGGCGGTTCTGGGTGGCGTAGCAGATGTCGTCGTTCTTCGGCCCCTGGATCGCCGGGAAGCGGCGCTGCAGGGCCTCGATGATGCCCCGGGTATCGTCCACCGAGAGCGTGGTCTGGGTGGTGTAGAACAGGTTCTCCGGCTGGCGCACCTCCAGCCTGGCCACGTCCTCCACGCCTTCCACCAGGTAGATGCTGCCGCCGCCGCACTGGGCGTCCCACTGGCCCATCGTGCCCTCGACCTCCGGGTGGCCGGCGTGGCCGATCAGGACCACGTCGCGCCCGGCGCGGCAGTGGCGCGCCACCTCCAGGTGCACCTTGGTCACCAGCGGGCAGGTGGCGTCGAACACCTTCAGCCCGCGGCGCGCGGCCTCGTTGCGCACGTCCTTGGACACGCCGTGGGCGCTGAAGATCACGGTGTTGCCGTCGGGGACCTCGTCCAGCTCCTCGACGAAAATCGCGCCGCGGGCGCGCAGGTCGTCGACCACGAAGCGGTTGTGCACCACCTCGTGGCGCACGTAGATCGGCGCGCCGAGGGTCTCGATCGCGCGCTTGACGATCTCGATCGCGCGGTCGACGCCGGCGCAGAAGCCGCGGGGGTTGGCGAGGATGACGTCCATGGGCGGGATTATCCGATATCCGGGCCGCGGCGGCCGGCCGCGGCGCCGGCGGGGTTCAGGAAGCCGGCTTGCGGCGGGCGCCGGCCAGGCCGAACAGGGCGATGCCGATCGCGCCGCCGACCACCGCGCAGTCGGCGATGTTGAACGCCGGCCAGTAATAGTCGCGCCAGTGCCACTGGATGAAATCGACCACGTGGCCGTGGACCAGGCGGTCGATCACGTTGCCCAGGGCGCCGCCGATCACCAGCGCGTACGGCAGGGCCTGGCGCCAGTCGCCGCGCGGGGTGCGCCACAGCCACCAGCCCATCAGCCCGCTGATGGCGAAGGCCAACACGCTGAAGAACACGATCTGCCAGCCGCCAGCGTTGGCCAGGAAGCTGAACGCCGCGCCGGTGTTGTAGGTGCGGTACCAGTTCCAGAAGCCCTCGATCACCGGCACGGCGGTGAACTCGGGCAGGCTGGACAGCACCCAGGCCTTGCTCCACTGGTCCAGCACGATCACCGCCGCCGACAGCAGCAGCCACGGCAGCGCGTTCGGGCGCGGGGCGGGACGCGGGCTCAGAACCACCTCCGCGCTTCGCCCGGGCCCTCGATGTTGGACACGCAGCGGCCGCAGGCCTCCGGGTGCCCCGGATGCGTGCCGACGTCGGCGCGGTAGTGCCAGCAGCGCACGCACTTGGGCTTGCTGGTGGGCTGGGCGGTGACGAAGATGCCGTCGGTCTGCGCCGGCACCACGGTCACGTCGCCGCTGATGAACAGGAAGCGCAGTTCCTCGGCCAGCGGCTGCAGGTGGGCCGCGGTCTCGGCGCCGGCGGTCACGGTGATCTCGGCCTCCAGCGCGGCGCCGATCTGGCCGTTGGCGCGCATCGGCTCCAGCACCTTGGCCACCTGCTCGCGCAGCGCCAGCAGGCGCTCGAAGTCGGCCGCGCCCAGCTCCGCGTCCTCCGGCATGGGCGCCAGGCCCTCGTACCAGGTGGCGAACAGCACGTTCTCCTCGCGCTGGCCGTCGCCGGTGTCCTTGGGCAGGTAGCCCCACAGCTCGTCGGCGGTGAAGCTGAGGATCGGCGCGATCCAGCGCACGAAGGCCTCGGCGATGCGGTACATCGCGCTCTGCGCGCTGCGGCGGCCGCGCGAGTCCTCGCCCATCGTGTACAGGCGGTCCTTGGTCACGTCCAGGTACAGCGAGCCCAGGTCCACCGAGCAGAAGTTCAGCAGCGCCTGCACGATGCCGGCGAAGTCGTAGCGCTCGTAGGCGGCCTTGATCTTCTCCTGCACCTCCCAGGCGCGGTGCACGATCCAGCGGTCCAGCGCGACCATGTCGTCCAGCGGGCGCAGGTGCCGCGCCGGCTCGAAGCCATGCAGGTTGGCCAGCAGGAAGCGCGCGGTGTTGCGGATGCGGCGGTAGGCGTCGGCGTTGCGCTTGAGGATCTCCTGCGACAGCGACATCTCGTTGGAGTAGTCGGCCGAGGCGATCCACAGGCGCAGGATGTCCGCGCCCAGGGTCTTCATGATGTCCTGCGGCTCGATGCCGTTGCCCAGCGACTTGGACATCTTGCGGCCGTGCTCGTCCACGGTGAAGCCGTGGGTCAGGCACTGCCGGTACGGCGCGGCCTTGTCGATCGCCACGCCGGTCAGCAGCGAGGACTGGAACCAGCCGCGGTGCTGGTCCGAGCCTTCCAGGTACAGGTCGGCCGGCTTGCCCAGGCCGCGCTCCAGCAGGACCGCCTCGTGGGTCACGCCGGAGTCGAACCAGACGTCGAGGATGTCGGTGATCTTCTCGTACTGGCCGGCCTCGTCGCCCAGCAGCTCGACCGGGTCCAGCGAATACCACACGTCGATGCCGCCCTGCTCCACCCGGTCGGCCACCTGGCGCATCAGCTCGCTGCTGCGCGGGTGCGGCTCGCCGGTCTCGCGGTGCACGAACAGCGCGATCGGCACGCCCCAGGTGCGCTGGCGCGAGATGGTCCAGTCCGGGCGGCCCTCGACCATGGCGGAGATGCGGGCCTTGCCCCACTCCGGGTACCACTTGACCGTGTCGATCGCGGCCAGGGCATCGGCACGCAGGTTGGACTGGTCCATCGAGATGAACCACTGCGGCGTGGCGCGGAACGCGATCGGGGTCTTGTGGCGCCAGCAGTGCGGATAGCTGTGCTCGAGCCTGCTCGCGGCCAGCAGCACGCCGGCCTCGCGCAGCACCTCGACGATGACGTCGTTGGCCTTCCAGATGTGCTGGCCGGCCAGCTCCACGCCGCGCGCGGCCGGGGTCGACGGCAGGTACACGCCGCGGCCGTCGACCGGATTGAGCTGGGCCGCCGTGTACTTCTCGATCAGGCCGTAGGCCTTGCCGACCACGTAGTCGTCCTGGCCGTGCCCGGGCGCGGTGTGGACCGCGCCGGTACCGTCCTCGGCCGACACGTGGCTGCCGAGGATCACCGGGATGTCGCGCTCGGCGTAGAACGGATGCGCCAGCAGCTGGTGCTCCAGCGCGGAACCGGCGGCGCGACCATGCACGGTCACGCCGGCCACGCCGTAGCGCTGCAGCGCGCGCTCGGCCAGCGCGTCGGCCAGCACCAGCCAGCGGCGGCGGCCATCCTGTGCCGGGCCTTCGACCAGGGCGTACTCCAGGTCCGGACCCAGCGACACCGCCAGCGAGGCCGGCAGGGTCCACGGGGTGGTGGTCCAGATCGGCACCGCGACCTCGACGCCTTCCGGCAGCTCGACGCCGAAGGCGCGCGCCACCGCCTGCGGGTCGCGCGCCAGGTAGGCCACGTCGATCGCCGGGGAGACCTTGTCCTGGTACTCGATCTCGGCCTCGGCCAGGGCCGAGCCGCAGTCGAAGCACCAGTGCACCGGCTTCACGCCGCGGGTCAGGTGGCCGTTGTCGACGATCCTGGCCAGGGCCCGGATCTCGTTGGCTTCGAAGCGGAAGTCCAGGCTGCGGTACGGGTTGTCCCAGTCGCCGATCACGCCCAGGCGCTTGAAGTCCTTGCGCTGGATCTCGATCTGCGACTGCGCGTATTCGCGGCACTTCTGCCGGAACTCGGTCGCGTCGAGCTTGACCCCGACCTTGCCGTACTTCTTCTCGATCGCGATCTCGATCGGCAGGCCGTGGCAGTCCCAGCCCGGCACGTACGGCGCGTCGAAGCCGGCCAGGTGGCGCGACTTGACGATGATGTCCTTGAGGATCTTGTTGACCGCATGCCCGAGGTGGATCGCGCCGTTGGCATACGGCGGGCCGTCGTGCAGGACGAACAGCGGGCGGCCCTTGGCATGGGCGCGCAGCTTCTCGTAGAGGCGCTCGGACTCCCAGCGCGCGAGGATCTCGGGCTCGCGCCGCGGCAGGTCGCCGCGCATGGGGAAGTCGGTGGCGGGCAGGTGTAGGGTGGCTTTGTAGTCCTGGCTCACGCCGTGGCTCGCAGTCGTTCGGATTCGGAAAGGATGGCGCGCGCCTGCTCGGCATCGCGCTGCATCTGCGCGGTCAGGGCCGGCAGGTCGGGGAATTTCTCCTCGTCGCGCAACTTGGCGACGAACTCGACCTCGATGTGGCACCCGTAGAGGTCGCCGGCGAAGTCGAACAGGTGGGCTTCCAGCAGCGGCTCCACGCCCTCGACCGTGGGCCGGGTACCGAAGCTGGACACCGACGGCCACGGCTGCGCGGCCACGCCGTGCACCCAGGTCGCGTAGATGCCGGACAGCGCCGGCGCCTTGGGGAACCGCAGGTTCGCGGTCGGGAAACCGAGGGTGCGGCCGAGCTGGCGGCCGCGCACCACGCGCCCGCCGATCGCGTAGGGCCGGCCCAGCAAGGAATGCACGCGGGCGAAGTCGCCGGCGACCAGGGCCTCGCGGATGCGGGTGCTGGAGACGCGCTCGCCCTGGGCCTGCACCGGCTCGATCTCGCCGGCGTGGAAGCCCAGTTCCGCGCCCATGGCCTGCAGCAGGGCCAGGTCGCCGCCGCGGCAGTGGCCGAAGCGGAAGTCGGGGCCGATCCACACCTCGCGCGCGCCCAGCCGGCCGGCCAGCACGCGGCGCACGAAGTCCTCGGCCGGCATCGCCGCCAGCGCGGCGTTGAAGCGCAACAGGCCCAGGTGGTCCAGGCCCTGGTCCAGCAGCAGGCGGATGCGGTCGCGCGGCAGGGTCAGGCGCGGCGGCGGGCTGCCGCGGCCGAAGAACTCGCGCGGCAGCGGTTCGAAGCTCAGCGCGACCGCCGCCACGTCCAGCGCGCGTGCGCGCGCCACGGCATGCCGCACCAGCGCCCGATGGCCGAGGTGGAGGCCGTCGAAGGCGCCGATGCAGACCACGCTGCCGCGCGGGCACAGCGACCCGCCATCGACGTCACGGAACAGCCTGCTCATCTGCTTGGGTATGACCTGGGACGCCCCGCGGCGCCAGCCGGCGCCGGCCCGGGGCCGAGCCTGCAAGTATAGCGGCCGGCGCGGGACAAAGGCCCGCGCCGGCCCGCCTCAGCCGCGCAACTCGCGCGGGCGCAGGCCCAGGGCCAGCAGCAGCGCGCCATAGGCCGCCGCGCCGGCGCCGACCATCACCGCCAGCCGCCACGCGCGCTCCCACCAGGCCCAGGCCGACCAGTCCGGCCACAGCCAGCCCAGTCCCAGCACCACCACGGCCAGGGCCAGCGCACCGGCGCCGACCTGCAGCAGCAGGCGGCCCCAGCCGGGCTGGCGCCGGTAGACCCCGGCGCGGCGCAGCATCCAGGCCAGCTGCAGGGCATTGGTCCAGCCGGCCACCGCCACCGCCAGCGCCAGCAGCGCATGGGCGCCGCGCACCGTGCCCAGGGCCGCCACCGCGCTGCCGCCGGCGGCGGCCAGCGCCTGGCGGCCGGTGTCGGTGGCGTACAGCAGGAGGGCGAAGAACAGCAGGGTGCTGGCGACGTTGACCAGCACCGCGAACACCGCCGCGCGCACCGGCGAGCGGGTGTCCTGGCGCGAGTAGAACGCCGGGGCCAGCACCTTCACCAGCAGGAAGGCCGGCACCGCCAGCGATTGCGCGACCAGGCTCAGCGCGCTCATGCGCGCGTCTTCCGCGCCGAACTCGCCGTACTGGAACAGGGTGGCCACCAGCGGCCGGGCGCACAGCACCAGGCCCAGGGTGGCCGGCACGCCGATCAGCACGCACAGGCGGAAGCCCCAGTCCAGGCCGCGCGAGAACCCGTCCGGGTCGGCGCTGGCGTGGCGCGAGGACAGGTGCGGCAGGATCACGGTGCCGATCGCCACCCCGAACATGCCCAGCGGGAACTCCAGCAGGCGGTCGCTGTAGTACAGCCAGGTCATGCTGCCGCCGACCAGCAGCGAGGCCAGCTGGGTATTGATCAGCAGGTTGAACTGGACCACGGAGGAGCCGAACAGGGTCGGCACCATCAGCGTCATCACCCGGCGCACGCCGGCATGGGCCAGGTCCAGGCGCGGCCGCGGCAGCAGCCCCAGCTGCGCCAGCGCCGGCAGGTGGAAGGCCAGCTGCAGGATGCCGGCCACCAGCACG
The DNA here is from genome assembly GCF_003931645.1 of Pseudoxanthomonas sp. SGT-18. NCBI lineage: Bacteria > Pseudomonadati > Pseudomonadota > Gammaproteobacteria > Lysobacterales > Lysobacteraceae > Pseudoxanthomonas > Pseudoxanthomonas sp. SGT-18. Next base: position 183,949 of record NZ_RRYJ01000004.1, on the reverse strand, counting down.
CCCCAGGCCAGCACCTTCACCGAACCACCCAGCCAGTGCCCGCCGACCACCGCGGCGGCGATCAGCGCCAGGTTCAGCAGCACCGGCGACAGGGCCGGCACGCCGAAGCGCTGCCAGGTGTTGAGGATGCCGCCGGCCAGCGAGGCCAGGGAGATGAACAGCGCGTACGGGAAGGTGATGCGCAGCATCTCCACGAACAGCGCATAGGTTTCCGGCTCCTCGAGGAAGCCAGGCACCAGCAGCCGCCCCACCCACGGCGCGAACAGCAGCACCACCGCGGTCAGCACCAGCAGCGCCGCCAGCAACGAACCGGCAACCCGGTCGATCAGCGCGCGCACCGCGTCCGGGCCGTGTTTTTCCTTGTATTCGGCCAGCACCGGCACGAAGGCCATCGAGAACGAGCCCTCGGCCGAGAGCCGGCGCATAAAATTGGGGATGCGGAACGCGGCGATGAACGCGTCCATTGCCGGGCTGGCGCCGAACACGATGGCGTAGACCTGGTCGCGCACCAGGCCCGACACCCGGGAAACGAAGGTCAGCGAGCTGAACAGCGATGCGGAACGCAACAGGCGGGAGCCGCTCATCGACCGGCCTCCGGGCCGTCTACGGCGGGCCGACCACAACGGTTGACCCAAGCCCTTGAATAAACCATAATTTCGCGTTCGCTGTACTCCACCATACCGTTTTCGTACCCGTTTTTCAGGAATCCACCGCCGTGGCCAACATCAAGTCCGCCAAGAAGCGCGCCAAGCAGACGGTCGTGCGCAACGCGCGCAACACCGCCCAGCGCTCGCAGCTCCGCACCGCCGTCAAGAAGGTCCTCAAGGCCCTGGACGCCAACGACGCCGCCGGCGCCGAGGCCGCCTTCGCCATCGCCCAGCCGCTGCTGGACCGCTTCAGCGCCCGCGGCCTGATCCACAAGAACAAGGCCGCCCGTCACAAGAGCCGCCTGACCGCGCGCATCAAGGCCATCAAGGCCGCCGCCTGATCCCCGGCGGAGGGCGGGCCGCGCAGCGCGCGCCGGCCCTTCCGCGCCAGCCAGGCATACGAAAAACCCGGCTTCGGCCGGGTTTTTCGTTGCGCGGAATCCAGACTCAGGCCGATGCATCTTCATCGGCCTCGGCTTCAGCGTGGCGCTGCCGGTCCAGGAAACCCATCACCTGCTGCATGATCGGCCAGGTGCCCTCGCGGCCCAGGGCCGAGACCAGGAACCAGGGCTGGGTCCAGCCCAGCTCGGCGACGATGGCCTGCGCACGCTCGCGGGCCTCGTCCTCGAACATCAGGTCGGCCTTGTTCAGCACCAGCCAGCGCGGCTTGGCCAGCAGCCCGGGATCGTGCCGCTCCAGTTCGCGCTCGATCGCGCGCACCTGCTCCACCGGTGACATGACCTCCACGCCCTCGTAGCCGTCCATCGGCGCGATGTCGACCAGGTGCAGCAGCAGGCGGGTGCGCTGCAGGTGGCGCAGGAACTGCGCGCCGAGGCCGGCGCCGTCGGCGGCGCCCTCGATCAGGCCCGGGATGTCGGCGATCACGAAGCTGCGGTGCGGCTCGACGCTGACCACGCCCAGGTTCGGATAGAGGGTGGTGAACGGATAATCCGCCACCTTCGGGGTGGCGGCGGAGACCGCGCGCACGAAGGTGCTCTTGCCGGCATTGGGGAAGCCCAGCAGGCCGACGTCGGCCAGCAGCTTCAGCTCCAGCTTCAGCGTGCGCTGCTCGCCCGGCTCGCCCGGGGTCGCCTGGCGCGGGGCGCGGTTGGTCGAGCTCTTGAAGTGCATGTTGCCCAGGCCGCCCTTGCCGCCGCGGGCCACCAGCAGGCGCTGGCCGTGCGCGGTCAGGTCGCCGATGACCTCGTCGGTCTCGACGTTGGTCACCACGGTGCCGACCGGGACGGTGATGAACAGGTCCTCGCCGCCCTTGCCGTACATCTGCCGGCCCATGCCGTTCTGCCCGCGCTGGGCGCGGAAGCGGCGCTCGTGGCGGAAGTCGACCAGGGTGTTGAGGTTCTCGTCGGCGACCAGCCAGACGCTGCCGCCATCGCCGCCGTCGCCGCCGTCCGGACCGCCCAGCGGGATGAACTTCTCGCGGCGGAAGCCGACGCATCCGTTGCCGCCATTGCCGGCGATCACCTCGATTTCAGCTTCGTCGACCAGTTTCATGGGGCAGCAGGACTCGGGAGGGGGAATGCGACGGGGCACAGTCTAGCCGGCCCGGCCCGGCGCGGACGGCGCGGGCCGCGGGCGCCCCAGAAACGGAAAGCCCCGCCTAAGCGGGGCCTGCCGTGCGGTCCGGCCGCGCCAGGCGCGGCCAGCAATCAGGCTTCAGCGACGACGCTGACGGTGCGGCGCTTGGCCGGACCCTTGGTCGTGAACTGGACCTTGCCGTCGACCAGCGCGAACAGCGTGTGGTCGCGGCCCAGGCCGACGCCGGCGCCCGGGTGGAACTGGGTGCCGCGCTGGCGGACGATGATGTTGCCGGCTTCGACGGCCTGGCCGCCGAACACCTTCACGCCCAGGTACTTCGGATTGGAATCGCGGCCGTTGCGCGAGGAGCCTACGCCCTTTTTGTGTGCCATGACGGGATCTCCCTACTGATTAGCCGGCGATGCCGGTGATTTCGATTTCGGTGTAGTGCTGGCGGTGGCCCTGCCGCTTCATGTGGTGCTTGCGGCGGCGGAACTTGATGATCTTGACCTTGTCGGCGCGGCCGTGGCCGACGACCTTCGCGGTCACGCTCGCGCCCTTGAGGGCGTCACCGACCTTGATCCCGTCGCTGTCGCCCAGCAGCAGGATGTTGTCGAACTTGATCTCGGAGCCAGCCTCGGCCTCGAGCTTCTCGACGCGGAGCTTCTCGCCCTGCGCCACGCGGTACTGCTTACCGCCGGTTACCAGAACTGCGTACATGACCAGGCATTCCTCTGTTGTTATTGTGGTCAACCCTGCCCGCGGATGGGCGGACAGAAGCGGAATTGTAGGGGTCCGGCCAGGCCCGGGTCAAGCCACCCCCATGGACCTGAACGGCGGCCCCGGCCCGCCGCCGGGCGGGTTGCGGGCGCGGCCCGTTGCCCCCAAATCGGGCGTTCCCTTACGCTGGCGCATTGCCTCCGCAGAGCCCCCACTGATGGATGCCATCAAGATCCGCGGCGCGCGGACCCACAACCTCAAGAACATCGACGTCGACCTGCCGCGCGACAAGCTGATCGTGATCACCGGCCTGTCCGGGTCCGGCAAGTCGTCGCTGGCGTTCGACACCATCTACGCCGAGGGCCAGCGGCGCTACGTGGAGTCGCTCTCGGCCTACGCCCGGCAGTTCCTCAGCGTGATGGAGAAGCCGGACGTCGACCACATCGAGGGCCTGTCCCCGGCCATCTCGATCGAGCAGAAGTCGACCTCGCACAACCCGCGCTCGACCGTCGGCACCATCACCGAGATCTACGACTACCTGCGCCTGCTGTACGCGCGGGTGGGCATCCCGCGCTGCCCGGACCACGGCTACCCGCTGGAGGCCCAGACCGTGGGCCAGATGGTCGACCAGGTGCTAGCCCTGGACCCGGAGCAGCGCTGGATGCTGCTGGCCCCGGTGGTGCGCGAGCGCAAGGGCGAGCACGTGCAGGTATTCGAGCAGCTGCGCGCCCAGGGCTTCGTCCGGGTGCGGGTCGACGGCACCCTGCACGAGATCGACGCGGTGCCGGCCCTGGCCCTGCGCCAGAAGCACACCATCGAGGCGGTGATCGACCGCTTCCGCCCGCGCGAGGACATCAAGCAGCGCCTGGCCGAGTCGTTCGAGACCGCGCTCAAGCTGGGCGACGGCATGGCCATGGTCATGTCGCTGGACAACCCGGACGCGCCGCCGCAGCTGTTCTCGTCCAAGTACTCCTGCCCGGTGTGCGACTACTCGCTGCCGGACCTGGAGCCGCGCCTGTTCTCATTCAACGCGCCGATGGGCGCCTGCCCATCCTGCGACGGCCTGGGCATGGCCGAGTTCTTCGACCCGGCACGGGTGGTCGCGCACCCGGAGCTGTCGCTGGCCGCCGGCGCGGTGCGCGGCTGGGACCGCCGCAACGCCTACTACTTCCAGCTGATCAACTCGCTGGCCAGGCACTACCGCTTCGACCCGGACACCCCGTGGAACCAGCTGCCCGAGCACGTGCAGCAGGCGATCCTGTACGGCAGCGGCGACGAGGTGATCACCTTCACCTACCTCACCGAGGCCGGCGGCCGCACCCAGCGCAAGCACCGCTTCGAGGGCATCATCAACAACCTCGAGCGCCGCTACCGCGAGACCGAGTCGGCGGCGGTGCAGGAGGAGCTGGGCAAGTACATCTCCGAGCGCGCCTGTCCCGAGTGCGGCGGCGCCCGGCTCAACCGGGCCGCGCGCAACGTGTTCGTCGCCGACCGCGCCCTGCCCGAGCTGGTGGTGATGCCGATCGACGAGGCCCTGGCCTTCTTCCGCGACCTGAAGCTGCCGGGCTGGCGCGGCGAGATCGCGGCCAAGATCGTCAAGGAGATCAACGAGCGGCTGGGCTTCCTGGTCGACGTCGGCCTGGACTACCTGACCCTGGAGCGCAAGGCAGACACCCTGTCCGGCGGCGAGGCCCAGCGCATCCGCCTGGCCAGCCAGATCGGCGCCGGCCTGGTGGGCGTGATGTACGTGCTCGACGAGCCCTCCATCGGCCTGCACCAGCGCGACAACGAGCGCCTGCTGGGCACCCTCACCCGCCTGCGCGACCTGGGCAACACGGTGATCGTGGTCGAGCACGACGAGGATGCGATCCGCGCCGCCGACCACGTGCTGGACATCGGCCCCGGCGCCGGCGTGCACGGCGGCGAGGTGGTCGGCCAGGGCACCCTGGAGGACCTGGTGCGCTCGCCGCGCTCGCTGACCGGCCAGTACCTGTCCGGAAAGCGCAGGATCGAGGTGCCGGCCAGGCGCCACAAGCCGAACCCGAAGATGACCCTGCGCCTGTACGGCGCCAGCGGCAACAACCTCAAGGACGTCGACCTGGAGATCCCGGCCGGGCTGTTCACCTGCGTCACCGGCGTGTCCGGCTCGGGCAAGTCGACCCTGATCAACGACACCCTGTTCGCGCTGGCGGCCAACGAGATCAACGGCGCCTCGCACCCGGTGGCGCCGTACCGCGAGGTCGAGGGCCTTGACCTGTTCGACAAGATCGTCGACATCGACCAGTCCCCGATCGGCCGCACCCCGCGCTCCAACCCGGCCACCTACACCGGCCTGTTCACCCCGCTGCGCGAGCTGTTCGCGCAGGTGCCGGAGGCGCGCGCGCGCGGCTACTCGCCGGGCCGCTTCAGCTTCAACGTGCGCGGCGGCCGCTGCGAGGCCTGCCAGGGCGACGGCCTGATCAAGGTCGAGATGCACTTCCTGCCGGACGTGTACGTGCCCTGCGACGTGTGCGGCGGCAAGCGCTACAACCGCGAGACCCTGGACATCCTGTACAAGGGCCACAGCATCCACGACGTGCTGGAGATGACGGTCGAGGACGCGCTGCGGCTGTTCGAGAACGTCCCGCCCATCGCCCGCAAGCTGGAGACCCTGGTCGACGTGGGCCTGAGCTACGTCAAGCTCGGCCAGAGCGCGACCACCCTGTCCGGCGGCGAGGCGCAGCGCGTGAAGCTGTCCAAGGAGCTGTCGCGGCGCGATACCGGCCGCACCCTGTACATCCTCGACGAGCCGACCACCGGCCTGCACTTCCACGACATCGAGCACCTGCTAGGCGTGCTGCACCGGCTGCGCGACGAGGGCAACACCATAGTGGTGATCGAGCACAACCTGGATGTGATCAAGACCGCCGACTGGATCGTGGACCTCGGTCCGGAGGGCGGCCACCGCGGCGGCCAGATCATCGCCACCGGCACGCCGGAGGAGATCGCCGCCAACCCGGTCTCGCACACCGGCCGCTTCCTGGCCAAGCTGCTGCCGGAAACGAAGACGCCGCGCGGCAGCAAGCCCGCCGCCGTGGCGAAGGATCCGGTGCTGCCGCCGCGCAAGAGCGCGGCGAAGAAGGCCCCGGCAAGGAAAACCAAGAGCAGGACCGCATGACCGCAACCTCCCCCACCCCGCAGCCGCGCCTGCTGGCGCGCGTGCCGATCAGCGTGCGCTGGCGCGACATGGACGCCATGGGCCACGTCAACAACGCCAAGTACGTGTCCTACCTGGAAGAAGCGCGCGTGCGCTGGATGCAGGGCGTGCCGGGCGTGTCCATGAGCGACCGCATCGCCCCGGTCGTGGCCGCCACCAACGTCAACTACCGCGCGCCGATCGTGTGGCCCAACGACATCGTCGTGGAGCTGTTCGTCGAGCGCCTGGGCAACAGCAGCGTCACCATCGGCCACCGCATCCTCGACCAGAAGGACGAGCGCATCCTGTACTCGGACGGCAACGTGGTGGTGGTCTGGATGGACACCCAGACCGGCCGCAGCGCGCCGCTGCCGGACGCGATCCGCGCCGCCGCGGCCTGACCGCCTGTCCGGCGCCGGCCGGGCGCCGGCTCCGCCTTCGTTTTCTGGGAACGCCGCGCCTGCCGGGCGCGGCGGGCCTCAGCGCGCGCCCGGGTCGCGCACCACCAGCATGTCCACCGGCGAGGTCTCGAGCAGGCGCTGGGCCACGCTGCCCAGCAGCACGTCGGCCATCGCGCTGCGCCCGCGCGAGGCGACCACCGCCAGGTCGACCGGGAACTGCGCGGCGTACAGCCGCAGCAGCAGGGACGGGTCGCCGCGCTCGGCCACCAGGCTGACCGCGCTGGCGCCGCCGGGCGGCTCGCACGCGGCGATGAAGGCCCGGCCCTCGGCTTCGGCGCGGCTGCGCGCGGCGGCCCGCAGTTGGTCGCGGGCGGCGTCGGCCAGCCCGGCCAGCGGCGCCTCGTAGCCGTGCAGCACGCTGACCGCGGCATCCGGGAACAGCGCCGCCGCGGTGCGGAACGCATGCGCCGAGGCCGCCGACCAGTCGCTGGCCACGGCCATGCGCCGGTACGGCCCGTGCGTGCGCCGGCGCACCACCAGCACCGGCAAGGGCGAGCGCCGCGCCAGCTGGTCCACGGTCGAACCCAGCACCAGCCGGCCCAGCGGCTCCAGCCGGGCGACGCCGGTGACCACCAGGCCGCAGCCTTCCTCGCGCGCCACTTCCAGCAGGCGCTCGGCGACCCGGCCGCCCTGCTCGACCCGCAAGGTAACGTCGACGCCGCGCGCGGCCGCGTCGTCGCGCAGCTGCTTCTCCGCCGCGTGCACCGGGTCGCTGCCGCGGTACCAGTCCGGCGGATCGCGGACCAGCATGGCGTGGGCCTCGACCGCGTTGGCGTCGACCACGTTGGCCACCACCAGGCGCGCGTCCCAGGCCCGGGCCAGCTGCAGCGCGCGGTCCAGCGCGCGGTCGCTGCGCGCGTCCAGGTCGCTGGCCAGCAGGATCGAACGCGGCCGGCCGATTGCTTCGTTCATGGCTCCTCCCCTTGCGGCCGTGGCGGCGCCACGGCCCCTGCACGCCGCAGTTGCGGCGCGCCCTCAGTGATGATGATGGTGCGCGGGCGCCTCGTTGGCCGCACCCTCCGGTGCATTACGCGCCACTTCCAGCTCCACCTGCACCTGCGCACCGTCGGCCAGCTCCAGCAGCAGCGGCACGCGCTCGCCTTCGGCCAATGCCCGCACCGGCTGCATCAGCATCAGGTGCAGGCCACCGGGCTGCAGCACGGCTTCGCCATGCGCCGGCAGCGCCAGGCGCTCCAGCTCGCGCATCCGGCTCACGCCGTCGACGACGACGGTCTCGTGCACCGTGACCTCGGCAAACGCCTGGCTGCTGGCACCGACCACCGCCACCGCCTCGCCGCAGTGGTTGGCGATGCGGCCGAAGCCGGCCAGCATGCGCGGCTGCGGCACCGGCGACAGCCGGATCCAGCCGTCCTCCATCACCACGCAAGCGGCCTTCGCATCGTCCGATGCGGGCGTGGCGGCGCGGTTGGCGGCGGGGAGCGCGGCCAGGGCGGCCGCGATGGCGATCGGGAGCAGTCGTCGGATGTCCATGGCCCCTATCATAGCCGCCCCATACGCATGCCACCGGACCGCCCATGAACGCCTTCGTGCAGACCATCGACCACGGCCGCATCCGCGAACTGCGCCTGGCGCGCCCGCCGGTCAACGCGCTGGATCCGGCGTTGTGCCGGGCGCTGATCGCCGGCCTGGAGACCGCGGTGGCCGAGGACATGGACGCGGTGGTGGTGTCCGGCGCGCCGGGCATGTTCTCCGCCGGCCTGGACGTGCCCTACCTGATGTCGCTGGGCGAGGACCGCCACGCCCTGCAGGCGGCCTGGGGCGCGTTTTTCGGCGCGGCGCGCGCGCTGGCCGGGTTGCGCATCCCGGTGGTGGCGGCGGTCACCGGACATGCACCGGCCGGCGGCTGCGTGCTGTCGCTGTGCTGCGACTACCGGATCATGGCGCGCTCGCCGGATCCAGCCAGACCGTTCGCCATCGGCATGAACGAGACCCAGGTCGGCCTGGCCGTGCCCGATGGCGCGCAGCAGCTGATGCGGCGGGTGGTCGGCCACCACCGCGCCGAGCGCCTGCTGGTCGCCGGGGCCATGGTTCCGGACCAGGAAGCGCTGCGCATCGGCCTGGTCGACGAGCTGGTCGCGGTGGAGGAAGTGGTGCCGCGCGCCCTGGCCTGGCTGGAGCCGCTGCTGCGCCTGCCGCGCGCGCCGATGCTGCAGACCCGCGCCCTGGCCCGCGCCGACCTGGTGCGCGCGCTGGACCCGGACCACCTGCACCTGGACCGCTTCGTCGACGGCTGGTACGAGCCGGACACCCAGGCCGGCCTGCGCGCCCTGCTGGCGAAGCTCGGCAAGGCCTGAGCGCTCAGCCCGGCCACGGCTCCAGGTGCTCGGCCAGCACCTGGGCCAGCCAGTCCATCACCTCGCGCACCCGGCGCGGCATGTGCCGCTGCAGCGGATACAGAAGGCTGACCGGCATCGGCGCGGCCGGCAGCTGCGGCAGCACCTCGACCAGGCGGCCGTCGGCCAGCGCCTCGCGCACGCCGAAGCGCGGCAGCTGGATCAGGCCCAGCCCGGCCAGGGCCGCGCCGACATAGGCCTCGCCGTTGTCCACGATGACCGCACCCGGCAGCTCCAGGCTGGCATGGCCGCCGCCGGGCAGCGGGTACTCGAACCCTTCCGGCTTCTGGCCGAAGGCCACCGCGAACTGCACCAGGCGGTGGGAGGCCAGGTCCTCCAGCGTGCGCGGCATGCCGTGGCGCTCCAGGTAGGCCGGACTGGCGCAGGTGACCACCGGCGCCAGGCCCAGGCGCCGCGCGACCAGGCTCGGATCGACGACGTCACCGGTACGCACCACGCAGTCATAGCCCTCGCGCACCACGTCGACCCGGCGCTCGCCGGCGCCCAGCTCGATCTGCAGCCCCGGGTGCGCCTCCAGGAACGCCCCCAGCCGCGGCAGCACCAGCTGCCGGGCCATGCCGCCGGACATGCCGATCCGCACCCGGCCGCTGAGCTGCTGCGGCTCGCGCCGGAACATGCTTTGCAGCTCCTCGGCCTCGCCGAGGAAGTCGCGGCAGCGCTCCAGGAACAGCGCGCCGTCGCCGGTCAGCTGTACCCGCCGCGTGGTGCGGTGGAACAGCTGGGTGCCCAGCTCCGCCTCCAGCCGGCGCACCGCCGTGGACACGCTGGCCTTGGGCAGGCCCAGGCTGTCGGCGGCGCGGGTGAAGCCGCCAAGTTCGGCGACGCGGAGGAAGATGCGGTAATGCTCGAGTTGGTCCATGGACTGTTCTCCCCAGGCGAACAAAGAAATCGGATGAGCCGAGTTTATCAGCCCATCCGGCACCAATAGCCTGTGCGTGTCCCATTCCTCCCCACGCACGGAGCCTCGCCATGGATACCCCCGCCTCCCCCGTCACCCTGATCACCGGCGGCAGCCGCGGCCTCGGCCGCAACGCCGCCATCCACCTGGCCCGCGCCGGCCACGATCTGATCCTCACCTACCGCAGCAAGGCCGCCGAGGCCGAAGCCGTCGCCGCCGAGCTGCAGGCGCTCGGGCGCCGGGTCGCGGTGCTGCCGCTGGACGTGGCCGACAGCGGCAGCTTCGCGGCCTTCGCCGGACGCGTGCGCGAGGTGCTGGCCGGCTGGGGCCGGCAGCGGTTCGAGCACCTGGTCAACAACGCCGGCACAGGCCTGCACGTGCCCTTCGCCGAGACCACCGAGGCGCAGCTGGACGAGATGTACCGGATCCACTTCAAGGGCCCGTACCTGCTGACCCAGGCCCTGCTGCCGCTGCTTGCCGACGGCGGCCGCATCCTCAACATCTCCAGCGGCCTGGCCCGCTTCAGCATGCCCGGCACTTCGGCCTACGGCTCGATGAAGGGCGCGGTGGAGGTGCTGACCCGCTACCTGGCACGCGAACTTGGCGAGCGCCGGATCAGCGTCAACACCCTGGCCCCGGGCGCGATCGAGACCGACTTCGGCGGCGGCCGCCTGCGCGACGACCGCCAGCTCAATGCCTGGGTCGCCTCGCAGACCCCGCTGGGACGCGTCGGCCAGCCGGACGACATCGGCGGCGCGGTGGCCGCGCTGCTGGGCCCGGGCACGGCCTGGATCAACGGCCAGCGCATCGAGGCCTCCGGCGGCATGCTGCTCTGAGCCCGGATGCCGGCCCGGCGGGCTGCGGCCCGCCGGGTGGCCTACTGGGCGCTGCGCGCCACCGGGCGCGAGGGATCGGCGATCCAGCCGCTCCAGGACCCGGCGTAGACCCGCGCGCCGGACAGCCCGGCGTGCTCCATCGCCAGCAGCAAGTGGCAGGCGGTGACGCCGGAGCCGCACATCAGCACCGCATCCGGCGGCGCCCAGCCATGCAGCAGCGGCTCCAGCTCGGCGCGCAGTTCCTGCGCGGGGCGGAAGCGGCCATCGCGCAGGTTCAGGGTGAAGGGACGGTTGACCGCGCCGGGCACGTGGCCGGCGACCGGATCGATCGGTTCGACCTCGCCGCGGAAGCGCTCGGCACCGCGCGCGTCCAGCAGCCAGCCGGCCGGCTCGCCCAACCGCTGCAGCACGTCCGCCGCGGTGGCGATGCGGGCCTGGTCGTAACCGGGCGAGGGATACGGCGGCAGCGGCGCCGGCGCTCCGGCGCCATCGCCGGATTCGGGCAGGCCGGCAGCGCGCCAGGCGGCCAGGCCGCCGTCCAGCACCGCCACCCGGGCATGGCCCAGCAGGCGCAGCAGCCACCAGGCGCGTGCCGCGGCCATGCTGCCGTCGCCGGCGTCGTAGACCACCACCTGGTGCTCCGGGCCGATGCCCCAGGCGCCCACGCGCCGGGCGAAATCCTCCGCGCGCGGCAGCGGATGCCGGCCTTCGCCCTGCACGTCGTGGTCGGACAGGTCGCGGTCCAGGTCGGCGTGGCGCGCGCGCGGCAGGTGCGAGGCCGCGAACGCGGCGGCGCCGGCCTGCGGATCGGCCAGCACCGCGCGCGCGTCGAGCAGGCGCAGGCCGGGGTCGTCCAGCCGCGCCGCCAGCGCGGGCACGTCCACCAGGGTGGTCCAGTGCATGCCGCTCATCTCCCCTCCTCCAGGCGTCTCCTCAGGTTGTACAGGATCGCCGCGGTCGCGCCCCAGATGCGCTGTTCCGGCCAGTCGTACTCCAGCACGGTGCGGGTGCGTCCGCGGTAGTCCATGTCGATCCGGCGCAGGCGCGCCGGCTCCATCAGGTAGTCCAGCGGCACCTCGAACACCTGCGCCACCTCGCCAGGCTCCGGGCGCGGCACGAAGTCCGGGTCGACCGCCGCCACCACCGGGGTGATGCGGAAGCCGCTGATGGTCAGCAGCGGGTCCAGGTAGCCCAGCGGCGCGACCTGGCACACCGGCAACGCGATTTCCTCGTGGCTCTCGCGCAGCGCCGCCGCCAGCACGCCGCGGTCCGCCGGCTCCACCCTTCCGCCGGGGAAGCTGACCTGGCCGCCATGGTGGCGCAGGCCGTCGGTGCGCAGGGTCAGCAGCACCCGCGTGCCCTCCACGCGCGGGACCAGGCCGACCAGCACCGCGGCCTCGGCCGGGGCATGCGGGCCGAGCAGGTCGGCCAGTTCGTCGCGGTTCCAGCCCGGCTCGCGCGGCGGCTGGCGCAACGGGTGCAGCACCCGCTGCAGGCCGTCCCGCTCGCGCAGGCGCTGCACGAAGACCTGGCGTTGCCGCTGGCGCTGCTGCAAGACCTCCTCCATCAGGCGCCGGCGCTGGCCCTCGTCCATCCGGCTCCAGGCACCGATTTCCTCGCCGCTGCGCAGGCAACCTTCGCACAGACCGTCACGGTCCAGGCGGCACAGCCCGATGCACGGGCTGGAAACGGTAGCCAGGTCTGGGGAAACGCTCACGTCACGGGATCCTGCAGGGCCGGAAACGACTGCGCCGGCACGAAGCCGGCGCAGCAACACGGACGGCGGTGGCCGCCGCGTATTACTTGACCGACACCAGCTTGATCTCGAACACCACCGCCACGTTCGGCGGGAAGCCGGTGCGCGGGTCGGCGCCGTAGGCCTTGTCCGGCGGCAGGGCGACTTCCCACTTGGAGCCGGCCGGCATCTGCAGCAGGACCTCGCGCATGGCCGCCATCTCGACCTCGCTGACCTTGATCGACGGGATCTGCTGTGCCGGGCGCGCCTGCTCCGGGCGCTGGCCGTAGGGGTACGGACCGGCAACCTCCAGCTGCACGGTGCTGGCCTGGGTCGGCTTGGCACCGTTGCCGGCCTCGACCACCTTGTAGGCCACGCCGCTGGGCAGGGTCTTCACGCCCGCCTGGCCCTTGTAGCTGGCGATGAACTGGTCGGAGCGGGTCTTGTTCTCCGCGGCGGCCTTGTCGTACTGGGCCTTGGCCTCCTGCATGCGGGCCTGCTCGCGCTTCTGGAAGGCTTCCAGGGCCGGGCGCAGCTGCTCGGCGGTGATCGCCGGCTCCTTCTTGGCCAGGGCGTCCTGCAGGCCCTTGACCACCGAATTGACGTCGAGCTGCTCGCCGCGGGCCTGCAGTTCGGCAAGGTTGTTGCCGTAGTCATAGCCGAAGTAGTAGCTCAGCTTGCCCTTCTCGGACGTGGTGTCCTGGGCGAGGGCACTGCCGGCCACGGCCATGGCGGCAAGGGCGACAGCGATCGGACGCAACTTCATCAAGTTCTTCTCCGGAAGGGGGACGGTCGGCCCCGGGTGTTCGACGCGCTAGGATAGCCGCCGCTTGGTTGCCCGCGCCAGAGCGCGCGGGACAGGCCTGTGACCGTGGCGGACCCGCGAAGTTCCGCCGCTTCCTTCACATTCCCGAACCGTACCGACAAGGAGCCCCATGGCGTCCAGTCCCGTCACCGTCCGCGACGCCGATGGCGTCCGCACCATCACCATCGACCGTCCCGAGCGGCTCAACGCCCTGGACCGGCAGACCCTGGAGGCGCTGGACGCGGCCTTTGCCGCGGCGTCGGCCGATACCGCCGTGCGCGTGGTGGTACTCACCGGCGCCGGCCCCAAGGCCTTCGTGGCCGGCGCCGACATCGCCGAGATGAACCAGCTCGGCCCGATCGAGGCACGCGAGTTCTCCCTGCTGGGCCAGCGCCTGATGCGCCGGATCGAGCGCATGCCCAAGCCGGTGATCGCCGCGGTCAACGGCTACGCCCTGGGCGGCGGCCTGGAACTGGCCATGGCCTGCCACCTGCGCATCGCCGCCGACAGCGCGCGCCTGGGCCAGCCGGAAATCAACCTGGGCCTGGTCCCGGGCTTCGGCGGCACCCAGCGCCTGCTGCGCCTGTGCGGCCGCGCCGCGGCGCTGGAGCTGTGCCTGCTCGGCAAGCCCATCGATGCCGCCCGCGCCCTTCAGCTGGGCCTGGTGAACCGTGTGGTCCCGGCCGCGGAACTCGAGTCCGAGGTCGCCACCCTCGCCGGCAGCCTGGCCACGGCCGCGCCGCTGGCGCTGCGCGCGGTCCTGGACGCGGTGGTGGTCGGCGGCGAGTGCGCGATCGAGGAAGGCCTGCAGTTCGAGACCGCGCAGTTCGCCCTGCTGTTCGCCACCGAGGACATGCGCGAGGGCACCTCCGCCTTCCTCGGCAAGCGCACCCCGCAGTTCCGCAACCGCTGACCGGGCGATGGCGACGATGCAGGACCCGGCCCGCCAGGCGCAGCGCGCGCGCCTGCTCGCGCTGCTGGCCGATGGCGACCTCGACGCCGCGCTGCAGGCCGGGCTGATGGACTACCCCGCCTCGCCCGCCGCAGCGGAGGACGCGCCGCTGCTTGCGGCGCAACAGCGCCTGCGCACGGCCTGGGCCGCGCGCGAGCGGCACCGCGCGCGCGCCGCGCGGCTGGAGCGGATTGCCGCCGAGCGCGAGGCCCGGCGCCGCGCCGCGGCCGTTCCGGCCGACGCGCCCGCGTCCAACCCGGCCCTGCCGCCCGCGGCGGCGGCGGCCCTGGCCCGCGCGCGGGCGCGCGCGGCGGCGGGGCGCAAGCCATGAGCAAGGTGGTACGCAAGCGCGCCTCGGGTCCCGGCGCCGCCGTCCCGGGACCGGCCGCCCGGCCCGCGGCCGCGAACAAAGCCGGCACGGCCGCGAAGGCGCGCGAGGCCGCGGCCAAGCCGCGCATCCGCGCCCGCGCCGGGCGGTTGGCGCCGGCGGAAGTACGCGAGCTGTTCTCGCGCCTGCGCGAGCTCAACCCGCATCCGACCACCGAGCTGGAATACAGCACGCCGTTCGAGCTGCTGGTGGCGGTGGCGCTGTCGGCGCAGGCCACCGACGTGGGCGTGAACAAGGCCACCCGCCGCCTGTTCCCGGTGGCCAACACGCCGCAGCGGATCGTCGAGCTCGGCGAGGAAGGGCTGAAGCGCTACATCTCCACCATCGGCCTGTTCAACGCCAAGGCCAGGAACGTGGTGGCCGCCAGCCGCATCCTGCTGGAGAAACACGGCGGCCAGGTGCCGCGCGACCGCGCGGCGCTGGAGGCGCTGCCCGGGGTGGGCCGCAAGACCGCCAACGTGGTGCTGAACACCGCCTTCGGCGAGCCGACCATCGCGGTGGACACCCACATCTTCCGGGTCGCCAACCGCACCGGGCTGGCACCGGGCAAGGACGTGCGCGAGGTGGAGGAAGGCCTGCTGCGGGTGGTGCCGCCGGAATTCCTGCAGGACGCGCACCACTGGCTGATCCTGCACGGTCGCTACACCTGCAAGGCGCGCCGGCCGGAATGCCCGCGCTGCCCGATCCGCGACCTGTGCAGGTACGAGCACAAGACCCTCGCCCTGCCCGGGGATTGAACGCGCCGGGCCCGCCCGCACCCGGGGGCCGGTCGGAGGCGGCGACGGCCGGCTGCGGCGCGCTCAGTCGTGCCGCCGCTCCCGCAGCCACTTGGTCGCGATCCACTTCTCCCCTTCGACCACGGGCGCGCCGGCATGCAGCGTGCGCGTCATCGGGTGCGCGCGGTCGTAGCTGAAGAACACCGCGTTCCCCTTCACCGCCGCCACCTCCAGCCGGGCGTCGGGGAATGAGGTGGCGCCGCCGCGGCGCGGCGTGTTGAGGTACATCACCAGCGTGGCCACGCGCTGGCCGCCGCGACGCAGCAACACCTCGCCGCCCGGCTCGGCCGGGTCGAAGTAGTCGTAATGCGGGCGATACTCCGCGCCCGGCGGGTAGTGCAACACCTGCAATCCCTCGCCGTTCTCCAGCGGCCAGTCCAGCAGCCGCGCGATGCGCGCCTCGATGCGCCGGCACAGCGCGTTCTCCCCGCGGGTGAAGAAGGTGCCGCGGCTGGTGCGGTCGGCGTGCACCTGGTCGCCGCCGGTGCGCATGTCCACCGTGGTCGAGCGGCGCAGCCCGGGCCGCGAAAGCTCGACCAGCGCGTCGCACTCCTCGTCCGACAGCAGCCCGCCGAACACCACCACGCGCGGCAGCATCAGGCTCATCAGCACGTGCACCTCGCGGTCGCCGGCGTCGAGCACCGAGGGGCCGTTGATGCCGATCGGCACCGGCACCGGGCAGGGCAGCGGCAGCCCGGCTTCCTGCGACCTGCGCTCGAGGAAGCGGGCGACCGCCTCCTGCACCGCGTCCACCGCGTCCTGTTCGTCCCAGCCCGCCTCGCGCAGCGGGCGCAGCACGTCTTCCGGGTCGGCGCCGGCCACCGCCTGCCGCACCACCCACTGCTCGAGTTCGTCGGGAAGCTGCCTGCGATCCATGCACGCCATTGTGCCGCAGCCGCGCGCGGATGCAGCAGGCCGCGCGCGTCGCATGAACAACATACGGCTGCAACAAAGCTGCTGAAACATGGCGTGCACGGCGACGCGATCGCCGACGGCCGCCCATTGCCCGCAGCGGATGCGCGCGACGCGGGCGGTAACCGCTTTGTCACGCAAGTTTCCTATACAGCCTTCTTAACGCTTTTTTGCTCGCCCGGACCACCCGTCCAACGACCGGAGATAGAGGAAATGCCTGTCCGCAACAACACCAAGACCCTGCTGATGACTTTCGGCGCCGCACTGGCCCTGAGCGCCTGCGGCGGCGGCGCCGACAGCGTCGTTTCCCCGGGCGAAGGCGCCTTCCCGCCGGCTCCGCCGCCGACCACGCCGCCGCCGACCACCCCGCCGCCGACCTCGCCGCCGCCGGCCGCCGGCCCGGCCGAGAACTGCCCGACGGGCTTCGCCAACGTCGGCACCGTCGCCGGCGGCACGCTGCGCGCCTGCCAGCTGCCCAACCGCATCGTCGGCAACCTGGTCATCGAGAAGCTGGACGGCGTGATCTACGCGATCAACGGCCAGGTCAACGTCGGCGACGACGCAGGCGGCAACGCCTCGGCCCCGGTGGCTGGCGCGCAGACCGGCATCCTGACCGTGGAACCCGGCGTGCGCTTCTTCGGCTCGGCCGGCGCCGACTTCCTGGTGGTCAACCGCGGCTCGCAGATCTTCGCCGAGGGCACCGCCAGCGACCCGATCGTGTTCACCTCGCGCGCCAGCGTCGAGGGCGAGACCAACGTGGACTCCATCGGCCAGTGGGGCGGCGTGGTCATCCTGGGCCGCGCGCCGATCAGCGCCTGCCCGGGCGAGACCGTGTCGGGCACGCCGGAGTGCCAGGCGCTCATCGAGGGCGTGAACAACGTCTTCTACGGCGGCAACAACCCGAACGACAACAGCGGCCGCCTGCGCTACGTGCGCGTGCAGCACTCCGGCTATACCATCGCCGCCAACAACGAGCTCAACGGCATCACCTTCGGCGGCGTCGGCCGCGCCACCACCGTCGACCACATCCAGGTGCACAACAGCTCCGACGACGGCATCGAGATCTTCGGCGGCACGGTCAACCTGCGCCACATCGTGCTGACCGGCAACGACGACGACAGCCTGGACACCGACACCGGCTGGGACGGCGGCGCGCAGTTCGGCATCGTGGTGCAGCGCGCCAACGGCGGCGACCGCATGAACGAGTGGAGCGCCATCCGCCGCGAGCCCTACTCCAAGCCCAGGATCGCCAACTTCACCTACGTCGGTCGCGCCGGCGGCGGCGTGGCGATCGAGCTGAACCAGGGCACCCAGGCCAGCTTCTACAACACCGTGGTGACCCGCCCGGCCGGCGGCAGCGGCAACGGCGCCACCTGCCTGAACATCGCCGACGCCAACACCACCGGCACCTTCCACTCGGTGTTCTTCTCCTGCCCGACCGCCTTCTCCGGCGCCACGGCGGAGGCCGCGTTCAACGCCGGCACCAACAACGTCGCCAACGGCACCTCGACCCTGGCCTCGACCTTCGTCAACGGCGCCAACGAGTCGGCGGTGACCCCGTACGCCAACCTGAGCGGGGTCCATTCCTTCTTCCAGAACGTGGACTACATCGGCGGCGTGAAGAACTCGGCCGACACCTGGTGGCAGGGCTGGACCTGCGGCCTGACGGCGGACAAGCCCTGCTGACGCAGGCCTCCGCCGCGCTACGCGGCGCGGCGGCGTCCTTCGCCGCCGCGCCGCACGACGTTTCCCTTCCGCCTGCCCTCCGCAGCCAAGGCTATCCTCCATGATGTCCAAACTACCCCGCATCGGACCGCCCCGCTCCAGCCTGTGCCTGGCCGTCGCCGCCGCGCTGGCGACGCCCGCCTGGGCCGAGCAGTCCGCCGACGCCGCCACCGCGGCCGTGGCCGCCGCGGTCCAGCTCGATTCCGTCCAGGTACGCGGGGAGCACATCCCCGAGCCGATGCAGCACACCACCGAAGTGGCCACCTTCGTGACCCGCGAGGACCTGCAGCGCACCGGCGACAGCGACGCCGCCCAGGCGCTGACCCGCGTCAGCGGGCTGAGCGTGGTCGGCGAGAAGTTCGTCTACGTCCGCGGCCTCGGCGAGCGCTACTCCTCGGCCCTGTTCAACGGCTCGCCGCTGCCCAGCCCCGAGCCGCTGCAGCGCGTGGTGCCGCTGGACCTGTTCCCCAGCGAGGTGCTGGAGGGCGTGACCGTGCAGAAGACCTACTCGGCGCGCTACCCCGGCGAGTTCGGCGGCGGCGTGATCGACCTGCGCGGCCTGACCGTGCCCGAGGAGGGCTTCCTCAAGCTGTCCATCGGCACCGGCGGCAACAGCGTCACCACCGGCGAAAAGGGCCTGACCTATTACGGCGGCGACGACGACTGGTGGGGCTACGACGACGGCACCCGCAAGATGTCGCCCGAGCTCAGGCAGGCGCTGGCCACCGGCCGGCGCGTGGACCTGGGCGCGGACTTCGACCGCGCGGACATCCGCACCATCGGCCGCAGCATCAACGACCCCAACCTGTACCTGCTGCAGCAGAAGGACAGCATCGACCCGGACTTCAGCTTCGGCGGCAGCGCCGGCAACTCGATGGAGGTCCAGGACGGCGTGGACCTGGGCTTCGTGGCCGTGGCCAACTTCAGCAACGAGTGGCGCACCCGCACCGGACGCCAGCAGGACGGATACTTCACCGGCGACGAGGTGGAGTTCAACAGCAGCTACGACTTCGCCTCCACCCGCAACAACGCCCGCGTCAACGCCATGTTCGGCGCCGGCCTGAAGGGCGAGAGCCACGAAGTGACCTTCACCTCGCTGTACGTGCACGACACCGTCAAGCAGGCGCGCAGCCGCGCCGGCGAGGACAACCTGGCCGGCTTCGAGGTCCGCGACGACTACACCGAGTGGTTCGAGCGCACGCTGGTCAACAACCAGGTCAGCGGCACCCACCGCTTCGGCGAGTACGACGACCTGACCGTCGAATGGCGCGGCGCCGTTTCCCGCGCCAACCGCGAGTCGCCGTACGAGACCGGCATCAGCTACGAGAACGTGGAGGGCTACTGGAGCCACGACGCCTCGCGCGTGCAGAACTACATCCGCTTCGGCGAGGTGGAGGACGAGGTGGCCAGCGGCGGCGTGGACGTGGGCTGGCGCCTGCCGACCGAGCGCGAGTTCGTCCTCTCGGGCGGCGCGTCCTACTCGGACAACGACCGCAGCGCCTGGCAGCGCGAGTTCCGTTTCCTGGCCCTGGACGGCGCCCTGCCCTTCTACAACCGCTACCAGCGCATCGACTACCTGTTCTCGGACTACAACCTGAGCCAGGACCTGCTGCGCCTGCGCGAGACCACCGGCAACACCGGCGCGGCCGCCTACGACGCCACGCTCAAGGTGCGCGCCGCGTACCTGCAGCTGGAGGGCGAGGTGGTGCCGATGGTGCGCGCCAGCCTCGGCGTCCGCTACGAGGACGCCACCCAGGCCGTGCATCCGTACGACATCTTCACCGGCCAGCGCATCGAGTCGCCGGCGCCGCTGGAGGAGGACTACCTGCTCCCTGCGGCCACGGTGACCTGGAACTTCGCCGACAACCAGCAGCTGCGCTTCGGCGTCTCGGAAACCATCGCCCGTCCGCAGTTCCGCGAGATGGCGCCGCAGCAGTACAACGACCCGGACAACGACCGCCTGTTCTACGGCAACCCGAACCTGGTCGACAGCAAGCTGCGCAACTTCGACCTGCGCTACGAGTGGTTCTTCGGCGCCGGCGAGTACCTGACCGCCGGCCTGTTCCACAAGGAGATTGAACGGCCGATCGAGGCCAACGTGAACGAGGCCGGCGGGGTGGTGTTCCAGAGCTTCGTCAACGCGCCCTCGGCCACCGTGCAGGGCTTCGAGTTCGACGCCAAGAAGTACTTCGACCTGCCGATCCAGGCGGCCTGGTGGGGGGACAACCGCCTGTACGTGGCCGGCAACTACACCTGGTCGGACTCGGAGGTCGAGGCCGGCGAAGGCGACACCGTGCATCCCTACGGCTACGCCACGCCCATCCCGGCACGCCTGTTCGTCCGCGACGGCAGCCAGCTGCAGGGCCAGTCCGAGCACATCGCCAACCTGCAGCTGGGCATCGAGAGCGCCAGCTCGGGCTTCCAGGCGACCCTGGTGGCCAACCACGTCAGCGAGCGCATCCTGGCGCGCGGCCGTCCCGGCCAGCCGGACTACATGGAGAAGCCGGGCACCACGCTGGACCTGGTGGTGCGCAAGGGCTTCGACCTGTGGGACCGCCGCGGCACGCTGGCGTTCACCGCGCGCAACCTGCTGGAGACCGACCACGAGGAGTACCAGGAGCGCGGCGGCCGGCGCGTGGACGTGTACACCTACGAGCCGGGCGTCAGCTACAGCGTGAGCCTGTCGGTGGACTTCTGACGCGGGTGCCACGTGCGTCCCGACGGCCCGGCCCCGCGCCGGGCCGCTTTGTTTCAGTTCCGTGCATCGCGCGCGCGGGCTGAAACCGGCACGTCACATTTCTGACTCATCCTGTCATCGAACCGGGGCTTTCCGGCCCCGCGCACCTATCGACGTGCCACGACCGCTCCCGAACTCGCTCCTGCGGCACTGGCCGGCGCTGGCCGAGGCCGCGCTCGTGCTCGTGCTGCTGCTGCAGCTGGCACGGCTGCTTTGGCTGGCGTTCGCGCCGGCGCCGGCGTCGGCCGGGGCGGCGCCGGTGGCGGTGGCGGCCGAGGCGCCGGCGCTGGCCGGCCTGGATCCGTTCTTCGGCAACGCACCGGAGGCGGCCGGCGAGGCCGGCAGCTGGCGGCTGTTCGGCCTGCGCGTGGCGGCCGACGGCGGCTCGGCCATCCTCGCCCGCGACGGCGGCCCGCAGCAGGCCTACCGCGTCGGCGACGCGCTCGCCCCGGGCGTGGTGCTGGAGGCGGTGGCCGCCGACCACGCCGTGCTGCTCGATGCCGGCGTGCGTCGCCGGCTGGAGCTGCCGGCGGTCCAGGGCGCCGGCCCGGGCGGCGGGCCTGCACCGGCCGCCCTGCCCGCTTCCGCGCCTGCGCCTGCGCCGGCCGCCCTGCCCGCTCCTGCGCCGGCCACCGCGGCCGCGCCCGAGCAGGAGACGCGCGACGTCGACCCCGCGCGCCTGCTCGCCGAGGCCGGGCTGCGCACCTACCAGGAGGCCGGCCGCGTGGCCGGCTACACGCTGATGCCCCGCGGCGACGCCGCGCTGCTGCGCGCCGCCGGCCTGCAGCCCGGCGACGTGCTGCTCAGCGTCAACGGCCAGGCGCTCGATCCGGAGCACCTGCCGGAAGTGGCCGAACAGCTCAAGTCCAACCCGCGCGCCGTCATCGCCTACCGACGCGATGGCCAGGTGCGGACCGTCACCCTCGGAACCGGCTCCCCATGACCCCACGCCCCGCCGCCCTGCTGCTGATCGCCGCGGGCGCACTCGTCTTCCCGGTGCCGCCGGCGCCGGCCCAGGCCGCGTCCGCGCCGGCGCTGCGCATGCAGAACGTGGAGCTGTCCGCGTTCATCCAGGACGTGGCGCGCGCCACCGGCACCACCTTCATCGTCGATCCGCGCGTGCAGGGCACGGTCACCGTCACCCGCGGCGACGCCATGTCCAACGAGGACCTGATGGGCGTGCTGCTGGCGGTGCTGCGCGGCAACGGGCTGATCGCCGTGCCCGCGGGCCCGGCCACCTACCGCGTGGTGCCGGACGACACCGCCGCGCAGCAGCCCGGTACGCCGCTGGGCTTCGCCACGCGCGTGTTCCCGCTGCAGCGCATCGACGCACGCGCCGCGGCCGAGACGCTCAAGCCGCTGGTCGGCCGGGGCGGCGTGGTGGTCGCGCTGCCGCAGGGCAACCAGTTGCTGGTGGCCGACTACGCGGACAACCTGCAGCGCATCTTCGGCCTGGTCGAGCGCATCGACCGCGACAGCGCCAGCATCGACACCGTCGCCCTGCGCAACACCTCGGCGCGCGAGCTGGCCGCCACCCTGGCCGGGCTCTACGGCGGCACCACCGACCGCAGCGCGGCCGCGCCGCTGTCCGTGGTGCCGGTGGAGAGCAGCAACTCGCTGCTGCTGCGCGGCAACCCGGCGCTGGTGCAGCGCGCCGCGCAACTGGCGATGGAACTGGACGCCCGCGCCGAGCGCAGCGGCGACGTGGCCGTGGTCCGTCTGCAGCACGCCAGCGCCGAACAGCTGCTGCCGGTGCTGCAGCAGCTGATCGGCCAGGCCCCGGACCCGGTGGCCGCCGCGTCCGGCGCCGACGCGGCGCGCATCCCGTCGGCCCCGGCCGGGGCCGCCACCGACGCGGCCAGCACCCAGATCATCACCCCGGCCAGCGGCAAGCGCCCGGTGATCGTGCGCTACCCCGGCGCCAATTCGCTGATCGTGCACGCGGACCCGGACACCCAGCGCGTGCTGCTGGACGTGATCCGCCAGCTGGACGTGCGCCGCGAGCAGGTGCTGGTCGAGGCGCTGGTGGTGGAGATCTCCGACGAGGCCGCGCGCAAGCTCGGCGCGCAGCTGCTGCTGGCCGGCCGCGACGGACGCGTGCCCATCGGCCTGACCCAGTTCTCCAATGCAGGGCCGGGCATGGCCGCGCTGGCCGGCGGCGCGCTCGCCGGCGATTCGGAGAGCGAGGCGGCCGATCTGGCCCGCCGCGCCGCGGCGCAGGCGCTGCTCGGCCTGAGCGGCGGCCTGGTCGGCCTGGCCGACCGCAGCGACGACCGCCTGTTCGGCCTGATCATCAACGCGGTCAAGAGCGACACCGGCTCCAGCCTGCTGTCCACGCCCTCGATCCTCACCCTCGACAACGAGGAGGCGCGGATCATGGTCGGCCAGGAGGTCCCGGTCACCACCGGCGAGGTGCTGAGCACCAACAACGACAACCCGTTCCGCACCATCGACCGCCAGGACGTGGGCATCCAGCTCACGGTGCGGCCGCAGATCAACAGCGGCGGCGGCATCACCCTGTCGATCAAGCAGGAGGTGTCCTCGGTCAACGGCACCGTCAGCACCACCAGCGACGAGCTGGTGCTCAACAAGCGCGAGGTGGAGACCAACGTGGTGGTCGACGACGGCGCCATCGTCGCCCTGGGCGGCCTGCTGGACCAGAGCGACGAGGCGCGCACCGAGAAGATCCCGGTGCTCGGCGACATTCCGGCGCTGGGCGCGCTGTTCCGCAGCAGGTCGCGCAGCCGCAGCAAGACCAACCTGATGGTGTTCCTGCGCCCGACCATCGTCCGCGACGCCGCCGACGCGCAGCGCCACACCGCGGCCCGCTACGGCTACCTGCGCGAGCAGCAGCTGCGCGGGGACCCCACCGCGCTGGCCGAGCTCGACGCGGTGGTGCGCGACTACCTGCGCGCCAACCCGCCGGTCGCGCCGGTCGCGGCCCCCGCCCCCGCCCCCGCTCCCGCCCCCGCCCCCGCCAAGGCGCCGGTGCAGCCAGGCGCGGCCACGGACGGCGGTTCGCCGCGATGAGTACGGCCGCGCCTGCCCTGGCCTACGCCTTCGCCAGGCGCCACGGCGTGCTGCTGCTCGGCGCCGGCGGCCACGTCGCGCTGCGCGAGGGCGGCGACCCGCAGGCGCTGGTCGAGGTGCGGCGCGTGCTCGGCGTGCCCCTGCAGGTGGATGTGCTGGAGCGCGCCGCGTTCGACCGCCGGCTTTCGGAGGTGTACGCCGACGCCGCCCTCGGCAACGCCGCCGGCGTGGGCGAGCTGGACCTGCACGGCAGCCTGGACGCGCTGGCGGAGGACATCCCCGGCACCGCCGATCTGCTGGAGAGCCAGGGCGACGCGCCCATCATCCGCCTGATCAACGGCGTGATCGCCGAGGCCGCGCGCATCGGCGCATCGGACGTGCACATCGAGTCGTTCGAATCGGCGCTGCGCGTGCGCTTCCGCGTGGACGGGGTGATGCGCGAGGCGGTGAGCCTGCCGGCGCGGGTGGCGCCGCTGCTGGTCTCGCGGGTCAAGGTCATGGCCCGGCTGGACATCGCCGAGAAGCGCGTGCCGCAGGACGGCCGCGTGTCGCTTGCCATGGGCGCCAAGGCGCTGGACGTGCGCGTCTCGACCCTGCCCACCCGCGGCGGCGAGCGCGTGGTGCTGCGCATCCTGGACAAGGATCAGGGCGCGCTTTCGCTGGAGCAGCTGGGCATGGAGCCGCCGGCGCTGGCCGCGCTGCGCGACGCGCTGCGCACGCCGAACGGCATCGTCATGGTCACCGGCCCCACCGGCTCGGGCAAGACGACCACGCTCTACGCCGCGCTGGCCGCGCTCAACGACGGCGAGCGCAACATCCTCACCGTCGAGGACCCGGTCGAGTACGCCATCGAGGGCGTCGGCCAGACCCAGGTCAACGCGCGCGTGGGCATGACCTTCGCCGCCGGCCTGCGCGCCATCCTGCGCCAGGACCCCGACGTGGTGATGGTCGGCGAGATCCGCGACGGCGAGACCGCGCAGGTCGCGGTGCAGGCCAGCCTGACCGGCCACCTGGTGCTGTCCACCGTGCACACCAACGATGCCGCCGGGGCCATCACCCGCCTGCGCGACATCGGCATCGAGCCCTTCCTGCTGGCCTCGAGCCTGCGCCTGGTGATGG
Organism: Pseudoxanthomonas sp. SGT-18; assembly: GCF_003931645.1. Lineage (NCBI taxonomy): Bacteria > Pseudomonadati > Pseudomonadota > Gammaproteobacteria > Lysobacterales > Lysobacteraceae > Pseudoxanthomonas > Pseudoxanthomonas sp. SGT-18. The sequence continues at coordinate 159,122 of NZ_RRYJ01000004.1, read as the reverse complement.
CCCAGCGCCTGCTGCGCCGGCTGTGCCCGCACTGCCGGCGGCCGCGCGGCGACGACCGCCTGGACGCGGCGCTGGGCGGCGGGCGCGCCGGCGGCACCGTGTACGAGGCCGTCGGCTGCCCGCGCTGCAACCACACCGGCTACGCCGGCCGCATCGGCATCCACGAATTCATCGTCGTGGACGAGCGCATCCGCCGCCTGGTCGCCGAGGACGCCGGCGAGGACGCCATCGCCGAGGCCGCGTTCGCCTCCGGCGGCGGGCGGCTGGCCGACGCGGCGCGGCGCTGCGTGGCCGCCGGCGTCACCACGCCGGAGGAGGCCGTGCGCGTGACCCGCCAGGAGAACCCGGGCGATGTCGGCGTTTGAGTATTCCGCGCTCGACGGCCGCGGCCGCACCCGCACCGGCACGGTGGCCGCGGCCAGCGCGCGCGAGGCGCGCGCGCTGCTGGAACAGCGGCAGCTGGTGCCGGTGCGCCTGGAGCCGGCGCGTCAGGCCGCCGCGCGCGCCGCCGGTGGCCGCTTCACCGCGCGCGACCTGGCGCTGCTGACCCGCCAGCTGGCCACGCTGGCCGCCAGCGCGCCGCTGGAAGAGGCGCTGCGCACCATCGGCAGCCAGAGCGACCGCCGCGGCGTGCGCCGGGTGGTGATGGCCACGCACGCGCAGGTGCTGGAGGGCTACCGCCTGGCCGACGCCATGGCGCAGCAGGGCAACGCCTTCCCGCCGCTGTACCGGGCCATGGTCGCCGCCGGCGAGAGCTCGGGCGCGCTGCCGCAGATCCTGGAACGGCTGGCCGAGCTGCTGGAGCGGCAACAGCAGCTCCGCGCGCGCCTGGCCGGCGCGCTGGTCTACCCGGCGGCGCTGGCGTTCACCGCGGTGCTGGTGGTGGCGGCGCTGATGGGCTTCGTGGTGCCCAAGGTGGTGGAGCAGTTCGACTCGATGGGCCGCGCGCTGCCGTGGCTCACCCGCGCCGTGATCGCCGTGTCCGACGCGATCGCCCAGTGGGGCTGGCTGGGGCTGGCGCTGCTGGCGGTGGCGGGCGTGGCCTTCCTCCGGTTGCTGCGGCGCGAGGACTTCCGCATGCGCTTCGACGGCCTGCTGCTGCGCCTGCCGCTGCTGGGCCGGGTGCTGCGCGACCTGCATGCCGCGCGCATGGCGCGCACGCTGGCCATCATGCTCGAGAGCGGGTTGCCGCTGCTCGAGGGGCTGTCCATCACCGCGCGCACCGTGGGCAACCGCGTGCTGCGCGCGGCCACCGCCACCATGGTCACCGCAATCGACGAGGGCAGCAGCCTGTCGTCCGCCATGCGCCGCGCCGGCGTGTTCCCGCCCACCCTGCTGTACATGGCCGGCAGCGGCGAGGGCAGCGGCCGCCTGGCGCCGATGCTCGGACGCGCCGCCGACTACTTGGAGCGCGAGATCGACACCGTCTCGGCCGCCGCGCTGAGCCTGCTCGAGCCGGCCATCATCGTCGCCCTTGGCGGCGTGGTCGCGCTGATCGTGCTCTCCATCCTGCTGCCCATCCTCCAGTTCAACTCGCTCGCGCTCGGCTGAGCGCGCCCCGACCCCGCACCGAGGAACCGCCCATGCGACCGCCCCGCCGCTTCCGCCCGCATCCGGACGCCGCCGGCTTCACCCTGATCGAGCTGATGGTGGTCATCGTCATCATCGGCCTGCTGGCCACGGTGGTGATGATCAACGTGCTCCCCAGCCAGGACCGCGCCATGGCCGAGAAGGCCCGCGCCGACGTGGCGCTGCTGGAGCAGGCGCTGGAGACCTACCGCCTGGACAACCTGGCCTACCCGCGCAACGACCAGGGACTGCAGGCGCTGCTGCAGGCGCCGGCCGGGCTGGCGCGGCCCGAGCGCTACCGCAAGGGCGGCTACATCCGCCGGCTGCCGGACGATCCGTGGGGCAACCCCTACCAGTACCGGATCCCGGGCCGGCGCGGCGCGTTCGACGTCTATTCCTTCGGTGCCGACGGCGCCGAGGGCGGCGACGGCGAGAACGCGGACATCGGCAACTGGCAGTGACCGCGCGCGCGCGCCCACGCCGCCACCTCCCCGCGCCGCGGCGCAGGCGCGCGCGCGGCTTCACCCTGCTGGAGCTGCTGGTCGCCGTGGCCATCGCCGGCCTGGCCGCCACCGCGGTGCTGCTCTCCCTGCCGGACGACGACGCCACCCTGCACCGCCAGGCCGACGGCTTCGCGCAGCGCCTGGGCCACGCGCGCGACGAAGCCATCCTCGGCGGGCGCACGGTGCAGGTGCAGGTGGACGCGGCCGGCTACCGCTTCGCGCGCCACGACTTCGGCGCCTGGGTGCCGCTGGAGGACGGTCCGTTCGCCGCCCGCGCCTGGCAGGACGGCGTGCGCGCGCTGCTGCCCGCGCGCCAGGACCGGCTGGGCTTCCGCTTCGATCCCACCGGCGCGGCCGAGCCGCAGGCGGTGGCGCTGGCCCTCGGCCAGGCCCGGGTGGAGGTGTCCGTCGATCCTGCCGGCAAGGTGGACGTGCATGGCCGCCCGCACTGAAGGGCCCGCCCGCGCGCCGGGCTTCTCCCTGATCGAACTGCTGGTGGCGCTGGCGGTGCTGGCGCTGGTCGTGGCCGGGGTGCTGAACCTGGCCGGCGAGAGCGCGCGCACCGCGGCGCATGTGGAGCAGCGGATGCTGGCGGGCATCGTCGCCGACAACCTGGCCGCCGAGGCCATGCTGGCCGACGCCGCCACGCTGGCCGCCCCGGCCGACGGCGTGGCGCACCTGGGCGGGCGCGACTGGCGCTGGCGGCGCACGGCCACCGTAACCGGCGCGGACGGGCTGCTGCGGGTGGACATCGTGGTCGTCGGCGAAGACGGCGGCCAAGCCGCCGATGCGTGGGTGTTCCGGTGAAGGCGCGCGGCTTCACCCTGGTCGAAGTGCTGGTCGCGCTGGCGGTGTTCGCCCTGCTCGCGGCCGCGGCGGTGGCCATCCTGGCCTGGGCCGGGGACCAGCAGGCCGCGCTGCGCGCGCGCATGGAGCGGCTGGGCGAGCTGCAGCGGGCGCATGCGCTGCTCAAGGCCGACCTGTCGCAGGCCGCGGTGCGGCGCACGCGGTTGCCGGACGGCGGTATCGCGCGCAACGCCTTCGACGCCGCGCCGCCGGGCGACCTGTCGCGGCCGTTGCTGGGCTTCGTGCGCCGCGGCCGCGAGAACCCGGACGCCGAACCGCGCGCCTCGCTGCAGTACGTGGAGTACCGCGTGGTCGACGGCCGGCTGGAGCGCAGCGCGCGCCCGGCCCTGGACGGCACCGCCGCGGCCGCGCCGCAGGTGCTGCTGACCGGCGTGGAGGACGTGCGTGCCGGCTTCTACTCGCACGGGCAGTGGAGCGACGGCTGGATCGGCGGGGCGCAGGCGCTGCCGCGCGCGGTGCGTCTGGACCTGCGCCTGCGCGACTTCGGCCCGGTGCGCCAGGTGTTCGTGCTGCCGGAGGCCCCGCCGTGAGCGCGCCCCGTCCCGCCCGCCAGTCCGGCACCGCGCTGCTGTCGGTGCTGCTGATGGCCGCGCTCATGGGCGTGCTGGTGGTGGCGATGCTGGACGACATCCGCTTCGGCCTGCGCCGCACCGCCAACGCCGACGCAATGGCGCAGGCGCAGCGCCTCGCCTTGGGCGCCGAGGCGCTGGCGCGGCGCAAGGTCGCGGCGCTGGCGCGCGAGGACGTGGCCGTGGCCGCCTGGAATGGCCGGCCGCTGGCGTTTCCCGTCGAGCACGGCCTGGTCCGCGCGCGGCTGCGCGACGGCAGCGACTGCTTCAACCTCAACAGCGTGGTGGAAGGCGCCGCCGGCCAGTGGCGCCGGCGCGAGCTGGGCGTGCGCCAGTACGTGGCGCTGCTGCAGGCGCTGGATTTCAGTGCGGCGCAGGCGCAGGCGCTCGCCGACGCGCTGGCCGACTGGATCGACAGCGACCACCGCCGCGCGCCGCTGGGCGCCGAGGACGGCAGCTACGCCGCGCTGCAGCCCCCCTACCGCACCGGCGGCACGCTGCTGGCCGAAGCCAGCGAGCTGCGCGCCGTGCAGGGCTACACGCCGCCCGTGTACGCGCGCCTGCGTCCGTACGTGTGCGCGCTGCCGCGGCCGGACCTGTCGCCGGTCAACGTCAACGCGCTGGCCCCGGCGCGCGCGCCGGTGCTGAGCATGCTCACCTTGGGTGCGCTGACCCCGGCGCAGGCGCGCCGGGTGCTGGAGTCGCGCCCGGCCCGCGGCTGGCGCGACGCGGCCGCCTTTTGGGCCGACCCGGCGCTGCTGCAGGCGCCGGTGCCCAACGAGGTCTACGACCAGGTGTCGCTGCGCAGCCACTGGTTCGTGCTCGACGCCGAGGTCGAGTACGCCGGCGCGCAGGTCGTCCTCAGCGCGCTGCTGGAACAGGACGGCAGCCGCGAAGCACGCTTGGCCGCCCGCCGCTGGACCCGAGACGAATGATGAAACCGCCTTCCGCCACCCGCTTGACCCTGCTCGCGCGCGACCCGGCGCAGCCTTCCACCTGCCTGCGCATCGACCCGTCCGGGCGCATCCTCGCGCGGCAGCCGCTGCTTCCGGGGCAGGCACCGCCGCCGCCTCCGGGCGAGTCCGTGCGCGAGGTCGTGGCCGTGCCCGGCGAGTCGGTGCGGCTGCTGTGGCTGGAGCTGCCCGCGCGCCATCCGGCGCAGGCGCTGGCCGCCGCGCGGTTGCAACTGGAGGACCACGTCGCCGGTGCGGTCCAGGGACTGCACGTGGCCATCGCGCCGGCGGCCGCCGGCCCGCGCCTGCTGGGCGCGGTGGAGGACGCCACCCTGCGCGGCTGGCTGCAGCGTTGCGCACAACTGGGCATCTCGCCGCACGCGGTGGTGCCGGACTGCCTGCTGCTGCCCGAGGCCGACGACGGCACGCTGCTCGCCGCGCCGGCCGGGGACATGCTGGCCGTGCGCGGGCCTCGGCTGGCGTTCACCGCCGAGCCCGGGCTCGCACGCGCGATCGCGGGGGCGCGCCCGTTGCGGATGCTGGAACCCGGCGAGGCGGAGGCGCGCTTCGCCGCCGCCGCGGCCGGCGAACCGCCGCTGGACCTGCTGCAGTACGGCCACGCCCGCCGCGACCCCCGCGCGCGGCGCCGGCGCCGGCGGCTGGCGGTGCTGGCCGCGCTGGCGCTGTGCTCGCCGGTGCTGGTCGATGGCGCCCTGGCGCTGCGCTATGCGCTGGGCGCGCACTGGATGCAGGCGCGCGCCGACGCGCTGGCGGTGCAGCAGGTCCCGGCGCTGGCCGCCAGCGCCGACCCGTCGGCCGCGCTGCACGCACTGCACGCCGAGCTGGCCGCGCCCGCGGTGCTGGCGCAGCACTCGGCGGCGCTGTTCGGGGCGCTGCCGGCCGTGCCCGGCGCGCAGCTGGACAGCTACGAGTTCGCCACCGCCACCGGCGTGCGCGCCGGGCTGCTGCACGCGGGCGAACAGGACCTGGAAACGCTGCGCGAGCGCCTGGCCCCGGCGGGGCTGGCGCCGGTGCCGCTGGAGAGCCGGCCGGTGGACGGCGGGATGCGCAGCCTGGTGGGCGTGGAGGCATTGCGATGAGCGCAACGGGCAGAGGGACTTTCGCGCGCATGCACCCGTGGTGGGACGCCCGCGCGCCGCGCGAACGGTGGATGCTGGGGGCGATGGCCGCGATGCTGGCGGCCTTCGCCTACTGGTACGGGCTGCACCTGCCGCTGCGCGGGGCGGCGGAGGCGGCGCGGCTCCGGCACGACCGGGCCGCGGCGGAGCTGGCGCGGGTGCGATCGGAGGCGGCGGGAGTCGCGGCGCTGGAAGAGCGCATGCCGGCGCGGCCAAGCGACGCGGCGGCGCTGCGGGCGGCGGTGCTGGCCGCGGCGGCGAAGGCCGGGCTGGCGGTGTCGCGCGAGCGCGACGACGGCGGCTTCGGCATCGAGGCCGATGCGGCCAGCCCGGGGCAACTGTTCGCGTTCCTGGATGCGTTGCGCCAGGACCACGGGCTGGCGCCGGCCACGCTCAGCGCGGCCAAGAGCGAAGGCCGGCTGCGCGTGCAGGCGCAGTTCGTGACGGCCGCGCATTGAGACATCCGCATGAAAAGGAAGAGCCCCGCGCAGGCGGGGCTCTTCCGGAAGCCAGGCGGCTTACCAGCTGAACTGGGTGCGGACCGCGTACTGCCCGGTCTCGTCCCCGGTGGCTTCGTTGTCGCCCCGGGTGTAGTTGAACATGAAGCGCAGGTTGGGGTTGACGTAGTAGTTGACGCCGAGGATGACGCTGGTGGCCTGGCGGTCGTCGATGTCCCGGTTCTCGATGGTGTCGTAGCGGGCGGTCAGCTCCCACAGGCCCCTGTCGGTGACCTTGGGCGCGCCGAACACGCCGGTGGCGGACTTGTACGCCTTGTGCCCGCCGTTGATCAGCCAGCTGCCCTGCAGGTACCAGGTGGTCACGTCCTGGTCGCCGCCGATGGGCTGGCCGAACACGGCGTTGACGTACTCGCCCTGGAAGAACAGCGGACCGAACGCGCCGGCCGCTTCCAGGCCGTAGGCGGTGACGGTGTTGCGGCTGGCGCCGGTGGTGGTGGCGATGGCCTGCGACGGGCCGCGGCGGCCGGCGTAGCTGGCCGAGGCGACGAGGTCGGCCGAGCCCTGGTTGGCGTCCTCGCGGCTGGCCCAGCCGCCGAAGTGCAGGGTGTCGTTGTCGGTATTGATCGGCGCCCAGGTGACGCGGCCGGCCGCGCCCATGCCCTCGTTGCGGCTGCCCGAGGCACCGCGCAGGTTGAACACGGTGAAGCCGGCGGTGTGGTTCTCGCCTGCGCGCTGGTAGCCCACGCCCTGCTGGAACTGGCGGCCGTTGAACAGGCCGGTGGCCGAGGCGAAGGGCCGCTCCATCATCAGCAGGTCGTTGGAACTGGTCAGTTCCTCCATCGATCGGTACGGCTTGAAGTGGCCGATGGTGACCTTGCCGCCCCACAGGCCGGTGGCGATGTAGGCGTCGCGCAGGCCTTCGAGGTTGGTGCCGGCGGCGAAGTCCTGCTCCAGCTTGTAGTCCCAGCCCAGCGCCTTGCCGGCCAGGGTCAGGCGCGCGCGGCGGAACTCGCTGGTGCCGGTGGCCGAGGCCTGGTCGCGGTCGAAGGCGTAGGCGTCGAAGTGGATACGGCCGCCGAGCGAGGCCTCGAACTGCTTGTCGGGCGAGGTGACCTTCAGGCCGCCCTTGGTCTCCACCTTGGGCGTGGTGGTGGCGATGTTCTCGATGCTCTGCTGGGTGCCGACGTTGATGTCCGACTGCGCGTCGGTGCGCGCCTCCAGTTCGGCCACGCGGGCCTGCAGCGCGGCCAGCTGCGCCTTCAGTTCGGCCAGCTCGGCGCTGTCGGCGGCGGCGGCGTCGAAGGCGGCCGTGCCGGCGGCCAGCGCCAGGGCCAGTGCCAGGGGGGAATGACGCATGGATGCTCTCCGGATGATGAGGGGGGCGCCCCGGCCGGTGCGCGCGGGGAAGGTCGCGCCGCCAGGTTCCGCGCGCAGCATGTGGCGGAAACATGACCGGCGCATGACGCCGCCTGTCACATGACGGGAAGGCGCGGCGCAGGATGCCGCCGCCGGTCATCCTCCCGTCATGGTTGCGACATCCGGCTGTCATGCATCGCCTGTGCAATGGCCGGGCCGACGCGGGTCCTGCCGCGTCCCCTCTGCTGCCCCAACAGGAGCCCCGCTTGAACGCCATGTCCAAGTTCCGCGCCGCCGCCGCGCTGGTCGCGCTGTCCTTCGCCGCCCAGGCGCACGCCAACGACGTCACCGGTGCCGGCGCGTCGTTCGTCTACCCGGTGATGTCCAAGTGGTCGGCCGACTACAAGGCCGCCACCGGCAAGCAGGTCAACTACCAGTCCATCGGCTCGGGCGGCGGCATCGCCCAGATCAAGGCCGGCACCGTCGACTTCGGCTCGTCCGACGCGCCGCTGCCGCCGCAGGAGCTGGCCAAGTACAACCTCGCGCAGTTCCCGTCGGTGATCGGCGGCGTGGTTCCGATCGTCAACGTGCAGGGCGTCGCGCCGGGCGCGCTGAAGCTGGACGGCCACACCCTGGCCGGCATCTTCCTGGGCAGGATCATCCGCTGGAACGACCCGGCCATCGCCGCCCTCAACCGCGGCCTGGCGCTGCCCGACACCAAGATCACCGTGGTGCACCGTTCCGACGGCTCGGGCACCACCTTCAACTTCGTCAACTACCTGTCCAAGATCAGCCCCGAGTGGAAGCAGAAGGTGGGCGAGGGCACCTCGGTGCAGTGGCCGACCGGCATCGGCGGCAAGGGCAACGAGGGCGTGGCCGCCTATGTGAAGCAGATCAAGGGCGGCATCGGCTACGTCGAGCTGTCCTACGCGCTGCAGAACAAGCTCTCCCACGTGCAGCTGAAGAACGCCGCCGGCCGCTTCGTGCAGCCCAGCGACGAGACCTTCGCCGCCGCCGCGGCCAGCGCCGAGTGGGGCAAGGCCCAGGACTTCTACCTGGTGATGACCAACGCCCCGGGCGAGAACGCCTGGCCGATCACCGCCACCAACTTCATCCTCATGCACAAGAAGCCGAAGAACGCCGCCGGCGCCCGCAACGCCAAGGCCTTCTTCCAGTGGGTCTACGCCAACGGCGACGCCCAGGCCCGCCAGCTGGACTACGTCCCCCTGCCCGACGCCCTGGTCAAGCAGATCGAGGCGTACTGGGCCCAGAACATGAAGTACTGAGCAAGGGGCGGCGAGCCCCTCTCTCCCCTCGCCGCCCGGCACAGGGGCGCGGACCGGACGGTCCGCGCCCTTTCCTTTCCACGGCCCCCGGGACCGTCCAGCGGGGCCGCGGGGAAATGTCATACGGGTGTAACAAAAACATCATTTCATTACGTCCACGCCGGCCCGGCCGGCGCTCCTTCCTGTCGTGAGATCCCCGATGCTTCCCGCCCCGGTCCGCCTCGCCGCCCTGTCCCTGGCCCTGTCCCTGGCCGCCACCGCCTGCTCGCCCTCCGGCGACGGCGCCCCCGCCTCCGCGGCTCCGGCCCAGGCCGGCGCCGCGCCCGCCGGCCAGCAGACGCCGGTCGCGGCCGAGATTTCCGGCGCCGGCGCGTCGTTCATCTACCCGCTGGTGTCGAAGTGGTCGGCCGACTACCACGCCGCCACCGGCAACAAGATCAACTACCAGTCCATCGGCTCGGGCGGCGGCATCGCCCAGATCAAGGCCGGGACGGTGGACTTCGGCTCGTCCGACAAGCCGCTGTCCAGCGAGGAGCTGGCCGAGGCCGGCCTGGGCCAGTTCCCCTCCGCCATCGGCGGCGTGGTGCCGGTGTTCAACCTGCAGGGCGTCGAGCCGGGCCAGCTGCGCCTGACCGGCGCGCTGCTGGCCGACATCTTCCTGGGCAAGATCGCCACCTGGAACGACCCGGCCATCGCCGCGGCCAACCCCGGCGTGGCGCTGCCGGCGGAGAAGATCACCGTGGTGCACCGCTCCGACGGGTCGGGCACCACCTTCAACTTCAGCAACTACCTGGCCAAGGTCAGCCCGGAGTGGCAGCAGAAGGTCGGCGAGGGCACCTCGCTGCAATGGCCCACCGGCGTGGGCGGCAAGGGCAACGAGGGCGTGGCCGCCTACGTGAAGCAGATCAAGGGCGGCATCGGCTACGTCGAGCTGGCCTACGCGCTGCAGAACGGCATGCCCTACGCCTCGCTGCAGAACGCGGCCGGCCAGTGGGTGCAGCCCAGCGCCGAGAGCTTCGCCGCCGCCGCGGCCAGCGCCGACTGGGCCAATGCCCGCGACTTCAACCTGGTGATCACCAACGCTCCGGGCGAGAAGTCCTGGCCAATCACCGCCACCAACTTCATGCTCATGCGCAAGCAGGCCAAGGACCCGGCGCGCAACGCCGCCACGCTGGCCTTCTTCAAGTGGGCCTTCGAGCAGGGCCAGGCGCAGGCCGACGAGCTGCACTACGTGCCGCTGCCGCCGGAGCTGGTGCAGCAGATCGAGGCCTACTGGGCCAGCGAGTTCAAGTAAGCCGGCACGCCCGCGCCACACCGCGTCCCCTGCGCCGCCGGGCGGCGGTCCGACCCTCCCCGGACCGCCGCCCCGCGCGCACCTATTCCCAGCGAGCCGATGAACACCATCACCCTGCACGCCAGCCAGGCCGACGCGCGCGAGCGCAGCGACGCCCGCGCCGACCGGATGTTCCGCTACGCCCTGACCGCCTGCGTGGCCTTCGTGCTGGTCGCCCTGGCCGGGGCGGCGCTGTCGATGCTATGGGGCGGGCGGGACGCGCTGCAGACCCAGGGCCTGAGCTTCTTCTACTCGGCCGAATGGAACCCGGTCGAGAACCGCTTCGGCGCCCTGGTGCCGATCTACGGCACCCTGGTGACGGCGCTGATCGCCATGGTGGTGGCGGTGCCGGTGAGCTTCGGCATCGCCTTCTTCCTCACCGAGGTGGCGCCGCGCTGGCTGCGCGGGCCGGTCGGCACGGCCATCGAGCTGCTGGCCGGCATCCCCTCGATCATCTACGGCATGTGGGGCCTGTTCGTGCTGGTGCCGGTGATGACCGAGTACGTCACCCCGTGGCTCAACGAGAACCTGGGCACCGCGCCGGTGATCGGCCCGCTGTTCCAGGGCCCGCCGCTGGGCATCGGCCTGCTCACCGCCGGCTTCGTGCTGGCGATCATGGTGATCCCGTTCATTTCCTCGGTGATGCGCGAGGTGTTCCTGACCGTGCCGACCCGGCTCAAGGAATCGGCCTACGCGCTGGGTTCGACCCGCTGGGAAGTCAGCTGGGACATCGTGCTGCCGTACACCCGCTCGGCGGTCATCGGCGGTATCTTCCTCGGCCTGGGCCGCGCCCTGGGCGAGACCATGGCGGTGGCGTTCGTGGTCGGCAACGCGGTGCGCCTGTCGCCCTCGCTGCTGGAGCCGGGCACGACCATCGCCGCGCTGATCGCCAACGACTTCGGCGAGGCCACCGAGACCTACCGTTCCGCGCTGCTGCTGCTGGGCTTCGTGCTGTTCATCGTCACCTTCGTGGTGCTCGCCATCGCCCGCCTGATGCTGCTGCGCCTGGCCCGCCGGGAGGGCAACTGATGTCCGCCACCACCGCGCTGTACCTGCGCCGCCGCGTCGTCAACGTCGTCGCCCTGGTGCTGTCCTGCGCCACCGCGCTGTTCGGCCTGTTCTTCCTGGGCTGGATCCTGTGGACGCTGGTGGCCAAGGGCATGGCCGGCATCGACTGGAACCTGTTCACCCGCATGACCCCGCCGCCGATGCAGGAAGGCGGCCTGGCCAACGCGTTCTTCGGCAGCGCGGTGATGTGCGTGATGGCGATCGCCATCGGCACCCCGCTGGGCATCGCCGCCGGCACCTGGCTGGCCGAGTACGGCAACGCGCGCAAGGCCGGCACCGTGGTGCGCTTCGTCAACGACATCCTGCTGTCGGCGCCATCGATCGTGCTGGGCCTGTTCGTGTACACGCTGTACGTGATGCAGACCGGCGGCAACTTCTCCGCCTTCGCCGGCGCGCTGTCGCTGGCCTTCATCGTGCTGCCGGTGGTGGTGCGCACCACCGACGAGATGCTGCGCCTGGTGCCGGTGCAGATGCGCGAGGCCGCGCTGTCGCTGGGCATCCCGCAGTGGAAGGTGATCGTGCAGGTGCTCTACCGCAGCGCCAGCGCCGGCATCGTCACCGGCGTGCTGCTGGCCCTGGCCCGCATCTCCGGCGAGACCGCGCCGCTGCTGTTCACCGCGTTCGGCAACCAGTACTGGAGCACTCATGTCTTCCAGCCCATGGCCTCGGTGCCGGTGGTGATGAACCAGTTCGCCGCCAGCCCGTACGAGTCCTGGCAGGTGCTGGCCTGGGCCGGCGCCCTGGTACTGACCGTCTTCGTGCTGCTGGTGAGCCTGGCCGCACGCGCCCTGCTGCTGCGCAACCGGATCTCCCATGACTGACCCCGCCCTGGACCTGGCCATGAACCTCCCCGAGACCACCTCCGCCAAGCCGCTGTCGCTGGCCGCCGTCGCCCGTCCGGAGGCCGCCGCGGCGCCGGTCAAGCTCGCGGCACGCGGGCTGGACTTCTACTACGACCGGTTCCATGCGCTGAAGGGCATCGACCTGGAGATCCCGGAGAAGCGCGTCACCGCGCTGATCGGCCCCTCCGGCTGCGGCAAGTCCACCCTGCTGCGGGTGTTCAACCGGATCTACGCCCTGTACCCGAAGCTGGAGGCGCGCGGCCAGGTGCTGCTGGACGGCGAGGACATCCTCTCGCCGAAGTACCCGATAAACCGGCTGCGCTCGCGCGTGGGCATGGTGTTCCAGAAGCCGGTGCCGTTCCCGATGACGATCTTCGAGAACGTGGCCTACGCCATCCGCCACCACGAGCGGCTGTCGAAGGCCGAGCTGGCCGGGCGCGTGGAGCAGGCCCTGCGCCAGGCCGCGCTGTGGGACGAGGTCAAGGACAAGCTGCGGCAGTCCGCGCTGGGCCTGTCCGGCGGCCAGCAGCAGCGCCTGTGCATCGCCCGCGCCGTGGCCCTGCGCCCGGACGTGCTGCTGCTGGATGAGCCGACCTCCGCCCTGGACCCGATCTCCACCAGCCGCATCGAGCAGCTGGTGGAGGAGCTCAAGCGCGACTACACGATCGTCATCGTCACCCACAACATGCAGCAGGCCGCGCGCGTATCCGACTACACCGCGTTCATGTACCTGGGCGAGCTGGTGGAACACGACCGCACCGAGACGATCTTCTCCAGTCCCTCGAAGCGGCAGACCGAGGACTACATCACCGGCAGGTTCGGCTGACGCCGACCCTGCCGGTGCGGGATTGGGGATTCGTGATTGGTGATTCGTAAGAGCAAACCAACGCTGCCACCTGAATCCCTAGTCCCGAATGCCTAATCCCGAACCAAGCACCGGAGGTGCTGAATGCATATCGTCAGGAGCTACGACGAGGAACAGCGACAGCTGGTCGAACAGATCATCGACATGGGGCATGTCGCGGTGGCGCAGCTGGAGGCGGCGCTGGACGTGGTCGAGCGCCGCGACGACTCCGCAGCGCGGCGGGTGGTCGCCAACGACGACGCCATCGACGATGCCGAGCGGCGGATCAGCCGCGAGGTGATGCTGCTGGCCCTGCGCGGACCGCTTGCGCGCGACCTGCGCGAGATCCTGGTCGGGGTGCGCATCCCCGCGGACATCGAGCGCATCGGCGACTACGCCGCCAACGTGGCCAAGCGCTCGATCGCCCTCAACACCGCGCCCCCGCTGCCGCATACCGCTGGCCTGCGGGCGCTGGGCATGCTGGCCGCCGGCCAGGTCCGCCAGGCCCTGCGCGCCTACCGCGAGGGCGATGGCGAACTGGCCCTGCAGGTGCGAGACAACGACGCGCGCCTGGACCAGCAATACACCGCCCTGTTCCGCGAGCTGCTCACCTACATGATGGAGGACCCGCGCACCATCACCCCATGCACGCACCTGCTGTTCATGGCCAAGAACCTGGAGCGGATCGGCGACCATGCCACCAACATCGCCGAGAACGCCTGGTTCCTGCTGCACGGGGAACCGCCCCCCGAGCCGCGCGACAAGCGCGACGGGACCGCGGCGGCGGCCCCGCCCTGAACCGGCGCGCGGTCCCGCGGGCCGGCGGTGCCCCCGCCGGGGCCGCCGTGAAGTACCCTTGCGGGCATGACCGAAAGCGATCTGGACGACCTGCACAAGGACGAGACCCCGGCCGCGCCTCCCGGCGCGATGGCGCGCCGCTTCCGCGGCTTCCTGCCGGTGGTGGTGGACGTGGAAACCGGCGGCTTCGACTGGAACCGCCATGCCCTGCTGGAGATGGCGGCGGTCCCGATCGAGATGGACGAGCAGGGCCTGCTGGTGCCCGGCAAGACCGCCAGCGCGCACTTCATCCCCGCGCCCGGCACCGAGATCGATCCCAAGTCGCTGGAAGTGACCGGCATCGACCTGGACCACCCGTTCCGCCTGGCCAAGCCCGAGCGCGACGCACTGGGCCACGTGTTCAACCAGGTCCGCGCCGCGGTGCGCCGGCACGGTTGCCAGCGCGCGATCCTGGTCGGCCACAACGCCCACTTCGACCTGAACTTCGTCAATGCCGCGGTGGCGCGCAGCGGGCACAAGCGCAACCCGTTCCACCCGTTCAGCGTGTTCGACACGGTGACCCTGGCCGGCGTGGCCTACGGCCAGACCGTGCTGGCGCGGGCGATGCAGGCGGCCGGGTTCGAATGGGACGCCAAGGAAGCGCATTCGGCGGTGTACGACGCCGAGCAGACCGCGCGCCTGTTCTGCCGCATCGCCAACGCCTGGCCCTCGCCGCTGCCGGGCTGAGCGCGGCCGTTCAGCCCAGCTGCAGGCGGTCGCGGCCCTCGCGCTTGGCCCGGTACAGGGCCGCGTCGGCGCGCCGGTACAGGTCCTCGGCGTCCTCGCCCGGGCGCAGTTCCACCAGGCCCAGGCTGAAGCTCACCTCCAGGTCCTCCAGGCCGGCCCAGGGCCGGTGTGCCCGGGTCCGCGCCTGCAGCCGCTCGCAGGCAGGCAGTGCTTCCTCCAGCCGGGTATCGGGCATCAGCAGCGCGAACTCCTCGCCGCCCAGCCGCGCCACCAGATCCGAGCCGCGGCGCTGGCCGTGCAGCAGCTGGCCGAACTCGCGCAGCACCTGGTCGCCCACGCTGTGCGAGCGGGTGTCGTTGATCCGCTTGAAGTGGTCGATGTCCAGCAGCGCCAGGCACAGCGGATGCGCGCCACGCCGGGCCAGGGCCAGGTCGCGGGCCAGGGTTTCCTCGAACTGGCGCCGGTTGGGCAGGCCGGTCAGGGCGTCCTCGCGGGCCTGGCGGGCATAGCCCTCGGCCTGCTCGCGCAGCTGCTCCAGCAGGCCGGCACGCTCGCGGTCGATTTCCTGCAGCCGCTGCGCCTGCGCCTTCAGGTCGGCGGTGCGCGCGTCCACCAGCTGCGCCAGGCGCCGGTTGCTGGCCTGGTAGCTGTGCACGCGGTAGCGGTACAGGCCGTACAGCAGCAGCAGCGCCAGCAGCGCGCCGCCGATGCGCACGTCGCTGCGCTGCCACCACAGCGGCCGCACCTGGAACGACCAGCGCGCCGCCTGCGGGCTCCACGCCCCGCCCGGGTGCGCGGCCTGCACCTCCAGGGTGTACTGCCCCGGCGGCAGGCCGATGAATTCCACGTCGCGGCGGGTGCCGCGCTCGACCCAGCCGCCGTCCAGGCCGTGCAAGCGGGTGCGGTAGCGGATCCGCTCCGGCAGCAGGTAGCTGAGGCCGGCATAGGTCACCGCCAGGCGGCTGCCGCCCGGCAGTGCGGTGGTCGCGCGCCAGTCCAGCGCCTGCCCGTCCACGCTCACCGCCTCGATCACCGGCGGCGGCGCCGGCCGGTCGGCGTAGCGCGCCAGCCGCTCCGGGTCGACGCTGGCCGCGCCGGCGGCGGTGGCGAGCCAGATGCTGCCGTCGCGCCGCCGGATCGCCGCCGGCGAGGAGCTGCCATTACCCTGCGAGCTGGGCAGGCCGTCGATCTCGGTGTAGTGCTGCAAGGGCAGGCGGCCGTTGCCAGCGCCATCGGCCACCGCCTCCAGCGCCGCCAGCGGCACCCGCAGCACGCCGCGGTTGCTGGTGATCCAGGCATCCCCGGCAGCATCGGGGAGCAGCGAGAACACCGCGTCAACCGGCAGGCCCTGCTCCAGGCCGACCCGTGCCGGGTGGCCGTCGCGGATGCGGAACAGGCCGCGGTCGCTGGTCATCCATACCGCCCCGCCGACCTTGTGGAAGCCGAACACGGTGCGCGGGTCGCCGCCGGCGCGTTCCAGCGGCAGTTTTTCCACCGTGCCATCGGCGCGCAGCACGCTGGCGCCCTCGACCGAACCGATCCACAGTTCACCGTCGATCGCCGCCAGCGCGGTCACCAGGCCTTGCGGCATTCCGGGCAGCGCCGGCGGCGTATGCACGCCGGCGTCGTCGACCACCACCACCCCGCGGCGGGTACCGATCCAGACCCGGCCATCGTCGCCCACCGCGATCGCGCGCACGTGCCCGCTGGGCACGCCCTCGGCCTGTCCGTAGTGCTGCAGCAGCCGGCCCTGGCGCAGGCGGAACACACCATCGGCGAAGGTACCGACCCACAGGTCGCCCTCGCGGCCCTCGGCCAGGCTCAGGATCGAGGGCACCGGCGCGTTGCCGCCCGGCAGCGGCACCGGGTGGAAGCGGCCGTCGGCGCCGAGCCGGTCCAGGCCGCCGCCGCCGCCCACCCACAGCGTGCCGGCCGAGTCCTCCAGCAGCGCGCGCACGTATTCGCCGCCGAGGCCGTCGCGCCGGGTCCAGCCGGTGAACAGCGCCTCGCGCAGGCGGAACAGGCCGCCGTTGGCGCCGATCCAGATGCCGCCCTCGGCATCCTCCAGCAGGCTGGCGATGCGGCCGTTGGTCAGCCGCTCCGGCGGCAGCCATTCCTGCCCGTGCGGGCCGATCCGGGCGACGCCGCGGTTCTCGGTGCCCAGCCACAGGTAGCCCTCGCGGTCCTGCAGCATCGAGGTGAAGTAGCCGGCGCCGGGCAACACGTGCACCGCGGCGAAGCGGCCGTCCCCGCGGCGGCGGAACACGCGTTCGCCGGCCGCCAGCCACAGCGTGCCGTCGGGGGCGATGTAGGGCCAGACCAGGCCCGCGGGCAGGCCATCGGCGGGACCGAAGCGCCGCCACTGGCCATCCACCGCGCGCACGACCAGGCCTTCCAGGGTGCCGATCCACAGGTTGCCGGACGCATCCACGGCCATGCGCGGGAAGCTGGCCGGCAGCGGGATCCCCGGCGGCGGCGCGATGTACTCCAGGCGCCCGTCCGGCTGCACGCAGCCCAGGCCATGGTTCTCGAACAGCAGCCACAACCGGCCGCCGCCGTCCATCACCATGTCGTGGACCAGGGCGCGGGGCCACTCCGGCGGGCGTTCCAGGTATTCCCAGGCGCCATCCGCGCCCAGGCGGCCGAGGTTGCCCCGCGAGTCGCTAAGCCACAGCCGCCGCTGCGGGTCCAGGTACAGCGCGCCGACGCCGTTGTCGCGCAGGCCCGGCCGGGTGCCGCGGTGGAACGGGGTGAACTCGACGCCGTTGTAGCGGACCACGCCCTCCCAGGTCGCGAACCAGAGGTAGCCCTCGGCGGTCTGGGCCATGTCGCGCACGGAGTTGTGCAGCAGGCCGTTGCGCGTGCTCCAGGCGTCGATCGCGTAGTCGCGCAGCGGCGGTGGACCCGGCGGCGCGGCCAGCACCGCCGCCGGCAGCCACGCCAGCAGGCACAGCAGCAGGGCCTGCGCGATGCGCAACCGGCATCCGCGGGTGGTCCACCGGGATCCGCGCGGCCGCATCACGCCCCCTGTCCCCGCCGCCCCCTCAGCCGCCGCGCTGGCGGACCGCCTCGAACAGGCAGATGCCGGCGGCCACCGACACGTTGAGGCTTTCCACGTCGCCGGGCATGGGGATGCGGACCAGGCCGTCGCAGGTCTCTCGGGTCAGCCGGCGCAGGCCATCGGCCTCGCCGCCCAGCACCAGGGCGACGTTGCCCTTGAGGTCCACGCCGTAAAGGGTGTCGTCGACCTCGCCAGCCAGGCCGTAGGCCCACACGCCCAGCTTCTGCAGCTCGCGCAGGGTGCGGGCGAGGTTGGTGACCTGCACCACCGGCAGGCGGTCGGCGGCACCGGCCGAGGTCTTGCGCACGGTGGCGTTCACCGGTGCCGACTTGTCCTTGGGGATGACCACCGCGGTGGCGCCGGCGGCCAGCGCGCTGCGCAGGCAGGCGCCGAGGTTGTGCGGGTCCTGCACGCCGTCGAGCACCAGCAGCAGGGCCTTGCCTTCCGCGGCCTCGACCAGGCCGGGCAGCTCGCTTTCGTCCCAGGTCCTGGTGGCGGCGTAGCGCGCGGCGACGCCCTGGTGGCGGACGTTGCCGCCGATGCCGTCCAGCGCCTGGGTGGCGACCTTGCGCACCTCGATCCCGTAGCGGCGGGCCTGCTCCTCGATCTCGACCAGGCGCGGATTGCGCGCACCGGAGTCGACCAGGACCTCGCGCACGTGCTCCGCATCGTTCTCGATGGCGGAGGCCACGGCGTTGACGCCCACCACCCACTGGTTCTGCTTGCTCATCGACTGCACGGCCACGTAAGGAAGGCCGGCATTATCGCATCCCGCCGCGATCGCCGCCGGCGCGGGCCTTCAGCCGTGCGCGGGCCACCAGGCCGGCGCCGCGGCTCCGCTCCAGCAGCGGGGCGAACTAACCGCCGAAGGCCTTCCGGCAGATCCGGCAGTGGCAGGTCGAGGCGGCACCCGGGGTACCGGTGGCGCGGAAGCGGACCGCACCGCAGTGGCAGCCGCCGCCATCGTCCGGGCTTGCGCCATGGCCGCCCACGGCCCCGTCCTCAGTACTTGCGCTTGGGCCGCTTCGCCGGCTGGCCGCGCGGTGGCAGCGGCGGCAGGCCGCCGTCGGCGTCGTCCGGGACCAGGCGGAAGTCGATCTTGCGGTCCTCCATGCTGGCCTTGAGCACCACGATCCGCACCCGGTCGCCGAGGCGGAACTCCAGCCCGCGGCGCTCGCCGGTGAGCATCTTCCGCATCGGGTCGAACTGGTAGTAGTCGTGCGGCAGCTGGGTCACGTGCACCAGGCCGGTGACCTTGGACTGCTCCAGCTCCACGAACAGGCCGAAGCTGGTCACGCCGCTGACCACGCCGTCGAACTGGCCGCCGACGTGCTTCTCCATCCACGCCGCGCGGTAGCGCTCGTCGACTTCGCGCTCGGCTTCGTCGGCGCGGCGCTCGCGCTCGGAGCACTGCAGCGCCAGGCCGGCCATGTCGCGGGCCGAGTACAGGTAGCCGTCGGGCTTGCCGCGCTTGAGCGCGTGCTTGATCGCGCGGTGCACCAGCAGGTCCGGGTAGCGGCGGATGGGCGAGGTGAAGTGGGCGTAGGCCTCCAGCGCCAGGCCGAAGTGGCCGACGTTGTCCGGCGAGTACACCGCCAGGCTCTGGCTGCGCAGCAGCACCGACTCCAGCAGGGTGGCGTCGGCGCGGTCGCGCACCTTCTTCAGCAGGCGGGTGAAGTCGCCGGGCGTGACCTTGCTCCACGGCGGCAGGCTCAACCCGAACTCCTTGAGGAACTCCAGCAGGTCCGCGTACTTGGATTCCGGCGGCTTCTCGTGGATGCGGAACGGCGCCGGGATCCGGGTCTTCAGCAGGTAGCGCGCGGCCTCGACGTTGGCCGCGATCATGCATTCCTCGATCAGCTTGTGCGCGTCGTTGCGCGGCAACATGCCGGCCTGGGTGACCTCGCCGCGGTTGTCGAGCACGAAGCGCACCTCGGCGGTCTCGAACTCGATCGCCCCGCGCCGGGCGCGGGCGGCGGCCAGCACCTGGTAGAGCTGGTACAGGCGCTCGACCTGCGGCATCAGTGCGCCGACCTGCGCCTTCGCCTCCGGGTCGTCCTCGCCCACCGCCTTCCACACCTGGGTGTAGGTCAGGCGCGCGTGCGAGTTCATCACCGCCTCGTAGAACTTCGAGCGCACCACCTCGCCCTCGTGGTCGACCTGCATGTCGCACACGAAGCACATGCGGTCGACCTTCGGGTTCAGCGAGCAGATGCCGTTGGAGAGCGTCTCCGGCAGCATCGGCACCACGAAGCCGGGGAAGTACACCGAGGTGGCGCGCTTCTGCGCCTCCTCGTCCAGCGGCGTGCCCGGGCGCACGTAGTGGGAGACGTCGGCGATCGCCACCACCAGGCGGAAGCCCTGGCGGTTGGGCTCGCAGTACACCGCGTCGTCGAAGTCCTTGGCGTCCTCGCCGTCGATGGTCACCAGCGGCAGGTCGCGCAGGTCCACGCGGTCGCCGATCATCGACGGCTCGACCTGCAGCGGGATCGCGGTGGCCTCGTCCAGCACCTCCGGCGGGAACTCGTGCGGCAGGTTGTGGCCGTGGATCGCGGTCTCCACCACCAGCGACGGGGTCAGGCTGTCGCCCAGCACCGCCACCACCTTGCCGATCGGCGGGCGCCGGGTGTCCGGCGGGGCCACCAGCTCGCACACCACCAGCTGGCCTTCGCGCGCGCCGCCGGTGGCGTCCGGCGGGATGTGCAGGTTGCGCTGCATGCGCGCGTCGTCGGGGACCACGAAGCTGATGCCCGCCTCGCTGCCGAAGCGGCCGATCAGCCGGTGCACGCCGCGCTCGAGCACGCGGGCGATGCTGCCCTCGCGGCGGCCGCGGCGGTCGATGCCGGTGACGTTGGCCAGCGCGCGGTCGCCGTGCATGACCTTGCGCATCTCGTACGGGGCCAGGAACAGGTCGTCGCCGCCGCCGTCCGGGCGCAGGAAGCCGAACCCTTCCGGGTTGGCGATCACGGTGCCGGGGATCAGGTTGGTCTGCTCGAGCGGGGCGAAGCCGCCGCGCCGGTTCTGCACCAGCTGGCCATCCCGCACCATCGCGCCCAGGCGCTTGCCGAGGGCCTCGAACCGTTCCGGATCGCCGTCCAGCCCGAGCAGGGCCGCCAGCTGCGCATGGGTCTGCGGGCCATCCGCCTCCTCCAGGGTGGCGAGGATCGCCTCGCGGCTGGGGATCGGATTGTCGTAGCGCTGGGCCTCGCGCTCGGCGAAGGGATCGGGCACCGCCGCGATCACCCGCCGTGGCGCGCGCACCGCCGCCCCGGCCTTGCCCGGCCGCGCCGCGGGCGCCGGCTCCGGCATCCACGGTGGCAGCTTGTTGCCTGCCTGGCGCCCTGCGCCGGCCTTGCCGCCCGCCGTCCTGCTTCCCTTGCCTGCGCCGGCGCCGCCGGCTCCCTTGCGGCTGCCGCCGCGACTTCCAGTCTTCTTCATGGGCCGATCCTACACCCCGGCTGCTGTACCGGACCCGGGGTCCGCCGCGACCGCCGTGCACGGACCGTTGACATTGCCTTCGCGCGCCTCCAGAATGCGCCGCCTCACCTGCCCAGGTGGCGGAATTGGTAGACGCACTAGTTTCAGGTACTAGCGGGTAAAACCGTGGAGGTTCGAGTCCTCTCCTGGGCACCAAGACACCGGCTTTCGGGCCTACGAAGAACCCCGCCAACGGCGGGGTTTTTTGCATCCGGCGTTCCGCCCCGCGCCGCGCGGGGACTGTTGACAGGTGCAACCGCCTCCCGCAGAATTGCCGCCCTGCGCCGCCCAGGTGGCGGAATTGGTAGACGCACTAGTTTCAGGTACTAGCGGGTAAAACCGTGGAGGTTCGAGTCCTCTCCTGGGCACCAACGGCGCAGCGGCCAGACGGCCATCGATGAACCTCGCCCCGGCGAGGTTTTTTCGTATCAGGGCCCGCGAACGTGGGCATCACCAGGCCCCCGGCGTCCTTCTGGCACGATCCGGGTCCGCGCAGGGGGATGCATAGGCATGGACCCACAACAGATCGTCTTCCTCGCCATCCTCGGCGCCGCGCTGGCACTGTTCGTCAGCGGGCGCATGCGCGTGGACCTGGTGGCGATGCTGGCCCTGCTCGCGCTGGCCTTCACCGGCATCCTCGACGCGCGCCAGGTCCTGGCCGGGTTCTCCAGCGAGCCGGCGATCATCGTGGTCTCGGTCTTCGTGCTTTCCGCCGGCCTTTCCGCGACCGGCATCACCGACCGCATCGGCGCGGCGATCGGGCGCGCGGCCGGCGGCAGCGAGTGGCGCACGATCGCGGTGGTGATGCCAGCGACCGCCGCCCTGGCCGCGTTCTCGCACCACGTCATGGTCACCGCGATGATGCTGCCGATCCTGATGCGGCTGGCGCGGGAACGGCAGCTGGCGGCCTCGCGCCTGCTGATGCCGATGTCGCTGGCCGCCTCGCTGGGCACCACCCTGACCCTGTTCAGCGCGCCGGCCTTCCTGCTGGCCAGCGACCTGCTGCAACGCGCCGGCGGCGAGGGCCTGGACATCCTCGCCGTGACCCCGATCGGCGCGGTGCTGGTGGTGCTGGGCACGGTCTACATGCTGCTGGCGCGCTGGCTGGTGCCGCGCCGCCAGGGCGAGGCCCCGCAGGGCGACTACATGCGCCTGGAGCGCTACTACACCGAGCTGCTGGTCGAGGAAGGCTCGCCCTGGGTCGGACGCACCCGGCGCGAGTTCGACGAGGCCTTCAGCGAGCGCCTGCAGGTGGTGGACTGGCTGCGCTACGGCATGCGCCGGCGCCGGCAGTCCGGCGACAGCCCGCTCGCGGCCGGCGACGTGCTGCTGGTGCGTGCCTCGCCGGACGAGATCGCCTCGATCAAGGACGAGCCGGGCCTGGCCCTGCACGCGGTAGCCAAGTACGGCGACAGCCCGCGCCAGGGCGGCCAGGCCGAGCTGCTGGGCGACGAGCAGCTGGTGCAGGCGGTGGTCGCGCCGCACTCGGAGTTCATCGGCCGCAGCGTGGCCGACATCGACTTCCTGCGCACCCTGGGCGTGGTCGTGGTCGGCCTGTGGCGGCGCGAGGGCTGGCTGCACGGCGAACTGTCGGAGATGCGCCTGGAAGAAGGCGACCTGCTGGTGCTGTGGGGCCGCGAGGCCGACATCCGCCCGCTGTCCTCCCACCATGGCTTCATGATGCTGATGCCGTTCCAGGGCCGCGGCCAGGCCCGCCGCCGCGCGCCGGTGGCGCTGGCGATCATGGCCGCCACCGTGGTCGCCGCGGCCACCGGGCTGCTGGCCCCGCAGGTCGCCTTCCTCGCCGGCGCGGTGGCCATGGTCCTGTGCCGCTGCGTGCCGGTGGAGGAGGCCTACCGGCAGGTCGACGTGCGCATCTACGTGATGATCGCCGGGGTGATCCCGCTGGGCATCGCCATGGAGCGGACCGGCACCGCCCAGGCCGTAGCCGACCTGCTGATGGCCCACGCCGCCCAGTGGCCGGTGTTCGGGCTGCTGCTGGTGATGTTCTGGACCGCCGCCCTGCTCACCCAGATCCTGTCCGACGCCGCCACCACCGTGCTGCTGGCGCCGATCGCGCTGGCGGTGGCCGAGGCCCTGGGCCTGCCCCCTGCCCCGTTCGTGGTCTGCACCGCGATGGGCGCGGTGGCCTCGTTCCTGACCCCGATCGGCCACCACGGCAACCTGCTGATCCTCAACCCGGGCCGCTACACCTTCGGCGACTTCCTGAAGGTGGGGGTGCCGCTGACCCTGCTGATCGGCCTGGCCTCGGCCTGGATGGCCCGCGCCCTGTGGCTCGGCGGCCCGCTGCTGCCTTCCCTGCCCTGAGCGGCGGGCGCCGGGCGGCGGCACGCGGGTAGAATCGCGCTCCTGTCCCGCAGCTGTGCCCGCAATGACCGAAACCATCCGCCCCGCCTTCCACGGCTTCGAACAGATCCCGCTGCGCGAGTACGCCGAGCGCGCCTACCTGGACTATTCGATGTACGTGGTCCTGGACCGCGCCCTGCCGTTCCTCGGCGACGGGCTCAAGCCGGTGCAGCGGCGCATCATCTATTCGATGAGCGAGCTGGGGCTCAACGCCGCGGCCAAGCCGAAGAAGTCGGCGCGCACCGTCGGCGACGTCATCGGCAAGTACCACCCGCACGGCGACTCGGCCTGCTACGAGGCCCTTGTGCTGATGGCCCAGCCGTTCTCGTACCGCTACCCGCTGATCGAGGGCCAGGGCAACTTCGGCTCGCCCGACGACCCCAAGTCGTTCGCGGCCATGCGCTACACCGAGGCCAAGCTGACCCCGATCGCCGAGGTGCTGCTGGGCGAGCTGGGCCAGGGCACGGTGGACTGGACGCCGAACTTCGACGGCACCCTGGAGGAGCCGAGCTGGCTGCCGGCGCGCCTGCCGCACCTGCTGCTCAACGGCACCACCGGCATCGCCGTGGGCATGGCCACCGACGTGCCGCCGCACAACCTCAACGAGATCGTCAGCGCCTGCGTGCGCCTGCTCGACGACCCGGACGCCAGCGTCGCCGACCTGTGCGAGCACGTGCGCGGCCCGGACTACCCGACCGAGGCGGAGATCATCACCCCGCCGGCCGAGCTGCGCGCCATGTACGAGAGCGGCAGCGGCAGCGTCCGCGCCCGCGCCACCTGGCAGAAGGAGAACGGCAACTTCGTCGTCACCGCCCTGCCCTACCAGGTCTCCCCGTCCAAGGTGATCGAACAGATCGCCGCGCAGATGCGCGCCAAGAAGCTGCCGTGGCTGGAGGACATCCGCGACGAGTCCGACCACGCCAACCCGGTGCGGGTGGTGCTGGTGCCGCGCTCCAACCGCGTCGATGCCGAGCAGCTGATGGGCCACCTGTTCGCGACCACCGACCTGGAGAAGAGCTACCGGGTCAACCTCAACGTGATCGGCCTGGACGGCAAGCCGGCGGTCAAGAACCTGCGCACCCTGCTGGACGAGTGGCTGACCTTCCGCACCGACACCGTGGTGCGCCGGCTCAAGCACCGCCAGGAGAAGGTCGAGCGCCGCCTGCACCTGCTGGAAGGCCTGCTGGTCGCCTTCCTCAACCTCGACGAGGTGATCCGCATCATCCGCACCGAGGACGAGCCCAGGCCGGTGCTGATGGCCCGCTTCGGGCTGACCGAGGAACAGGCCGACTACATCCTCGAGACCAGGCTGCGCCAGCTGGCCCGGCTGGAGGAGATGAAGATCCGCGGCGAGCAGGAGGAGCTGGCGAAGGAGCTGGAACGCATCCTCGCCACCCTGGACAGCAAGGCCAAGCTCAAGAAGCTGGTCAAGGACGAGCTGCTGGCCGACGCCAAGAAGTTCGGCGACGCCCGCCGCTCGCCGCTGGTGCAGCGCGAGGCCGCGCACGCCATCGACGAGACCGAGCTGGTGCCCAGCGAGCCGGTCACCGTGGTGTTGTCGCAGAAGGGCTGGGTGCGCGCGGCCAAGGGCCACGACGTCGATGCCGCCGGCCTGTCCTACCGCGAGGGCGACGCCCTGCTGGCGGCGGTGCGCGCGCGCAGCACCTGGCAGGTGGCCTTCATCGACTCCCAGGGCCGCAGCTACTCGACCCCGGCGCACACCCTGCCCTCGGCGCGCGGCAACGGCGAGCCGCTGACCGGCCGCTTCTCGCCCGCCAGCGGCGCCTCCTTCCTGGCCCTGGCCAGCGGC
This sequence comes from Pseudoxanthomonas sp. SGT-18, assembly GCF_003931645.1. Classification (NCBI taxonomy): domain Bacteria; kingdom Pseudomonadati; phylum Pseudomonadota; class Gammaproteobacteria; order Lysobacterales; family Lysobacteraceae; genus Pseudoxanthomonas; species Pseudoxanthomonas sp. SGT-18. The sequence goes on along the minus strand of NZ_RRYJ01000004.1, from coordinate 134,096 downwards.
GAGGACGAGACCCGCTTCGTGCTGGCGTCCTCGCATGGCTACGGCTTCGTGACCCGCTTCGAGAACCTCACCGGCCGCAACAAGGCCGGCAAGGCGCTGATCAACCTGGCGCCCGGCGCGACCGTGCTGCAGCCGGCTTTGGTCGGCAACCTCGGGACCGACCGCATCGTCGCGGTGACCAGCGCCGGCCACCTGCTGGCGATCCCGGCCGCCGAACTGCCGGAGCTGGACAAGGGCAAGGGCAACAAGCTGATCGACATCCCGCGCGCCAAGCTCGGCACCGAGCGGGTGGTGGCGGTGGCCGCGGTCGGCCCGGCGCAGAAGCTGCAGGTCTACAGCGGCCAGCGCACCATGACCCTGTCGTTCAAGGACCTGGATGCGTATCTGGGTGCGCGGGCGACGCGGGGTGGATTGCTGCCGCGGGGGTGGCAGAAGGTGGATGGCCTTGACGTCGAGTAGCACGTCGTAGCCTGGCACCCGCAGCGTGCGGCGGCGCGGCAGGCGCCGTCGCAGGCATCCCGTGCAGTCCCGCGCCACCCCACAGGAGTCGCACGATGGAACCGGAATTCTGGCTGCAGCGCTGGCGCGAGGGCCGCACCGGCTTCCATCGCGACGCGGTGATGCCGCTGCTGGAAAAGCACTGGCCCAGGCTGGGAGCGGCCGACGGCGCGCCGGTATTCGTGCCGCTGGCCGGCAAGACCCTGGACATGCACTGGCTGGCCGCGCGCGGGCATGGGGTGCTGGGTTGCGAGCTGTCGCCGCTGGCGGTGGAGGCGTTCTTCGCCGAGGCCGGCCTGGCCCCGGAACAGGAACGGGACGCGGACGGGCTGCACCATCGCGCCGGCCGCATCGACCTGGTCGAGGGCGACGTGTTCGCGCTGGCCGACGCCACCCTGGCGCGGATGCAGGCGGTCTACGACCGCGCCGCGCTGATCGCCCTGCCGACCGCCCTGCGGCGCCGCTATGCCAGCCAGGTCTACGGCCGCCTGCCGCGCGGCTGCCGCGGCCTGCTGATTACCCTGGAATATCCGCAGGAGCAGATGCAGGGCCCGCCGTTTTCGGTGGCGGAAACCGAGGTCCGCGGGCTGTTCGCCGCGGACTGGGAGGTGGAGCTGCTGGAGCGGCGCGACATCCTCGCCCAGGAGCCGCGCTTCGTCGCCGATGGCGTCACCGCGCTGGCGACCGCGGTCTACCGCCTGCGGCGCCGCTAGCCCCGGCCCGCCAGCGGGGGCCGCGGCACCACGCCACGCTCAGCCGTGGGCCGGGGCGCCGTCGCCCTCGAGCTTGGACAGCTGGTAGTTCTCCAGCCCGATCATGCGGATCAGGCGCAGTTGCTGCTCCAGCCACCAGGCGTGGTCCTCCTCGGTGTCCTTGAGCTGGGCCAGCAGGATGTCGCGGCTGACGTAGTCCTGCCTTTCCTCGCACAGCTTCATCGCCGCGGCGAGGTTGGCACGCACCTCGTACTCCACCCGCAGGTCGGCCTGCAGCATCTCCACCACGGTGGTGCCGGGCTGGAACCCGTGCGGGCGCATGTCCGGCTCGCCTTCCAGGAACAGGATCCGGCGCAGGATCGCGTCCGCGTGCTCGGTCTCCTCCTGCATCTCGTGGTTGATGCGTTCGTACAGCGCCTTCAGGCCCAGGTCCTCGTACCTGCGCGAATGCAGGAAGTACTGGTCGCGCGCGGCCAGCTCGCCGCGCAGCAGTTCCTTGAGGCATTCGATGACTTCGGGGTCGCCTTTCATGGGGGTGCTCCGGTGGAACGCAGGGGCGCAGTGTGCCGCAAGCGCCGCGGCCATGTTTCAATCGGAATCAGTCGCAGTTGCACTGCCTTCGCACCCGCCGCCCACCGGGAGCCCCGCATGCGTCGATGGCTATTGCGCGCGGCCTGCGCGCTGCCGCTGGTCCTGCTGGCCCTGGCCGCGGCCGCCTGGCTGCTGCTGCGCGGCAGCCTGCCGCGCCTGGAGGGCAGCATGGCGCTGCCGGGCCTGGCGGCGCCGGCCACGGTGCAGCGCGATGCCCTCGGCATCGTCACCATCGACGCCGCCAGCGCCGGGGACGCCGCCCGCGCCCTGGGCTACGTGCACGCGCAGGAGCGCTTCTTCGAGATGGACCTGCTGCGCCGCGCCGCCGCCGGCGAACTGGCCGGACTGTTCGGCCCGCGGGCGCTGGACACCGACCGCAGGCGCCGCATCCACCGGCTGCGCGCCCGCGTGGAAGCGCGCCTGGATGCCTTCGCCGGCACGCGGATGCCGCAGCTGCAGGCCTACACCGAAGGCGTCAATGCCGGGCTGGAGGCACTGCCGGTGCGACCCTGGCCCTACCTGCTGCTGCGCCAGCCGCCCCGGCCGTGGCAACCAGCCGACACGGCCCTGGCCGGCTACGCCATGTACTTCGACCTGCAGGACGCGGAGAACCGCCGCGAGCTGGCGCTGTGGCGGCTGGGCCGGCGCCTGCCGGCACCGCTGCGCGAGCTGCTGCTGCACGACGGCAGCCAGTGGGACGCGCCGCTGCTGGGCCAGCCGCGTGGCGAGGCCGCGCTGCCGGACGCGGCGGCGGTCGACCTGCGCCGGCTGCCAGCTCCGCCCGCCGCCGGCCAGCCGCTGCACGAGCCTGCCAGCCCCGGCAGCAACAACTGGGCGGTGGGCGCCGCGTTGACCACCGACGGCCGCGCCATCGTCGCCGACGACATGCACCTGGGCCTGCGTGCCCCCAACCTCTGGTTCCGGGTGCGGCTGCGCTATCCGGACCCGGCCGCGCCCGGCGGCCGGGTCGACGTCAGCGGCTTCTCCCTGCCCGGCCTGCCGGCGGTGGTCGTGGGCAGCAATGGCCACGTGGCCTGGGGCTTCACCAACGCCTATGCCGACACGGCGGACTGGTTCCCGGTGCGCCCCTGTGGCGAAGGCCAGGCCCAGGACTGCGATCCGGTGGCGCGGCACGTGGAAACCATCCGCGTGGCCGGCGGCGACGACGTGCAGCTGGAGATCCGCGAGACCGCGGCCGGTCCGCTGGTCCACGCCGACATCGATGGCCAGGCCCTGGCCCTGCGCTGGGTGGCGCACCTGCCCGGCGCGCTCAACCTGGGCCTGGCCGGCTTCGCGTACGCGGCCGACCTCGACCAGGCCCTGGCGATCGCCGACCAGGCCGCGATCCCGGCGCAGAACCTGGTCATCGCCGACCGCCACGGCGCCATCGCCTGGCGCATCCTCGGCCCCTTGCCCGCCCGCGCACCCGGCTGCACCGGCCTGCGGCCCGACGGAAGCACCGCTACCTGCACGCCGTGGCCGCTCGCCAGCGCCAGCGTGCCGGTCCAGCGCGACCCGCCCGGGCAGCGCCTGTGGACCGCCAACGCCCGCACCCTCGACGGCGAGGCGCTGGCGCGCGTGGGTGATGGCGGCTATGCGCTGGGCATCCGCGCCTGGCAGATCCGCGAGCGCCTGCACGCGGCGGACCGTTTCGACGGCGCTGCTGGCCATGCAGCTGGACGACCGCGCCCTGCTGCTGGAGCCGTGGCACGACCTGCTGCTGGGCGAAGCCCGGCGCGCGCCCGCGGGCTCGGCGCTGCGCGCCCTGGCCGATGCCGGCGGAGACTGGAACGGCCATGCCGCGCCGGAGTCGGTGGCCTACCGCCTGGTCCGCGCCTGGCGCCTGGCAGTGCACGCGCGCATTGCCCGCGGCCTGGCCGCGCCCGCGCTGGCACGGCTGGGGCCGGAGTTCGAGCTGCCTGCGTTGCCGCAGCTGGAAGGCGTGGCCTGGCCGCTGCTGCGGCAGCGCCCGCCGCACCTGCTTCCGGCAGGCTTCGACAGCTGGGAAGCGCTGCTGGAGGATGCCGCCGCCGAGGTGCGCGACGCGCTGGCCGCGGCCGGGCCCCTGGCCGCACGCCGCTGGGGCGAGGAAAACACTGCTCGCATCTGCCATCCGCTGTCCGCGGCCGTGCCCGCGCTGCTGGCCCGGCGCCTGTGCATGCCGGCCGACGAACTGCGCGGCGACCGCATCGTGCCGCGCGTCGCCGCGCCCGCGTTCGGCGCCTCGCAGCGCATGGTGGTGGCGCCCGGCCGCGAGCAGGACGGCCTGGCGCACATGCCCGGCGGCCAGGGCGGGCATCCGCTGTCGCCATTCCGCGGCGCCGGCCACGACGACTGGGTCCACGGCCGGCCCACCCCGTTCCTCCCGGGGCCGGCAAGATACACGCTCACCCTGCGGCCGGTCGCCGCGCGGGAATGAAACCACCGCAAGCACACCACCCATGCCGGATTCCACCCTCGATCCTGCCCTGCGACAGGCGCTGTCGCGCCGCTTCGAACGCATCGTGGTGTTCAGCGGCGCCGGCATGTCCGCCGACAGCGGCATCCCCACCTTCCGCTCCGGCAGCAATGGCCTGTGGCACGAGTTCGATCCGCAGCAGCTGGCCACCCCGCAGGCCTGGCGCCGCGACAGCGCCCTGGTCTGGGGCTGGTACGAATGGCGGCGCGGGCTGGTGATGCAGGCCGCGCCCAATCCGGGCCACCTGGCCGTGGCGCGGATGCAGCAGGCCCTGGGCGCACAGGTGGTCACCCAGAACGTGGACGACCTGCACGAGCGCGCCGGCGTGGCCGACGTCCTGCACCTGCATGGCAGCCTGTTCGCGCCACGCTGCTTCGACTGCGCGGCTCCGCACCCGCTGCCTTCACCTCCGGGCGCGGCGCAGCGGCGGCTGGAGCCGCCGCGCTGCGCGCACTGCGGCGGTGAAGTGCGTCCGGGCGTGGTCTGGTTCGGGGAAATGCTCGACGACACCGTCTTGCGGCAGGCGCAGGAACGCATCGCCGGCTGCGACCTGTTGCTGGTGGTCGGCACCTCCGGCGTGGTCCAGCCGGCCGCCGGGCTGGTCGGGCTGGCGCCGCGTGATGCGGTGGTGGTCGAAGTCAATCCGCAGCCGGGCGCGCCGGGTGCGCGCCGTATCCACCGGCTGCCACTCAATGCGGCCGTGGGGCTGCCATTGCTGGCTGAGCTATTGCTGCGGCCCTGAAGCCCCCGCCGGGTTGGCGGGGCGCCAGGGTGGGTTGAGAGGCCGGGACTTCCACATGGCCGGCACACCGGCCCTCACCCCTCCTCTCTCCCGGGGAGAGAGGAGGGACAGCGGTACGTCACCCCGCCAGTGCCTCGTTGTGCACGCCGGCCACCGCGCGGCCGGAGGGGTCTGCCATCTTCGCGAAGCTCGCGTCCCAGGCGATCGCCGCCGGCGAGGAGCAGGCGATCGACTTGCCGCCGGGCACCGTCTCCGCCGCGGCCTGCCCGGGGAAGTAGCGCTCGAAGATCGTGCGGTAGAAATACGCCTCCTTGGTCTGCGGCGGGTTGACCGGGAAGCGCTTGTCGGCCGCGGCCAGTTCGCGGTCGGAGACCTGCGCCTCGGCGTGCGCCTTGAGCCCGTCGATCCAGCCGTAGCCAACGCCGTCGCTGAACTGCTCCTTCTGCCGCCACAGGATCTCCGGCGGCAGGTAGCCGTCGAAGGCGGCACGCAGGATGCCCTTCTCCATCCGCTGCGGGCCGGCATCGCCCTTGCGCACCATCTTGTGCGCGGCGTCCATGCGCATGGCCACGTCGAGGAACTCGCGGTCCAGGAACGGCACCCGCGGCTCCACGCCCCAGGCCATCATCGACTTGTTCGCGCGCAGGCAGTCGTAGTAGTTGAGCGCATCGAGCTTGCGCACCAGCTCCTCGTGGAACTCGCGCGCGTTGGGCGCCTTGTGGAAGTACAGGTAGCCGCCGAACACCTCGTCGCTGCCCTCGCCGGACAGCACCATCTTCACGCCCATGGCCTTGATCCGCCGCGCCAGCAGGAACATCGGCGTGGACGCACGGATGGTGGTGACGTCGTAGGTCTCGATGTGGCGGATCACTTCCGGCAGCGCGTCCAGGCCTTCCTCGAAGGTGTACTCGAAGCCGTGATGCACGGTGCCCAGGGCGTCGGCGGCGACCTTGGCCGCGGCCAGGTCCGGCGAACCCTTCAGGCCGATGGCGAAGGAATGCAGGCGCGGCCACCAGGCCTCGCTGCGGCCGCCATCCTCGACCCGGTGGCGCGCGTAACGCGCGGCCACCGCCGCCACCAGCGAGGAATCCAGCCCCCCGGACAGCAGCACGCCGTAGGGCACGTCGGTCATCAGCTGGCGGTGCACCGCCGCCTCGAACGCCTCGCGCAGCTCCTGCAGCGGCACCGACACGCCCTCCACCGCGGCGTAGTCGCGCCACGGCCGCTGGTAGTACTTCGTGAGCTCGCCGGTGGCGGTGTCGTACCAGTGCCCCGGCGGGAACTGGGCCACGTCCGCGCATTCGTCCACCAGCGCCTTCATCTCCGAGGCCACGCGCAGGCGGCCCTCGCGGTCGTGGCCCCAGTACAGCGGCACCACGCCGATCGGGTCGCGCGCGATGATGGCGCGCCCCCTGGCCTTGTCCCACAGGGCGAAGGCGAAGATGCCATTGAGCCGGTTGAGGAACGAAGCCGGCGCGTCCTCGCGGTACAGCGCGTTGATCACCTCGCAGTCGGAGGCGGTCCGGAACGCGTACGGCTGGCGCAGTTCGTCCTTTAGCAGGGCGTGGTTGTAGATCTCGCCGTTCACCGCCAGCGCCAGTTCGCCATCCTCCGACAGCAGCGGCTGCGAGCCGCCGGCCGGGTCGACGATGGCCAGGCGCTCGTGCACCAGGATCGCCCCTTCGTCCACGTACACGCCGCTCCAGTCGGGGCCGCGGTGGCGCTGGCGCTGCGACAGGTCCAGCGACTGCCGGCGCAGCTGCTGCAGGTCATCGCCCGGTTGCAGGCCGAAGATGCCGAAGATCGAACACATGGGAAGGGACTCCTGGATGTTGGCGCGTGGTGGTGGTCGCACTCCGGTGGCGGGCACAAAAAAACCCGCATCGGCCGATGCGGGTTTTCTCGTTCCCCGGGCAGTTCCTGCTTATGCCCGGTGGCGCCCCCGCATCGGCCGCGCACGGTTATTCGCCGCAATATTGTTGCGGTTGGCATTGGCCGGATTGGCGCGGCTGATCGAAGGCATGGGCCGCACGTTAACCCCGCGCCGGGCCCGCCGCAACCGTTGCCTTGGCAACTGACGCCTCGCTCACGCGGCGGCCCCAATACTCCGCCCACGGCGCATCCGGCGCCGGCCGCCGCACCGCCCGGGGAGACACCGCCTTGCCTGAAACCAGTCGCCGCCTGACCCGCACCACCCAGGTCGTTACCCGCCTGGCGCGCCATCGCCGCATCCTGACCGGGATGGACTGGAGCCAGGCGCCGCCGGTGGAACCGACCGTGGCCCACGTATCGGAGGTCGCCGAGGCCAAGGCCTTCGCCGCCGACCTGGAGGCGCTGGGCCCGGCCTTCATCAAGCTGGGGCAATCCCTGTCCACCCGCCCGGACCTGGTGCCCGCGGCCTACATCGACGCACTGGACCGGATCCAGGACGAGGTCGCGCCGGTGCCGACCGCGGTGATCGAGAAGACCATCGAGGAGGAGCTGGGCGCCAAGGTCGGCCGCATCTTCGCCAGCTTCGACCCGGTGCCGCTGGCCGCCGCCTCGCTGGCCCAGGTGCACCGCGCGACCCTGCGCGACGGCCGCGAAGTGGCGGTGAAGGTGCAGCGCCCGGGCATGGAAGCCGCCATCCGCCTGGACCTGGAAGTGCTGGCCGGACTGGCCGGCACCGCCGATGCGCTGACCCAGGCCGGGCGCCGCCTGCGCTTCGCCGACTGGATCGCCGAGTTCCGCAAGATCCTGCTGCTGGAGCTGGACTACCGGCGCGAGGCCGAGAACCTGGAGCGCTTCCGCGAGCGCCTTTCCGAATACCCGCACCTGTTCGTGCCGGCGCCGGTCTGGGGCCTGAGCACCTGCAAGGTGCTGACCATGGAACTTGTGCACGGCGAGAAGGTCACCTCGGTCACCGGCCTGCAGCGCACCGAGCTGGACCTGCGCACGCCGGCTTCGGAACTGATGCGCGCCTACCTGGACCAGGTGTTCGTCAACGGCGACATCCATGCCGACCCGCACCCGGGCAACGTGCTGCTGTGCCGCGACGGACGCCTGGCGCTGATCGACCTGGGCATGGTCGCGCAGGTGGCGCCGCGCATGCGCGAGCGCCTGCTCAAGCTGCTGTTCGCCGCGGTCGACGCGCGCGGCGAGGACGTGGCGCGCGAGCTGGTGGCGATCGGCACGCGCCTGGAGCAATTCGACGATGCCGCCTTCAGCCGCGACACCGGGCAGCTGGTGGCGCGCTACGCCACCGGCGGCCGCCGCACCTCGGAGGGCCGGCTGCTGCTGGACCTGGTGGCCTGCGCGGCCGAACGCGGCCTGCGGGTGCCGCCGGAGATCAGCCTGCTCGGCAAGACCCTGCTCAACCTCGAGCGGGTGGCCGACGCGCTGGACCCGGAAATGGACGTGCGCGAGCTGGTGGAGGAACACCTGCAGTCGATCATGCGCAAGCAGCTGAGGCGCTCGTTCTCCAGCGCCAACATGGCCAGCGAGGCGCTTGAGGTGCAGGCGCTGCTGCGCGACGCGCCGCGCAAGATCTCCGACACCCTGTCGCTGCTGGCCGAGAACAAGATGCAGGTCCGCCTGGACGGCCTGGACCACTCCAGGATCATGGAGAACCTGCAGAAGATCGCCAACCGCATCGCCGCCGCGGTGGTGACCGCGGCGCTGCTGCTGTCCTCGGCGATGCTGATGAGGATCGAGACCAAGACGACCCTGTTCGGCTACCCGGTGCTGGCGGTGCTGCTGTTCCTGGTCGGCGCCGGGCTGGGCATCGCCATTGCGCTCAGCGCGCTGATCTTCGACCGCCGCGCCAAACCGGCCGAACGCAGCGGCCCGACCTGAGGCTCAGCGCGCGCCGGGCTGCAGCAACAGCCGCTCGAGCAGGCGCTGGTACAGGCCAGGCAGCGCCTCCAGCTCGGCCACCGACACGTGCTCGTCGACCTGGTGGATGGACGCGTTCACCGGCCCGACCTCGATGCACTGCGCGCCCAGCGGCGCGATGAAGCGCGCGTCGGAGGTGCCCCCGCCGGTGCTTTCCTCCGGCGGCGCGCCCGCCACTTCCGCCAGCACCTCGCGCGCGGCGCGGCGCAGCGGGCCTTCGGGCGTGTAGAACGGCTCGCCGCTGCGGTGCCAGCGCAGCTCGTAACCGAGCCCATGGCGGTCCAGCAGTGCGGCGATCTCCGCCTCCAGCCGCGGCGCGTCCCAGTGCGGGTTGTAGCGCAGGTTGAACAGCACCTGCAGCTCGCCGGGGATCACGTTGTTGGCGCCGGTGCCGGCGTGGATGTTGCTGACCTGCAGGCTGGTCGGCGGGAAGCTCTCGTAGCCTTCGTCCCAGACCCGCGCCACCAGTTCGGCCAGCGCCGGCGCGGCCTGGTGGATCGGGTTGCGCGCCTTGTGCGGATAGGCGACGTGTCCCTGCACGCCCTTCACCGTGAGCGTGGCCGACAGGCTGCCGCGGCGCCCCACCCGCAGCAGGTCGCCCAGCCTGGCGGTCGAGGACGGCTCGCCGGTGATGCACCAGTCGATCCGTTGCCCGCGCTGGCGGAAGGTCTCGGCCACGCGGCGCACGCCGTCGATGGCATCGCCCTCCTCGTCCGAGGTCAGCAGCAGCGCCAGCGTGCCGGGATGGCCGGGATGCGCGGCGACGAAGCGCTCGGCCGCGACCACGAACGCGGCCACGCTGCCCTTCATGTCGGCCGCGCCGCGGCCGTACAGCACGCCGTCGCGCACCTGCGGCTGGAATGGATCGCTGGCCCAGGCCTCGCGCGGGCCGGGCGGGACCACGTCGGTATGTCCCAGCAGCACCAGCACCGGGCCCTCGCCGCTGCCATGCGTGGCCCACAGGTTGTCAACCTGGCCGTAGCGCAGCGATTCGCAGGCGAAGCCGGCGCGCCGCAGGCGCGCGGCCAGCAACGCCTGGCAGCCGGCGTCGTCCGGCGTCACCGAGGGACGCGCGATCAGTTCGCAGGCCAGGTCCAGGACTTCGCTCATGCTCTCGATCCGTATCCGGGTTGCGGCCGGCCGCCGCGGTATGGCCTCAGCCGACGCCGAACAGCTTCTTGAAGCCGTTGTCGGAGAAGCCCTGGCTGAAGCTGCCGTCCTCCCGGACCACCACCGGGCGGCGCACCAGCTGCGGATGCTCGCGCAGCAACAGCTTCCACTCCGCCTCGCTGCCCGGCGACTTGCGGTTCTCCGGCAGCTGGCGCCAGGTGGTGGAGGACTTGTTGACCAGGGCATCGAAGCCGCCGGCCTTGCCCGCCCACTCCACCAGGGTCTCCGGCGAGGGCTTGTTGTCGCGGTAGTCGACGAAGGTGTACGGCACGCCGAAGCGGTCCAGCCACTTGGTCGCCTTCTTGCAGGTATCGCAGTTCTTCAGGCCGTAGATCGTGTTGCTCATGCAGTCTCCGGGGCGCGGCCGCGCTCAGCGCGCGACCACGGGCAGTTCGATGTAGCTGGCGGCGTCGGCCGAGTGGTGCACGGCGTTCTCCGCCACCACCGGCTCGGACTCGGTCTCGTTCGCGCCGCCGGTGTTGAGGTTGCGGGCGAACTTGGGGAAGTTGGAACTGGTCACTTCCACGCGGATGCGGTGGCCCTTGCCGAACTGGATCGAGGTGGCGATCGGGGTCGGCCGCAGCTCGTAGACCTGGCCCGGCTGCATCAGCCGCGGCGACTCGTAGCCGTCGCGGTAGCGCGCGCGCAGCATGGTGTCGCCGACGATCCACGCGGTGCCGTCCGGGGCCACGTCCACCAGCTTCACCGCAAAGTCGGTGTCCGGCGCGCTGGAGGAGACCTTGAGCACCGCGTCGACGAAGCCGGTCACTTCCAGCGGCTGCTCCAGCGGCTCGCTGGTGTAGACCAGAACATCGTGGCGGGCCTCCACCTGGCGCTGGTCGAAGGCGCCGGGCGTCACCAGGCCGCCGTTGCAGCAGTCGCCGCCGCCGATGGTCTGCACCGGGTTGGCCGGGTCGTAGACGAAGCGGTCGGCCGGCGCGCCGGCGGGCGGCGGTCCGGGCGACAGCCGGCCGTCGCCGTGCAGCGAGTTGGCGCGGCCGTCCGAATGCAGGTACAGGCGCAGCGGCCTGGCCGCCTTCGGCGGCCAATGCTCGTCGGCCTGCCACTTGTCCAGGCCGATGGTGAAGTAGCGCACCTTCGGCGTGCTGGACGGGAAGGCCTTCTTCTCGCCCTTCAGCCAGCGGTCGAAGAACGCCCAGATCTGCTCGCTGACCGGGAAGCTGGCGTCGCCGACCTTGCGCGCGCCGACCGTGTAGTCGGGGCCCAGCTGCCAGAACTGGCAGTGCGGGTTGGGGCCGACCACCACGTACTGGTTGGCGCTGGCCTCGGCGTCGGTGCCGGCGTTGCGTGCGTGGTTGAACAGCTCCAGGTTCGGGCCGATGGACACGTCGTACCAGCTGTTGAACCACAGCGCCGGCACGCCCCAGCCCATGGAGTCGTGGTACAGGCCACCCTGTTCCCAGGCCGGGTCGGCCGGGCCGTTGCGGCGGATCAGCGCCTCGCAGGTCGCCGGCGGCTCGCCCAGCGAGGACAGCAGTTCGCTGTACGGCAGGTGCCAGATGTGCCTGGCCCAGTCGACCTTGGGCTTGGTCGCGTGCAGGTCGTTGTACTGGGCCACGCGCGCACGCAGCGGGCCGTCGAGGTCCTGCGGCAGCTGCGCGCGCAGCGGGTTGTCCACCCCGTACATCCACACCGCAAACAGGATGCGCGGCACGCCGCCGGTGTAGAAGTTGCCCTGCTCGCGGAAGCGTCCGACCTTGCCGATGCCGGCGCCGGCGGCCATCGGCACCATCGCCGCGTGCGCCGGGTGGTCCAGCGCCGCCAGCGCCAGCTGCCATTCGGCCGAGGACGAGCAGCCCAGGGTGCCGACCTTGCCGTTGGACCAGGGCTGGGCCGCGATCCAGTCCAGGGTGTCCCAGCCGTCGGTCTGCGGATGGCCGAGGATCTCGTAGTCGCCCTGGCTGAAGTAGCGGCCGCGCTCGTTCTGCACCACGAAGGCGTAGCCGCGGCGCACGGCCTCGATCGCCAGCTGCGCCGAGCGCCCGCGCGGGTTGTGCTCGTTGTACGGGGTCTTCCACAGCACCGTCGGCAGCTTGCCGGTGGCGCCCTTCGGCCGCCAGACGTTGGTGGACAGGCCGACGCCGTCGCGCATCGGCACCAGCACCGCGGTCTCGGCCTCGGCGATCTCCGCCAGCTCGGCGCGCAGGCCGTCCTCGCTGTAGCGGGACAGCTCCCCGGCGCATGCCAGCGGCACCACCGCCGCCAGCACCGCCGCCAGCCAGCCAACCCGCTTCCCCTTCCTGCGTTCCGCCTTCATGGGCATTCACCCCCCGGGAGTGGACGATCTGGATCCTCAGCCGCGCAGCAGCTCGTTGATGCTGGTCTTGGCGCGGGTCCTGGCGTCGACCTGCTTGACGACCACCGCACAGTACAGCGAATGGCTTCCGTCGGCAGCCGGCAGCGAGCCGGACACCACCACGCTGTACGGCGGCACGTAGCCATAGCTGATCTCGCCGGTGGCGCGGTTGTAGATGCGGGTCGACTGGCCGAGGAACACGCCCATGCCGATCACGCTGTGGTGGCCGACGACCACGCCCTCCACCACCTCCGAGCGCGCGCCGATGAAGCAGTGGTCCTCGATGATGGTCGGGCTGGCCTGCAGCGGCTCGAGCACGCCGCCGATGCCGGCGCCGCCGGAGATGTGGCAGTGCTTGCCGACCTGCGCGCAGGAACCGACCGTGGCCCAGGTGTCGACCATGGTGCCCTCGCCCACGTGCGCGCCGATGTTGACGAAGCTGGGCATCAGCACCACGTCCTTGCCGAAGTAGGTGCCGCGGCGGGCGACGGTGCCCGGCACCACGCGCACGCCAAGCTTGCGGAACTCGGCCTCGCCCCAGCCCTGGAAGCGCAGCGGCACCTTGTCCCAGTACGGGCCGGGCGCGCCTTCCATCACCACCATGTCGTTGACCCGGAAGTACAGCAGCACGGCCTTCTTGAGCCATTCGTTCACCTGCCAGCCGCCGTTGCCGTCCGGCTCGGCCACGCGGAACTCGCCGCTCTCCAGGCCGCCGATCACGCGCTCGACCAGCGGCCGGGTGGAGCCGTCGATCTCGTCCAGGGTCAGGCTGGCGCGGCGTTCGAACGCGTCCTCGATCGAGAAGCGCAGCTCGGCCAGGCCGGGCTTCTCGGCGGCGGCGACGGCGCGCTTGCGCGGCGCGGCGGGCTTGCGGGTGGCGGGGGTCTTCTTCGGCGTCGTTGCCATCAGCGTGCGGCTCCTGTGCTGTCGGGATCCAGCCGCGTGCGGAGCTCGGCGCGCAGGGCCTCCTGCGCGGCGCCGTCCAGCGGCCGGTCATGCTCGTCGGTGATCTGGAAAAGGTCCTCGGCGCGCTCGCCGAAGGTGGCGATGCGCGCGTCGTGCACGCGCAGCCGGCAGGCGCGCAGCGCCAGCGCCACCTCCGCCAGCAGGCCCGGGCGGTCCGGGCAAACCAGCGACAGCAGGCTGCGGCGGCCGTCGGCGGTGGTGTTGAACTCCACCGTCGGCGGGAAACGGAAATGGCGCAACTGCCGCGGCGCGGCGCGCCGGGTGGCGCGCACCTGGTCCAGCTCGCCGGACAGGGCCTGGGCCAGGGCCGCCTCCAGCTGCACCGGGTCGCCGCTGGCGAAGCTGTCGGCCGGCAGCACCTCGAAGGTGTCGAACACGGTGCCGTTGGGGCCCATCAGCACGCGCGCCTGGTGGATGCCGTAGCCGTGCCGGTCCAGGGTGGCCACGATCGCGGCGAACAGGCCGTCGCGGTCGGGCGAATGCACGAACACCTCCAGCGCGGTGCCGGCGATGCGCCGCACCGCGACCCGGGTGTCGCCCATGCGCACGTCCACCAGCAGCATGGTCTGCCAGGCCAGCTGCTCGGGTCGGAAGCGCAGGAAGGCCTCGTCCGGCATCTGCGCGAACTGGCGGTCGATGGTGGCGTCGTCGAAGCCGGCCGCGCGCACCAGGGCACGGGTCTCCTCGCGCGCCTCGGCCACCCGCGCCTCCACGTCCAGCGGCGCCTCCAGGCCCTCGCGCAGCATGCGCCGGGTGGCCAGGTAGAGGTCGGCCAGCAGGCGGTCCTTCCATGCGTTCCAGACCTTGGGGCTGGTGCCGGCGATGTCGGCGCAGGTCAGCAGGTACAGGTAGTCCAGGCGCTCGCGCTCGCCCATCAGGATGGCGAAGCGGCGCACCACCTCCGGGTCGGCGATGTCCTGCTTCTGCGCGGTCACCGACATGCGCAGGTGCTGCTCCACCAGCCAGGCCACGAGCCCGGTGTCGGACTCGCTGAGCCCGTGCGCGGCGCAGAACTCGCGCGCGTCCACCGCGCCCAGCTCGGAATGGTCGCCGCCGCGGCCCTTGGCGATGTCGTGGAACAGGCCGGCCAGCAGCAGCAGCTCGGGTTTGCGCAGGCGCGGCCAGACCTCGTGGGCGATGGAGAAGCGCTCGTCCGGCTGGCCGCTGGCGAAACCCGCCATGTTCCGCAGCACCATCAGGGTGTGCTGGTCCACGGTGTAGGCGTGGAACAGGTCGAACTGCATGCGCCCGGAGACCCGGGCGAAGGCCGGCAGGTACTGGCCGAGCACGCCCAGCCGCGCCAGCCGGGTCAGGGTCTCGACCGGGCGCGGCCCGCGCAGCAGGGCCATGAAGCGGGCGCGCGCCGCCGGGCCGGCCTCGGTATAGGGCGGCAGCCGCGGCAGCGCCTCGGCCAGCGCGCGCGCGGTGCGCGAGTGCAGGCCGCGGATCTCCGGATGCGCGGCCCAGGTCGAGAACAGCCCCAGCACCTCGCGCAGGTCGCCCTCCGGCCAGTACGGCGCGGCGGCCGCGAGGTAGCCGCGCTTGAGCCCGAAGTCCGGGTTCAGCGGCACCGCCTCGGCCTCGCCGTCGAAGGTCTCCTCGAAGCGCTGCAGCAGCCGGTCGCTGATCCGGCGCACGATCGCGGCGCTGCGGTAGAAGCCCTGCATCATCTTTTCGACCGCCAGGCTGTGGGCGTCGTCCTCAAGCCCCAGGCGCCGCGCCAGCAACTTCTGGTAGTCGAAGCCCAGCCGCTCCTCGGGGCGCCCGGCCACCAGGTGCAGGCCGAAGCGCAGGCGGCCCAGGGCGCGGCGCTCGCGCGCCAGCGCCGCGGCCTCGTCCTGGCCCAGGTGGCCCAGCTCCACCACCGCGTGCAGGTCGCTGACGCCGAACGCGCGCAGCGCCATCCAGCCGAGGGTGTGCAGGTCGCGCAGGCCGCCGGGGCCGTCCTTGATGTTGGGCTCGAGGTTGTCGGAGGTGTCGCCGAAGCGCTGGTGGCGCGCCTGCAGCTCCTCGCGCTTGGCCAGGAAGAACTCGCGCGGCGGCCATACCCGCTGCGGGGAGATGGCGTCGGCCAGGGCCGCCTGCGCGGCGGCGTCGGCCACCAGCGGGCGCGCCTCCAGCAGCGCGGTCATCACCGTCTGGTCGGCGGCCGCGGCGGTGCACTCGGCGGGCGAGCGCACGGCGTGGCCGACCGGCAGGCCGGCGTCCCACGCCAGGGCGAAGAAGCGGGAAAGCGCGGCCTCGTGCGCCTGCTGCGCGCCGGCCTCGGCCAGCACCAGCAGGTCGATGTCCGAGCGCGGGAACAGTTCGCCGCGGCCGTAGCCGCCCACCGCGAACAGGGCCAGCCCGGGAGCCTCGCCCAGGCAACGCGCCCAGGCCTGGCGCAGGACCAGGTCCACCGCGCGCGCGCGCAGCGCCAGCAGGCGGTCGATGTCGGCCTCGGGGCCGTAGCGGCGGGCCAGCCGCGCGTCGGCGGCGGCCAGCTGGGCGCGGGCGGTGGCGGCCCAGTCGGCGTCGCTGGTCGCGGCGACGCCAGCCACGTCCACCGGGCCGGGACCGCTCACGCCGGCGGCTGCTGGCCCGGCGCCAGCGTCAGCACGTCCACCCCGTCCTCGGTGACGGCGACCATGTGCTCCCACTGCGCGGAGAGCTTGCGGTCCTTGGTGACCACGGTCCAGCCGTCGGGCAGCACGCGGGTGTAGCGGGTGCCCTCGTTGATCATCGGCTCGATGGTGAAGGTCATGCCCGGCTTGAGCACCAGGCCCTCGCCCGGGCGGCCGTAGTGCAGCACCTGCGGCTCGTCGTGGTAGACCTTGCCGATACCGTGGCCGCAGTACTCGCGCACCACCGAGAAGCGCTCGGATTCGGCGTAGCTCTGGATGGCGTGGCCGACGTCGCCCAGGGTGGCACCCGGCTTCACCGCGCGGATGCCGCGCCACATCGCCTCGAACGTGGTCTCGACCAGGCGCCGGGCCATCACCGACGGGGTGCCGGCGTAGTACATGCGGCTGGTGTCGCCGTGCCAGCCGTCCTTGATCACGGTGACGTCGATGTTGACGATGTCGCCGTCCTTGAGGACCTTGGTGGCGCTCGGGATGCCGTGGCAGATGACGTTGTTGACGGAGATGCAGGTGGCCTTGGGGTAGCCCCGGTAGCCGACGTTGGCCGGGATCGCGCCCTGCACGTTGACGATGTAGTCGTGGCAGATGCGGTCCAGTTCCTCGGTGCTCACCCCCGGCTTCACGTGCGGGGTGATCATTTCCAGCACCTCGGCGGCCAGGCGGCCGGCGACGCGCATCTTCTCGATTTCTTCGGGGGTCTTGAGGTGCAGGGTCATGGCGGGGATTATCGCCTATTCGCGCCCCTCCGGCGGCCCTTCCGCGCCCGCACGCGGCCTGCCACGCCCCCGCACCCCGGGTCGTTTGCCCCGCCCCCGCCCCGGCAGGTATACTTCCGCGTCTCTGTTTGCCCCCGCCAGGGGGACGCCCACGCCGGGCGCAGGGTACCGGGCTCCGTCCCGGCCGGCGAATACACACCTGACGCCAATGCCCGTGCCGGGGTGCCTGCCAGACAGGTTCGGCCACGGAAGCGCCAGGGAGGCCCAACCCCGGAACCCATGCCCGCGGCGCCACGCCCGGGCGCCCGCACATTGCCCAGACAGGCCGCGGGGCGGTTCCACTGCCAGGAGTTCTGCAATGCCCCAGATCACCATGCGCCAGATGCTGGAAGCCGGCGTCCACTTCGGCCACCAGACCCGTTACTGGAACCCGAAGATGGCCCCGTACATCTTCGGTGCGCGCGGCAAGATCCACATCATCAACCTCGAGAAGACCGTCCCGCTGTTCCAGGACGCGATGAACTTCATCTCGGGCATCGCGCAGAAGCGCGGCACCATCCTGTTCATCGGCACCAAGCGCAGCGCGCGCGACGCCATGAAGGAAGAGGCCGAGCGCTGCGGCATGCCGTACATGACCCAGCGCTGGCTGGGCGGCACCCTGACCAACTTCCGCACCGTCAAGCAGTCGGTCGCCCGCCTGAAGGAGCTGGAGGCCGCCGAGACCGACGGCACCTTCGAAAAGCTGGTCAAGCACGAGGTCCTGGGCCTGCGCCGCGAGCGCGAGAAGCTGGAAGCCTCGCTGGGCGGCATCAAGGACATGAACCGCCTGCCCGACGCCCTGTTCGTGATCGACATCGGCCACGAGGACATCGCCATCAAGGAAGCCAAGAAGCTGGGCATCCCGGTGGTGGCCGTGGTCGACACCAACTACGACCCCAACCTGGTCGACTACGCGATCCCGGGCAACGACGACGCCATCCGCGCCGTGCAGCTGTACGCCCGCGCCGCCGCCGACGCGGTGCTGGAGGGCAAGGCCGCCGCCCCGCACGCCGCCACCGTGACCGAGAGCGACTTCATCGAGGCCGACGAGGCCAAGGGCGCCCGCCGCGCCCCGGCCAAGAAGGGCCCGCGCAAGGGCAAGGCCGAGGAAGGCGAGGCCGCCGCGGCCGAGTAAGCCGCACCCGGCGGCCACCCCGCGCGGCCGCCATCCCCCCGCGGGCCCGCCCCAGGCAGGCCCGCTTGCGGGCGGGCCGCCCCGCGCAGGCATGCGCGACGGCCCTCCGCCCGCTCCGCCCCGGCGCGGAGCCACCTTCATCCCGTTAGAGAGGAATTCCCGTGGAAATCACTGCTTCCCTGGTCAAGGAACTGCGCGAGCGCACCGGCGCCGGCATGATGGAGTGCAAGAAGGCCCTGACCGAGAACAACGGCAACATCGACGCCGCCGCCGAGTGGCTGCGCAAGGCCGGCCTGGCCAAGGCCGACAAGAAGGCCGGCCGCGTGGCCGCCGACGGCCGCATCGCGGTCGCCCAGGACGGCGGCAAGGCCGTGCTGGTGGAGATCAACTCCGAGACCGACTTCGTGGCCAAGGACACCAACTTCCTGGCCTTCGCCGAGGCCGTCGCCCAGGCCGCGCTGGCCTCCGGCGCCGCCGACGTCGAGGCCCTGAAGGCCGCCAAGCTGGCCTCCGGCGAGACCGTCGAGGAAGCCCGCGCCGCGGTCATCGCCAAGGTCGGCGAGAACGTGCAGGTCCGCCGCCTGGCCCTCATCGACAGCGCCAACAACGTCGCCGCCTACGTCCACGGCGGCCGCATCGGCGTGCTGGTCGAGGTCAAGGGCGGCGACGCCGAGCTGGCCCGTGGCATCGCCATGCACGTGGCGGCCATGAACCCGCCGCACATCAAGGCCTCCGACGTCCCGGCCGAGTTCATCGCCAAGGAGAAGGAGATCGAGCTGGCCAAGATGTCCGAGAAGGACAAGGCCAAGCCGGCCGAGATCCTGGAGAAGATCATCTCCGGCAAGATCAACAAGATCGTCAACGAGGTGACCCTGTACGGCCAGCCGTACGTGCTGGACACCAACCAGAGCGTCGAGCAGGTGCTGAAGGCCGCCGGCGCCGAGGTGGTCCGCTTCGAGCGCCTGGCCGTGGGCGAAGGCATCGAGAAGAAGGAAGACGACTTCGCCGCCGAGGTCATGAAGCAGGCCGGCCTGGCCTGATCAGCCTCCTGGCGCAGTCCCCGAGGAAAAGCCGCGGCCCCGCCGCGGCTTTTCCGCATTAAAGGCCCCGGCGAGCCAGCCGATACCGGTAGCGGAGGCAGCCATGCGCCAGCGCATGGACCGCCACGTTGGGACCGTGGACCCACGCCACGGCGGCAGGTTTCCCCCTGACAGCCACAGACGATGCACCCGGACCTCGAAGCCAGCCTCGTGCACTGCCGCAACCTGCCGTCGCCGCCGGCGATCGCCCTGCAGATCATCGAACTGGCCCAGGACCCCGACGCGGACCTGGCCACCGCCGCGCGGGTGATCGCCATGGACCCCGCGCTCAGCGCGCGCCTGCTGCGGGTGGCCAATTCCCCGCTGTACGCAGGGCGCCGCCGGGTCGAGACCCTGGCCCAGGCGACCACCATGCTGGGCCTCAACGCCACCCTGAGCCTGGCCCTGGGCTTCTCCCTGGCCCGCGGCCTGCGCGCCACCGACGGCGCCGCCGCCGAGCAGGAACGGCTGTGGAAGCGCAGCGTGCTGTCGGCCCTGGCCGCACGCCTGCTGGGCGAGCACGCCGGGCTGGAACGGCTGGAGGACCTGATGCTGGCCGGCCTGCTGCAGGACATCGGCGCCCTGGCCCTGCTGCAGGCCCGCCCCGATGCCTGGCTGGCCCTGCAGGACGGCGGCCGCGTCCCGGCACCGCTGGAGCGCGAGCGCGAGGTCTTCGGCGACGACCATGCCGCGGCCGGCGCCTGGCTGGCCCGGCAGTGGCAGCTGCCCGACCACCTGTGCGACGCGATCGCCGCCAGCGAGGGCTGCCCGGCCCCGGCCAACGCCTTCCAGGCGTGCGTGTTCGCCTCCGGCGCGGTGGCCACCCTGTGGCTGGCCGACGACGACCCCGACGGTGCCCTGCGCACCGCGGCCGAGGCCCGGATCGAGGCCGGCGGCATCGGCGGCCCCGGCACCCTGGACAGCCTGCTGGCGCAGATGGCCTCGGCGGCGCAGGGCTTCGGCGCCCTGTTCGACATGCGCATCGTGCAGCCGGCGCACCTGCAGGCGATCATCGAGCAGGCGCGCGAGCTGCTGGTGCTGCGCAACCTGCGCGAGATCCAGGAGGCCGCCCGCGCCCGCCGCGAGGCCGACGCCTCGCGCGAGCACATCCGCCACCTGACCGAACAGGCCCGGCGCGACCCGCTGACCGGGGTCTACAACCGCATGCAGCTGGAGGAGGCGCTGGAGCGCGAGTTCGCCGCCGCCAGCGCCGCCGGCCAGCCGCTGTCGATCGCCTTCGTCGACCTGGACGGCTTCAAGCAGATCAACGACCGCCACGGCCACCTGGTCGGCGACCAGGTCCTGCGCCAGTTCGCCCAGACCCTGCAGCGCCTGCTGCGCAGCACCGACCTGGTCGCGCGCTACGGCGGCGAGGAGTTCCTGGTGGTGCTGGCCCATTCCAACGAGGCCGCCGCGGCACGGGTGCTGCGGCGGATCCTCGAGGAGACCGCGCGCACCCCGATGGCGGTGGTCGATGGCCACCCGCTGTACGTGACCTTCTCCGCCGGCGTCGCCAGCCGCGACGGCCACGACAGCCCGTTCGCCGACGCCCGCGCCATGCTCCAGGCCGCCGACCAGGCCCTGTACCTGGCCAAGCGCCGCGGCCGCAACCAGGTGGGCCAGCACGGGCAGTGAGGATGTGCGGGCGCAGGCGCCGGGGTTTCCGCTAGAATCCCCGCGTTTGTCCACCCCACTCCCGAGGCCCCCCATGTCCGATCTCGTCCACCGTCGCGTGCTGCTGAAACTTTCGGGAGAGGCGCTGATGGGGTCGGAGGACTACGGCATCGACCCGGTGGTGATCCGGCGCATCGCCGGCGAGGTGATGGAGGCCCGCGAGGCCGGTGCCGAGATCGCCCTGGTGATCGGCGGCGGCAACATCTTCCGTGGCGCCGGCCTGGCCGCCGGCGGCATGGACCGGGTGACCGGCGACCAGATGGGCATGCTGGCCACGGTGATCAACGCCCTGGCCATGCAGGACGCGCTGGAGAAGCTCGGCGGCAAGGTCCGGGTGATGAGCGCGATCAAGATCAACGACGTGTGCGAGGACTACATCCGCCGCCGCGCCGTGCGCCACCTGGAGAAGGGCCGCATCGCGATCTTCGCCGCCGGCACCGGCAACCCGTTCTTCACCACCGACTCGGCCGCCGCCCTGCGCGCGATCGAGATCAACGCCGACCTGCTGCTGAAGGCCACCAAGGTCGACGGCGTGTACGACAAGGACCCGAAGAAGCACCCCGACGCGGTGCGCTTCGAGGAACTGGACCACAACGAGGTCATCGCCCGCGACCTGCAGGTGATGGACACCGCCGCCTTCGCCCTGTGCCGCGACCACGGCATCCCGCTGCGGGTCTACGACCTGTCGGTGCCGGGCAACCTGATGGGCATCCTGCGCGGCGAGCCGATCGGCACCCTGGTCCGCGCCCGCCGCTGACCGCGGCCGCCGCACCCCGACCCCGCGAAGGGCCGCGCACGCGCGGCCCTTTTTCGTGCCTTGCCGCCGCGCCCGGGGCCAGGGATGGCATTACCCGTATAATCGGCCGATTCGGCTCCACCAGGAAACACGGCGATGATCAACGAAATCAAGCAAGACGCGCAGGCACGCATGGCCAAGAGCATCGAGGCCCTGCGCCACAACCTCGTCAAGGTCCGCACCGGGCGCGCCTCCACCGGCCTGGTCGACTCGATCAGGGTCAGCGCGTACGGCAGCGAGGTCCCGCTGTCGCAGGTGGCCGCCGTCTCCGTGTCCGACGCCCGCTCCCTGGTCATCCAGCCCTGGGACAAGGGCATGGTCGGCCCGATCGAGAAGGCCATCCTCGGCTCGGACCTGGGCCTGACCCCCAACACCGCCGGCACCACCATCCGCCTGAACCTGCCGCCGCTGACCGAGGAGCGCCGCCGTGAGCTGGCCAAGGTCGTGGCCGGCGAGGGCGAGGACGCCAAGGTCGCCATCCGCAACATCCGCCGCGACGCCAACCAGAAGGTCAAGGACCTGCTGAAGGAAAAGCAGATCAGCGAGGACGACGTGCGCCGCGCCGAGGACGAGATCCAGAAGATCACCGACAAGGCGATCAAGGACGTCGACGAGGTGGTCAAGGCCAAGGAACAGGAACTGATGGCGGTCTGAGCGGTCTGCCATCCGCATGACCCTCATGTCCGCCCCAGAACGCACCCCGGTCCCCCGCCACCTTGCCGTCATCATGGACGGCAACGGCCGCTGGGCGCAGCGCCGCCGCCGCCCGCGCGTGGTCGGCCACCGCGCCGGCGCGCGCGCGGCCGAGCGCACCATCGACTTCTGCCTGGACCGGGGCATCGGGGCGCTGACCCTGTTCGCCTTCTCCAGCGAAAACTGGGGCCGGCCCGAGGAGGAAGTCAACGCCCTGATGAAGCTGTTCCTGGGCGCGCTGGAACGCGAGGTCGGGGCGCTGGACAAGCGCGGCGTGCGCCTGCGCTTCATCGGCGACCGCGAGCGCTTTTCCCCGGCGATCCGCGAGCGCATGGCCGCCGCCGAGGCGCAGACCGCCGGCAACGGCCGCCTCGAGCTGGCCGTTGCCGCCAGCTACGGCGGGCGCCAGGACATCGCCTTCGCCGCCCGCGCCCTGGCGCGCGAGGTGGCCGCCGGGCGCCTGGACCCGGAGCGGATCGACGAGGCGGCCATGGCCGCCCACGTCGCCCTGGCCGACCTGCCCCCGCCGGACCTGTTCATCCGCACCGGTGGCGACCACCGGATCAGCAACTTCCTGCTCTGGCAGCTGGCCTACACCGAGCTGTGGTTCACCGACACGCTCTGGCCCGACGTGGACGCCAGCGTGCTGCAGCGTGCCCTGGACGACTTCGGCCGGCGCGAGCGCCGGTTCGGCCTGACCAGCGCGCAGATCGCCGCAGCGGAGACCTCCGCATGACCCGCACCCGCGTGATTGCTGCCCTGGTGATGGCCCCAACGGCCATCGCCGCCATCCTGCTGCTGCCCACCCCGTGGCTGGCCGCCGTGGCCGCCCTGGTCATGCTGACCGGCCTGTGGGAATGGCTGAAGCTGGCCGGGGTCGACGACAGCCTGCCGCGCACCGTGCTGGTGGGCCTGAACCTGCTGCTGATGGTCCTGCTGGTCTGGGCCTCGCGCAGCGAGGCCGGCTTCTCGCCGGTGCTGTTCCAGCTGGCGACCCTGGCCGGCGCCGCCGGCTGGGTGCTGTCCCTGCTGTGGCTGTGGCGCCCGGGCTTCGGCGCCGCCGACCGCCCCGCCAACCGCGCGCTCAAGCTGGCCGCCGGCACCCTGGCCGTGGTCCCGGCGTGGTGCGCCCTGTGCCTGGTGCACTCGGACAGCTTCGCCACCCTCGGCGGTCCGGGCGAGCCGATGGCCCACCGCTGGCTGCTGGCCGCGCTGGCCCTGGTCTGGGCGGCCGACACCGGTGCCTACTTCGCCGGCCGCCACCTGGGCCGGCGCAAGCTGGCGCCGACCATCAGCCCCAACAAGACGGTCGAGGGCGCGCTGGGCGGCATTGCCGGCGCGGTGCTGGTGGCCCTGGCCTTCGGCGCCCTGGCCGGCGCCGGCGTGGCGCAGTGGCCGGGCCTGGCGCTGGTCGCGCTGGTCGCGGCCCTGGCCTCGATCGTCGGCGACCTGGTCGAGAGCCTGCTCAAGCGCCAGGCCGGGGTGAAGGATTCCGGCGACCTGATCCCGGGCCACGGCGGCGTACTGGACCGCATCGACGGCGTCCTCGCCGCCCTGCCGGTCTTCGCCATCGGCAAGGAAATCGCCGGGTTCTGAGCGAGGCCTTCCCCATGTCTTCCCCCGCCGACATCCGCCGGGTCGCCGTCCTCGGAGCCACCGGCTCCATCGGGACCTCGGCCCTCGATGTCATCGCCCGCCATCCCCGGCGCATGCGCGCCACCGTGCTGGCCGCCGGCGGCCGGGTCGATGCCCTGGTCCAGCTGTGCATCGCCCACCGCCCCGAGCACGCGGTGATCGCCGACCCGGCACTGTTCCCGCGCCTGCGCGACGGGCTGCGCGCTGCCGGCCTGGCCACCCGCGCCCACGCCGGCAGCGAGGCCCTGGAGGCGCTGGCCGCCGGCCCCGATTGCGACACCGTGGTCGCCGCCATCGTCGGCGCCGCCGGCCTCGGCTCCACCCTGTCCGCGGCCCGCGCCGGCAAGCGCCTGCTGCTGGCCAACAAGGAATCGCTGGTGCTGGCCGGTGAGCTGGTGATGGCCGCCGCGCGCGACGCCGGCGCCACCATCGTGCCGATCGACAGCGAGCACAGCGCGGTGTTCCAGTGCCTGCGCGCCTGCCGCGGCCAGGACGTGCGCCGGATCGTGCTGACCGCCTCCGGCGGCCCGTTCCGCGGCCGCAGCCGGGCCTCGTTGGCCGAGGTCACCCCGGCCCAGGCCGTGGCCCATCCCAAGTGGTCGATGGGCCCGAAGATCTCGGTCGACTCGGCCACCCTGATGAACAAGGGCCTGGAGGTGATCGAGGCCCACCACCTGTTCGGCCTGCCCGGCTCGCGGATCGACGTGCTGGTGCACCCGCAGAGCCTGGTCCACGCCCTGGTCGAGTACGTGGACGGCTCCACCCTGGCCCAGCTGGGCCTGCCGGACATGCGCACCGCCCTGGCGGTGGGCCTGGGCTGGCCGGAGCGGATCGAGTCCGGCGTGGCCGGGCTGGACCTGCTGGCCCAGGGCCGGCTGGAGTTCGAGCCGCCGGACATGGACGCCTTCCCCTGCCTGCGCCTGGCGCGCGGGGCGATGGATGCCGGCGGCACCGCCCCGGCGGTGCTCAACGCCGCCAACGAGGAGGCGGTTTCAGCCTTTCTTCAGGGGCGCGTGGGTTTCCTAGCCATTCCCGCGCTGGTCGAGGATGCCCTCGCCGCATTGCCGGCCGCGCCCGCCAGTTCCCTGGAGGCGCTGCTGCAGGCCGACGCGGACGCGCGCCGAGTGACCCGCCAGATGATCGACCACCGTTCCCCCGGCGGTGCCCCAGCCACCCCGCTCCAGGATGCCCGCCATGGGTGAGTTCCTCGGCTCCGTCTGGTGGCTCATCGTCAGCCTCGGGCTGCTGGTGACCTTCCATGAGTTCGGCCACTACTGGGTGGCCCGCCGCTGCGGCGTGGACGTGCTGCGCTTCTCCGTCGGCTTCGGCAAGCCGCTGTGGTCGCGCCGCAACCGCGCCGGCACCGAGTTCGCCA
This sequence comes from Pseudoxanthomonas sp. SGT-18, assembly GCF_003931645.1. Taxonomy (NCBI): domain Bacteria; kingdom Pseudomonadati; phylum Pseudomonadota; class Gammaproteobacteria; order Lysobacterales; family Lysobacteraceae; genus Pseudoxanthomonas; species Pseudoxanthomonas sp. SGT-18. The sequence goes on along the minus strand of NZ_RRYJ01000004.1, from coordinate 109,005 downwards.
TCGCCGCCATCCCGCTGGGCGGCTACGTGAAGATGCTGGACGAGCGCGAGGGCGATGTCCCGATCACCCGCCAGGCGCATGCGTTCAACCGCCAGAACGTGTGGCGGCGGATCGCGATCGTGGCCGCCGGCCCGCTCGCCAACCTGCTGCTGTGCGTGGCCCTGCTGTGGGTGATGTTCATGGTCGGCCGCCAGGACTACGCCCCGGTGCTGGGCCGGGTCGGGGGCGTGGCCGCCGAGGCCGGTCTGCAGCGCGGTGACCGCCTGGTCGCGGTCGACGGCCGCCAGGTCGCGACCTGGACCGATGCCAGCCTGGCCCTGGCCGCTCCGGCGCTGGACCGCCGCGACATCGAGGTCACGGTCGAGGATCCCGCCGGCCGTGTCGCCACCCGCACCCTGCGCCTGTCGCGCCTGCCGGACCAGCTGGACGAGCGCCGCCTGGCCGAGCACGCCGGCCTGGCCTGGCAGTTCATGCTGGCCCCGGCCCGGATCGACCAGGTCCGCGCGGACGGCGCCGCCGCCGGCGCCCTGCTGCCGGGCGACGTGATCCTGGCGATCGACGGCCAGGCGGTGAACGCCGCCGACGAGGTCGCGCCGCTGGTGCGTGCCCTGGGCGAGCGTGGCGGCCCGGGCATGATCGAGGTCGAGCGCGAGGGCGAGCGCCTGGCGATCGAGCTGGAGCCGCGGCGCAGCACCGATCCGGCCCGCGCCGGCGCGTGGGAGCTGGGCATCGTCCTGGCCCCGCCGCAGGCCCCGGCCTATGACGCGGTGCAGCGCTACGGCCCGCTGGCGGCCCTGCCGGTGGCGCTGCGCGAGACCGGCCGCCTGGCCTCCGACTCGCTGGGCATGATGCGGCGCATGGTCACCGGCGAGGCCTCGGTGAAGAACCTCTCCGGCCCGGTCACCATCGCCCGTGCCGCCAACGCCTCGGCCAAGCGTGGCGCCGACTGGTTCCTGTACTTCCTGGCCCTGCTGTCGCTGAGCCTGGCCATCATCAACCTGCTGCCGATCCCGGTCTTGGACGGCGGCCACCTCCTGTATTATTCGATCGAGTTGATCAAGGGCAGTCCGTTGAGCGAGCGGGCGATGGCCACCGGCCAGTACGTCGGCCTGGCCCTGCTGGCCGGCCTGATGGGCCTGGCCTTCTACAACGACCTGCTCGGCCTGCTCCCGCGATGACCCTGACGACCACCGGCGCGCGGCGCCGGCGATTCCTGCCCCGATACCCGTTTTCCACCGGATGTGACATGACGCGATTCCCCGTTCGCCGCCTGCTCGCCCTCGCCCTCGCCTCGTCCCTGAGCCTGTCGGCGATGGCGCAGACGGCCGAGCCGTTCACCGTCGCGGACATCCGCATCGACGGGCTGCAGCGCATCGCGGCCGGCACGGTCTTCACCTACCTGCCGGTGGAGCGCGGCGAGACCCTGGACGCGTCCAAGGCCGGCGACACCGTGCGCGCCCTGTACCGCACCGGCTTCTTCGAGGACGTGCGCCTGGACCGCCAGGGCGACATCCTGGTGATCACCGTCACCGAGCGCCCGGCGATCAACAAGCTCACGCTCAACGGCAACAAGGACATCAAGAGCGAGGACCTGCTGCGCGGCCTGCAGGACATCGGCCTGGCCGAGGGCGAGACCTTCGACCGCCTGGCACTGGACCGCGTCACCCAGGAGCTGACCCGCCAGTACAACAACCGCGGCAAGTACAACGTCCAGATCACGCCCACGGTCAGCCAGCTGGACCGCAACCGCGTGGACGTGACCATCGACATCAAGGAAGGCAAGGCGGCCAAGATCCGCCACGTCAACCTGGTGGGCGCCGAGTCCTTCGACACCGAGGAGATCCTGGATACCTGGGAGTCCAAGGAAAGCTCGTGGATGTCCTGGTACCGCCGCGACGACCAGTACTCCAAGGAAAAGCTCTCCGGCGACATGGAGAAGCTCAACTCCTGGTACCTGGACCGCGGCTACGTGGACTTCAGCATCGACTCCACCCAGGTGTCGATCAGCCCCGACAAGCGCGAGATGTACCTGAGCACCTCGATCACCGAGGGCGAGGTCTACAAGATCTCCGAAATCAAGGTCACCGGCGACACCATCCTGCCGCAGGACGTGGTCGAGCGCATGGTGATCCCCAAGGCCGGCGACACCTTCTCGCGCGTGCTGCTTGAAGCCAGCGCCGACGCCATCACCAACACCCTCAGCAACATCGGCTACGCCTTCGCCCGGGTCAACCCGATCCCGACCCCGAACCGCGCCGACCGCACCGTGGCGATCAACCTGCAGGTGATCCCCGGCCCGCGCGTGAACGTGCGCCGGATCGTGTTCAAGGGCAACACCCGCACCTCCGACGAGGTCCTGCGCCGCGAGATGCGCCAGTTCGAGAACGCCTGGTATTCGCAGGCGGCGATCGACCGCTCCACCGTGCGCCTGCGCCGCCTGGGCTACTTCGAGACCGTCGAGGTCGAGACCCCGCAGGTGCCGGGCAGCGGCGACCAGGTGGACGTGGTGTTCAACGTCAAGGAGACCACCTCCGGCAGCTTCGTGTTCGGCCTCGGCTACTCGCAGCTGGCTGGCATGACCGCCTCGGTGCAGCTGTCGCAGAGCAACTTCCTCGGCGGCGGCAACCGCGTGTCGGTGGAGGCGCAGCGCAGCGACTACCTGCAGCGCTACGCGTTCTCCTACATCAACCCGTTCTTCACCGACGAGGGCGTGTCGCTGGGCTACAACGTCTGGTGGCGCGAGCTGGACTACTCGGACTTCAACACCGCCCAGTACAACAGCACCAACGCCGCGGTGCAGACCGTGCTGGGCCTGCCGATCACCGAGCACAGCTCGGTCTCGCTGCTGTTCGGCATCGACAGCAACCAGATCCAGGCCTGGGGCGGCTACACCCCGCAGGCGATCGTCGACTACCTCGACGCGGTCGGCCAGCGCACCTTCCACGCCTGGCGCACCGAGCTGGGCTGGGCGCGCGACACCCGCAACGACTTCTTCATGCCCACCCGCGGCACCTACCAGCGCGTGGGCCTGGAAACCACCCTGCCCGGCTCGACCGCCGAGTACTACAAGCTCAGCTACGAGTTCTCGCGCTACTGGCGCCTGAGCCCGGCGTTCGTGCTGCGCACCGGCCTGGACCTGGGCTACGGCGACAGCTACGGCAGCGAGACCACCCGCCACCTGTGCGTCCCGGTCGACGGCACCACCGCCGATCCCTGCACGCCGGACGCGGCCGGCTACCGCAAGACCGTCACCGCTTCCGGGCTGCCGTTCTTCGAGAACTTCTACGCCGGCGGCACCCGCTCGGTGCGCGGCTTCCGCGACAACACCCTGGGCCCGCGCTCGGAGGTCATCGCCGGCTACCGCGGCCAGCCGATGGGCGGCTCGCTGAAGACCGTCGGCCAGATCGAGATGGTGTTCCCCAAGCTGTTCGACAGCAATGCCGCGCGCGTCTCGGCCTTCGTCGACTTCGGCAACGTGTACAACGGCATCGACGACTTCGACAGCGGCGAGCTGCGCGCCTCCGCCGGCGTGGCCCTGCTGTGGCGCGCCCCGGTGGGCCCGATCTCGATCAGCTACGCGTTCCCGTTCCGCAAGAAGGAAGGCGACGAGCTGGAGCGCCTGCAGTTCACCTTCGGCGGCGGCTTCTGACGCCAGCGCCAGCAGGCACAGGCACGAAGGGCGCCTTGCGGCGCCCTTCGTGTTTCCGGCGGCCCGATCCGGCCGCCGCAGGCCGGGACCGGTGGCGTAGCCCGGACAGGGCCGCAGGCCGCATCCGGGAGGACACGCCCGCCAAGTACCGGACGCGCTTCGCCGATCCGGGCTACGCGGGCGCCGGGCCGCCTTCCCCTCCCGCGGCCGGTGGGCGTGCCGCGGCATCCTCGATCCGGCCCAGCTGGTCCAGCACCGCGGTCGCATAGCAGCCGGCCGGCAACGCGAACGCCAGTTCCAGCAGGTCATTGGCAAGCCAGCGCCAGACCAGTCCCTGCGGGCGCAGGCGCAGCGCGCGCCGCTCCTGCTCCAGGCCGGCGCGTTCTAGGCCCTCGCGCAGCTTCAGCGAGGTCGGGTCGTCCATCGCCGCCAGCTCCAGCGCCTGGCAGGCGCCTTCGCTGCGCGGCGCGCCGCGGCCCCACAGCGGACCGCTGGGATGGATGTCGAACGCGGCCAGGCGCCTGGCGATGTCTTCCGTCATCGGCTCTGGTCCGAACACGCTGCGGCTGCCCTCCAGGGCCCAGACCTCGCCGTCCAGGCCGCGGTCCCAGCTGCCGTCGGCCACGCGCGCGGCCAGCACCTGGTTGAACAGCGCCGAGCGCGCCGCCGACAGCAGCATCGAACGCTGCTCGCGCCCCACCCGCTTGCCGGCGAACATCGCCAGCGCCTTGGCGATGTTGCCGCCGCCATGGCCGAAGCGCTGGTCGCCGAAGGCATTGGGCACGCCGCGGGCGGCGACCTGCCGCAACCGATCCTCGATCGCCGCGTGTTCGCCCTGCACCCCGCGCAGCACCAGCACGAAGCGGTTGCCGGCCAGCGCCCCGCGCGGCAGCTTGCGCCTGTGGCGGGCCTGGGCCAGCACGCGCAGGCCCTCGCGCTCCAGCGCATCCAGCGGTGGCGGCTCGCGCCCGGGCAGCTGCACGCTGAAGCGCTGCACGGTGACCGCGTGGCGGTCCTTGAGCCCGGCATAGCCGACCGCCACCTCCGGCACCCCGGCCCAGCGCGCGATCTCCCCGGCGACGAAGCCGGTGTTCATGCCGCGCTTCTCGATGGTCAGCAGCAGGTGCTCGCCGTCGCCGCTGGCCTCGAAACCGTCCAGTTCCTCGACCCGGAAATCCTCCGGGACGGAGCGGATCCGCGCCGCCAGCACCGGCGCGCCGAAGGCCTGCATCGGCGCGTTCACGCGCGCACCAGCATCGCCACCGCCTGCGCGGCGATGCCCTCGCCGCGGCCGGTGAAGCCCAGCTTCTCGCTGGTGGTGGCCTTGACGCTGATCGCGTCCAGGTCCACGCCGCAGGCTTCGGCGATGCGCTGGCGCATCTGCGCCGCGTGCGGGCCGACCTTGGGCCGCTCGCAGACGATGGTGATGTCGGCGTTGCCCAGCTTCCAGCCGCAGCCGGCCACCAGGCCGACGCAGTGGCGCAGCAGCACCAGGCTGTCGGCGCCGCGCCAGCGCTCGTCGCCGGGCGGGAAGTGCACGCCGATGTCGCCCAGCGCCAGCGCGCCGAGGATGGCGTCGCACAGCGCATGCAGGGCCACGTCGCCGTCGCTGTGCGCGACCACGCCGCGCTCGTGCGGCACGCGCACGCCGCCAAGCATCACGTGGTCGCCCTCGCCGAACACGTGGACGTCGTAGCCCTGGCCGATGCGGAAGGGAGGGATGTCGATTGCCATGTCGCAGGTTCCGGTCGTTGCCGGACGGTCCGGCACGTCGTGCCTATTGTGCCCTCCGGGTGGCAGGACCGGGCGTATCCCCTCAGCCAGCGAGGATGTCGGGCCAGAACGCCACCAGGTTCTGCAGCGCATGCGGCAGCGCCGCGGCGGCGAAGGCGTGGCGGAAGGAGCGCCGGCGCCAGGTCATCCAGCAACAGCTGAAGACGAAGAACGGGAACCAGGTGCCGATGAACCAGATCGGCGCGACCAGGCCATGCAGCAGCCCCCAGAGCAAGCCTGCGAGCAAGGCCCTGGACGGGATGCTCCAGCGCCCTGGCATCAGCGCCAGCATCCCGCCCAGCAGCAGGGTCTCCACCACCGGCGCGAACAGGACGCCCCCGATGAAGGCGCGCCATCCGGTACCGGCGTCGACCTGGTCCATTCCGTCCCTCGGAAGGCCTGCAAGCTCCAGCACGGCAAGCCCGAGCGCGACGCAGGCCAGGGCACCGGCGAGGGAGACCAGGAAGGCCAGGAACGACCGCCACAACAGGCGGCCATCCGGGTCAGCCAGCAACGCGTCGCGGAAGAACCTTCCCACCTTCGCCATCACGACCTCCCTGTCGTGCCGGCACCGCTCAGCGGCGCGAAAGCTCGAACTCGAACCGTGCCAGGTCGGCGGGCGTGGTGACCTTGAAGTTGTCCTCGCGGCCTTCCACCAGCAGCGGGCGCTGGCCCTGCAGTTCGAACGCCATGGCCTCGTCGGTGACCTCCACCCCTGCGGCCGCGGCGGCCTCCAGGGCGCGGGTCAGCTGCAGGCGCCGGAACAGCTGCGGGGTCAGCGCGCGCCACAGCCGCTCGCGCGGCTCGGTGCGGTCGATGCCGCCGTCGTCGCCGGCGCGCTTGAGGGTGTCGCGCACCGGCGCAGCCAGGATCGCGCCGACCGGATCGAGCCGGCCGCGCTCCAGCAACCGGTCCAGGTCCTCCAGCGCCAGGTTGGGACGGGCGGCATCGTGGACCAGCACGAAATCGTCCGGGCGCACCGATTCGGGCAGCGCCTGCAGCGCGGCCAGCACCGAGGCGGCGCGGCTGTCGCCGCCGGTGCAGGCCAGCAGCGGCTTGCCGCGGTACTCGTGCCAGCCAGGCCAGCGCGGGTCGTCGCCGGACAGCGCCACCACCACCCCGGCCACCGCCGGGTGCGCCAGCAGCGCGTCGAGGGTGTGCACCAGCAACGGCTTGCCGGCCACTTCCAGGTATTGCTTGGGGACCTCGCCGCCGAAACGGGTGCCGCGGCCCGCCGCGGGCACCACCGCCCAGATGCCGCCCATCAGTCCTCCTCCGCCGCCGGCGGGGGCGGCAGCGGGCGCGGCGGGGTGTCCTCGACCACGCGATAGAACACCTCGCCCGGCTTGATCATGCCCAGCTCGCTGCGCGCGCGCTCCTCGACCGCGGCCACGCCCTCCTTGAGGTCGCGTACCTCGGCCGCGAGCGCGGCGTTGCGTTCCTCCAGGCCCGCATTCTCGCGGCGCTGGGCCTCGACCTGCGCCGCCAGCGCGGTGACCTCGCCCGCGTTGCCGATGCCGAACCAGAGCCGGTACTGCAGCCATCCCAGCAGCAGGACCAGCCCCAGGAGCACCCATCGCAACACGGGCGATCCTCCCTCAGCGCTTCAGCGAGACGAAGGCGTCGCGGCCGGCGTAGCGGGCCGAGCCGCCCAGCGCTTCCTCGATGCGCAGCAGCTGGTTGTACTTGGCCACGCGGTCGCTGCGGCACAGCGAGCCGGTCTTGATCTGGGTCGCTGTGGTGGCCACGGCGATGTCCGAGATCGTGGTGTCCTCGGTCTCGCCCGAGCGGTGCGAGACGATCGAGGCGTAGCCGGCCTTGTGCGCCATGGCGATGGCGTCCAGGGTCTCGCTCAGGGTACCGATCTGGTTGACCTTGATCAGGATCGCGTTGGCGGTGCCCGAGTCGATGCCCTGCTTGAGGATCTTCGGGTTGGTCACGAACAGGTCGTCGCCGACCAGCTGCACCTTGCTGCCCAGGCGCTCGGTCAGCTGCTTCCAGCCGGCCCAGTCGTCCTCGGCCAGGCCGTCCTCGATGGTGATGATCGGGTACTGGGCGACCCAGTCGGCCAGGAAGTCGACGAACTGCTCGGAGGACAGGCGCTTGTTCTCGCCCACCAGGTGGTACTTGCCGTTGTCGTAGAACTCGCTGGAGGCCACGTCCAGGCCCAGCAGCACGTCCTCGCCGGCCTTGTAGCCGGCCTTGCCAATGGCCTCCAGGATGGTGTCCAGGGCCTCGACGTTGCTGCGGAAGTCCGGGGCGAAGCCGCCCTCGTCGCCCACCGCGGTGCTCAGGCCGTGGCCCTTGAGCACGGACTTGAGCGAGTGGAACACCTCGGTGCCGGCGCGCAGGGCCTCGGAGAACGAGGAGGCGCCGACCGGCAGGATCATGAACTCCTGGAAGTCGACGTTGTTGTCGGCGTGGGCGCCGCCGTTGATGATGTTCATCATCGGCACCGGCAGCGACACGTTCGACTCGGTGATCGAGGCGATGTACTGCCACAGCGGCTGCTTCTTCGAGGCGGCCACGGCATGGGCGGCGGCCAGCGACACGCCCAGCAGCGCGTTGGCGCCCAGGCGGCCCTTGTTCTCGGTGCCGTCCAGGTCGATCAGGCGGCGGTCCAGGCCCTGCTGGTCGGCGGCGTCGAAGCCGGCCAGGGCCTCGGCGATGGCGCCGTTGACGTTGGCCACCGCGTTCTTCACGCCCTTGCCCAGGTAGCGGGTCTTGTCGCCGTCGCGCAGCTCCACCGCCTCCTTGGTGCCGGTGGAGGCGCCGGACGGCACCGCGGCACGGCCGAAGGAACCATCGGCCAGGGTGACCTCGGCTTCGAGGGTGGGGTTGCCGCGGCTGTCGAGGATTTCGCGGGCGTGGATCTTGGCGATGCTGGTCATTGGGATGGCTAGCGTCCAGTGGGTGGAGTCGTCCGGAAGTTTAACGGAGCCGGGCCCGGCTTTGGCGGCTTTTCCCGGGCTTTTCCGCCACTTGCGGCGGCCCGCCTTCGTTGCCGCGGAAACGGCCGCCCCGGAACGCAGGACGGGCGCCCTGGGGCGCCCGCCTGGTCGTGCCCTGGCCACCCCCACGGGGCGGTTTCAGAGGGTCTGTTCGATGAAGCCGTGCTTCTTGGTGATCGAGTCCAGCGCCAGCAGGGTTTCCAGCAGCGCCTCCATCTTGCCCAGCGGCCAGGCATTGGGGCCGTCGGACAGGGCCTTGGCCGGATCCGGGTGGGTCTCGGCGAACAGGCCGGCCACGCCCACGGCCACCGCCGCGCGCGCCAGCACCGGCACGAACTCGCGCTGGCCGCCGGAGCTGGTGCCCTGGCCGCCCGGCAGCTGCACCGAATGGGTGGCGTCGAACACCACCGGGCAGCCGGTCTGCCGCATCACGCTCAGCGAGCGCATGTCGCTGACCAGGTTGTTGTAGCCGAAGCTGGCGCCGCGCTCGCACACCAGGATCTGCTCGTTGCCGGTGGACTTGGCCTTCTCCACCACCGGCTTCATGTCCCACGGCGAAAGGAACTGGCCCTTCTTGATGTTCACCGGCTTGCCGGCCGAGCACACGTTGCGGATGAAGTCGGTCTGCCGCACCAGGAACGCCGGGGTCTGCAGCACGTCCACCACCGCGGCCACCTCGTGCAGCGGGGTGTATTCGTGCACGTCGGTCAGCACCGGCACGCCGATCTGGCGCTTGACCTCGGCCAGCACCTTCAGGCCCTCCTCCAGGCCCGGGCCGCGGAAGCTGCTGCCGGAGGTACGGTTGGCCTTGTCGAAGCTGGACTTGAAGATGAAGTTGATGCCCAGCTTGCCGGTGATCTCCTTGAGCCTGCCGGCCACGTCCAGCTGCAGCTGCATCGATTCGATCACGCAGGGGCCGGCGATCAGGAACAGCGGCTGGTCCAGGCCGACTTCGAATCCACACAGTTTCATTGCTTCTTCCTCTTCCGGGGACGGCAGCCGGCGCGCGGCGCCGGCAACTGGACGATCGGTTCACCCCGGCCGGCGCGAAGGGCGCGCCAACCGGGCGGCGGGCCTCAGGCCCGCGCCTCCTTCAGCAGCTTGCCGCCGGCCTTCTTCTCGCGCGCGGCGCGGATGAAGCCGACGAACAGCGGATGGCCCTCGCGCGGGGTGGACAGGAACTCCGGGTGGGCCTGGCAGGCCAGGAACCACGGATGCTCGTTGCGCGGCAGCTCCACCATCTCCACCAGGGTGTCGTCCATCGACTTGGCCGAGATGACCAGGCCGGCGTCCTCCAGCTGGGTGCGGTAGCGGTTGTTGAACTCGTAGCGGTGGCGGTGGCGCTCGGCGACCACGTCCTTGCCGTACAGCTCGCGCGCCAGGGTGCCCGGCTTGAGCCGCTGCTCCTGCAGGCCCAGGCGCATGGTGCCGCCCAGGTCGGACTTCTCGTCGCGCTTCTCCACCTCGCCGGTGCTGGTGCGCCACTCGGTGATCAGGCCGATCACCGGGTGCGGGCACTGCTTGTCGTTCTCGGTGCTGTTGGCGCCTTCCAGCCCGGCGCGGTGGCGGGCGAAGTCCACCACCGCCGCCTGCATGCCGTAGCAGATGCCGAAGTACGGGATGCCGTGCTCGCGCGCGAACTTCGAGGTCAGGACCTTGCCCTCGAAGCCGCGGTCGCCGAAGCCGCCCGGGACCAGGATGCCGTCCACGTCGGCCAGCAGCGCCTCGGCGCCTGCGGTCTCCATGTCCTGCGACTCCAGCCACTTCAGGTTGACCCGGGTGCGCTGGCGCAGGCCGCCGTGCTTGAGCGCCTCGCCCACCGACTTGTACGCGTCCTTGTGGTCCACGTACTTGCCGACCACGGCGATGGTGACCTCGTCCACCGGGTTGACCGTGGCGTCGACCGCGGCCTCCCACTCGTGCAGGTCGGCCGGGCGCGGCGGCTGCAGGCGCAGGCGGTCGACCACCAGCGCGTCCAGGCCCTGGGCGTGCAGCTCCAGCGGCAGCTTGTACAGCACGTCCACGTCCTGCACCGAGATGACGGCGCGCTCGGGGACGTTGGTGAACAGCGCGATCTTGCGGCGCTCGCCGTCCGGCAGCGGCTGCTCGGAACGGCACAGCAGCACGTCCGGCTGGATGCCGATCGAGCGCAGTTCCTTGACCGAGTGCTGGGTCGGCTTGGTCTTCAGCTCGCCGGCGGCGGCGATCCACGGCACCAGGGTCAGGTGCATGAACAGCGCCTTCTCCGGGCCGCGCTCGGCACGGATCTGGCGGATCGCCTCCAGGAACGGCAGCGACTCGATGTCGCCCACCGTGCCGCCGATCTCGACCAGGGCCACGTCGTAGCCCTCGGTGGCCTCGTCGATGCAGCGGCGGATCTCGTCGGTGATGTGCGGGATCACCTGCACGGTGGCGCCGAGGTAGTCGCCGCGGCGCTCCTTGCGGATCACCTCGGCGTAGATCCGGCCGGTGGTGACCGAATTCTTGCGGCTCAGGCGGGTGCGCACGAAGCGCTCGTAGTGGCCCAGGTCCAGGTCGGTCTCGGCGCCGTCGTCGGTGACGTAGACCTCGCCGTGCTGGAACGGGCTCATGGTGCCCGGGTCCACGTTGATGTAGGGGTCTAGCTTCATCATCGTGACCCGCAGGCCACGGGCCTCGAGGATGGACGCGAGCGAAGCGGCGGCGATGCCCTTGCCTAGCGAGGACACCACGCCGCCGGTAACGAAGATCAGGGGAGTCATTTGGCGGGGCTCCGGAAAGCCGTAGTTTACCGGCTCGACCGCCCGAGCCCAAGCCGGCGGCTACCCGCCGGCGCGCCCGGAGCCGACGAAAAAGCCCGCCGGACAAGGGCCGGCGGGCCTGGAACAGGTCCCGAACGGGCGCCTTCAGCGCCGTTCGCGCTGCTCTTCTTCCTCTTCGCGCTGCGGGCGCGACTTGTTGCGCGGGTCCTGGCCGGACCGGGCCGCCTCGCGGCGGCGGGCGCGTTCGTCGGCCTCGGCATTGTCCCTGGCCTCCTGGGCCTTGTGCTCGGCCAGCGCACCCTGGCGGCCCTCGGCCTTGCGCTCCTGGGCCAGCGCCGGGACGGCGATGGCCGCGACCGCCACCGCGGCGGCCACTGCGCTCCAGATCAGGCGTCGGTTCATGGCGTTCCTCCGCTTGGGGGGGCATTGCGCCGGCCACGGGGGGCGGCCGGCCGCGGCTCGTGCCGCGGCCCCGGTTATACGTCCGCGCGCCCTGCGCCGGCCTGAACGGGCTGGCGGGCGTGCAAAAACGGCAGACAGGCCGCACACTTGCGCGTCTTTACCGCGTCACCGAAGGTTCCATGAGCAGCCGTTACAACGCCGCCGACATCGAAGTCCTGTCCGGCCTGGACCCGGTCAAGCGCCGGCCCGGCATGTATACCGACACCTCGCGCCCCAACCACCTGGCGCAGGAGGTGATCGACAACGCGGTGGACGAGGCGCTGGCCGGGCATGCGCGCTCGGTCGAGGTCACCCTGTACCGCGACGGCAGCTGCGAGGTGGCCGACGACGGCCGCGGCATGCCGGTGGACATCCACCCCGAGGAGAAGATCCCGGGCGTGGAGCTGATCCTCACCCGCCTGCACGCGGGCGGCAAGTTCAGCAACAAGAACTACACCTTCTCCGGCGGCCTGCACGGCGTGGGCGTGAGCGTGGTCAACGCCCTGTCCACCCTGGTCGAGGTGCACATCAAGCGCGACGGCGCCGAGCACCGCATCACCTTCCGCGACGGCAACCGCGCCACCCCGCTGGAGGTGGTCGGCACCGTCGGCAAGAAGAACACCGGCACCCGCGTGCGCTTCTGGCCGGACCCGAAGTACTTCGACAGCCCGAAGATCAACGTCCGCGCCCTGCGCCACCTGCTGCGCGCCAAGGCCGTGCTGTGCCCCGGCCTGACCGTGACCCTGTTCGACGAGGCCTCCGGCGAGCGCGACACCTGGCACTACGAGGACGGCCTGCGCGACTACCTCAAGGGCGAACTGGCCGGCCGCGAGCTGCTGCCGCCGGAGCTGTTCACCGGCTCGCTGAAGAAGGAGACCGAGGTGGTGGACTGGGCCGTGGCCTGGGTCCCGGAGGGCGAGCTGGTCCAGGAGAGCTACGTCAACCTGATCCCCACCGCCCAGCACGGCACCCACGTCAACGGCCTGCGCTCGGGCCTGACCGACGCGCTGCGCGAGTTCTGCGACTTCCGCAACCTGCTGCCGCGCGGGGTCAAGCTGGCGCCGGAGGACGTGTGGGACCGCGTCGCCTTCGTGCTGTCGCTGAAGATGAGCGACCCGCAGTTCAGCGGCCAGACCAAGGAGCGCCTGTCCTCGCGCCAGGCCGCCGGCTTCATCGAGAGCGCCGTGCACGACGCCTTCAGCCTGTGGCTGAACCAGAACGTGGACATGGGCGAGCGCATCGCCCAGATCGCGATCGAGCGCGCCAGCGCGCGCCTGAAGACCGAGAAGCAGGTCGTCCGCAAGAAGGTCACCCAGGGCCCGGCCCTGCCCGGCAAGCTGGCCGATTGCATCAGCCAGGACCTGTCGCGCACCGAGCTGTTCCTGGTGGAAGGCGACTCGGCCGGCGGCAGTGCCAAGCAGGCGCGCGACAAGGACTTCCAGGCCATCCTCCCGCTGCGCGGCAAGATCCTCAACACCTGGGAAGTGGCCTCCGGCAGCGTGCTGGCCTCGCAGGAAGTGCACGACCTGGCCGTGGCCATCGGCTGCGATCCGGGCAAGGACGACCTGTCGGGCCTGCGCTACGGCAAGATCGTGATCCTGGCCGACGCCGACTCCGACGGCCTGCACATCGCCACCCTGCTGTCGGCGCTGTTCCTGCGCCACTTCCCGGCCCTGGTCGCCGCCGGCCACGTGTTCGTGGCCATGCCGCCACTGTTCCGCGTGGACGTGGGCAAGCAGGTGTTCTACGCCCTGGACGAGGAAGAGAAGCGCCTGCTGCTGGAGAAGATCGCCCGCGAGAAGATCAAGGGCCAGGTCAGCGTGACCCGCTTCAAGGGCCTGGGCGAGATGAACCCGCAGCAGCTGCGCGAGTCCACCATCCACCCCGACACCCGCCGCCTGGTGCAGCTGACCGTCGACGACGGTGAACAGACCCGCGCGCTGATGGACATGCTGCTGGCCAAGAAGCGGGCAAGCGATCGCAAGGCGTGGCTGGAGACGAAGGGCGATCTGGCCTCGTTAGAGGTCTAAAAGCCTCGCACGTCCAGACTGCTGGGCCGTGGCGACGGCCCCGACGTCGTCGCACTTCAACGGCGCAGGGGCGCGGCCTCGTTAGAGGTCTAAAAGCCTCGCACGTCCAGACTGCTGGGCCGTGGCGACGGCCCAGACGTCGTCGCACTTCAACGGCGCAGGGGCGCGGCCTCGTTAGAGGTCTAAAGCCTCGCACGTCCAGACTGCTGGGCCGTGGCGACGGCCCCGACGTCGTCGCATTTCAACGGCGCAGGGGCGCGGCTTCGCTGGAGGTCTGAAGGGCTCGGGATCGGGGATCCGGGATTCGGAGTTCGCGGAACGTGGCGCGGGCAGGGCCAGGGCCGCTGCCTTGGCTAGTCCTCCGCCAGCTTCCACGCCAGCACCGTGCCGTCGCGACGGTCGGGTCGCGTGCCGGGGCGGTCGGCGGCATAGGGCTCGCCGCTGCCGGGCAGGATGCCCAGGTAGCGGTGGGTCTTCATCGACAGCAGCATGAACTGGCCGCGCAGCAGGTCCTGCCACATGAAGCGGCTGTCCACCGGATGCTCGGGCAACAGGCGCACGTCGGCGGACAGGCCGATGCCGACCACGGTCAGGAAGCCGCTGCCATCCATCGCTTCCAGCGCCACCTGGCCATTGCCGCGGTCATGCACGCGGAAACGGGCAGACGGCGACCGCGCCCTCCCGTCGTCGGCCGCCACCGGTTGCACCACGCCCAGCGGATGGACTGCGGCCACGCTGCCATCGCCCAGGTTCTCCAGCCTCACCACCTTGCCCAGCGGGATGTTGCGCGAGCGGTCGGCCAGCGGCTCGTGCAGGTCGAAACGGTCGAAGTCCGCATATCCGCCTTCGCGCCCGGCGCTGTTGTACGCGAACAGCGCGTAGCGCGAGCCCTGGAAGGTCTTGAGCTGGTACGGCAGCCGCACCGGCTCGCCGATGTCGTGGAAGCGGCGCCCGTCCGCACTCCAGGAGAACCAGGCCAGGTCCTCGTCGTGGTCGCCGCGCACGCGCAGGTGCACGCGGGCCCGGGGCAGTGGCACCTCGACCCGGCGGTCCTGCGCCTGCGAATACCAACGCAGCACGCGGCGTCCGTCCTCCTGCATCACCGCCAGCCACGCCGCCGGCATGTTCAGCAGGCCCAGCCCGGCCACGTCGCCCGGCTGCAACCCGGATGCATCCAGCACCACGGTGGCCGTGGCCTCCGGGCCCACCACGCGCTGGGTCAGGCTGTTGCGCGCATGCAGGAAGCCTTCGGCCGGCAGCGCGTGCAGGCGCAGGTGGCCCGGGCGCTCGCGCAGCGACCACTTGCCGTCCAGCGGCTGGTGGTTCCACTGCCACACCGGCTGCAGCCGCGGCGCGGAGAAGGCGTCGCTGCGCACGTACGGCGCATGCGGCCGGATGCGTGGGTCCACCACCGGCTTGGTCCAGGTACGCGGCGTGCGCCCCAGGTTGCCCGGCAGGCCGAAGTACGGCCAGCCATCGTGCCAGGTGACCGGCGACAGGAAGGTGGTGCGGCCGACGGACTTGAGGTCCATCATCGAGAAGCCCCACCACCTGCCGTCCGGCGCCTGCACGATGCCGCCCTGGTGCAGCGGCACGGCGCCCAGCGCGTTGTCCGCGGGCTTGTGCGAAGAGAACGACGCACCGTCGGCCGGAACCGGCGAGCGCTGGCCCACGCTGTCCTCCCACCAGCCGCGCTGGAAGCCCATGCTCTCGCTGGCGCTGATCGCCACCGTCTCCCATGGACCATCGAGGCGGTCGGCGCGCGCGGCCTGCATGCGCCCGACCGGGGCGTAGTTGGCGCTGATGATGTAGTAGCGCCCGTCGATCTTGTAGAAGTGGTGGCCCTCGCCCATGCCATTGCCGGCCGGGATGATGACCCGCTCGCTGCCCTCGACCACGCCGGACAGGTCCGGCTTGAGCTCCACCAGCCGCACCTCGTTGTAGTTGAACACCGCCCACACCCGGCCGTCGTCGTCGAACAGCACCGACAGGTCATGCAGGTTGCGGTCGATCACCGTGTGGTCCCACGGCCCCGCCGGGTCGCTGGCGGTGAACACGTGCAGGCCGCGCTCGTTGATGTTGGCGAAGACATGGAAGCGGCCATCGTGGTAACGCAGCACCGGCGCCCAGATGCCCTGGCCGTACAGGTCCTTGCCGTCCTCCAGCCGGTACTCGGGTCCGGGCGGGAACTCCGTGAGCGCGTACGAGACGAATTCCCAGTTCACCAGGTCGCGCGAGCGCAGCAGCGGCAGGCCAGGCACCGCGTGCATGGTGGTGCCGGTCATGTAGAACCAGTCGTCCACCCGGACCAGGTCCGGGTCGGAGAACTCGTCGTAGAAGATCGGGTTGGTGTAGGTGCCGTTGCCGTTGTCGGCGGTCCAGCTGGCTGGCGCAGCGACCGCGGACACGCCGCCCGCCAGCAGCAACATCAGCAGGCACGCCAGCCCGAATGGTCGCGCGAACACCATCACTTGCCTCCCCGCGCGGCGCGCCCTGGGCGCCGTCGCATCAATCCAGCTGCAGCACGAAGCCGCCGGCGGCCGGCAGCTCCAGTTCCAGCGGCCGGCCGGGCGCCAGCTCCACCTGCCGTTCCGCGAAGCCCGGCGCGTCGCCGCCATCGGTGAGCAGCTGGCCGCGCAGCACGCCACCGCCCAGCTTGCCGGCGTCCAACACGATCCTGCGCGGTCCCGGCCCGGCATTGATCCCGGCCACGTAGCGGCGCCCGCCGCCTTCGCGCACGAACACCGCGCACCGGCCCGGGTAGCCATCGATGAAGCGGCTGTCGTCCCATGCCTCCGGCAGGCCGGCAAGGAAGTGGCGCACGTACTCCGGCACCTGCGCCATGCCCTCGGCGGTCTCGGCGTAGTGCTGGATGCCGGAGACGAACAGCACCGACTGCGCCAGCTCGAACGCCGCGCTGGTGCGGCGCTGGACGCGGTCGTTGAGCTTGACCATGGCCAGCGGGGTGAAGTCCATCGGGTCGAACACGTTGCGGGTGAACGGCAGGGTCGCCGCGTGCACCGGGACGCGGTCGGCATTGGCCTGCTCGAAGGTGGCGAACTCCAGCCCGCGCACCGCTTCCATGGTCTGCAGGTGCGGCCAGGTGCGCTGCCAGCCGCGCGGCAGGGTCGAGCCGTGGAAGTTCATCTGGAAGCCGTACGGAGCCGAGTCGGCCAGCAGGTCCAGGTAGTAGGCGATCATCGACGAGCCGTCGCCGCCGAAGAAATCCACCTTCAGCCCGGCCACGCCCATGGCCTTGAGCTTGTCGAACTCGCGCACCCGGCTGGCATGGTCCAGCAGGCGGCTGCGCGGGGTCTGCGGCGCCTCGTTCCAGTCGCCGGCCGAGTTGTACCAGACCAGCACCGACACGCCCTTGCCGCGCGCGTAGTCCACCAGCTCGCGCATCTTCGCCTCGCCGATCTGCACGTCCCACAGCGCGTCCACAAGGGTGTAGCGCCAGCCCATGCGCGCGGCGTAGTCGACGAACTGCTTCTGCACCTCGAACACGGTGTGGTCGTCGCCCAGCAGCGGCCAGCTCCACGAGGCCTTGCCCGGCACCGAGGGCGCGGCCACCGCCGGCGGGTCGGCCAGGTCGGTGCCGAGGGTGGAATCGGCCACGGTGGCCAGGTCGCCCACCGCGACGATGCGCCACGGCGAACGCCACGGGAACCCCTCGATCCACGGCAACGCCGCCCCGCCCGGCAGGGCTTCGCGTGCGTCGGGGAAGCCGAGCAGGTACTCGCCCGGAACCGCGCCATCGAGCAGGCGGCTGCCGGCATCGCCGCGGCGCAGGCTGCCCTCGCTGAGCAGGATCCAGTCCTGCCCGCTGCGGAACAGCGCCGGGAACACCCAGCCATGCCCCAGCGGCGAAGGCGTGCCCACCGCAACGTCCTGCAGGTAGTACTCCTCGTAGGAGGGATTGGTGCGGCCGAAGCCGGTCTTGGGCTCGGCCAGCGGCTGCAGCCAGGCATGGGCATCGACCGGCAGGCGGAACGTGGCCGCATCGCGCTTCCAGGTATCCAGCCCCGGTACCGGGCGCTGCAGCTCGTAGCGGAACGCGGCGCCATCGTTGGACAGCTGCCAGGCCACGGCCAGCTCGTGGCCCCGCCCATCCTCCCAGCGGAACACGCGGCGGTTGGCGCGGTAATGGTTGTGGCGGCGCTTTCCGGACAGCAGCTCGTAGTCGTCGGCCACCGCCTGCACCGGATCGGCACCGGCGAAGGCCAGCCCGCGCGACAGGTCCACGCCCTCGCCCACCATGCCCAGCGGCGACGGCGCGATCACCTCGCGGCCTTCGCGCAGCAGCCGCCAGGTGGGGCGGCCGGCCTCGTCCAGCGCCATCTCCACGCGCAGCCTGCCGTCCGGACTTGCGACCTCGCCCAGCGCCGGCGTGGCCGCCTGCAGCGGCAGCCAGGCGCCCGCCAATGCCAGTGCCGCCAGCACGCGCGCGGCGCGCGCACGGAGCCACTTGTCAGCCATGACCGCCTCCACTCGCTTGACCGCCCCGCGCCAGCAGGCGCTGCAACAGGCAGAACGCCAGCAGCAGCACGCCGATGGCAATGCGCGTCCACCACGAGCTGAGGGTGCCGTCGAACACGATCAGGGTCTGGATCAGGCCCAGCACCAGCACCCCGAACAGCGAACCCAGCACGTAGCCGCTACCGCCCGCGAGCAGGGTGCCGCCGATCACCACCGCGGCGATCGCATCCAGCTCCAGGCCCATGCCGTGCAGGCTGTAGCCGCTGAGCATGTAGAACGTGTAGACCACGCCGGCCAGCGCCGAGCAGAAGCCGCTGAGGGCGTAGACCTTGATCAGGGTCGCGTCCACCGGCAGGCCCATCAGCTCCGCCGACTGCGCGCTGCCGCCAATGGCGTACACCGTGCGCCCGAAGCGGGTGGAACCGGCCAGCACCACGCCGGCCGCCACCACCGCCAGCGCCACCAGCGCCGCCACCGAGAGCGAGGCACCGCCGCCCAGCGGCACCCGGGTGCTGGCCACGGCCACGTGGAAGGCATGGTTGATGCCAATCGAATCCACGCTGACCAGGGTCGCCGCGCCGCGCGCCAGGAACATGCCGGCCAGGGTCACCACGAACGGCTGCAGCCGGTAGCGTTCGATCAGCACGCCCATCAGCGCGCCAAAGCCGGTGCCGATCAGCAGCACCAGCGGGATTGCCGCCAGCGGATGCCAGCCGTGTTTCTCCACCAGGCTGGCCAGCAGCACCGTGGTGAAGGCCACCACCGCGCCCACCGACAGGTCGATGCCGCCGGTGAGGATCACGAAGGTCATGCCGACCGCGACGATCAGCAGGAAGGCGTTGTCGATCAGCAGGTTCAGGAACACCTGCGGCGACAGGAAGCCTTCGTAGAGGATGCCGCCGGCGGCGGACATGGCCACGAACAGGGCCAGGGTCACCGCCAGCGACAGCAGGCCGGGCTCGCGCAGCCGGCGCAGCAGGTTGCCGGCCCCCGGGGCGCGCATCGCGATGCTCATGCGCGTGCCTCCCTGCGGCTGAACAGCGTCCTGGCCTTGGCCCGGAACTGCGGCGACTGCAGCAGCAGCACCGCGGTCACCAGCAGCGCCTTGACCACCAGGTTGACCTGCGGCGGCACGCCGATGGCGTAGATGGTGGTGGTCAGGGTCTGGATGATCAGCGCGCCCAGCAGGCTGCCGGCCAGGCTGAAGCGGCCGCCGGACAGGGCGCTGCCGCCCAGGGCCACGGCCAGGATCGCGTCCAGCTCCAGCAGCTGGCCGGCGTTGTTGGCATCGGCGCTGGCCACGTTGGAGCTGACCAGCAGCCCGGCCAGGCCGGCGCTGAAGCTGCAGAACACGTACAGCGACAGGGCGATGGCGCGGGCGCGGATGCCGGCCACGTGGGCCGCGGCCGGGTTGTGGCCGATGGCGCGCACGAACAGCCCCAGCGCGGTGCGGTCCAGCAGCAGCTTCAGGCCCACGAACACCGCCGCCAGCACGAACAGCGAGAACGGCAGGCCGAACAGGAAGCCGTTGCCGAGGAAGGCGTAGGGCGCGTAGTAGATGGTGAGGATCTGCCCATCGCCGATCAGCTGGGCCACCCCGCGCCCGGCCACCATCAGGATCAGGGTGGCGATGATCGGCTGCATCCCGACCCTGACCACCAGCACGCCATTCCACAGCCCGCACAGCGCGGCCACCGCCAGCGCCGCGGCGATCGCGCCGAACAGCGGTGCCAGGCCCCCGCTGCCGCCGGCCTGCATGCGGGCGATGGTCCAGGCCGCGACCGTGGCGCTGATCGCCAGCACCGCGCCCACCGAGATGTCCAGGCCACGCACCGCGATCACCAGGGTCATGCCCAGCGAAACCAGCGCAAGTGGAGCCGCCCGGTTGGCGATGTCGACGAGGTTTCCGTACAGGTGCCCGTCACGCCACTGCAGCGCCAGGAAACCGGGGTTGAACAGCGCGTTGCCCAGCAGCAGCAGGACCAGGGCCAGCGCCGGCCACAGCAGCGGATGCGCCATCAGGCGCTCGCGCAGGCCCGGCCGCGCGGACTGCGGCCGCGGCTGTGCCGGTTGCACCAGGGGAGCCTGTTCCTCGCTCATGCGTGCCCCGCGATCAGGTCCAGGACCCGGCTGCCATCGCTGCCGCCGTCCAGCTCGCCGGCCTTGCGCCGCTCGCGCAGCACCGCGATGCGGTCGCTGAGCCGGGTCAGCTCCTCGATCTCGGCGGAAATGAACAGCACCGCCATGCCCTGCCGCGCCAGTTTCACCACCTCGGCCATGATCTCCTGCTTGGCGGCGATGTCGATGCCGCGGGTCGGTTCGTCAAGGATCAGCAGCGAGGGCTGCGTGGCCAGCCAGCGCGCCAGCACCACCTTCTGCTGGTTGCCGCCGGACAGCGCGCCCACCGGCGTCTCGATGTCGGCGGTCTTGATCCCGAGCAGGCGCACGAATTCGCGCGCCATCTCCTCCTGCCTGGCCTGCGGCAGCGCGCGCCACCAGCCGCGCCGCGCCTGCAGCGCCAGCACGATGTTCTCGCGCACCGACAGCCCGGCGACGATGCCTTCGGTCTTGCGTTCCTCCGGGCACAGCGCCAGCCCGCGCGCCACCGCCTCGGCCGGATGCCGCAGCTGCACCGCCTGGCCGCCGATGCGCAATTCGCCCGCGTCGGCGCGGTCCAGGCCGAACAGCAGCCGCGCCAGTTCGGTGCGGCCGGAACCCAGCAGCCCGCCCAGGCCCAGCACCTCGCCGGCGCGCAGCTGCAGGTCCACCGGATGCAGCGCGCCGCGCCGGGCCAGGCCGCGCGCCTCGGCCACCACCTCGCCCGCCGCAACGCTTTCCCCCGGCTCGCGCCCCCCGGCCAGCGCCACCTCGCGCCCGACCATGGCCGCCACCAGCGCGCCCTGCGGCAGCTCCGATGCGGCGTATTCGCCCACCAGGGTGCCGTTGCGCAGCACGGTGATGCGGTCGGAGACCGCATACACCTGGTCCAGGAAATGGGTGACGAACAGGATCGCCATGCCGCGGTCGCGCAGCCGGCGCATCACCGCGAACAGCGCCTGCACCTCGTCCTCGTCCAGGCTGGAGGTGGGCTCGTCCAGCACCAGCACCTTCGCCTGCACGCCCAGCGCGCGGGCGATGGCCACCATCTGCTGCACCGCCACCGGGTAGCTGCCCAGGCTGCGGTCCACGTCGATGTCCAGGCCCAGGTGCGCCAGCAGTTCGCGCGCGCCGGCGCGCACCTTCGGCCAGTCGATCAGGCCGCTCCAGCGCCGCTTCGGGTAGCGCCCGGCGAACAGGTTCTCGGCCACCGACAGGTTCGGGCACAGGTTCACTTCCTGGTAGACCGTGCTGATGCCCAGCGACTGCGCTTCCAGCGGCGTGCCCGGGGCGACCTCGCGGCCGTCCAGCTCGATGCGACCGGCGTCGGGACGCTCGACCCCGGTGACCAGCTTGATCAGGGTGGACTTGCCGGCGCCGTTCTGGCCCATCAGCGCGTGGATCTCGCCGGCACGCAGCACCAGCCCGGCGTCGTCCAGCGCCAGGGTGGCGCCGAAGCGCTTGCGCAGGCCCGAGGCCTGCAGCACGACCGGCGCGGCCGCGCTCCCGCCGCGGCCGCCATCGCCCTGCGCGTGCCCTTGCGCCGGCGCCATCAGTACTTCCGGTTGGGCAGTTCGGCGGCGGCCTGGTCCATGGTGTACACGCCCTCCTCCACCACCACGCGCTTGGGCACCTGCCGCCCGGCGTGCACGTCGCGGATCAGCTGCGCCAGCTGCGGGCCCAGCAGCGGGTTGCACTCCACGGTGGCGTTGAGCTTGCCGGCCTTCATCGCCTCGAACGCGCCGCGCACGCCGTCGATGGAGACGATGCGGATGTCCTGGCCCGGCTTCAGCCCGGCCTCCTCGATCGCCTGGATCGCGCCGATGGCCATGTCGTCGTTGTGCGCGAACAGCACGTCGATGCGGCCACCCTCGGCCTTGAGGAAGGCCTCCATCACTTCCTTACCCTTGGCGCGGGTGAAGTCGCCGCTCTGCGAGCGCACGATCTGGAAGCGCGGATCGGTGGCGATCACTTCCTTGAAGCCGCGCATGCGGTCGTTGGCCGGGGCCGAACCCACGGTGCCCTGCAGCTCGACCACGCGGATCGGCCCTTCCTTGTCCTTGCTGTCCTCGATCAGCCAGCGCGCTGCCCGGCGGCCTTCCTCGACGAAGTCCGAGCCGATCAGGGTCACGTACAGCGAGTCGTCGGACACGTCCACCGCGCGGTCGGTCAGCACCACCGGGATGCCGGCGGCCTTGGCCTCGCGCAGCACCGTCTCCCAGCCGGACTCGACCACCGGCGAGAACGCGATCACGTCCACGCGCTGGGCGATGAACGAGCGGATCGCCTTGATCTGGTTTTCCTGCTTCTGCTGGGCGTCGGAGAAGCGCAGGCGGAACTCGGGCGCGGCCAGCGCCTCCTTCACCGAGCGGGTGTTGGCGGTGCGCCACTCGCTCTCGGCGCCGACCTGGCTGAAGCCGACGGTGATCGGCTTGCCCTCGCCGCCTTCGCCGCCGCTGCCCTCGCCGCCGCCGGAACAGCCGGCCAGCGCCATGGCGCCCAGCGCCAGCATCCCGAACACGAACTTCCTCATCGCTCCCTCCCGATCGATTCGTTGTTGTGCCGCGTGCCGCGACCCTCGCCGCGGCTGGCCGTGCGCGCCCTCCAGCGCGCGCGGCCGCGGTTGGCCCTCAGGCCGATGTATAGGCGGTCTTGACCGTGGTGTAGAACTCCACCGCGTAGCGCCCCTGCTCGCGCGGTCCGTAACTGGAAGCCTTCCGCCCCCCGAAGGGTACGTGCGGATCGACCCCGGCGGTAGGGAGGTTGACCATCACCATGCCCGCCTGGGCGTGCCGCTTGAAATGGGTGGCGTGCCGGAGCGAGGTGGTGCAGATGCCCGCGCACAGTCCGA
Organism: Pseudoxanthomonas sp. SGT-18; assembly: GCF_003931645.1. Classification (NCBI taxonomy): domain Bacteria; kingdom Pseudomonadati; phylum Pseudomonadota; class Gammaproteobacteria; order Lysobacterales; family Lysobacteraceae; genus Pseudoxanthomonas; species Pseudoxanthomonas sp. SGT-18. The sequence goes on along the minus strand of NZ_RRYJ01000004.1, from coordinate 85,993 downwards.
ACTCGGTGTCGTTGGCCAGGGCCAGGGCGTGCTCGTAGTCGGCCGCGCGCAGCAGCGCGGCCACCGGGCCGAAGATCTCCTCGCGCGAGATGCGGTCGCTGGCGCGCGCGGCGAACAGGGTCGGCGCCAGGAAGTGGCCGCGGGTGGGACAATCCACCCGACCACCGCCGGCCAGCAGCTCGGCCCCGTCCTCGTGCCCGGCGCGGATGTAGCCCAGGTCGGTGTCCAGCTGCGCCTGGCTGGCGACCGGGCCGATGTGCACCTGCGGGTCCAGCGGATCGCCGACCCGCAGCTGGGCCATGCGCGCCTGCATCTTCACCACGAACCGGTCGTACACCGCCGCCTCGACGATCAGCCGGCTGGAGGCGGTGCAGCGCTGCCCGGTGGAGAAGAACGCGCCGTTGACCGCGCATTCCACCGCCTGGTCCAGGTCGGCGTCGGCCAGCACCACCAGCGGGTTCTTGCCGCCCATCTCCATCTGCACCTTCAGTGCCCGCCCGGCCGCCTGCTCCAGCAGGGCGCGGCCGGTGGGCACCGAGCCGGTGAAGGTCAGCGCGTCCAGCTTCGGGTGCGCGACCAGGGCCTGGCCCACGGTGCGGCCGCTGCCCAGGACCATGTTGAACACGCCCTCCGGCAGGCCGGCACGCGACAGGATCTCCGCCAGGGCCCAGGCGCAGCCGGGCACGATCTCGGCCGGCTTGAACACCACGGTGTTGCCGAACGCCAGCGCCGGGGCGATCTTCCAGGCCGGGATCGCCAGCGGGAAGTTCCACGGCGCGATGATGCCGACCACGCCCACCGGCTCGCGGGTGACCTCCACGTCCACGCCCGGGCGGGTGGAGGCCAGCTTCTCGCCGGGGATGCGCAGCGCCTCGCCGGCGAAGAACTTGAAGATCTGTCCGGCACGGGCGGCCTCGCCGATGCTCTCGGCCAGGGTCTTGCCCTCCTCGCGCGCCAGCAGCCGGCCCAGTTCCTCCTTGCGGGCGAGGATCTCGCTGCCGACGAAGTCCAGCACCTCGGCGCGCTGCTGCGGGGTGGCCAGCGACCAGGCCGGCAGCGCCGCGGCCGCCGCGTCCACCGCCTGGCCGACCGCGGCGGCATCGAGCACGCCGTAGTGGCCGACCGGGGCGTCGAGGTTGGCCGGGTTCTCGTCGACGAGGCTGCCCCCGCCTTCCACCCACTGGCCGGCGATGTAGCTGGAATAACGCGGTTCGTTCACGTACTGCTCCTGTTGCCGGCCGCGCTCACAGCGCGCGCACGCCGCCGGGGGCGAAGCCGGCCGGCACCACCTGCAGCGGGTTGGCCAGCGGCGCGCCCAGTTCGGCGATCTCGATCTCGAACACGTCGCCCGGCTGCGCGCGCACGCCGTCGGCGAAGCTCAGGGTGGCGGTGCCGAAGAAGTGCAGGTGCACGTCGCCCGGGCGCCGGTGCGCGGCGTACTTGAAGTGGTGGTACTCCAGGTTCTCCAGCGAGTGGCACATGTTGGCCTCGCCGGTGAGGAAGGGCTTCTCCCACACCACCGCGCCGTCGCGGCGCAGGCGGCTGGTGCCGCGCAGGTCCGCCGGCAGCGGGCCGGTGCGCAGTTCCGGGCCCACCGCGCAGGTGCGCAGCTTGGAATGGGCCAGGTACAGGTAGTTCTGGCGTTCGGTGACGTGGTCGGAGAACTCGTTGCCCAGGGCATAGCCCAGCCGGTGCGGGGTGCCATCCGGGCCGATCACGTACAGCCCCACCAGCTCCGGCTCCTCGCCACCGTCCAGGGCGAAGTCCGGCGAGCGCAGCGGCGCGCCCGGCGGCACCACGATCTGGCCGTCGCCCTTGTAGAACCACTCCGGCTGCGCGCCCGCCGTGCCCGGGGCCGGCATGCCACCCTCCACGCCCCACTGGAACATGCGCATGGAGTCGGTCAGCGTGCCTTCCTCGGCCTGCTGCTGCAGCTTCTGGTGCATGGCGTCGCGCGCGGCGGCGCTGCCCAGGTGGGTCAGGCCGGTGCCGGTGACCAGGCAATGCGCCGGATCGGGATGGTGCAGCGGGCCCAGCACCCGCCCCTCGCGCAGCAGCGGCGCGTAGGCGAGCGTGGTGGCCCCGGCGCGGGTGGCGGCCTCGTCGTCCAGGCTGCGGCCGGCGGCGATGGCGGCATTGGCCAGCGCCCAGGTCGAGTCGACGCCGTCCAGCAGGCGCACCACCTCGCCCTCGATCACGCCGACGCGGATGTCACCGCCATCGTCCCGCAGCTGGATCAGTCGCATCGGCCGCCCTCGTCATGGGATGGGAAGGCATGCCGCTTCCGGGAGAGACGGAAGCCACCGCGCATGCCTCGGCCGATTCTGCCGGCTGGACGAATATGCATCCAATGCAAATTCGTGCATAACATATATGAACATTCGTATCGACTGGAGTGTCATACGTGCCGCAGAACGTGCCGTGGTTCGTCCGCGCCCGCCTCAAGACCCGGCAGCTGATGCTGCTGATCGCGATCGACGAGGAAGGCAACATCCACCGCGCGGCCGAAACCCTGGCCATGTCGCAGCCGGCCGCCTCCAAGCTGCTGAAGGACCTGGAGGACATGCTGGGGGTGGCGCTGTTCGAGCGGCTGCCGCGCGGGATGCGCCCGACCTGGTACGGCGAGACCATGATCCGCCACGCCCGCATCGCCCTGGCCAGCCTGGGCGAGGCCGGCGCGGAGATCGAGGCGCTCAGGGGCGGCTGGGCCGGCAGCGTGGCGATCGGCGCGATCGCCGGGCCGGCGATGAGCCTGCTGCCCACCGCGCTGGCACGGGTGGCGCGCACCGCCCCGGACCTGCGGGTGTCGCTGCTGGTGGAAAGCTCGGACGTGCTGCTGGAGCGGCTGCAACAGAACCGCCTGGACTTCCTGGTCGCGCGCCTGTTCGAGCAGCACGACAAGACCCACCTGCAGTACCAGGCCCTGGCCGAGGAGGAGATCTGCGCGATCGTGCGCCCCGGCCACCCGATCCTCGGGAGGAAGCGCCTGGACCTGGCCGGCCTGGCCCAGGCCAGCTGGATCGTGCCGCCGGAAGGCAGCGTGCTGCGCCACCGCTTCGAGCTGATGTTCCGCAGCGCCGGACTGCAGCCGCCGCAGCACGTGCTGGCGACCACCGCCCTGGTGTTCATCACCAAGATGCTGCAGGAAAGCGACTACCTGGCCGTGGTCCCGGTGGACGTGGCGCGGCATTACGCCGCCTACGGCATGGTCAAGATCCTGCCGGTGGAGCTGTCCTGCCACATGGACTCCTTCGGCATCATCACCCGCACCGACTGGCTGCTCTCGCCCGGCGCGCGCACGGTGCTGCAGGCGCTGCAGGAAACCGCGGCCGAGGTCTACGGCACCGCTGCGTAGCCCGTACAGGGCCGGAGGCCGCGCCCGGGTGCGGGAACGACTCAATCGTGGAACGGCTCGACCACCACGCGCCGGCCAAGCATGAAGGCATCGGCCACGTGGCGCAGCGGCGCCAGGTCCACGTCCGATTCGCCGGCACGGACCAGCCTGGCGAAGTGGCGGTACAGCTCCGGGTACTCCTGCTCCGGCTCGGCATGGACCACCTGGCCATTGACCGCCAACCGCGCGCCGCCATGCGACAGCAGCATGGTCCCCGCCCCGGTCTCCGCCTCGATGTCCCAGCTCTGCGGCCCGGTCTGGCGCCAGTCGAACTCGGCGCGCAGGTCCAGGCCCTGGGTATCGCTGAAGCGGATGCTGGCGGCGATCGGCGCGGCGCGGTTCTGCGGGAACTCCAGCGTCGCCTCGGTGGCGAATACCGGCCGCGGCAGGATCCGGGTGACGATCGACAGCGCATTGATGCCCGGGTCGAACACGCCCAGGCCGCCGGCCTCCCAGATCCAGGCCTGGCCCGGGTGCCAGTGGCGCACGTCCTCCTTCCAGGTCACCCGCATCGAGCGCACCGTGGTGCCGGCCAGGAACGCGCGCGCCGCCTCCACCGCCGGCGCGTGCCGCGAGTGCCAGCTGGCAAACAGGGTCACGCCCTTGGCGCGCGCCTGCGCCGCCAGGTCCTCCACCTCCGACAGCGTGGCCCCCGGCGGCTTCTCCAGGAACACGTGCTTGCCCGCCTCCAGCGCCTTCACCGCGGCCGCGTAGCGGTACTGCGGCGGCATGCACAGCGAGACCGCGTCGATCTCCGGAACCGCCGCCAGCATTTCCTCGATCGAGCCGAAGTTGGCGATCCCGTCCACCCGGCCGTTGCGGCTGGCCGCGGCCACCAGGCGGTAGTCGGCATTGGCCGCGACCGCGGGCAGGTGCTGGTCGCGCACGATCTTGCCGACACCGACGATGGCGAGGTTGATGCTTGGCACGGCGTGTCCTCCATGGCTGTGGCGCGCGGCAGGGCCGCGCATGCGTTCGGGTGCGTGGCGCGGCTCAAGCCTGCGCCAGCGCTGCTTCCACCGCGCCCCAGGCGCAGCCGCGCCCGGCGTTGGCGAAGCGGTATTCGATCACGCGCCGGAAGCGCGTGCCCGGGCGCAGGATCGCGTCCGGGAACTGCGGCCGGTTCGGCGCGTCGGGATAGCCCTGCGGCTCCAGGCACAGGCCGCGGCCGAGCCCCGGATGCTGCCGGTCCAGGCCGTGGCCGTCGTACAGCTGCAGTGCCGGCGCGTCGCAGTCGATGCGCAGGGCGATGCCGCTGTGCGGCGAGTAGAGCGTGGCGCAGGTGGTCGCACCCTCCTCCAGCACCAGGCAGTGGTCGTAACCGCCGGCCACCTCCAGCTGCGGATGGCCGCTGGCGGCCGCGGCCTCGAGCGTGCGCGCGGCACGGAAATCGAACGGCGTGCCGGCGGCCGCGGCCACCTGGCCGAGCGGGATCAGCTCGCCGTCCACCGGCAGGAAGCCGCGGGTTGGCGCCTGCAGCCACTGCGCCGCGGCCGGCACCGCCGGATCGCCGGCCAGGTTCCAGTACGGATGGTGGGTGGGATTGAACGGCGTGGGCGCGTCGCACTCCGCTTCCAGCTCCAGGCGCAGGCGCGCGCCGTGGAGGCTGTAGACCGCGCGCATGTCGAGGTTGCCCGGATAGCCCTCCTCGCCGTCCGGCGAGTGGTAGTGCAGCTCCAGCCGGCCGGGATCGTGCGCGGCGACCCGCCAAAGCCGCCGGCCAAAGCCCAGGTGCCCGCCGTGCAAGTGGTTGCGTCCCTCGTTGGCGCTGACCCGGCAGGCCTGGCCATCGACCGTGAACGCGGCGCCGCCAATGCGGTTGCCGAAGCGCCCGACCACGATGCCCAGGTAGGCCGGATCGGCGAAGTACGCACGCGCGTCCGGCAGCCCCAGCACCAGCGCCACCGGGCCGCGCTCACCGGGGAATTCCAGCCGCGCCAGGATCCCGCCCAGGTCCAGCACCTCGGCGCGCAGCCCGTTGCCATCGCCCAGCACGTGCGCGTGCACGGCCCTGCCGTCGTCCAGTTCGCCAAAGGGCCGCCTGTGCGCCATCCGCCTTCCCAGTCCGCGCCGGCCGCTGCCGGCGGCGGGCAGGATAGCGACCGCACCGGGCGTCGACCAATCCCGCCCCGGGCATGCCAACCGCGCGAAAAGGAATACCCCTTGCCCCTCCAGGGGGCCTGGCGCGGGATACGCGAACGGGTATGGCTGCGCCCGACAAAGTAATTGGCAGGTTATCGGGGCCCTGACTATGCTCGACCGGCCTGCGCCCGCCGCCACCGGCGCCGGGCGCATCGCCCGGACGTCGTGCCGATCCGTCGCGGCTGCCCGCAGCCTCGCCGTCCCGGTGCGCGTCCAACCCAACCGTCCACCGAGAAAGCGAGGCAAGACGATGCTCAACAACCCGTTGTCCCGGCTGGCGCTGGCCACCGCGCTGCTGTTCGCAGGCACCGCCAGCGCGCAGGCGCCGGTCCAGGCCAGCGCCACCCTGCGCGCCGACCAGCCCGGCGAGACCGTCAGCCGCTACATCTTCGGCCAGTTCGCCGAGCACCTGGGCTACGGCATCTACGGCGGCATCTGGGTCGGCGAGGACTCGGAGATCCCCAACACCCGCGGCTACCGCAACGACGTGCTGGCCGCGCTGAAGCAGCTGCAGGTGCCGGTGGTGCGCTGGCCCGGCGGCTGCTTCGCCGACGAGTACTACTGGCGCGACGGCATCGGCCCGCGCGAGAAGCGGCGGGTCAAGATCAACACCCACTGGGGTGGCGTGGAAGAACCCAACAGCTTCGGCACCCATGAGTTCATGGACTTCGCCGAGCTGCTGGGCACCGACGCCTACGTCTCCGGCAACACCGGCAGCGGCTCGCCGCGCGAGATGGCCGAGTGGGTCGAGTACATGACCTACGAGAAGGGCTCCTCGCTGGCCGAGGAGCGCCGCGCCAACGGCCGCGACAAGCCGTGGAAGGTGCCCTTCTTCGGCATCGGCAACGAGATGTGGGGCTGCGGCGGCAACATGACGCCCGAGCACGCCGCCAACCTGCACCGCCAGTTCCAGACCTTCGTCAAGGTGCCCGCCGGCCAGACCGTCACCAAGGTCGCCGCCGGCGCCAATGGCGACGACTACAACTGGACCGAGGTGATGATGAAGATCGCCGGCAAGCACATGGATGCCTTGTCGGTGCATTACTACACCGTGCCCGGCGGCTGGCCGCCGCGCGCCTCCAGCTTCGAGTTCGACGAGGCCGCCTGGTTCCAGACCCTGGAAAGCGCGCTGAAGGTCGACGAGCTGCTGCGCAGGCACATCGAGGTGATGGACAAGTACGACCCGGAGAACAAGGTCGCCCTGTACCTCGACGAGTGGGGCACCTGGTACGAGGCCTACCCCGGCACCAACCCGGGCTTCCTGCAGCAGCAGAACACCCTGCGCGACGCCCTGGTGGCCGCGATCCACTTCGACGCGATGAGCAAGCACGCGCGCCGGGTGAAGATGGGCAACATCGCGCAGATGGTGAACGTGCTGCAGGCGATGATCCTCACCGAGGGCGGGAAGATGGTGCTCACGCCCACCTACCACGTCTTCGAGATGTACAAGCCCTGGCAGGACGCGACCTACCTGCCGCTGGAGCTGAAGGCTCCGCAGTACCGCCACGGCAACAGCGCCATCCCCGGCGTGCACGGCTCGGCGGTGCGCGCGAAGGACGGGCACGTGTACGTGGCCCTCAGCAACCTCGACCCCAACCGGCCGGCGAGCATTTCCGCCAGCGTCAGCGGCCTGCAGGCCCGCGCCGTCAGCGGCCGCGTGCTGACCGCCGACGCGATCACCGCGCACAACACCTTCGACCGCCCCGAGGTGGTGAAGCCCGCCGCCTTCAATGGCGCCAGCCTCAACGGCAACACCCTCAAGGTCGAACTGCCGGCCAAGTCGGTGGTGGTGCTCCGGCTGGAGTGAGATCCGCCGTCAACGCGTGACCCGCGAAGGGCGCCGCAAGGCGCCCTTCTTCTTGCTCCCTGCCATCGCGAGAGGTTCGGGAGACGCGCTCCAGGATGGCGGGCCGGTGGCGACGGCCCTGGCCTCGTCGCGCCCCGGGATCGCAGGTACCCGGCCGCATCCGGGTACCGCAACGCCGGAAACCGGAAGCGTTCCGCTTTTCCGGGCTACGGCCAGGTGTTCTTCCGCAGCAGCTGGACCAGGTTGCCGCAGGGGTGTCATCGAGCACGGCGATGGTCACCGGGCCCATCGCCACCGGCGGCTGGGTGAAGCGCACGCCGGCGGCCAGCAGGCGCTCGTACTCGGCCTGGATGTCGTCGACGATGAAGGCAGCCACGACTTGCCTGTCAACGCCGGTACCGGGGCCTATTTCCATCCCCCCCCCGTGCTCCACCACCTCGCGCACCCGGAATCCGGCCATGCGGCGGATCAAGTCCAGCGGCAGCGGCGCATCGAGCGGGAACTGGATGGTGTTGCCGGACGTCGCGTAGCCGCCCAGCTCGGCGGCGAAGTGCGCCACCGCGCCGACCGCAGGGTGCAAGCTGACGTGCCGCTTGTGGACCGAATAGACGTAAAGCACGGTGCCAAGGCTGAAAGCCGGCTTGCCCCACTTCAGCGACTCCCGTGCCTGCGGTGCCGCCTCGCGCAGGCACTGGCGCATCTCGCGCAGCCGCGCCTGCGCATTCCCCGGCGCGGCGGCGGCGATGTACCCCTCGACGGTCGTCGGCTTGCCCGGCTTTTCCATGCTGCCTCCTCCGGCGTGCAGGCTTGCGGAAGGCTCCACCGCCCCGGCCGATGCGGCCCTCGCCGGATCGCGCGGGGCCTACGCCAGCAGCAGTGCAGCGGCGAACGGCGCAAGGCATGCCAGGCCGATCGCGAAGGCCACGATACTCCGCCACCCCCTCGCCGCGCGATTCCGGGCCATCCGGATGCCGCAGGAGACGACCAGCACCGACAACACCACCAGCCCGCCCACCAAGGTCCAGGTGGCCGCCTGCCACGCCCGCGGGTCCTGCGGGAAGGTGAACAGCACGGCTGCCGCGCCCACCACGACCGCGGCCGCCAACAGGGTCAGCACGTCCGCCGCCAGGAAGCTGCGCATTGCCACCAGGGCGGCCCCGGCCTTACCCAAGGAGATCCACGCCCCTGTGCCCCTCCGGCACGCCCTGGACCAGGAGGACATCCCCCTCCGTGTTCTTCGTGCGCAAGGGACGGATGGCCTGGTACGCCTCCGACTCGTACCAGCTCCTGGCCAGTTCCATGGAGGGGAACTCGATGATGACCAGGTCCCCCGACCATGACCCCTCGAGCGGCTGGTAGGGACCTCCATGCACGCGGTACTTGCCGGAGAAAGGAGCCAGCGTGTCGTCGATGCGTTGCAGGTATTCCTTGATCTCGTCGCAGAACCGGGTCTCGCGTATTACCGCAACAGCATAGGCAGTCATCGATTACTCCATGGCAGCAACGCTATTCCTGCGCGCTCCGGCGGCATGGGCCGCAGGAAACCGGGGCATGACCCCCGCCTCCGGCAGGGCGCGACGGGTCGCCGGCATTGTAGACAACCGCCGTCCGTGCCCCGCCACCGCAGGGCGCGGGAACAGGAACGCTGCCAATCGGCTCCACCCGCGGCAGTCAGGCCCCGTCGCCCGGATACTCCACGGACGAACGCGGCGCGTCCGCCAGCTGCTCGTCCAGCGACTGCCGGTAGCGGATGCAGCCGCGCAGGAACACGGGCCACTCCGGCACCACCGGCCTGGCGGTGGACTGCTCCGGCAACAGGCTCCAAAGGTCCGGGTGGTACCAGCACAGCGCATGCCCGGAGCTGTCGCGATGGGCGCGGATCGCGTTGCGCAGCCTCACCACCTCCGCGACCAGCTGCTCGCGGCTCATGCCATCCAGGTCGGAATCCATGGCGCACCTCCAGCGTGGAAAGCCGGACCAGCGTGCACCTTTCCCTGCCGGCGCGCGAGGCGCGCCTGCGGACCACGCCGCCGCGACCCACCCTATCCCGCGTACGCCGCCCACTGCGCCACGATCCGGCGGAAGTCCTCCTCGGCCGCGGCGAAGTCCGCCTCGCTGGCGAACGCCACCAGCGCCCGGTCGGCCGAAGGCCAGGCCAGCAGCCCGCGCGGGTCGTCCACCGCCTCGCGCACCGTGCTGCCGGCCTGCACCTTCGCGCCGCAGTGGAACACCACCTGCAGCAGGTCCGGGCGCCGGCAGTTGATCGTGGCGAACCAGCCATGGCGGTGGAAGCTCGGCGAGTTCCACTTGATGCCCTCGCCGATCGCCGGATCGGCCGCGAGGATGGCCGCCCGGATCCGCTGCAGCAGCGGCGCCAGCGGATGCGAGAGCCGCGCGACCAGCGCGTCCACGCCCGGCGTGTCGTCTTGCTCCCGCCGCGCCGCGCCACCCGTGCCCTGCTTCCTTGCTGCCGCCATGCATGCGCTCCCTGTTGGCGTCCCGCGATGCGGGACGGAAGGAATGGATATGCCCCGGGGTCCTGCCCGCATGGGCGAGGGTATTCCGCGCGCCGGCGCGGCGCATCCGCCGTGCACCACCCGCGACCCCGTTCCGGCAGGGGATACCACGCGAGGATCCGGCCCAGCCGGGCTGGCCCAGGCGCGGACCATTCCGCATTGCAATCCTCATATCCCAACCGGCGGAATTGTTATTTTTCGGGCATGTCCCGGCCCGGTAGCATCCGTGCGCAACAGGTGGGCCGCGCGGGAGTCCCTCCCCGCCTGCCCGCCCTCTCCTCCTGGGCAGGGATCCCTAGCGCATGAGCGACTCCAGCAAAAAGCCCTTACGCAGCCAGCAGTGGTTCGGCCGCGAGGGCAAGCAGGGCTTCTACTACCGCAGCTGGCTCAAGGGCCTGGGCCTGCCGCACGACATGTTCGATGGCCGCCCGGTGATCGGCATCTGCAATACCTGGTCGGAACTGACGCCCTGCAACAGCTCCTTCCGCGAGCTGGCCGAGCACGTCAAGCGCGGCGTGTACGAGGCCGGCGGCTTCCCGCTGGAGTTCCCGGTGATGTCCCTGGGCGAGACCCAGGTGCGGCCCACGGCCATGCTGTTCCGCAACCTCGCCTCGATGGACGTGGAGGAATCCATCCGCGCCAACCCGATCGATGGCGTGGTGCTGCTGATGGGCTGCGACAAGACCACGCCCTCGCTGCTGATGGGCGCGGCCAGCGTGGACCTGCCGACCATCGGCGTGTCCGGCGGCCCCTCGCTGTCGGGCAACTGGCGCGGCAAGCCGGTGGGCTCGGGCACCGGGGTGATCGAGATGTCGGAGATGGTCCGCGCCGGCACCCTGACCCAGGCCGAGTTCAACGAGGCCGAGGCCTGCATGCAGCGCTCCAGGGGCAGCTGCATGACCATGGGCACGGCCTCGACCATGGCCTCGATGGTGGAGGCACTGGGCATGTCGCTGCCGGAGAACGCGGCAATCCCGGCCGTCGACTCGCGCCGCTTCCGCCTGGCCCACCTTTCCGGCCGCCGCATCGTGGAGATGGTGCGCGAGGACCTGCGCATGTCGAGGATCCTCACGCGCAAGGCCTTCGCCAACGCGATCCGCGCCAACGCCGCGATCGGCGGCTCGACCAACGCGGTGATCCACCTGCTGGCCCTGGCCGGCCGCCTGGGCGTGGAACTGAGCCTGGAGGACTGGGACGAGATCGGCTCGCGCCTGCCCTGCCTGGTCAACCTCAAGCCGTCGGGCGAGTACCTGATGGAGGACTTCTACTACGCCGGCGGCCTGCCGGCGGTGCTGCGCGAGATCGCGCAGTACCTGGACCTGGACGCACTGACGGTCAACGGCCGCACCCTCGGCGAGAACATCGCCGACGCGCCGTGCTGGAACCGCGAGGTGATCCGCCCGCTCGACCAGCCGCTGCGCGCCGAGGCCGGCATCGCCGTGCTGCGCGGCAACCTGGCCCCGGACGGCGCGGTGATCAAGCCCTCGGCCGCCTCGCCGCACCTGCTGAGGCACCGCGGCCGCGCGGTGGTGTTCGAGGACATCGAGGACTTCAAGGCGCGGATCGACGACGAAGCGCTGGACATCGACGAGACCTGCGTGATGGTGCTGAAGAACTGCGGTCCGCGCGGCTACCCGGGCATGGCCGAGGTCGGCAACATGCCGCTGCCGCCCAAGCTGCTGCGCCGTGGCATCACCGACATCGTGCGCATCTCCGATGCGCGCATGAGCGGCACCGCCTACGGTACGGTGGTGCTGCACGTCTCGCCGGAAGCCGCCGCCGGCGGCCCGCTGGCGCTGGTGCGCGAGGGCGATTTCATCGAGCTGGACGTGGAGGCCCGCCGCCTGCACCTGGACGTGGACGCGGCCGAGCTGGAGCGCCGCCGCGCCGAGTGGACCCCGCCGCCGCCACCGGCCCGTGGCTGGGCCAGGCTGTACGTGGACCACGTGCAGCAGGCGCACCTGGGTGCCGACCTGGACTTCCTGGTCGGCGGCAGTGGCGACACCGTCGCCCGCGACTCGCACTGAGCGCCGCCATGCCGCGCGGTGTGTTCCTCCCTTCCGGAAGCCCCGCCGCCACCGCCACCCCGGCGGTTTCCCCTTGCGACGGGGTCTTTTTCTCCTGGCAGACGCCGCCATGGCCGCGCCCGGCCCGCGCCTGAGCCGGCGCGGCTTCGTCGCCGCCCTGGGCGGCGCCGCGGCCAGCCTGCCCCTGCTGCCGGCGTTGGCCCTGCCGCCGCCGCTGCCCTGGCAGCGCGGGCCGGTGCGCTTCTTCCCGCTGTCCGACGTGCGCCTGGGCGAAGGCCTGTTCGCCCGCTCCAGCGCGCTCAACCTGCGCTATCTGGCCGCGCTGGACATGGACCGGCTGCTGGCACCATTCCGGCTCGAGGCCGGCCTGCCCTCGCCCGCATCCAGGTACCCGAACTGGGAATCCATGGGCCTGGATGGCCATACCGCCGGCCATTACCTCTCGGCGCTGGCGCAGCAGGCCGCGCAGGGCAGCGCGGAGATGCGCCGGCGGCTGGACTACATGGTCGCGGCCCTGGCCGAGGTCCAGGCCGCCAACGGCGACGGCTACGTCGGCGGCGTGCCCAACGGCCGCGTGCTGTGGGAGCGCATCGCCAGCGGCGATTTCCAGGCCGAGTCGTTCGCGCTGGAAGGCGCCTGGGTGCCGTTCTACAACCTGCACAAGACCTTCGCCGGGCTGCGCGATGCCTGGGTGCTGGCCGGCAACGGGCAGGCGCGCGAGGTGCTGGTGCGCTTCGCCGACTGGGCCGGGGCGCTGGTGGCCAACCTCGACGACGACCAGCTGCAGCGCGTGCTCGATACCGAGCATGGCGGCATGAACGAGGTGCTGGCCGACGTCTATGCCATCACCGGCGAACGCCGCTACCTGGCGCTGGCGCGGCGCTTCTCGCACCGCGCCATCCTCGAGCCCCTGCTGCGGCGCGAGGACCGGCTGGACGGGCTGCACGCCAACACCCAGATCCCCAAGGTGATCGGCTTCGCCCGCATCGGCGAGCTGGACGGCGACGCGGCCTGGATCGAGGCGGCGCAGTTCTTCTGGGAGCGGGTGGCGCTGCACCGGAGCATCGCCTTTGGCGGCAACAGCGTGCGCGAGCACTTCAACCCGGCCGGCGACTTCAGCGGCATGGTGGCCTCGCGCGAGGGCCCGGAGACCTGCAACAGCTACAACATGCTGCGCCTGACCCTGCTGCTGGAGCGGCTGCGCCCGGACCCGCGGCATGCGGATTTCTACGAACGGGTGCTGTTCAACCACATCCTCTCCACCCAGCATCCCGACCACGGCGGGCTGGTGTACTTCACCCCGATCCGGCCGCGGCACTACCGCGTGTATTCGCAGCCGCAGCAGTGCTTCTGGTGCTGCGTGGGCAGCGGCATGGAGAACCACGGCCGCCACGGTGCCTTCGTGTACTCCTACGATGCCGATGTGCTGCGGGTGAACCTGTACCTGGACTCGGAACTGCGCTGGGCCGAATCCGGCCTGGTGCTGCGCCAGCACACGCGCTTCCCCGAGGAGCCGCGCAGCGTGCTGGAACTGGCGCTGGATACGCCGCACAGCTTCGCCCTGGAGTTGCGCCATCCGCACTGGCTGGCGGGCCCGCTGCGGGTGAGGATCAATGGCCGGTCCTGGCCGGTGGAATCCAGGCCCTCGTCCCATGCGCGGATCGAGCGGCGGTGGCAGGACGGCGACCGCATCGAGGTCGAGCTGCCCATGGCCACCCGCATCGAGGCCCTGCCCGACGGCTCGGACTGGGTGGCGGTGATGCACGGCCCGCTGATGCTGGCCGCGCGCACCGGCGGGGAGGATCTGGAAGGCCTGATCGCCGACGACGGCCGCGGCAGCCATATCGCCCCCGGCCCCTACCTGCCGCTGGACCAGGCGCCGATGCTGGTGGGCGAGCGCGAGGCGCTGGCCGCGGGCATCCGCCCGGTGCCGGGGCAGCCGCTGGTGTTCAGCGCCGACGCCCTGGTGCGGCCGATGTCGTTCCGCGGCCTGCGCCTGGAGCCGCTGTACCGCGTCCACGACGCCCGCTACATGGCCTACTGGCGCACCACCACCCCGGAGCGGTATCCGGCCGTGGTCGCCGCGATCGAGGCGGCCGAACGCCAGCGCCAGGCCCTGGAAGCCCGCACCCTGGACCAGGTCCAGCCCGGCGAACAGCAGCCCGAGGTCGACCACGCCTACCAGGGCCGCGACAGCAGGACCGGGAACATGCTCGGCCGGCCCTGGCGCGATGCCGGCGACCGCTTCTCCTACTTGCTGCGAGCCCGCCGTCCGGTTCCCGAAAGCACCCCACCGACCCTGCAGCTGACGGTGTTCGGCGGCCAGTGGAATGCCGGCATGGACGTGCTGGTCGACGGCCGCAAGCTCGGCAGCATCGTGCTCGACGGCAAGGGCAAGGACGACCTGGTGGTCGAGGAGTTCACGCTGCCTGCCGGGACAGCGGCCGCGCTGCGCGGCGATGGGACGCGGGTGGAGTTCGTCGCCCATGGCGGGAAGCGCACGCCGTGGGTGTTCGAGGTGCGGGTGGTGGAAGGCGCGGCCGGCAGGTGAGCGGCCCGGGCCAGCGGGCGTAGCCGGGGGTAGCGAAGCGCCCGGGATATCGCCACGCCGGAGGCGATCCGCACACCCGGAGTCTCCGCGTGCAGCCGGTGCAGCTGCGCAGGCTGGCGTGGCTGCTGGACGCCCTCGCCCGCTGAGCCGCGTGCGCGTGGCGCGGTGCCGGCCGCGGATACGAAAAAGCCCCGCGGCGGGCGGGGCTTTCGGGCCAAGGCATTTTTTCCACCTGCCTGGAGGTGGTGGGCGGTACAGGGTTCGAACCTGTGACCCCTACCATGTCAAGGTAGTGCTCTACCGCTGAGCTAACCGCCCGTTTGCCGCTGCCGGACGGCGTCGCCGTCTGCAGGGGCGCGCATTCTACCCTGCCCCGGGCCGAATCCACAACAGGGGGCGGGCCTCAGCCGGCCAGGGCCGCTTCCTTGAGCTTGCGGATCTCGTCGCGCAGGCGCGCGGCGTCCTCGAACTCCAGGTCGCGGGCGTGCTGGTACATGCGCTGCTCCAGCTCGTTGATCCTGGCCAGGGCCTTGGCCGGGTCCAGGGTGGAGTAGTCGGTGGCCGGCTCGGCCACCTGGCGCGCCTTGCCGCGGCCCTTGCCCTTGGACTTGGCCTCGCCGGGCTCGGGGCGCGCGCCCTCCATGACGTCCATGATCTGGCGCACCACCTGGCGCGGGACGATGCCGTGCTCGGCGTTGTACTGCTCCTGCTTCTCGCGGCGGCGGTTGGTCTCGTCGATCGCCGCCTGCATCGAGCGGGTGATGGTGTCCGCATACAGGATCGCCCTGCCGCGCAGGTTGCGCGCGGCGCGGCCGATGGTCTGGATCAGCGAGCCGGACGAACGCAGGAAACCCTCCTTGTCCGCGTCGAGGATCGCCACCAGCGAGACCTCGGGCATGTCCAGGCCCTCGCGCAGCAGGTTGATGCCCACCAGCACGTCGAACTTGCCCAGGCGCAGGTCGCGGATGATCTCCACGCGCTCGACCGTGTCCACGTCCGAGTGCAGGTAGCGCACCTTGATATCGTGCTCGGCCAGGTAGTCGGTGAGGTTCTCGGCCATGCGCTTGGTCAGGGTGGTGACCAGCACGCGGTCGCCCATGGCCACGCACTTGTTGATCTCGCCCATCAGGTCGTCGACCTGGGTGGCGACCGGGCGGATCTCCACCTGCGGGTCGACCAGGCCGGTCGGGCGCACCACCAGTTCGACCACCTGGTCGCCGGCCTCGCGCATCTCGTACGGGCCAGGCGTGGCCGAGACGTAGATCGAGCGCGGCGCACGCGCCTCCCACTCCTCGAACTTCAGCGGGCGGTTGTCCAGCGCCGAGGGCAGGCGGAAGCCGAACTCCACCAGGGTTTCCTTGCGCGAGCGGTCGCCCTTGTACATGGCGCCGATCTGCGGGATGGTCACGTGCGACTCGTCCACCACCAGCAGCGCGTCGGCCGGCAGGTAGTCGAACAGGGTCGGCGGCGGCTCGCCAGGCGCCTTGCCGGTCAGGTGCCGGGAGTAGTTCTCGATGCCCGAGCAGTAGCCGACCTCGGCCATCATCTCCAGGTCGAACTGGGTGCGCTGGGCCAGGCGCTGGGCCTCGACCAGCTTGTTCTGCGCGTACAGCTGCTCCAGCCGCTCCTTCAGCTCGAGCTTGATGGTCTCGATCGCGTTGAGCACCCGCTCGCGGGTGGTCGCGTAGTGGGTCTTCGGGTAGATGGTGTAGCGCGGGATGCGGCGCAGGATCTCGCCGGTGAGCGGGTCGAACAGGGAGATGTTCTCGATCTCGCCGTCGAACAGCTCGATGCGCACCGCCTCGGCGTCGCTTTCGGCCGGGTGCACGTCCACCACCTCGCCGCGCACGCGGAAGGTGCCGCGCTGCAGCTCGTACTCGTTGCGGGTGTACTGCAGCTGGGTCAGGTGGCGCAGCAGCTCGCGCTGGTCGATGCGCTCGCCGCGCGACAGGATCAGGCGCAGCGACAGGTAGTCCTCCGGCGCGCCCAGGCCGTAGATCGCCGAGACCGTGGCCACCACCAGCACGTCGCGCCGCGACAGCAGCGCCTTGGTCGCGGCCAGGCGCATCTGCTCGATGTGGTCGTTGATCGAGCTGTCCTTCTCGATGAAGGTGTCGGTCGAGGGGACGTAGGCCTCGGGCTGGTAGTAGTCGTAGTAGCTGACGAAGTACTCGACCGCGTTGTTCGGGAAGAACGCCTTGAACTCGCCGTACAGCTGCGCGGCCAGGGTCTTGTTGTGGGCCATCACCAGGGTCGGCTTCTGCACCTGCTGGACCACGTTGGCGATGGTGTAGGTCTTGCCCGAGCCGGTGACGCCCAGCAGCACCTGCTTCGCCAGGCCGGCCTCGAAGCCTTCGACCAGCTTCTCGATGGCATACGGCTGGTCGCCCGCCGGGGCGTACGGGGACACCAGCTCGAACCGCTCGCTCATGGGCGACACCGTGGATGGGGACTGTCCAGTATAGACAGCGGGGCTGTGCCGGCCGTGACCGGGGGTGCCGGCGGCCGGCGCCTGGCGACCACCGGGCGGGCGGCGATGCCCGCGACCAGGCCGGCGTTGCCGGCCGGGGCCAGCAGCGTCGCGCCGCACTGGCGCCAGGCGCCCGGCGACTGCCGACGGCAGCCGGCGACGGAGGCCGAGGGGGCGCCAGCACGGCTCGGTCTTCGCCGAACGGCCCGCCCTGGCGCTCCAGGCGCGTTCCCGGCGGCCCTACTCGGCGCCCGCCCGGATGCGGCGAATTCCTACACCACGCATGCCGGGATGCCGATTCCGCCGGCCGGCCGCCGGCTCCATGCTGGAGTTCCCGAGCGAAAAGGATTTCGCCCATGCGCAAGGATGCGCCGGGATACAGTCTGGTCGAGACCGCCGCGGTGGCGGCCGTGGTCGCCATCACGTGCGGGCTCGCCCTGCCTTCCCTTCAGGAAGCACTGCGCCGCCAACGCCTGGCTACCGCCATGCACCTGGTCACCGCCCAGCTGGCCCAGGCCCGCAGCACCGCCATCACCCGGCGGATGCCGGTGACTCTGTGCCCATCCCGGGGCGACGGCCGCTGCGCCAGCGGAACCGATTGGAGCGGGGACTGGCTCCTGTTTCTGGACCCGGCCCGGACCGGCCAACCCGCCTCGGAGGCCAACGTGCTGCGCAACATACGCCAGCCTTTCCACCCGGACGTGCGGGTGGTGTCCTCCACCGGACGGCACCGGGTGCGCTACCAGCCCGACGGCCGCAACAGTGGCACCAACCTCACCTTGAGAGTCTGCGTGGGCGGGCAGTTGCGCGGCGAAGTGGTGGTCAACAACGCCGGCCGCACCCGCAGCCAGCGCCTGGAGCGACCACAACCTTGCCCGGAGAGCTGAACCGCCCTTGGCCCACCGCGGCCCTGCCAAACTGAACGAACCGCTCCGCCGAGCACACAGCAGGCGACCAGCGGCTGGCATACAAAAAGCACTTAGGCCCGCCAAGGCGGGCCTAAGTGCTTCATGAATATGGCGCCCGAAGTTGGACTCGAACCAACGACCCCCTGATTAACAGTCAAGTGCTCTAACCGGCTGAGCTATTCGGGCAGGGGGGCGCATTGTAGTCAACGTGACGCGCAAGGATCAAGCATCCCGGAGAATTTTTTCGGCCTGCCCTCACCAGCACTCCGACAGCGGCGCCGTGCCGGTCCTGGCCTTGGCCCCCGTATGGGTGATGGACAGGTCGCCGCAACGGTCCTCGGCCTGGGCGCCCTGGGCGGTAGCGACGATGGTGAAGGTGGTCGCAGTCACGTTGTCCAGCGCCAGGGCGTAGCGGGCGGTCGCACCCGGCTCGCGCGGCGACTGCGTCACCGGCAGGCTGAACCCCTGGTACGTGTTGTTCACCGTATGCCAGCGCTCGGCCAGCTGCGCGTACTCCACCAGGTCGGCCTTGGCTTGGGCACGGCGCGCTTTGAGCACATGGCCGGTGTAGGCGGGATATGCCAGCGCCGCGAGGATGGCCACGACCGCCACCACGATCATCAGCTCCACCAGGGTGAAGCCGGCCTGGCGCTGGGACTGCGCGCGGCCGGGCTGGAGGATGGCAAGGGCTCGCTTCATCTGTGGTCACTCCTGCTCAACGTACCTGGCGCCAGGATTGGCGGCCGCACGGCCTGGGCATGTACAGCGGGTCGGCACCGGGTGCGCGCAGCACGAAGGTGCACTTCTCCGCCGCCAACACCTGGTCGATCGTGCAACCCGGGTCGGAAGGATCGCATCCCTCCAGCTTGGGAACGAAGATGTTGGTGCTGGTCACCGGCGCCTGCGGTGAATCATCCTTGTTGAGCGAGATGGCGCCGCAGTTGCCGGTGCACACCGCCTCGCCCCCCGGGGCCAGGCTGATGCCGGCCATGCTGCCGGTGCCGCTGAGCAGGTCCAGCGCGTACAGCCAGTTGACGCCACCGCCCGCGGAACAGATCGCCGAAGTCGGCACGTAGGTGGTGAAGATCACCTTGCCGTTCTGCAGGGTCGGGGCGCCGATGAAGCGCTCCCCGGCCGCCGCCTGCCCGGCGACCACCAGGTCCACGTACCAGCCGCGGTGGACGCCGTAGTTCACCGAGTTGGGCGGCACCGGGCCAACGCCACGGGTGTTGTAGCCGTCCGCGGCCCCCAGCGCCGACACGCTCTGGTTCACCAGCACATCGCGGCCGCTGACCGGGGTGTCGCTGAGGTTGTCCCAGATGCCGTACAGCGACTGCACGGAGGTATCGGTATTGTCACCCTGGACGAAGAAGCGGCCGGTACCGAACAGCACGCTGATGCCGCCACCCGGGCCACTGGAGATCTCCAGGCCGCCGGTGATCGGCTGCACCTGCGCCCCATAGCGCGCTTGGAACAGCGGGGCACCGCTGAAAGCCACCTCCCAGTCGGCCTGGGTACCGCGCAGGTCGAACTTCCATAGGTTGCCCTGCAGGTCGCCGCCGTACACGGTGTCCACCACGCCCAGGCTGTTGTAGACCGCCACCGGGGCGATGTTCATCAGGCCGTTCTGGCCGGCGTAGCTGTTGCCGGGCTTGAGCCGGGCCAGGACCGCGCCGCTGGCGATGTCCACCACGAACAGCACCGGGGCGCCGTTGGCCGAGTTCGGTCCGTTGCCGAACAGCGCCACCCAGCGCGGCGCCGAGTCCAGCCCGTCGATGGCCACCGGCACGATCGTCGGCTTGCCCAGGACGAAGCCCAGGTCATCGTCCGTGGCGCCGGTCAGCTCCCACAGCACGTTGTTGGCGCCGAAGCCATCCGGATTGGTGACGTCCAGCGCGAACACCGAGCCGTCGCCACGCACCGTGGAGCCGGCGGCGATGCCGGCGCCGCCGGCGCCGGTACTGCCGACCAGCACCGTGCGCCAGTCGCCGCTGCCGGTGCCGCTGAAGGAAGCATCGCCAACCGCGATCGGACCATCGACGAAATAGCGGTGGTCGTACGCCGGGTTGACCAGCTCGTACATGTGCCGGAGCGCGCCATTGGGGACGAAGGCGAACTTCTCGGTGCCGCCGGCGCCGTTCATCTGCGCATCGAAGGCGTGCAGCATGCCGTCATTGGCGCCCACGAAGATCGTACGCCGGCCCGCGGTGCGCTTGGCGGCCAGGTAGTCCCTGTAGCCGCTGCCCAGTCCGGCACGCCAGGCCGGGGCACCGGTGCCGTACGACCAGAAGCCGTAGCCGTAGTCGTCCTGCGGCGTCACGATCTCGGCCTGGGAGTTGATGATGTCGCCCAGCAGCGAACTCCGGGTGCGGTAGTCGGCCACGGCCTGGCCGCGCAGGTAGCTGACCAGGGTGTCGGCGCTGGGCGAGGCCCCGAGCCAGTTGGGCGCCGGCGAAGGCACGCCCAGCGCGGCAAGCCGCTCGGTGTTGTTGGCGCCCAGCGAGGCGGAGGTGAAGGTCGCGGCCTGGACGGCCTGGGTCACCGCCCCGGTGGCATTGAGCTGGGTCGGCTGGGTAGCCACGTAGATGTTGCGCGAAGCCGGGGACGGGATCTTGCTGCCCGCATCCCACAGCACTTCGCCGCGGCCGCCGAGCGCGGTGACGGTCACCGCGCGCAGGTAGCCGGTCCAGTCGCCCGGATTGTCCTCCGGGCCCGGCTGGAAGCCGACCTCGACCGTCATCGAGTTGTCGCCGATGCGGGAACCGGCGCCGCTGCCGCCCGTGACCGCGCCGGTCAGCGAGGCCGCCTCGAAGATGGCCTGGATCTCGCGCTTGAGCTTGGACGGGTCGCGGGCGAAGAAATAGTTGTCAGGCTCGCCCGGGGTACGGCTATCCCACTCGCCGGAATCCGGACGGTTGTTGCCATTGGCGTCCTTGAAGCCGCCGTACTTGGCGGCGTACCACAGCGGGCTCTCCGGTTGCCTGGCGCCGCTGTTGCCGAGCTTGAACTTGAGCACCTTGGGCTTGTCCCAGTTGCTCGGCGGATCGGCTTGGGCAGTCAGGATGGTGGTGTTGCTGTTACCGGGGCGCAGGGCCAGGCGCTTGAGGCCGTCGTCATCGGAACCCGCCACGGCGAAACCGGTCAGCATCGCGTTGCCGGCGTACGCCGACAGGTTCTCGATGCGCACCAGCACCTCATCCTCGTTCACGGTCGGACGGCCGCCCCCGTTGCAGACATCGGAGTCCGAGCGCCAGCAGATGTCGTAGCCGCTATGTTCGTTGTTGTTCCTGGGGTTGGTGTCCTCGGTGCAGGTCGAACCCACGCAGTAGGTCAGCATCGAGACCACGTCGTTGTCGTGGTCGTTGCCCCACAGCGAGTCTTCCCAGACCAGGGAGAAGCTGCCGGCGCGCCCGTCGTCGCGCAGGGGGCGGCCATAGACATGCTGGGGGCTGACGCTGGCGGTCTTGGCGCCCACGCCCACCGAACCCAGGAAGCAGCTGCGCCAGCCGCTGCTGTCGATGCCCGCATTGCCGCTGTTGTTGGCCTGGCACAGCGGCGCCAGGGTGATGCGCCCCCCGCCGACCGGCACCTCGAACTTGGGCAGGTTGTCGGCCAGTGCCACCGCATAGGTGGTCACCGTATTGCGGTGGGTCGCCGGCTTGCCCTGCAGGCCGGGGCGCAGGTCGGTGGTGCGCGCGCCATAGGCCAGGCCGGCCAGGCGGTAGCTGCCCTCGGTGGAAGGCGTGTCCGGGCAGATGCCGCGGGCGCTGCCCAGGGCGGTCACGTTCTTGGCCGAGCACAGCTGCTCATGGGCGGTATTGGTGTCCTGGGTCGCGCTGCCAACCAGCAGCTCGCCGTTGAGGCCCTCGTAGCTGCCTATCGAGTTGGTAAGGCTGTTGCCGTTGCCGATCCCCTGCGGCACGTCGGGGATGGCGTTGCCGTCAAAGGAGGGCAGGCTGGAGGACATGACCAGGATGTTGCAGGCGGCGCAGTAGGAATTGCCGCCCAGCTCCGGCAGGCGGTAGGGATCCTGCCAGGCCGGCTTGGGCAGGCCGGCCAGGTCGTTGCCGCCGGTGAACGCGGCCGTGGCCGAGTTCTGGCCGGCGATGTAGCGCAGGGCCTCGGCGTACATCTCCGCCAGCGGATTGCCCCAGGCGCTGCAGCGCCGCGCGTTGTTACTGCCCAGGTCCCTGTTGAGGATGCCGTAGGTATTGCAGTCGTCCCAGACCTTGTTGCCGGCGTTCCACTGGGTCAGCTTGAAGCGGTTGATGGTGTTGACGATGCCCTCGGCGCCGTCGTTCTGGTTGCAGAAGCGGCCGTTGGACAGGTCCACCTCGTCGCCGGCGGCACAGCCGCTGGTGCTGTTGCCATTGCCGGCGAAGCGGCCGATGTTGCGGCGCAGGATGCCGCCGTCGCGGGGATTGGAGTAGCTGCCGGTCAGCAGGCCGAAGCGCAGCTTGTTGGTCTCGCCATAGGTCTGCAGCAGGCCCACCGGCTTGTAGGAGGAAGCACCGTAGCGCTGGCAGAACGACTCGTGCAGGGCGGTGTTGTTCGGGTCGCACACCTCCACCCGGACGGTGTAATCCGTGGTGCTCGGCGGCATGTCGTTATCCGAACCCTGGCCAGCGTTCTGGCTCTTGAGCATGCACTGGTGCGCCGCGGTCGAGGCCCACTCTGGCCAGGCACCGCTCGCGATGCGCATCTTCGGCTCGCCAGTGCTGCTGAGGGAGGCGTTGCAGAACGAGGTGGTGCCGCTGGCGCCGGGCACGAAGCTGCCGATGTCGCTGCCGGAATAGACCTTGACCCAGGCATGCAGGTCGTTGGGGATATGCGCCCGCTCCAGCACCGTGGTGTTGGTGTCGGTGGAACGCATCCCGCCATAGAGCACGTAGCGCAGGATGTCCAGGCGACTCATCGTCACCCAGTTGAGGAAGTTGCCGCTCCACTGGCCACTGCAGCTGTGCCCATTGGGGCCGCCGGCCTGGGCGGCGGCCTTGAACCTGTTGCTGCTGTAGCTGTAGCAAAGGCCGGGGTCGAAATACCCCTCGTAGCTGAAGCTGTCCTTGTAGGTGACGTCCAGCAGGCCGTCGCCATCCAGGTCGGTGTAGTCGGAGAACGCCTTGGTGAACAGGCGCTCGTCACGCGACATCACCATCATCATCAGCGGCGGTTCGCTGGTGCCCTGGTAGAGCGGGCGCTGGGCGATGTCGAAGTCGCTGACCGCCGCCGACAGGCCCAGCATCCAGCCTGCGATGGCCACTGCTGCGGCACCCGGCACAGTCCAACGCAACCATCGGGGAATCGCGATGCCTTTCATGACGAGTGTGCCTCAGGGAATGTAGATGGTGCTGATCACGGCAGAGGAGGTCGCGCTGGTGGCGTTGTCGCTGGCCAGCGAGTTGACCTCGTAGATGTTGCTGGTCTGCTCGTTGCGCTTCTTCCCGGCCACCCGGCTGGAGGCCGGGAAGCACTGGTCGATGCGCCGGGTATAGGTCGCCTCGGTCGCGCTGATGCTGTCGGCCCAGGTCACCGGGTCGAAGGTGGGCTGGCACACCTCCTGGTCGGCCTCGTAGGTGCCGGCCTCGCCGGTGAGCGCAGCGTCGATCTCGCGCTCCATCTCGCGCGCGACCGCCTCGGCATTCTGGAAGGCCAGGTTGGCGTTGCGGTAGTTGGCCGCCATCCGTTCCTGCAGGCCGGCCACCTGCATGCCGACGATGCCGATCAGCGCCAGCAGGATCAGCATCACCAGGGCCACGTAGAGCACGGCGCCGGACTGGCGGCGCGGGAGGCGGGAAGGCAGTTTGCGCGGGCGGAGGGTATTCATCACGACACTCAGTTGCCGTAGAGGCGGTTGCGCATGGCGATGGTGCTCTCGTAGACGGTGCGGTAGCGCCCGTCGTCGGGAACCGTGTAGGTGACGCCCAGGGCCGAGGGCCGGTGGGTGTCGTCGCCCTGGACGGCGGTGGCGCGCTGCGGACTGACCGCCAGCAGGCCGATCTGCACCGCCCCCACCCTGCGCCAGGCCTCGCGGGCGGGCGTGGCCGCGGCCTGGACGCCGGAGGCCACCATCAGCCGGTCGATGAAGCCGTCGGCCGGGCGCGTGGGATCGAGCTGGCGGTCCACGCCATAGAGCAGCTGCATGTTCTCGATGCCTTCCACCAGCTCCTGGCGCTGCGCGACCAGGGCGCCGCTGGGGCCGGCGGTGAAGCGGACGCGGTAGAGCGAGGGCTGGCCCTGGTCGTTGCGGCCGACATAGAACACCACGCTCTCGGCCCGGTGCAGGGTGGCTTGGCCCTCGGTGAAGACCCGGGTGAACACCGAGCTGGCGTTGAAGGACTGGGTCGAGCCGGCGGTGACGCTGCCGCTGCCCGAGTCCACCGCGGCCGCCTGGAACACCACCGAGCTGATGCAGTCGGCCACGCCGAACAGGCCGGGGTTGTCCGCGCCGCTGCGCAGCACGTCCCAGCGCGCCGGGTCGAAGCGGAACACCGGGGTGTCCGGGGTGCCCTCGATGGCGGTCACCGGCACGCCCTCGGCGGCAAGGAAGCGCAGGGCGATGATGTCGCTGCCATTGATGCGGTTGGTGGTGGCCGCGGCGATCTCGGCCGGCAGCGTCGGCGAATAGGCGGTGCCGCCCACGGCCGGGGTTTCGGAGATGGCCAGGCCGGCGCCGGGCGCGGTGCCATCGGCCTCGTAGCCCTGGACCGAGGTGAAGAAATCCAGCCCCGGATGGGCGCCGAACAGGCTGACCAGGCCCTGCGGCGAGTTGGCCATGTGCGCCTGGTCGTTGACGCAGCCGAAGTGGCCGACCATGCGGATGTCACGCTGCAGGTAATCCAGGGCGAAGCGGCCGTTCTCCTGGACCCGCGACATGCCCTCCGACAGCATGTAGGCCGAGCGCGAGGCGGCGAACACCTGCACCAGGCCGAGGATGAGGACCACGCCAATGAGCATGGCGATCATCAGCTCGATTAGCGTCAAACCGCGGACGCGTCGTGACATGGTCTGCCTCACAGCTGGGTCGTGAAACTGAAGGTGCGGGCCGACGCGCTTTCGTCCCAACGCTCGTCGCCCCAAGTGATGTTGACCGTGACCTCGGCGCCGTTGCGGACGACGCTGGCGGTCGCGCCGCCCCCCAGCGCTTTACCCAGGCGGCAGGACCAGGCATTGCGGAAGCTGGTCGCGGAGAGGTTGGCGCCGGTGGTCGGCGTGCAGGCTCCAGTCGTGGCGGTGTAGTTGCCGGCGTAGGATTTGGCCACCACGCGGTTGATCCGCATCTGGTCCAGCATCTCGTAGGCCAAGTTGGTGGCCTGGGTGCGGAAGTTGGCGCTCTGGGTGAAGCGCACGCTCATCGTCTGCAGCAGGGCGAACCCGAGCAGGCCGATGCCCAGCACGAGGATGGCGATGAGCACTTCGATCATGCTGAAGCCGGCGCTTGCGGCTGGCCCGGAGATGCGGCGCCCCCTCATGAACAAGCTCCCTTGGTGGTCTTGATCTGCCCGGTGGTGTTGACCGTGACGGTGCGGCGCAGGTCCCCGCCCGGGCAGTCGGTGGGCTGGAGGCCGATGCTCTGATCGTTGGCGGCGCGACGCCGCCCCCGCGAGTCGAAGGCAATGACGTCGGCCGTCGCGCTGGCCGCGATCTTGGCGTTGCCCTGGCTGAAGCGCAGGACCGCCTCGCCGGCATCCAGGTTGCCGTTGCCGTTAGCGTCCTGCCACACCAGCCAGCCGGCGGCCCAGTCGTCACCGCAGGAAGCGCCGTCGGCGCTGGCGCAGACACCGCTGCCGCGCCCGTTGCGGATGGCCTCGCTGCGCGCCAAGGACATGGACGCGATCAGTTCGTTGGTGGTGGTGGCCAGGCGGTTGCTGCGCAGGCTGCCCTGGAAGGATGGGAGCCCGACCGCCAGCAGGATGGCCAGGACCGCCAGGGTCACCATCAGCTCCATCAATGTGAAACCGGAATTGCGGCAGGACGGCATACGGACGCTCCCCAGCGTGACGTTGGCAAGACTAGCGGCCCGACCTGGCGGCGCCTAGCGCCGGAGGGACGGGCGGTCGGAACCGGCGGAGGAGCGGCGGCGCCCCTCCTCCTGGCTCAGGCCACCACGCGGTAGCAGGGCCGGTACTCGCCGGCGATCTTCATCCGGCGCTGCTCGACGAAGGCGCGCAGCAGGCCGTCCAGGGCCTGCATCATGTCCGCGTCGCCGTGGATCAGGAACGGGCCGTGCTGCTCCACCCGGCGCATGCCCTCTTCCTTGACGTTGCCGGCGACGATGCCGGAGAAGGCGCGGCGCAGGTCCGCGGCCAGCGCCGAGGCCGGGCGCCCGTGGTGCAGGTCCAGCGCGGCCATGGCCTCGTGGGTGGGCACGAACGGGCGCTGGAACTCCAGCGGGATCGACAGGCCCCAGTTGAAGTAGAACGAGTCCTTGTGGGCGATGCGCGCCTCGCGCACCTGGCGGATGCCGGCGAACATCTTCTTCGCCACCTCCGGCGCGTCGCCGATCACGATCTCGTAGCGCGAGGTGGCCGCCTCGCCCAGGGTCAGGCGGATGAAGCGGTCGATCTGCTCGAAGTACGGCGCGGCGATGGTCGGGCCGGTGAAGATCAGCGGGAACGGCACGTGCGCGTTCTCCTCGCGCAGCAGGATGCCCAGCAGGTACAGGATCTCCTCGGCCGTGCCCACGCCGCCGGGGAACACGATGATGCCGTGGGCCATGCGCACGAACGCCTCGAGCCGCTTCTCGATGTCCGGCATGATCACCAGCTCGTTGACGATCGGGTTCGGCGACTCGGCGGCAATGATGCCCGGCTCGGTGATGCCGATGTAGCGGTTGTCGGCCTTGCGCTGCTTGGCGTGGGCGATGGTCGCGCCCTTCATCGGGCCCTTCATCGCGCCCGGGCCGCAGCCGGTGCAGATGTCCAGGCCGCGCAGGCCCAGCTCGTAGCCGACCTGCTTGGTGTACAGGTACTCGTCGCGCGAGATCGAGTGGCCGCCCCAGCACACCACCAGGTTGGGCTCGGCCGGGCGCAGCACGCGGGCGTTGCGCAGCAGGCCGAACACGGCGTCGGTGATGCCCTCGGAGCTCTCCAGCTCGGTCGCGTACTCCGGGCCCAGCTCGATCGCGGTCCAGGCCAGGTCGCGGACCACCGCGAACAGCAGTTCGGCCACGCCGCGGATGATCTGGCCGTCGACGAAGGCCATCGCCGGCGCGTTCTGCAGGTCGATGCGGACGCCGCGGTCCTGCTGGGTGACCTGGATGTCGAAGTGCGGGTACAGGTCGCGCGCGGCGCGCGGGTCGTCGCTGGCGCTACCGCTGGTCAGCACCGCCAGGGCGCAGCGCCGCAGCAGCTCGTGCATGCCGCCGCTGGAGGCGTCGCGCAACCGCGCCACCTCGGTCCGCGACAGCACGTCCAGCCCGCCGCGCGGGTAGATCCTGGCGTCCTGGACCGGGAGGGTGCTGGTGGCGGGCTCGTTCATCGGGGTCCTGCGAGTGTGGCAAACCGGTCGGCGACTCTAGCGCAGCCCCGGGCGCCGCACCACCGCGCAAAAGGAAACGGCCGGGTTGCCCCGGCCGTTTCCGTGTCACCTTGAAGCAGCAGCCATCAGAACTGGTACTTCAGGGTCAGCATGGCGCCCCAGCGGGACACCGCGCGGCTCGGCAGGCCCTTGCCATCGTACGGCACCAGCGAAGCGGTGTTCAGGCCGTAGATGTACTTGCCGTCGTCGGTGATGCCGTTGACGTAGGCCAGGCGGCGGGTGCTGTAACCGTTGTCGATGTAGTTGGTCACGCCCCAGTCCTTGTTGAGCAGGTTCAGGAAGTTGTAGATGTCCAGGCGGACGATCGACTTGTGCTCCCTGAAGAAGCCCGGCAGCTCCTGCTGGATCGACACGTCCAGCTGGTTCACCCAGGGCATCCGCGCGCCGTTGCGCTCCGCGATCTCGCCGCGGTGCTTGGACAGGTAGCGGTCGCCGTCGATGAACTTGTGGAAGGCCTCGATCTGCTCGGCGGTGGCGTTGCCGTAGCTGACGTACGGGTCGTTCTCGCGCAGCGGGATGTAGGCCAGGTCGTAGTTGGAGTCGCCGTCGCCGTTCACGTCGGTGCCGTAGGTCCAGCTGTACGGCATGCCGTCGTGGCCGTTGTAGAACGCGGTGATGCTGGTCTTGTAGTCACCGAAGAACGCGTGCTCCCAGCCCACGGCCAGCTTGACCTGGGTGGCGATGGTGCGGTCGGCGGTGCTGGAGACCACGTTCTCGTGGTCCACGCGGGCGACGTAGCTGTAGCCCGACGAGGCCTGCGAGCTGTTGCCCGGGTTCACTTCCTCGGCCTTGGTGAAGGTCGTGCTCAGGTTGGCGTACCAGCCGTCGCTGAACTTCTTGTCCAGGGCGAAGGTGATGGCGCGCGAGCCGCCCTTGTCGGTGTTGGTCAGCAGGGTCGAGTTGGTGGTGAACGCGCGGTTGCTGCCGTGGTTCTTGCCGCTGGCCGAGCTGCTGGTGGTGAAGCCGTTCACCCAGTACGAGGCGCGGCCGTCCGGCAGGGTGCCGTTCGGGGTGCCGATGTTCGGCGCCAGGTACAGGATCGCGTCCTTGTTCTTGATCCATTGCAGCTCGACGGTGGCGACCAGGTCCCACCACGGCAGGGCGGCGTCGAAGCCCAGGTTGGCCTTCCACGCGGTCGGCAGCTTGAAGTCCGGATCAAGCGTGTCGACGGCCATCTGCGGCGCCGAGCCGTTGCCCGGGACGTTCTGGTTGTACGGATCCGGGCTGAACGGGGCGGTGGCCGGGTTGGAGGTGTTGTACGCGTAGACGGTCAGGCCGTTGTTCTGGTACGGGTTGTTCAGCCACACCGCCGGCGGCTTGGTCTGGAACAGGCCGAAGCCACCGCGCACCTGCATGAACTGCTCCTCGTTCAGCAGGTAGTTGAAGGCCACGCGCGGCTGCACGACCTTGTTCCTGGAACCCAGGCGGTGGTTGTTGCGGTAGCCGAAGGCTTCCTCGAAGGCCGCGTTGTACAGCGGGGCGTGGTCTTCCTTCGGGATGTCGACGCGGACGCCGTAGGTCAGCGACAGCTTGTCGGTGGCCTGCCAGGTGTCCTGCACGAACGGGCTGAAGGTGCTGATGGTCACCGCGCCCGGGACGTCCTCCAGGCCGTAGCCCGGGGCCGGGGTGCGCAGGTCGTAGCGCGAGTAGTTGCAGGGGGTGCTGCCGTCGGCGCAGGCCAGGAAGTTGGCCAGCGTGAACTGGTACACGCCGTGCAGGTCGCGGCCGAACATGTTGTAGACGTCGTTCTCGACGTACTCGAAGCCGCCCTTGACGACGTGGTCGCCCAGGTACCAGTTGCCGAACAGCGAGGCGGTCAGCTTCTTGGTCGAGATCGCGTTCTCGTGGCGGTACTTGTCCTCGCCCAGGAAGATCGCCGGGCCGCTGGTGGCGGTGCCGGTGTAGACCTCCACGTGCGGCTGGTTGGTGAACGCGGCCGCCTCCTGGTCGAACTTCTGGTAGCTGATCTTGGCTTCGGTGCTGAAGTTCTCGGACCAGTCGCTGAACAGCTGCAGCGAGGTGTTCTCGGTCAGGCTGTCGTAGTTGTACCAGTGGCTGGACAGGACCACGCGGTTGCCCGACTGGTTGTACGGGTTCGGCTTGACCTCCTCGGTGCGCTGGTAGGTCAGGCTGGCGCGGTGGTAGTCGTTGATATTCCAGTCCAGCTTGGCCAGGAAGCGCTCGTTCTCCAGGTCCATCGCGCCGATGTACGCGCCCGGGAACAGGCCCAGGCGGGTGGCGGCGTCGATCACGTCGTTGACCTGCTGCTGGGTCACGGCGCCGGTGCTCAGGCCGTCGGAGTCGGTGCCGCCGATCGCGGTCACTTCCTGCTTCTCGGCCGACACGAAGAAGAACAGCTTGTCCTTGACGATCGGGCCGCCCAGGGTGAAGCCCTTGGTGCTGTCCTTGTCGAAGCCGGTGTAGCGCTTGCCGTCGCGCTTGCCGATCATGCTGTCGGCATCCTTGAACGCGTAGTAGGCCGAGCCGTGCAGCTCGTTGGTGCCCGACTTGGTGACCGCGTTGATCTGCGCGCCGATGGTGCTGAAGGCCACGTCGTAGTCGGTGACGGCGATGTCGAACGCGGCGATGGTGTCGATCGAGATCGGCGAGCCGGTGTACGGCATGCCGTTGGCGTTCAGGCCGAAGGGGTCGCCCTGGGAGATGCCATCGACCTGGATCTCGTTGAAGCGGTTGTTCACGCCGGCGGCGGAGATGGCGCCGGTGCCGGCGTCGACCGACAGGCGCGGGTCGAGGCGGGCGAAGTCGTCCAGCGAGCGGTTGCCGGCGGCGGCGGTCTCGAGCTGGCGGCCGCTGATGGAGGTGCTGACGCCCTTGTTGTCCGGGTTGAAGGTGTCCAGCAGGCGCGAACCGGTGACCTGCACGGCGGCGATCTCGGTCACGTTGCCCAGGGCGGCGTTGACGGTGCCGACCTTGTTCAGCTCCAGGTACACGCCTTCCTCGGTCGTGGTGCCCTGGGCCGAAGTGATGGTGACGGTGTACGGGCCACCCGGGCGGAGGCCGCGCGCGGTGTAGCGGCCGTTGGCGTCGGTGGTGGCGCGGCTGACCGTGCCGGACTCGACGTGGACGATCGTCACCTCGGCGCCGGCGACCGGCTGGCCGCTGGTGGAGGTAACAGTACCGGCGACACCAGAGGAAGTGCTCTGGGCGAACGCAGGAGCAACAGCGAGGGCGGCGACCAGTCCAAGGGCGAGCTTGGACATCCGGGGTCGACGGTGATCGGTCATGGCTAAAGGCCTCGGGAGGGTGGCGGAAAAGTTTCAGCCCGAACAAGGGCTAATAGGATCAATGACTTCCCCGCGCGCGGCGCTGCGCGCGGTTAACACTAGGTTAACATGGTAGGTGCGTACCGTGACGGTTTCATTACAAATTTTTACTGCGCCGCAGCATGGTTTGCGACGAAACCGCCGCCCGGCGACCGCTCAAGCGGCCGCCACCTGGGCCAGGTAGACGGCCACGCCGTCCAGCAGCATCTGCACCGAAATGGCCACCAGCAGCATGCCCATCAGGCGCTCGACCGCGGTCAGCGCGCGCCGGCCGAGCAGCCGGTAGAGGAACGGCGAGGCCAGCAGGATCGCGGCGGTCGCGGCCCAGGCCAGGAACAGCGCCAGGCTCCACTCCCACAGCCGGTCCGGCTCGCGGCTGCCCATCAGCATCACCGCGGCCATGCCCGAGGGGCCGGCCACCAGCGGGATCGCCAGCGGCACGATGAACGGCTCGCCGTCCGGGATCTCGCCCATCAGCCCTTCCGGGCGCGGGAAGATCATGCGGATGCCGATCAGGAACAGGACGATGCCGCCGGCGATGGAGACCGACTCCTGGCGCAGGTGCATCAGCTCCAGGGCGTACTTGCCGCACCACAGGAACAGCATCAGCACGGCCAGCGCGATCAGCAGCTCGCGCACCAGCACCTTGCGCTGGCGCTGCGGCGCCAGCGGCTTGAGCACGCTGAGGAACACCGGGACGTTGCCCAGCGGATCCAGGATCAGGAACAGCAGCAGGGCCGCGGACATGATGGTCATGCCGGCACCCCCTCCAGCCCGGCCAGCACCCGGCCGCGGTAGTCCTTGCCTGCGGCCGAGAGCAGCATGACGCAGCGCTCGGCATAGGCCTGCGGATCGCGCAGGTCGGCGGCCAGGTCGTCGGCGTAGGCGCGGGCGCGCAACGGGGTGCGCATCGGCCCCGGCTGCAGGCCGCAGACGCGCACCGGGTCGTTGGCCAGCTCGGCGGCCAGCATGCGCAGCAGCGCGTGCAGCCCGTGCTGGGCCACGCCGTAGCCGCCCCAGTACGCCTGCCCCACCCGCGCCGGGTCGTCCACCGCCAGCACCACCGCCGGGTCCGGCGCCTGGCGCAGCAGCGGCAGGCAGGCCTGCAGCAGCCACCACGGCGCGGTCAGGTTGACGTGGATGGCGCGGGCGAACTGGGCCGGGTCCTGGTGTTCCAGCGGCGTCAGGCCGCGGAACTCGGCGGCGCAGTGCAGGATGCCATCCAGCCGGCCCAGCTCGGCCTCGATGCGCCCGGCCAGCTCGGCGTAGTCGTCCGGCGTGGCGCCCTCCAGGTCCAGCGGGTACAGCAGCGGCTCCGGGCCCGCCGCGGCGACGGCGTCGTACACGCGGTTGAGCCGCGGCAGCTTGCGGCCCAGCAGGACCACGGTGGCGCCGGCTTCGGCGCAGGCACGGGAAGCCACGCTGCCCAGCCCGCCATGGGCACCGGCCACGAGCACGACACGACCTGCCAGCGGCCTTGGCGCCGCCACGGGAAGACCAACCAGGCTCATTGCGTCTGCGCTTCGCTGACCATCCGCTGCAGCTCGCCGGACTCCAGCAGCTCCAGGGTGATGTCGCAGCCGCCGATCAGCTCGCCGTGCAGGAACAGCTGCGGGAAGGTCGGCCAGTTGGAATAGCGCGGCAGGTTGGCGCGGATCTCCGGCTCCTCCAGCACGTTGACCGTGTGCAGGTCCTTGGCCCCGGCGGCCTGCAGGGCCTGCACCGCGCGGGCCGAGTACCCGCACATCGGGAACGCCGGAGTGCCCTTCATGAACAGCACGATTGGCCGGCTCTCGACCTCGGCCTGGATGCGATCCATCACCGCCATTGCGAGTCTCCTGACGCCGGGGCCTGGACGGCCGTCGGCTACACTGAAGTTGCAATTGTAATCCCAGCGCGGCCGCCCCGACGCCGCGCCCCCCCGGAAAGTCCCCCGATGCCGTTCGAGTTGCCCGACCTGCCCTACGCGCGCACCGCGCTGGAGCCCCATGTTTCCGCCGCCGCGCTGGAAGCGCACCGTGGCGTGCACCGCGAGCATGTGGAGGCGCTCAACCGCCTGCTGCCTGGCTCCGGGCTGGAGGCGCTGGCGCTGCCGGAGCTGCTGCGCCGGGCCCAGGGCCGGCTGGCGGAGGCCGCCGCCGAGGCCTGGAACCACGCTTTCTACTGGAGCTGCATGTCGCCACGCGGCGGCGGCGAACCGCGCGGCGCGCTGGCCGACCTGCTGGCACGCCGCTACGGCAACCTCGCCGGCTTCCGCGCCGAGTTCGAGCGCATGGCCCTGGCCCAGCCCGGGCCCGGCTGGGCCTGGCTGGTGCAGCGCCCCGACGGCAGCCCCGGCATCCTGGTCACCCGCGGCGCCAGCACCCCGGCCACCGGCAGCGACACCCCGCTGCTGGCCTGCGACCTGTGGGAACACGCCTGGTGGATGGACCACCAGGACGACCGCGCCGCCTACCTGGCCGGCTTCTGGAAGGTGGTGGACTGGGAGGCCGTGGCCCGCCGCCTGCGCTGACCGGCCACGGCGCGGCTCAGCCGCGCAGCAGGGCCACGACCGGCACGACCTGCGCCTGCCGCTCCAGCGCCGCGCCGGCGGCCTCCAGCGCATCGGCCAGCGCGTGCGGCGTGTCGGCGCGGAAGGTGGCATGGCCGACCTTGCGCCCTGCGCGCGGCTCCTTGCCGTAGTCGTGCCAGTGGCCGCCGGCCTGGCCGAGCACGCCGGCCGCGTCCGGCATCGCGCCGATCCAGTTGAGCATGCAGGCATGGCCGCGCATCGCGGTGCTGCCCAGCGGCAGGCCCAGCACGGCGCGCAGGTGGTTCTCGAACTGCGAGGTCTCCGCGCCCTCGATCGTCCAGTGCCCGGAGTTGTGCACGCGCGGCGCCATTTCGTTGGCCAGCAGCTGGTCGCCGCGGCGGAACAGCTCCAGCGCGAACACGCCGACGTAGCCCAGCTTCTCCGCCAGCAGGCGGGCGTAGCGAAGCGCGGTGTCCTGCACCCGGGCCGGCACCGGCGCCGGCGCCAGGCTGGCCGAGAGCACGCCGTCGACATGCCAGTTGGCGGTCAGCGGCCAGGCGCGGAATTCGCCGTCGCGGCCACGCACGGCAACCACGCTGACCTCGCCGTCGAACGGCACGAAGGCCTCGAGGACCAGGCCTACCCGCGCCGCCTGCGCGCCCAGCGCCTCCCAGGCGGCATCGGCGTCGGCGTGGCTGCGGATGCGGAACTGGCCCTTGCCGTCGTAGCCCAGGCGGCGGGTCTTGAGGATGCACGGCACGCCGACCTCGTCCAGCGCGCGCTCCAGCCCTTCGCGGCTGTCGATCGCGGCGAACGCCGGCACCGGGATGCCCAGTTCGCGGAACAGGGTCTTCTCGGCCAGGCGGTCCTGGGCCACGGCCAGCGCATCCGGCGCCGGGAACACCGGCACCTTGCCGGCCAGGGCACGGGCACTGTCGGCCGGCACGTTCTCGAAATCGAAGGTGACCACGTCGACCTCGCCGGCCAGCGCCTGCAGCGCGGCGGCATCGTCGAACGCGGCGTTGAGCAGCGGCGCGCACTCGCCGGCGCAGGCGTCGGCGGCCGGGTCCAGCACCTTGAACTGCAGCCCCAGCGGCAGGCCGGCCAGCGCCATCATCCGCGCCAGCTGCCCGCCCCCGAGGATCCCCACGCGTTGGCGACGGCTCATGCGCGGCGACTCACTGCCGCGGGTCGTCATTGGCCATGACGTCCTCGGTCTGGCGCTGGCGGAAAGCTTCCAGCGCGCGGGCGATGTCCGGATGGTCGGCGGCCAGCATCGCCGCGGCGAACAGGCCGGCATTGGCGGCGCCGGCGTTGCCGATGGCGAAGGTCGCGACCGGGATGCCGGCCGGCATCTGCACGATCGACAGCAGCGAATCCAGGCCGTTGAGCGCGCGGCTCTGCACCGGCACGCCCAGCACCGGCACCGGGGTCTTGGAGGCGAGCATGCCCGGCAGGTGGGCCGCACCACCGGCGCCGGCGATGATCGCGCGCAGGCCGCGCGCCTGGGCGCTGGCGGCGTACTCGAACAGCACGTCGGGGGTGCGATGCGCGGACACGACGCGGACTTCGTGCGGAACCCCGAGGGCCTCGAGCTTCTGCACGGCGTGCTGCATCGTCTCCCAGTCGGAGCGGGAACCCATCACGACGCCGACCAGGGGCGCGGCGGCGGTGGGCGCGGGCGGATTGGGCTGGGCTGGCATGGCCGTCCTCGGTGGCAAGGCCGTATTCTAGCCGCCTCCGCTCCCCGACCGAATGCCATGGACCGCAAGCTGCTCGACCTGCTCTGTTCGCCCGACACCCGCCAGCCGCTGGCCCTGCTGGAGTCGCGCGGGCTGGAAGCGCTCAACCGCGCCATCGCCGCCGGCCAGGTGAGCCGCGCCGACGGCACGCCGCAGCGCGAACCGCTGCGCGAGGCCCTGGTCACCCGCGACCGCCGCCACGTCTACCGGATCGAGGACGGCATCCCGGTGCTGCTGGTCGAGGAAGCCCTGGCCACGGCCCAGGTGGCCGACTTCCCGCCGGCATGAGCCGGCCGGACCTGCTCCCGCCCCCGGAAGCGGTGGTGCTGGAGGACGTGCGCCGCGCCCTGGCCGAGGACATCGGCGACGGCGACGCCACCGCCGCCCTGCTGCCGGACCAGCCCGAGCGGGCCTACCTGCTGTGCAAGGAAGACGCGGTCGTCGCCGGCCGCCCCTGGTTCGAGGCCACGCACCGCGTGCTCGACCCGCAGGTCCGCATCGAATGGCACGTGGCCGAGGGCCAGCGCGTGGCCGCCGGCACCGTGCTGGCCGTCCTGCATGGCCGCACCCGGGCGCTGGTGAGCGCCGAGCGTACCTCGCTCAACTTCATGCAGACCCTCAGCGGCACCGCCACGGTGACGGCCCGTTACGTCGAGGCCGTGCGCGGCACCGGCACCACCATCCTCGATACCCGCAAGACCCTGCCCGGCCTGCGCCAGGCGCAGAAGTACGCGGTGCGCGCCGGCGGCGGCGGCAACCACCGCATGGGCCTGTACGACGCGGTGATGCTCAAGGAGAACCACGTGCGCGTGGCCGGTTCGGTCGGCGCCGCGATCCAGGCCGCGCGGGCGGCGCGGCCCGACCTGCCGCTGATCGTCGAGGTCGAAACCCTGGACGAGCTGCGCGAGGCGCTGGAAGCCGGCTGCGACCGCATCCTGGTCGACGACTTCGACGCCGCCACCCGCCGCGAGGCGGTGCGCATCGCCCGCTCGGCGCCGTTCGCCGGCCGCATCCCGCTGGAGGTCTCCGGCAGCGTCGGCCTTGAAGGCCTGCGCGCGATCGCCGAGGACGGCGTGGACTTCATTTCCATCGGCGCCCTGACCAAGCACGTGCGCGCGGTCGACCTGTCGCTCAAGCTCGGCCCGCCGCCCGCCTGAGCCGCGGTCACGCCGCGCCCACCGCCAGCGGCTAACCTCGGGGCCACGGGAAAGGAGTCCGCATGCGCCCCAACCTCCCCTGCCTGATCCTGCTCGCCCTGGCCGGGCTGCTCCTGGCCCCGGCGCCGGCCCGCGCCGCGGTCGAGGCCTGCGACCTGCCACCGCGCTATGGCGTCGAGCGCACCGCTGCTGCGGTGGCCCGGGTCGCCTGCCAGGAGTACCGGCTGTGGTACCGGCCCTTCATCGACAGCGAGGGCCGGGTGATCGCGCTGGCCCTGGGCGAAGGCGACCGCACCCGGCTCGCGGACGATGCCACCCCGGCCTGGCAGCAGGTCGCGCGCTACTGGCGCGAGAGCGGCACCCTGGCGCAGATGGGCGCGCTTCCCGGCGCCACCAGCTGCTTCCTGCCGCCGGGCGACCGCCACTACGACAGCGACTGCCGCGCCTTCCTGCTCGACCACCCCTGGTCGGCGGCGTTCATCTCCTGGGTCGTGCGCCGCGCCGGGGTGCCGAACTTCGCTGCCTCGCCGCGGCACATGGACTACATCGCCCAGGCCTACCGCGATCCGGAGCACAGCCCGTACCGCTACGCCGATCCGTTCGCGGACAAGCCCGCGCCGGGCGACCTGCTGTGCTTCCTGCGCGGGAACGACGAGGGCCGGGGCGCCGCGGGACTGCGCGCCGGCCTGTCCGGCAGCGGGCCACTGCCGCGGCAGTCGCACTGCGAGGTGGTGGTCGCGGCCAATCCCGGCGGCGACCGCACCCTCTATTCGATCGGCGGCAACGTGCTCAATTCCGTGGTGATGCGCCAGCTGCCGCTGGATCGCACCGGACGCCTGGAGCGCAGCGTCGCCGGCCTTGTCGGCGCCGGCCAGACCGCCGGCGCCGACTACGACGGCACCATGCCCGCGGCCGCCTGCGGCCCCGCCCGCCCGGAGGCCTGCAGCCTCAACCGGCGCGACTGGGCGGTGCTGCTGAAACTGCGGACGCAGGCGGAACTGGATGCGCTGTGGTCCGGCGCCCCGCCGGTGCCGGCAACGCCCGCACCGGCACCGGCGGCTGGACCGGAACCCGTTGCCGCGCCCGCATCCGGATCCACGCCACCGGACGCCACCGCGGACGGCGACTGACCGGTGCGCACGCGGCGGCGCTGGGCTAGAGTCCGCGCATGCCCAGCCTGATCCTGCTGATGATTGCCGGCGCCGCGATGGTCGCGTTCTGGAACGCGGCGCGCGCGGCGGCCGAACGCGCCGAGGCCCTCGGCCGCGATGCCTGCGCCGCCGCCGGCGTGCAATGGCTGGACCACAGCGTGCACGCCGCCGGCCTGCGCCTGTACCGGCGCGAGGACGGCTGGCTTGGCCTGGAGCGCACCTTCCGCTTCGACTATTCGCACGACGGCACCGACCGCCACAGCGGACGGCTGGTGCTGCGCGGCGGGCGCCTGGTGTCGTTCACCGGGCCCTCGTCCGGGGCCACGGTCGTTCCCCTGCCTGCGCGCGGCCGCGCCGGCCTGCAGGACTGAAACGGCCGCGCCGGCCAAGGGCCGGCGCGTGCATCGGGCTTACTTGACCACCCGCAGGTGCGGGCGCTTGCCGGCCGGCGGCGGTTCCGGCGCCGGGGGCGTGTCGTCCGGGCCGTCGTGCTCGTCGCTCGCCGCATCGGGTGGCAGGCCGGTGTCCTCGGGCAGGACCATGCCCTGCCCGGTCTCGCGCGCGTACACCGCCAGCACCGCGCTGACCGGCACGCTGACCGGCTGGCTGACGCCACCGAAGCGCGCGGTGAAGCCGATCCAGGCGTTGTCGATGTGCAGGCCGACCACGGCGCGGTCGGCGATGTTGAGCACCACCTTGCCGTCGCGCACCGCACCCGGCGGCACCTGGACCCCCGGCACCGACGCATCCACCAGGATGTGCGGGGTCATGCCGTTGTCGTTGATCCACTCGGTGAGCGCCCGCAGCAGGTACGGACGGTAGGAGGTCATGCGGGGGACGTCGTCGCTCATGCGGACAGTCTACGCGACCGCGGCGGCCGGGGGCCGCCGCGGCGCCGTTCAGACCGGAAGGTCGCGCAGCTTCCGTTCCTGCTCGGTGAGGCTGCGGGCGAAACCGGGGTTGCGGAAGATGCGGTTGCCGTAGTCCTCGATGGCCTTGCCGTCCTTCGGCAGCGGCACGTCCAGCGCCGGCAGGCGCCAGATGATCGGGGCCATGGCGCAGTCGGCCAGGCTCATCTCGGGGTTGAGGAAGAACTTGCTGGCCTTGAACAGCGGCAGCGACTCGGTCAGCAGCTCGCGCAGGCGCTTGCGGCCGGCCTCGGCCTGCTGCTTGTTGCCCAGCTGGATGGCCTGCACCTGCGGCACCCAGTCGTGCTCGATGCGCAGCATCGCCAGGCGCAGGCGCGCGCGCGACAGCGGGTCCACCGGCATCAGCGGCGGGTGCGGGTAGCGCTCGTCCAGGTATTCGCTGACCACCGAGGCGGCGTACAGCACCAGCTCGCGCTCCACCAGGGTGGGCACCGAGTGGTAGGGGTTGAGGTGGATCAGGTCCTCGGGCGGGTTCTGGGCATCCACCGCCACCAGGTCGTAGGTCACGCCCTTGGCCGCCAGGACCAGGCGTACTCGATGACACAGGACGTCATCGACGGAGGAAAACAAAGTCAGGGTATTGCGCATGCGCACGCTCGCTGCCATCTGGGCCTCCGACGACCGGGCTCCGCCGGTCGCACCAACGCCGGCGGCCCCTCGCCGCCGGTCGTGATAATCCCCCGAGTGTGCCGTTCCGGCGCCAAAAAGCGCAAGGCCGGGGGAGACCCGGCCTTGGCTGCGAACCCTGGAGGGGGGACCTCAGTGCACGTCCCGCCAGTATTCCTGCTTGAGCAGGTAGGCCAGGAACGAGAGCACCACCAGGAACAGGATCACCCAGATGCCGATGGCCTGGCGCTTGAGCGCAGCCGGCTCGCCGGCGTACTCCAGGAAGTTGGTGATGTCGCGCACCGCCTGGTCGAACTCCTGGGTACTCACCTTGCCCGGGGAGGTCACCACCAGCCGCTCCGGATGGCGCTCGCCCGCCTCGTCCGGCTCGCCGTACTCGGCGTGCTGCAGGCCCTGCAGCTCCCACAGCGGGTTGGGCATGGAGACGTTCGGGAACAGCTTGTTGTTCCAGCCCAGCGGGCGGGTCTCGTCCAGGTAGAAGGACTTGAGGTAGGTGTACAGCCAGTCGGTGCCGCGCACGCGCGAGATCAGGCTCAGGTCCGGCGGCATCTTGCCGAACCACTTCTCGGCGTCCGCCGGGGCCAGCGCGACGTGGATCTGCTCGCCGTACTTGGCGCCGGTGAAGTTGAGGTTCTGCATCACCTCTTCTTCGGTCAGGCCGAGGTCCTCGCCCATGCGCGAGTAGCGCAGGTACTTCAGCGAGTGGCAGCCGGAGCAGTAGTTCATGTACAGCGCCGCGCCGCGCTGCAGCGAGGCGCGGTCGGACAGGTCGTTGCCGGCCTGCTGCAGCTGGCCGCCGGAGGCGGCCAGCGCGGAGGCCGAGGACAGCAGCCCGATCGCGGCCGAAGCCAGGAGTGCAATCCACTTCTTAGTCATGCGTCGTCACCCGTTCCGGCACCGGCTTGGTCTTGTCGATCTTGGTCCAGATCGGCATGGTCAGGAAGAACAGGAAGTAGTAGGCGGTCAGGAAGCGGCCGACGATGGTCTCGACCGGATCCGTGCCCGGGCCGGCGCCGATCTTGCCCAGCCACACGAAGCTGAAGGCGAAGCCCAGCAGCAGCGCCCAGGACAGCACGCCGCGGTAGCGGTAGGACTTGGCCCTGGAGCGGTCCAGCCACGGCACCGCGAACAGGATCGCGATCGCGCCGAACATCACCAGCACGCCGCCGAGCTTGTCCGGGACCACGCGCAGCATCGCGTAGAAGGGCGTGTAGTACCACACCGGCTTGATGTGTTCCGGGGTGACCAGCCTGTTGGCCTCGGTGAAGTTGTCGTGCTCGAGGAACCAGCCGCCAAACGCCGGGGCGAAGAAGATGATGAAGGCCGCCACCAGCAGCATCAGGCACACGTAGAAGGTGTCCTTCACCGTGTAGTACGGGTGGAACGGCACGCCGTCGGCCGGCGCGGTGGGCGACCAGCGGTTGCCCTTCGGGCCCTTCTTGATCTCCACGCCGTCGGGGTTGTTGGAACCGACCTCGTGCAGCGCGCCCAGGTGCAGCACGACCAGCAGCAGCAGCACCAGCGGCAGCGCGATCACGTGCAGGGCGAAGAAGCGGTTGAGGGTGGCGTCGGAGGGCAGGTAGTCGCCCATGATCCACTCGGTCAGGCCGTTGCCGATCACCGGGATCGCGCCGAACAGCGAGATGATCACCTTGGCGCCCCAGAACGACATCTGGCCCCACGGCAGCACGTAGCCCATGAAGGCCTCGGCCATCAGCACCAGGTAGATCAGCATGCCGAGGATCCACACCAGCTCGCGCGGCTTCTGGTACGAGCCGTACATCAGGCCGCGGAACATGTGCAGGTAGACGACGATGAAGAACAGCGAGGCGCCGGTGCTGTGCATGTACCGGATCAGCCAGCCCCACTCGACGTCGCGCATGATGTACTCGACCGAGGCGAAGGCTTCCGCCGCGCTGGTCTTGAAGTGCATCGTCAGGAAGATGCCGGTCACGATCTGGTTGACCAGCACCACCAGCGACAGCACGCCGAAGATGTACCAGATGTTGAAGTTCTTCGGCGCGTAGTACTCGGACATGTGCTTCCGGTACATCGGCGCCAGGGCCGGCGCGCGCGCGTTGACCCAGTCCATCACGCCGGTGGCGGCGCGGGTGAAGATGTTGGCCATGGCTTATGCCCCCTGCGGATCGACGCCGATGACGATGGTGTTGTCGTCGGCGTAGTGGTGCGGCGGCACGACCAGGTTGGTCGGCGCCGGCACGCCCTGGAACACGCGCCCGGCCATGTCGAAGCGGGACTTGTGGCACGGGCAGAAGTAGCCGCCCTTCCACTCCGGGTCGTACGGCTCGGGCTTGATCTCGGCGGCCATCTCCGGCGAGCAGCCCAGGTGGGTGCACAGGCCCACCAGCACCGAGATCTCGGGCTTGAGCGAGCGCAGCACCGGGTTGGCCTGGCGCACGTACTCCGGCTGCTGGTCCGGATTCTCCGACTGCGGGTCGCGCAGGCGGCCGTCCAGCGTAGGCAGTGCGTCGAGCACGGCCTTGGAACGCTTGACGATCCAGATCGGCTGGCCGCGCCACTCCAGGATCAGCCGCTGGCCCTCCTGCAGGGCACTGATGTCGGCGGTCACCGGGGCGCCGGCCAGCTTGGCCCGGGCGCTCGGGTTCCACGACTTGATGAACGGCACTGCGGCGAAACCGGCGCCCACGGCCCCCACCACGGCGGTGGTGGCGGTCAGGAACCGGCGTCGGCCCGTGTTCACGGGCGCTTGGACCTCATCGTTGGCCATCCGGCACTCCGAAAATCTTCAGCTGGTAGCGTTGGCTGCCCGCGACCATGGCTGGTCGCAAAAGACAGGGAAGTGTAACGGAACGCTTAATGGGCCGACAATGGCGGCCTGTCCCTCGCATGCTGCGTCCCGGTCGCATGCCCGTCCCCGCGGCCTCAGCGCGCCGCCAGCACGCCGCGGTAGCGCTCGGCCAGCACGCCCACGCGCTGCACGTAGCGCTGGGTCTCGCTGTACGGCGGCACCCCGTTGTAGCGGTCCACCGCGCCCTCGCCGGCGTTGTACCCGGCCGCGGCCAGGGTCAGGTCGCCGTTGTAGCGCTTCAGCAGCCAGGCCAGGTACTGGGTCCCGCCGCGGATGTTCTGGCGCGCGTCGAAGCTGTCGCTGACCCCGAAGCGCTGGGCGGTGGCCGGCATCAGCTGCATCAGTCCCTGGGCACCGGCGTGCGACAGCGCCATCGGGTTGAAGGCCGATTCGGCGTGGATCACCGCCCGCACCACCGCTTCCTCCACCCCGAACTCGCGCGCGGCCGCGGCGATCTCGTCGCGGTAGGCGTCGGTGTTCAGGCGCACGGTGGCGAAGCTCACCCCCGGCTGGACCGCGCAGGCGTAGCAGGTCTCCATGAAGCTGTAGGCCACCGCGCGCACGCCGCTGGCGCCGGAACCGCGGGCCGGGGGCCGGCTGCTGAAGTGGCGCACCCCGTCCTTGACGTAGGAATAAACCTGGCCGCTGACCCGGCGCCGGGGCGGCGTGGCCGCGGTCGCGGGGCTGGCAGCGGATGCCGGGGTGGTGATGGCCGCCGGGACCAGGGTGGCCGGTGCGGCAGCCGTACTGGCCGTACTGGCCGTACTGGCCGTACTGGCCGGGGCGGCCGCGGGCGGCGCGGCGGGCCTGGGGCTGCGGCGATCGGGCGTGAAATGGCTGGCCACGGCGCAACGGGCGCCGGGCACGCGCTTGGTCACGTAGCTGGATACACCGTCACTGCCGACGCACCGGTATACGGTGCCCGCGCTGGCCGGAAGCGCAGCCAGCCCGAGCAGCAGCAGGACGGCTGCCTTCCCCAGGTTCCCCATGGGCCGGGAGTATCCCGGCTGCCGGCCGCCTTGCCAAGTCGCGGGCCGGCAAACCGGGGCGCCGGTCCGGCTTCGCGGCTACAATGCCGGCCCCTGCCCGCCTGGATTAACCGCCATGACCGGGATGACCGCCACGCCGGAGCGCACTCCGGACGCCGCCATCGCGCCCGCCACCACCCCCGCCCCGTCCCTGGTCCCGCTGCCGGGCGCCGCCCCGCGCGCCATTCCCGGCGGGGCCCGCGGCAAGCTCTACATCAAGACCCACGGGTGCCAGATGAACGAGTACGACTCGGCCCGCATGGCCGACGTGCTCGCCGAGCACGAGGGCCTGGAACTGACCGACAACCCGGAGGAGGCCGACGTCGTCCTGGTCAACACCTGCTCGATCCGCGAGAAGGCCCAGGAGAAGGTGTTCAGCCAGCTCGGCCGCTGGAAGGCGCTCAAGGACGGCGGCCGCGACGTGATCATCGGCGTCGGCGGCTGCGTGGCCTCGCAGGAAGGCGAGGCGATCATCCGCCGCGCGCCCTACGTGGACCTGGTGTTCGGTCCGCAGACCCTGCACCGCCTGCCGGAGCTGATCCGCGCCCGGCGCGAGCAGAAGCGCCCGCAGGTGGACATCTCCTTCCCGGAGATCGAGAAGTTCGACCGCCTGCCCGAGCCGCGCGCCGAAGGCCCCAGCGCCTTCGTCTCGATCATGGAGGGCTGCTCCAAGTACTGCAGCTTCTGCGTGGTGCCCTACACCCGCGGCACCGAGGTCAGCCGCCCGTTCGAGGACGTGCTGGTCGAGGTCGCGCAGCTGGCCGCCCAGGGCGTGCGCGAGATCAACCTGCTGGGCCAGAACGTCAACGCCTACCGCGGGCCGATGGGCGAAGGCACGGACGAAGTCGCCGACCTTGGCCTGCTGATCCGCACCATCGCCCAGATCGAGGGCATCGGCCGCATCCGCTTCACCACCTCGCACCCGCTGGAGTTCTCCGACTCGCTGGTGGAGGCCTACCGCGACGTGCCGCAGCTGGCCAACTACCTGCACCTGCCGGTGCAGTCCGGCAGCGACCGCATCCTCAGCGCGATGAAGCGCGGCTACACCGCGCTGGAGTTCAAGCAGAAGATCCGCAAGCTGCGCGCGGTGCGCCCGGACATCTCGATCAGCTCGGACTTCATCGTCGGCTTCCCCGGCGAGACCGACGCGGACTTCGAGAAGACCATGAAGCTGATCGAGGACGTGGGCTTCGACCAGAGCTTCTCCTTCATCTATTCGCGCCGCCCCGGCACCCCGGCCGCGGACCTGCCCGACGACGTCAGCGACGAGGTCAAGCATGCGCGCCTGGCGCACCTGCAGGCCACGATCAACGCCAATGCCGCGCGCATCTCCGGGGCCATGGTCGGCACGGTGCAGAAGGTGCTGGTGGAAGGCCCGTCGAAGAAGGACC
Source organism: Pseudoxanthomonas sp. SGT-18 (assembly GCF_003931645.1). Taxonomy (NCBI): domain Bacteria; kingdom Pseudomonadati; phylum Pseudomonadota; class Gammaproteobacteria; order Lysobacterales; family Lysobacteraceae; genus Pseudoxanthomonas; species Pseudoxanthomonas sp. SGT-18. Next base: position 41,990 of record NZ_RRYJ01000004.1, on the reverse strand, counting down.
CGGCCGAGCTGACCGGCAAGACCGAGAACATGCGCTCGGTGAACTTCCCCGGCAATCCGCGCCTGGTCGGCCAGTTCGTGGACGTGCGCATCACCGCGGCCCTGACCAACTCGCTGCGCGGCGAGGTGGTGGTGGCCTGAGGCCTCTGGCGCGGCGGCCCGTCCGCCGGCCGGGGCACCACCGGCGGGAGCGGGGTTTTCACTGGCTCCGCTACCTGCCCCGCGCTAACCTTTCCGCCCCCGACCGAACGGCGCCCGCGCGTCCCGCGCGCAGGCCGCGCCCCGCCGATGACCACCCCGACCCAACGCGACTTCACCCTCGAACCCGCCGACACCGAGCGCCTGGCCAACCTGGCCGGGCCGTTCGACCAGCACCTGCGCCAGATCGAACTGCGCCTGGGCGTGGAGATCGCCAACCGCGGCAACGTGTTCCGCGTCACCGGCCAGTCCGAGGCGGTGTCGCGCACCGAGCACCTGCTGCAGGCGCTGTACGCGGAGGCCGGCGAGACCACCTTCGACAGCCACGCCATCCACCTGCGCCTGAACGAGGCCAACGTCGACCGCATCGACGAGGTCGGCTACCAGCCGCAGGAGGTGACGGTGAAGGTGCGCCGCGGCACCATCCGCGGCCGCGGCGCCAACCAGGCCCGCTACCTGCATTCGATCGCCACCCACGACATCAACTTCGGCATCGGCCCGGCCGGCACCGGCAAGACCTTCCTGGCCGTGGCCATGGCGGTGGACGCGCTCAACGAGTCGCGGGTGCAGCGCCTGGTGCTGGTGCGCCCGGCGGTGGAGGCCGGCGAGAAGCTCGGCTTCCTGCCCGGCGACCTGACCCAGAAGGTCGATCCCTACCTGCGCCCGCTGTACGACGCCCTGTACGAGATGCTGGGCGTGGAGAAGGTGGTCAAGCTGCTGGAGAAGAACGTCATCGAGATCGCGCCGCTGGCCTACATGCGCGGCCGCACCCTCAACGACGCCTTCGTGATCCTGGACGAGGCCCAGAACACCACCATCGAGCAGATGAAGATGTTCCTGACCCGCCTGGGCTTCGGCTCCACCGCGGTGGTCACCGGCGACATGACCCAGGTCGACCTGCCCAAGCACGTCAAGTCGGGCCTGAAGGACGCGATCGAGGTGCTGCGCGGGGTGGAAGGCGTGAGCTTCACCTTCTTCGAGGGCCGCGACGTGGTCCGCCACCCGCTGGTGGCGCGCATCGTCAACGCCTACGACCGCCGCGACCGCGAGTCCCCGGCCCGGCAGGAAGAGGAACGCGGGTAGGCGCCGCGCTCGCGGCCGCGGCCGCCGCGCGCGATACTGCGCGTCCATTCCCGTCGATCCTGCAGCCATGACCAAGGGCCCCGTCCGTCTCGATGTCGCGGTGAGCTACGCGGTGCCGCGCGCCGGCGTGCCCGCCGCGCAGAGCTTCCGCAAGTGGGTGGCCGCCGCGCTGGCCGGACGCATCCGCGAGGCCGACCTGGCCATCCGCATCGTCGACGCGCCCGAGGGCCAGGCACTCAACCGCCACTACCGCGGCAAGGACTACGCCACCAACGTGCTGAGCTTCCCGGCCGAGCTGCCGGAAGGCCTGCCCAAGGGGGTCAAGTTCCCGCTGCTGGGCGACCTGGTGATCTGCGCGCCGGTGGTGGCGCGCGAGGCGGCCGAGCAGGGCAAGGCCCTGGCCGCGCACTACGCCCACCTCACCGTGCACGGCACCCTGCACCTGCTGGGCTGGGACCACGAGGACGACAAGGAGGCCGAGGCCATGGAACAGCTGGAGCGGGAGATCCTCGCCAGCCTGGGGCTGCCGGACCCGTACGCGGCCGAGCGCGGGGACTGAGCCGTGTCCACGCGCCTCCCCGCCGCCGCCCTGCTCCTGGCCCTCGCCCCGGCCGCCGCCGCCGATCGCCCCGCCGCCCCCGACCTGGGCGCGCTGATCGAGTGCCGCGGCTCGTACGAAGCGTTCATGCAGCTGGCGCCGGTCCAGGCCGACCCGCTGGCCGCGGTCGCGCTCGGCTGGCGCCCGCAGGCCCAGGCCAACCCGTTCATGCTCGAGTACCGGCTCAACACCCCGGTCGAGGTGTTCGGGCACCGCACCGACCACATCGCCCTGGCCGGCGACGCCATCCTCGCCGTGCTCGACCTGGGGGACCCGCGGGTGCTGGCGCGGGAACTGCGCCTGGAAACCGGGATCGACACCCCGCAGAAGGCCCTGTTCGGGCTGGAGGTGCGGGCCGAGGAGGTTGCCGCGGAGGACGGCGGCTGGATCGAGTCGGCCGTGATCAACGTCTCGAACGTGGACTCCCACCCGGGCAAGACCCTGGCCGGCTGCAGCTACAGCCGCGATCCGCTGGAACCCGGGGAGCCCGCGCCTGCGACCGGCGCCTCGCCCGGCGTCGCCCTTCCACGCTAGACTGGGACCCAACGCCCCCGCATCGGGGCGCCGTTTCCACCCCAGATGTCAGAAGACGACAGTAGCAGCCACCACGCTTCCGAGCCGCACGAGCGGCGACGCAACTGGCTCGAGCGCATCAGCGCCGCCTTTTCCGGCGAACCCGACACCCGCGAGGACCTGGTCGCCCTGCTGCGCGACGCCCAGGGCAACGGGCTGATCGACGCCGACACCCTGCGCATGATGGAAGGCGCGCTCTCGGTCTCCGAGCTGACCGTGGGCGACGTCATGGTGTCGCGGTCGCAGATGGTCTCGCTTTCGGCCGACGCGCCCTTCTCCGAGCTGATCGCCCAGGTGGTCGAATCCGGCCACTCGCGCTTCCCGGTGCACGGCGAGGACCGCGACGAGATCCTCGGCATCCTGCTGGCCAAGGACCTGCTGCGCGGCGTGGCCGCCAACCGGGGCCCGTGCGAGATCAACCCGCTGCTGCGTCCGGCGGTGCTGATCCCCGAATCCAAGAAGCTCAACGTCCTGCTCAAGGAGTTCCGGCTCTCGCGCAACCACATGGCGATCGTGGTCGACGAGTACGGCGGCGTGGCCGGCCTGGTCACCATCGAGGACGTGCTGGAGCAGATCGTCGGCCAGATCGACGACGAGCACGACGAGGCCGCCGACGACAGCGCGCTGATCGCGGTGCAGGCCGACGGCCAGTACATCGTCGACGCGCTGACCCCGATCGGCGACTTCAACCAGCGCTTCGGCGCGGACTTCCCCGACGACGAGTACGACACCATCGGCGGCCTGGTGACCGAGGCCATCGGCCACCTGCCCGAGGTCGGCGAGGAGCTGACCTTGGACCGCTTCGCGTTCCGCGTGATCCGCGCCGACGCGCGTCGGGTGCGCGCCTTCCAGGTCGGCGTGCTGCCGGCCGAGACGGTGGACGGGCACTGATGCCGGCGCGTGCCTGGGCCGCCCTGCTGCTGGCCGGCCTGCTGGCGCTGCTGGCCCCGGTGGCCGCGGCCGCGCCCCGCATCGGGGTGCTGACCATGCAGCCGGGCGAGGTGTTCTTCGAGCGCTTCGGCCACGACGCCATCGTCGTGGCCGACCCGGCCAGCGGCGAGGCGGTCTCGTACAACTTCGGCTACTTCGACCCAACCGAGCCGGACTTCGTCGCCCGCTTCGTGCGCGGCGAGATGATGTACATGCTGGTGGCGCTGCCGCTGGAGCAGGACCTGGAGCAGTACCGCCAGTCCGGCCGCGGCGTGACCCTGCAGTGGCTGGACCTGGAGCCGGAACAGGCGCGCGCGCTGGCCGCAAGCCTGGCCGAACGCGCCCGTCCGGAGAACGCGCGCTACCGCTACGACTACTTCACCGCCAACTGCGCCACCCAGGTGCGCGACGCGCTCGACCAGGCGCTGGGCGGTGCGCTGCGCAGCCAGCTGGCGGGACGTTCACGCGGCAACACCTACCGCAGCGAGGCGGTGCGCCTGGCGCGGCCAGCGCCGTGGATGTGGCTGGGCTTCGACCTCGGGTTGGGCCCGTACGCCGACCGCCCGCTGTCGCGCTGGGAGGAAGCCTTCGTGCCGATGCGCCTGGCCGACAGCCTGCGCGAGGCGCGCCGGGCCGACGGCCGCCCGCTGGTGCTGTCCGAGCACGAACTGCTGCCGCACCTGATCGCTCCCGAGCCCGTGGAGCGCCCGCGCCGGGTCTGGCCCTGGCTGCTGGCCGGCCTGGCCGGGGCCGTCGCGATCCTCGCCCTGCGCCGCCGCCCGCGTGCGCTGGCTGCCTTCGCCGCGCCGCTGTGGCTGCTGTGCGGCATCGGCGGCGCGCTGATGGCCTTCATCTGGCTGGGCACCGCGCACGAGGCCGGCTGGGCCAACCGCAACCTGTTCCTGCTCGACCCGCTGTGCCTGCTGCTGCTTCCCGGCGCCTTCGCCCTGCTGCGCGGACGCGTGCCCGGGCGCTTGTTCCGGGCGTTGCCGTGGGGCGTGGCCGCGATCGCCTGCCTCGGCTGGGTGCTGCAGTGGCTGAGCCTGCAAGCGCAGTCCAACCAGCCGTGGATCGCGCTGCTGCTGCCGCTGCACCTGGCGCTGGCACTGGCGCTGGGCCGCCGCGCCTGAGCCGGGCTTGCCGGCGGCACGGGCAGCCCGCAGGATGCCGCGCATGAGCACGCCCTCGCCCCTGCCCGCCTGCGTCCTGGCCTGCGCCTGGTACGACGGCGACGGCCAGCGCCAGGACCTGTCGCTGGAAGAGGTCGGCCAGCGCATCGCCGGGCAGGCCCCGGGCTTTGCCTGGATCGGCCTGTACGAACCGGCGCACGAGATCCTCGCCCGGCTGCAGGCCGCGCTGGGCCTGCACCCGCTGGCGGTGGAGGACGCGGGCAAGGCGCACCAGCGGCCCAAGGTCGAGGCCTATGGCGACACCCTGTTCCTGGCCGCGCACACCGCGCAGATGGACGGGGGCCGCATCGCCTACGGCGAGACCCACGCCTTCCTTGGCCGGCGCTTCCTGCTGACCGTGCGCCATGGTGCCTCGCTGTCCTACGCCCCGGTACGCGCGCGCCTGGAACGCGAGCCGGAGCTGCTGCGCCCCGGGCCGGCGATGGCGCTGTACGGCGTGCTCGACTTCATCGTCGACAACTACGCCCCGATCGTCGATGCCCACCGCGACACCCTGCACGCGCTGGAGCGCGACATCTTCTCCGATACCTACCGCCGCGAGATCGTGGTGCGCCTGTACGACCTCAAGCGCGAACTGACCAACATGCGGGTGTCGGTGTCGCCGCTGCAGGACGTGCTGGCCCAGCTGGTGCGCAGCCAGGCGGCGCAGGGCCAGCTGGTGCCGGAGGACGTGCGCCTGTACCTGCGCGACGTGCACGACCACGTGGTGCGGATCAACGACGCCATCGACAGCCTGCGCGACATGCTCGGCACCGCGCTGAGCGTGAACCTGTCCATGGTCACGCTCGCGCAGGGCGAGACGGTCAAGCGCCTGGGCGCCTGGGCCGCGCTGCTGGCCGCGCCGACCCTGGTCACCAGCTGGTACGGCATGAACTTCGCGCACATGCCCGAGCTGGCGCCGCGCTGGGCCTACCCGGCGCTGGCGGCCGGCGTGGGCCTGGTGTGCGTGGTCCTGTACCGTTTGTTCAAGCGCGCACGCTGGCTGTGAACACACCGCGACAACATCCGCGGTGGAATCCTCGCGCCGCCGGGTAAGACCAAAGTCGAAGCCGCAGGGGCGGCAGGCGCATTGACGGTCCCGGCACGCAGGACGACCCTTGTCGTACCCCCGCCGGAGACAACACATGAAGGCATTCTCGAAGGTTGCGTGGGCAGCGCTGGCGCTGCTCGGCGCGTTCTGCCTGGCCACGATCGCGCTGCGCCGCGGCGAGCAGATCAACGCCTTGTGGATCGTGGTGGCAGCCGTATCGATCTACCTGGCTGCATACCGCTTCTATGGCCAGTTCATCGCCAACCGGGTCATGGGACTGGATCCCACCCGGGCCACGCCCGCCGTGCTGCACAACGATGGCCTGGACTACGTGCCGACCAACAAGCACGTGCTGTTCGGCCACCACTTCGCCGCCATCGCCGGCGCAGGCCCCCTGGTAGGCCCGGTGCTGGCTGCGCAGATGGGCTACCTGCCCGGCCTGCTGTGGCTGGTGGTCGGCGTGGTGCTGGCCGGCGCGGTGCAGGACTTCATGGTCCTGTTCATCTCCTCGCGCCGCGACGGCCGCTCGCTGGGCGACCTGGTGCGCGAGGAGATGGGGCGCATCCCCGGCACCATCGCCCTGTTCGGCGCCTTCCTGATCATGATCATCATCCTGGCGGTGCTGGCGATGGTGGTGGTCAAGGCGCTGGCCGAAAGCCCGTGGGGCATGTTCACCGTGATCGCGACCATGCCGATCGCGATCTTCATGGGCATCTACATGCGCTACATCCGTCCCGGCAGGATCGGCGAGATCTCGGTGGTCGGCCTGGTCCTGTTGCTGGCCGCGATCTGGCTCGGCGGCCAGGTCGCCTCGCACCCGACCTGGGGCCCGGCCTTCACCTTCAGCGCGACCCAGATCACCTGGATGCTGATCGGCTACGGCTTCGTCGCCTCGGTCCTGCCGGTGTGGCTGCTGCTGGCGCCGCGCGACTACCTGTCCACCTTCCTCAAGATCGGCACCATCGTCGCCCTGGCCATCGGCATCGTGATCGTGATGCCGGAACTGCGCATGCCCGCGCTCACCCAGTTCGCCGCCAGCGGCGACGGCCCGGTGTGGAAGGGCGGCATGTTCCCGTTCCTGTTCATCACCATCGCCTGCGGCGCGGTGTCCGGCTTCCATGCCCTGATCAGCTCGGGCACCACGCCCAAGCTGCTGGCCAACGAGGGGCACGCCCGCTACATCGGCTACGGCGGCATGCTGATGGAGTCGTTCGTGGCGATCATGGCCCTGGTCGCGGCCTCGATCATCGACCCGGGCGTGTACTTCGCCATGAACAGCCCGGCGGCGGTGATCGGCGCGGACGCAGCTTCGGCCGCGGCCCACATCACCCAGCAGTGGGGCTTCACCATCACCCCGCAGGACCTGGAGGCCACGGCCGCCGCGATCGGCGAACCGACCGTCCTGCACCGCGCCGGTGGCGCGCCCACGCTGGCGGTGGGCATCGCCCAGATCCTGCACGAGGCCATCCCCAGCGGCAGCGACGCGATGATGGCGTTCTGGTACCACTTCGCGATCCTGTTCGAGGCGCTGTTCATCCTCACCGCGGTGGACGCCGGCACCCGCTCCGGCCGCTTCATGCTGCAGGACCTGCTGGGCAACTTCATCCCGGCGCTGCGCCGCACCGAGTCCTGGGGCGCCAACATCATCGCCACCGGTGGCTGCGTGGCACTGTGGGGCTACCTGCTCTACACCGGCGTGGTCGATCCGTTCGGGGGCATCCAGACCCTGTGGCCGCTGTTCGGTATCTCCAACCAGATGCTGGCCGGCATCGCGCTCATGCTGGGCACGGTGGTGCTGTTCAAGATGAAGCGCGACCGCTACGCCTGGGTCACCGCCCTGCCCGCGGCCTGGCTGCTGATCTGCACCACCTGGGCAGGCCTGATCAAGATCTTCGACAGCAACCCGGCGCAGGGCTTCCTCGCCCAGGCACGCAAGTTCCAGGACGGTATCGCCTCCGGCCAGGTGCTGGCCCCGGCCAAGAACATGGACCAGATGCACCAGGTGGTGACCAATGCCTACGTCAACACCGGCCTGACCGTTCTGTTCCTGCTGGTCGTGTTCTCGATCCTGTTCTACTCGATCCGCGCGATCCTGGCCGCTCGCGCCAACCCGGCGCGCACCGACCGCGAGACCGCCTACGTCGCGCTCACCGCGGAGCAGCAGGCCGCGCAGGCCTACCTGTAAGGAGGAGGCCATGGGTACCCAGCTCGTCCCCGTCGCCCACTACGCCACGCACAAGCGGGTGTGGCGGCGGCTGGTCCAGACCGCGCGGCTGTGCTGCGGCATCCCGGACTACGACAACTATGTCCGGCACATGCTGGAGAAGCATCCGGACAAGGAGCCGATGGATTACAAGACCTTCTTCCGCGAGCGGCAGGAAGCCCGCTACGGGGGCCGCAGCGGCTTCCGCTGCTGCTGAGGGTCGGAGGCAGGTGAACCCGGGAGGGCGAAGCGAAAGCTTCGCCCTTCTTTTTTTCCAGGCACTCCTGCCCTGCCGTGTTGCTGTCATTCCGCCCGTTGCAGCGAACCTGGCATCGCCGCCACGGCGGCGCAGTGGAGGCCGTACGCCCGGGCGAAGCGAGACATGGGCCCTGCTCCGCCGTTGCGGGAAGCGCAGGGCACCGGCCGGCGCGGCCGGACGGCGAGGGGTTCGGGTTGGCGTTCTTCTTTGTTATTTCCAGGCAGCCATTCGGCGCCGGGAAGCGCCTCTTTGCACGGGCAAGGAAAAGTGACTCGCCAGCCGCGAAGCGGATGGCAAAGCATGTTTCGATGTTACCCGTGCCTTTGCAGCACGCGCAGCCCGGAGCCGCGGGACGAATCTGGGCGGGGCCGCCTTTGTCACGGGCATCCCCGGGTGCGCTTCGCTTACCCGGGCTACGGAAGAACCGCTTCGAGCCCCTTGTCGCGCGGCACGAGGGGCCACGAACGCCGCAAAAAGAAAGGCGAAGCCGAGGCTTCGCCTTTCCGGTGCGCGCGTCGGAGCGACGGCTTACTGCCCTGCCATCATCCGCAGGATCTGCCCCAGCCAGTACGCGATCATCGTGCCGGTGGCATAGCCCACCGTGCCCAGCAGCACGCCCACCGGGGCCAGCGTCGGATGGAAGGCCGCCGCCACCACCGGCGCCGATGCGGCGGCGCCGATGTTGCCCTGCGAGCCGATCGCGAAATAGAACAGCGGCGCCCGGACCAGCTTCGCCGCGCCCCACAGCACCAGGATGTGCACGGCCATCCAGACCATGCCCAGGGCCAGCAGGCCGGGCCGCTCGGCCAGGCGGGTGAAGTCCATCTGCATGCCGATGCTGGCGATCAGGAAGTACAGGCACGCGCTGCCGATCTTGGCCATGCCCGCGTTCTCCAGCCGCCGCACCGGGGTGAAGCTCAGCCCCAGGCCGGCGAAGGTGGCCAGCAGCACCACCCAGACGAAGGCCGAGTCCAGGCTGTACTGGCTGGCATTGGCTACGTGCGCGCCGAACCAGGCGGCCACCGGCGCGGACACGGCGTGGGCCGCGCCGACGATGCCGAAGCCGATGCCCAGGATCACCATCAGGTCGGTGAGGGTCGGGATGCGCGCGTTGGCCGCCTCGTAGGCCTCCAGCCGCGTCTTCATCTCGTCGATGGCCGAGGTGTCGGCGCCGCTGCGCGCATCGATCGTCGCCGCGCGCCCGGCCAGGAACAGCAGCACGGCCATCCAGCTGTTGGCGATGGCCACGTCCACCACCGCGAACTGGCCGAACAGGGTGGCGTCGACCTGGTACACCTCGCGGATCGCCACCATGTTGGCGCCGCCGCCGATCCAGCTGCCGGCCAGCGCCGCCATGCCCTTCCACACCTCGCCGGCCACGACGTCCGGCCAGAACCACTGGAACAGCTGGAAGGCCACGATCGCGCCCAGGAACAGGCCGAAGGTGGCGGCGCAGAACACGAACAGCAGCCGTGGACCGAGCCTGAGCACGCCCTTCAGGTCGATGGTCATGGTCAGCAGGACCAGGGCCACCGGCAGCAGCACGCGGCTGCCGATCGGGTTGTAGACCGCGCCCTGGCTGCCGTCGATCAGGCCAACGGTGTTGTAGATCGCCGGCACGAAGTAGCACAGCAGCAGCGCCGGCACCCAGGCGAAGAACTTCCTCCAGAACGGGGTGGGCCCGCTGGCCAGCCAGAAGATCAGGCCCAGGGTGGCCGCGATCAGGCCGAACACGACGATGTCGTTGGTGATCAGGGCAGTCGACGTTTCGGCGGTTTCGGGCGCCATGTACAACTCCGTTGCTTGCGGTGCGGGGGGCCGCGCAAAGCGGAAAGCCGGCTCGCGCCGGCTTTCCGTCTGGTTCACTGGCCGATGTGCTTCTTCAGCCAGGCGTTGACGGTGTCGTGCCAGAGCACGCTGTTGGCCGGCTTGAGCACCCAGTGGTTCTCGTCCGGGAAGTACAGCAGCTGCGACTCGATCCCCTTGCGCTGCAGCGCGGTGAAGGCGGACAGGCCCTGGTCCACCGGCACGCGGTAGTCCTTCTCGCCCTGCACCACCAGCATCGGCACGCGCCACTTGGCGACGTGGTTGACCGGGTTGAACTTCTCGAAGTTCTCCGGCTTGTCGTACGGGGTGCCGCCGTTCTCCCACTCGGTGAACCACAGCTCCTCGGTCACGTAGCCCATGGCGCGGGTGTCGAACACGCCGTCGTGGTTGACCAGGCACTTCCACGGCGAGCTTCCATCGGACTCGAACCAGTTGCCGGCGATCCAGTTGATCATGTAGCCGCCGTAGCTGGCGCCAAGGGCGCAGGCGCGGCCGCCGTCCAGGAACGGGTACTTCTGCTGCGCCGCGGCCCAGCCCTTCTGCAGGTCCTCCAGCGGCTTGCCGCCCCAGTCGCCGCTGATGGAATCGGTGAAGGCCTGGCCGTAGCCGGTGGAGCCGTGGAAGTCGATCATCACCACGGCGTAGCCCTGGCCGGCGTAGGTCTGCGGGTTCCAGCGGTAGCTCCAGCCGTCGCCGAAGCTGCCCTGCGGGCCGCCGTGGATCAGGAACGCCACCGGGTAGCGCTTGCCTTCCTCGTAGTTCCACGGCTTGACCACGTAGCCGTGCACGGTCTCGTTGTTCCAGCCGGCGAAGGTGAACTGCTCGTACTCGCCGAAGGCCACCTCCGGCAGCATCTCGCCCGCGCTGGGGGTGATGGCGCGCTGCGCGGCCGGGCTGGACAGCGCGGCGGTGAACAGCTGGTCGCCACTCTTGAGGGAGTTGCGGGTGAAGGCCAGGGTGTCGCCGGCGATGTCGAAGGCGGAGATGCTGCCCTCGCCCACCACCTGCTCGACCTTGCCGCTGGCCACGTCCACCGCGAACAGCGGGTGCTGGCCCAGGTGCTGGGCGGTGGTGTAGATGGTCTTGCCGTCGGCGGACAGCACGATGCCATCGGCGCTGCGGTCCCACGTCGGCGCGATCTCGCGCACCTTGCCACTGGCCAGGTCCATCGCCATCAGGCCGAAGCGGTCGGCCTCGAAGCCCGGGCGCTTCATCGCGCGGTAGTACAGGGTCTTGCCGTCGGCGCTGAACACCGGGCCGGTGTCCCAGGCCGGGTTGGAGGCGGTCAGGTTCTTCAGCGGCTGGCCGTCGCGGTACAGGTACAGGTCGAAGTTGGTCGACCACGGCTCCTGGCGGTCGGCCACGCGCATGGAGAACACCAGCGACTTGCCGTCCGGCGACCAGGTGTACTCGTCGGAACCGCCGAACGGACGCGACGGCACGTGGCCCACCGGGTCGTTCTTCGCCGCGCCCACCAGCACCGGTGCCGGCGCCTTGTCGCCGTTGGCCGGCGTGGTCACGAACAGGCGGCTGTGGCGGCCGTCGGCCCAGGTGTCCCAGTGGCGCACGAACAGCTGCTCGTAGAGCACGCCGCTGGTCCTGGACTTCTCGCGCTCGTCCAGGCGCGAGACCGTGCAGTCCAGGTCGGCGCCGCAGTCGGGGAACACGTCCATGCTCACCGCGATGCGCTTGCCGTCCGGGGAGACCTTGTAGCTGCCGATGTCCAGCGGATAGCGGGTCAGCTGCCGCGGCTGCCCGCCGGTGACCGGGATCGAGTACAGCTGCTGGGTGCCGTCCTTCGCGCTGAGGAAGTACACCGACTGGCCATCGGCGGAGAACGCGGGCGAGTTGACGCTCCAGCCTTCCGGGGTCAGGCGCCTGGGCGGTGCCAGGTCGCGGGTGCGCAGGTCGCGGATCCACAGGCCGGTGCTGGCCTTGCCCAGGTCCTCGCCGATCTCGCGCTTGGCGAACACCACGCGCGCGCCGTCCGGCGACAGCACCGGGGAAGAGACGCGGTCCAGCTTGTGCAGGTCGCGGACGTCGAAGCCGCGGGCGGCCTCGGCCTCGTTGGCCACGCCGAGGACGAGCAGGCCGGCCAGGGCCAGGGCGAGGGGCGTGCGTGCGGACATCGGGGACTCCTTGGAATGAAGGCGATCCCGGATGCTAGGCAGCGCCGCCGGGCCGGCGCAAAGGCGGAAGGTCATGCCGGCCTTCCGCCCGGTTTGCCGAGCCTGCCGGCTCAGCCCGCCTGTTCTGCGCGCTTGCCGGTGCGGTACAGCAGCCAGCCGACCAGGGCCAGCACCACCAGGCCCACCCACTGCCCGGCGGCGCCCAGGTCCACCGGCAGCGCCAGCACCTCGGCGTCCTGGCTGATCACGATCGGCAGGGCGATGCCGATGCCCATCAGCGCCTCGCCGGTGATCAGGCCGGCCGAGAACAGCACGCCGGGACGGTGCACGCGGTCCAGCGCCGCCTCGTCGTCGGGGCTGGCCTTGTGGAAGCGCTCGACCAGGTGCGCCAGCAGGCCGCCGAGGAAGATCGGCACCATCAGTTCCAGCGGCAGGTAGATGCCGATGGCCGCGGCCAGCACCGGCACGCGGAAGCGCTTGCCGGTCTTCTTCAGCCAGCCGTCGATCGCGATCACGATCGCGCCGATCACCGCGCCGATGCCGATCATGGTCCACGGCAGCTCGCCGCCGAACAGGCCCTTGGCCACCGAGGCCATCAGGTTGGCCTGCGGCGCCGGCAGGGTCTTGGAGCCGATGCCGTAGGCCTCCTGCAGCAGGTTCAGCACCGGGGCCATGATCAGCGCGCAGGAGAAGGCGCCGATGCCCAGCATCAGCTGCTGCTTCCACGGGGTGGCGCCGACCAGGTAGCCGGTCTTCAGGTCCTGCAGGTTGTCGCCGCCCACGGCCGCGGCGCAGCACACCACCGCGCCGATCATGATCGCCGCGACCGCGCCCAGCGGCGCGCCGCCGACCTGGGCCTGGCCGTCGGCGCCCAGCAGCACCAGCAGCACCACCGAGGCGAACAGGATGGTGGCGATGGTGATGCCCGAGACCGGGTTGTTGGACGAGCCGACCAGGCCGGCCAGGTAGCCGGACACGGACACGAACAGGAAGCCGGCCGCGATCATGATCAGGGTCATGGCCAGGCTGGCCACCCAGAAGCCGACGATGGCGTGGTACAGCAGCCACAGCGGCACCACGAAGGCCACCAGCGCCACCAGCATCCACTTCATCGGCAGGTCGCGGTCGGTCTCGGCGATCACCGCGCCGTGCATCGCGCCCTTGCGCGCGGCGGCGAAGCCGCTCTTGATGCCGGCCAGCAGGGAGTTGCGCAGCGAGAACAGGGTCCACACGCCGCCGATCAGCATCGCGCCCACGCCCAGGAAGCGGACCTTGGCCGACCAGATGGCGAAGGCCGCGTCAGCCGCCGGTGCACCGGCAATCGCGCTGGCCAGGGCCGGATCGCTGTCGAGGAAGAAGGCGTGGTACAGCGGGATGGCGATGTGCCAGGACAGGATCGCGCCGGACAGCACCACGATGCCCACGTTCAGGCCGACGATGTAACCCACGCCCAGCAGCGCCGGCGACAGGCCGGTGCCGAGATAGCCGATCACCTTGTTGTTGGCGAAGTAGCCGGCCACCGCCCAGCTGTCCGGGATCAGGCGCAGGCCGTTGGCGGCGGCCAGCTTGACCAGGCCACCGATGGCGGCGGAGATGCCGAGGATCTTCAGGCCCGGGCCGGGATTCTCGCCGGCCTTGAGCACTTCGGCCGCGGCCTTGCCCTCGGGGAACGGCAGCGGCTCCTCGACGATCATCGTGCGCCGCAGCGGCACCGAGAACAGCACGCCCAGCAGGCCGCCGAGGCCGGCGATGCCCAGTACCCACCAGTAGTCGAAGTCCGGCCAGTAGCCCATCAGGACCAGGGCGGGGATGGTGAAGATCACGCCGGCGGCGATCGACGAGCCGGCCGAGGCGCCGGTCTGGACGATGTTGTTCTCCAGGATGGTGCCGCCGCCCAGCAGGCGCAGCACGCCCATGGACACCACCGCCGCGGGGATCGCGGTGGCCACGGTCAGGCCGGCGAACAGGCCGAGGTAGGCATTGGCCGCCGACAGCACCACCGCGAGCACGATGGCGAGGACGACGGCGCGGAAAGTCAACTGTGGCGTGCCCGGGCCGGCCATTCTGTTACCCCTGCATACAAAGAGGCCGCCACGTTATCGGCCCCGGGGCGGCAGGTCCAGTACCGGTGCCGTCCCTTTCCGGACCGGCAGGCGCACAAACGCGGCGCGGACGGCCAGGGCCGTCCGCGCCGGGACATTCCGGGACCGGGCCGGCGCCGCCGGGGCGGCGCGGGCCGGCTCAGAACGGGATGTCGTCGTCGGCGAAGCCGTCGTCGAAGCCGCCCGCCGCCGGGGCGGCCGGGGCCGGCGCCGGGGCGCTGCGCTGGCCGCCACCGTACTCGCGGCGCGGCGGGGCGCTGCGCTGCGGCCGGTCGCCGCCGGCATAGCCACCCTCGCCGCCACCGCCGCCACGGCCACCGAGCATCTGCATCTCGTCGGCGATGATCTCGGTGATGTAGCGCTCCTGGCCGTCCTGGCCGGTGAACTTGTCGTAGCGGATCGAGCCTTCCACGTAGCACTGCGAGCCCTTGCGCAGGTACTCGCCGGCGATCTCGCCGAGCTTGCCGAAGAACTTCACCCGGTGCCACTCTGTGCGCTCCTGGGTGTTGCCATCGCGGTCCTTGCGCACGCTGGTGGTGGCCAGGCGGATGGTGGTCACGGCCATGCCGGACTGCGTGTACTTGGTTTCGGGATCGTCGCCGAGGTTGCCGACCAGGATCACCTTGTTGATGCCGCGCGCCATAGTTCTGATTCCGTGTGCAGGACCCGACCGGATCCGGGGAAGGTAGGAGAGTATAGCCGCCCCTCCCGCGCCATCGCCGGAGAGCGGATCCTTGCGTAGGGATATTCCGCAGGTGCGTGCCGATCCCTGCGCCCGGCCCCGCGTTGCCCGCCCGTGGCCGGCGGACCGCCCCGCTTCCGTCGCGGCCAGCCTGCCCCTGCCCACGCTCCGGCCCAAGGCAGGACCACGCGCTGCGCGTTCAGGTATCCGAACGCGCAGCGCGCCCCGCGCCAGGCAGGCACCGGTCCGAAGGGCGCGCCAGTGGCCAGCCCCCCCCTGCTTGGGGCTGCCCGCTGCCGGCGGCTTATAATTCCGCGCCTGTATTCCAGGCGGCCAGCATGGCAGACCACTTCAGCTCCCCCTCCTACGCCTCCCTGCCCCAGATCCAGGCCCTCGCGGCCGCCGACATGGCCGCGGTCGACAGCCTGATCCGCACCCGCCTGGCGTCGGACGTGGTCCTGATCAACCAGATCGCCGAGCACATCGTCTCGGCCGGCGGCAAGCGCCTGCGCCCGATGCTGGTGGTGCTGGCCGGGCAGGCCACCGCTGGCAGCTTCGGCACCACCGCCGACCACCACCAGCTGGCGGCGATCATCGAGTTCATCCACACCTCCACCCTGCTGCACGACGACGTGGTCGACGAATCCGACCTGCGCCGCGGCCGCAGCACCGCCAACGCGATCTGGGGCAACGCCGCCAGCGTGCTGGTCGGCGACTTCCTGTACTCGCGCAGCTTCCAGCTGATGGTCGAGCTGGACCGGATGGAGGTGATGCAGGTGCTGGCCGACACCACCAACCGCATCGCCGAAGGCGAGGTGCTGCAGCTGCTGCACGTGCGCAACCCGGACACCGACGAGGCCGCCTACCTGCGCGTGATCGAGCGCAAGACCGCGGTGCTGTTCGCCGCCGGCACCCGCCTGGGCGCGCTGGCCTCCAATGCCGACGCCGCCACCCAGCAGGCGCTGTACGACTACGGCATGGCCCTGGGCTATGCCTTCCAGATCGCCGACGACGTGCTCGACTACACCGCCGATGCCGCCACCCTGGGCAAGAACCTCGGCGACGACCTGGCCGAGGGCAAGGCCACCCTGCCGCTGATCCACGCCATGACCCATTCCGGCGAGGCCACCCGCCAGCGCCTGCGCCAGATCGTGCAGGAAGGCGACACCTCGGCCATGGACGAGGTGCTGGCCGCGATCCGCGCCACCGGCGGCCTGGAGTACAGCCGCAAGCGCGCGATGGACTACGCCGCCGAGGCCGAGGCGGCGCTTGCCGGGCTGCCGGAGAGCGAGGCCCTGCAGGCGCTGCGCGGCCTGGCCCGCTACGCGGTCGAGCGCAGCCACTGATCCCCGGGGCCGCCGCGCGGCCCATCCCTTTGCACCTGCGCGCGCGGCCCGTCCGCGCGCCGCACCGCGGCTTGCCGCCGTGCACCCCCGCGGCCCCGGCTACGTCGCTCAGGCCACGCCAAGCCCGGGAATGGCGCTGATGCCGTCCGGATCGAACCCGGCCAGGGCCGCGAAGTGGCGGCCTCGCTCGGTGTAGTCGCGATAGGCGCCGAAACTCGGCGCGCCCGGCGACAGCAGGACCAGGCCGCGGCCGGCCAGCAGCCGCTGCGCGCGGGCCACCGCGTCGGCCAGGTCGTCGGCCGCTTCCAGCGCGAACAGGCCCTCGGCGGCCAGCGGTGCCAGCAAGTCATGGATGCGCGGGCCATTGGCGCCCATGGTGACCACCGCCCGTGGCGGCTGCGCACGCAGGCGCTCGGCGAAGCCGTGCCAGTCCAGGCCGCGGTCGTGGCCGCCCAGCAGGATCGCCACCGGCGAGCCGCGATGGCAGTCCAGCGCCGCCAGGCTGGCGTGCGGGGTGGTGCTGATCGAATCGTTGACGTAGCCGATGCCGTCGCGCTCGCCCAGCCACTGCAGGCGGTGCGGCAGCGGGCGGAAGTCCATCGCCGCCGGCGCCAGCGGCGCGGCGTCCACGCCCAGCGCCTCGATCGCCGCCAGCACCGCGCACAGGTTGCCGCGGTTGTGGCGCCCGGGCAGCGGCACGGCCGCGGTGTCGAACACGAAGGCGTCGCCGCGGTACAGGGCGTCGTCGCGCAGGTGCCAGCCGTCCTCGCGGTTGAACCACACGATGCGGCTGTCCGGAAGCTGCAGTCGCGCCAGGCGCGGATCGGCGGCGTTGAGCACCGCGGTGCGCGGCCGCGCTCCGGTGACCAGGCGCAGCTTGTCCTCGATGTAGCGGTCTTCGCTGCCGTGCCAGTCCAGGTGCTCGGGGAACAGGTTGAGCACCACCGCCACCTCCGGATGCGCACCACTGCGGGCGACGTCGCCGGTCTGGTAGCTGGACAGTTCGATCGCCCAGAACTCCGGCGCCGGTTGCGGATCCAGTACTTCGAGCAATGGCAGGCCGATGTTGCCGGCCAGGGCGGTGCGGTGGCCGCCGGCGCGCAGCAGGTGGGCCAGCAGCGAGGTGGTGGTGCTCTTGCCCTTGGTGCCGGTCACGCACACGGTGCGTGCATCGGCATGCTCGCCGAACCACAGCGTGGTCCCGCCAATGAAGCACGTGCCGCGCGCGGCGGCGGCCAGGGCCTCGGGCTTGTACGGGCTGATGCCCGGCGACTTCACCACGATGTCGAACGCGGCCAGCGCATCGGCATCGACCTGGGTGCGCGGCTGCAGCAGCGGATCGCCCAGGCCGGCGACGGTGGCCGCCTCGGCCTCGTTGCAGAACAGCGCCAGCGGCAGCTGCGGCAGCCGCGTGCGGACCGCCTTCCAGGCGGCGCGGCCTTCGCGCCCCCAGCCCCACAACGCGACGCGCCGTCCCTCAAGCTGCGAAATGCGCACTCACCCGCTCCCACAGCGCGGCCGGCACGCGGTGCTCGCCACCGGCCTGCAGCAGCGGTTCGATCGCCAGTTCCGCCGGATCCAGCTGCGGCCGGATCTCGCGCGCGTAGCGCGCCACCAGCGCGTCCTCGCGCCATTCGGCACGGCCGGCCAGCTGCTCCATCGCCGCGCGCGATTCCCTGCCCTCGCCCACGCACTCGAACGGCTTGTGGTCCTGGAACTCCAGCAGCGCGTCGTAGCCGGCGGCCTGGCCCGGATCGTCCAGCAGGTTGCGCCCGAAGATCCTCACCAGCCGGGGCTTGGGCATGAACGGTGCCAGCGCCAGGAACACGAAGTGGCACTTCGGGCACAGCCCGCACCAGCGCTGCGCCGGCTTTTCGCCGAGGATGTGGAAGTTGCGGTTGCAGCTGGAGAAATGCGCGTCGTAGCGGTCGCTGCGCGCGAACTGCCGCGCCACCGCCAGCTCCGACAGCGGGCGCAGCAGCGAGTAGTAGTGCAGGTCGGCCGCAACCACGCGCTCGACGTGCTCGCCGAAGGCCTGCTCGAAGGCCCAGCCCTTGGACCACTGGTGGTTCACCTCGCCGGTGCCCGGGATCAGGCTGCCGTAGCTGGCCGAGCGCTCGTTGGAGAACACCACCTGGCCGTGGCCGGTGAGCAGCGCGGCCAGCACCAGGATCGCCGAGTTCACCGCGGTCACCGGGATATGGCCGTTGTACGCGCCCTGGCGGTTGATCTCGAACAGCGCCGGCGCCAGCGCGCGACCGATGTTGAGCGTGGCCAGGCCGGTGCGCTCGGCGCAGGTGCGGATCAGCTGCGAGCCGCCGATCCAGGCCACGGTCTGCTCCACCCCGGCGGCGCGCAGCGCCTCGATGCTGACCAGCGAGTCCTTGCCGCCACCGATGGCCACCAGTGCGCGTTCCGGCAGCCCGGCGGCCGGTGCCTGCCCGGTTGCGGCGCCGTCACGCGGGAAGCGGATGCGCCCGCGCAGGTCCAGGCCGTTGCGGTAGGCGAACTCGCCCAGGCCGTTGAGGTACACCTGCTCCATCAGCGCGGCGGTGGCCTCGTCGATGGGGTAGCCGTCGATCCGGATCTGCGGCGGCACCGCGGCCTTGTAGTAGCTGACGCCCGCGACCAGGTGCAGCAGGCGCAGGGCCTGTTCCACCGCCGCGGCGCGGGTGGCGTCCAGCGCGAACGGGGCGCCGGGGATGGTGACGGTTTCCACCAGCTCCGGGCCTTCGTCGAAGGCGTAGGCCAGCTCGGCCACGCCGGTCGCCGGGTCGAAGCCGCAGCGGACGAAGCGGAAAACGCGGATGGAATCGCGGTCGAATGCAGTCATGCAGGATCCAGGGTGGAGCACGCCGGGCGCCGCGGTGCGGGGCCGCCAGGCAGGAAATCGGGGGTGGCGGCCGCGCCGCGGCCCGCCACGGAAGCCGCCAGCGTAGCGCCAAGCGCGGCCGAAGGCAGCCTTGACCGCCGCGCGCCGGGGCCACGGGCGGCGCCGGCCACGGCGGCGGCGCCCGGGAGCAGGCCCGTGTCAGGCCACGGGCCCATCGATCACGTCCTCCGGCGGCAGCTCGCGCAGGTTGTAGCGGCTGGCCATGGCATGGCCGTAGGCGCCGGTGTCGGCCAGCAGCATCACGTCGCCCGGGGCGGTGTCGCGTGGCAGCCGGCGGCGCTTGCCGAACAGGTCGCTGGACTCGCAGATCGGGCCGACCACGTCGAACTGGCCATCGGCCGGGGCATCGATCCGCTGCAGGTTCACGATGTCGTGCCAGGCGTCGTACATCGCCGGGCGCACCAGCGCGTTCATGCCCGCGTCCAGGCCCACGCGCACGATGCCGTCCTTCTCCACCACCTGGGTGGCGCGCGCCAGCAGCACGCCGGCCTCGGCCACCAGGAAGCGGCCCGGCTCGACCACCAGGCCGAACGCCGGGTGCACCGCGCGCACCTCGGCCAGGCTCGCGGCCCAGGCCTCCAGGTCGAACGGTTCGTCGTCCGGCGCGTACGGGATCGGCAGGCCGCCGCCGATGTCCAGGGTCGCCACGGTGCCGATGCGGCGGGCGAAGCCGGCCAGCTCGTCGCACATCTGCCGCCAGTGGCCCATGTTCTCCACCCCGCTGCCCAGGTGCGCGTGCAGGCCGGTGATGACGATGCCAAGCGCGCGCGCCTCGGCCACGAACTCGTCCACCCGCTGCGCGGACAGGCCGAACTTGGCCTCCTTGCCGCCGGTGTTGACCTTCTGGTGGTGGCCGTCGCCGTGGCCCAGGTCGATGCGCAACCACAGCGAGCGGCCGCGGAAGGTCTCCGGCCAGTTGCGCAGCAACTCGACGTTGTCGACGGTGACGGTCACGCCCAGCGCCAGCGCCTGCTCGTATTCCCCGCGCGGGGCGAAGCTGGGGGTGAACAGCACCCGCGACGGCTCGATCCCCGGCACCGCGGCGAACACGTGGTGCAGCTCGGCCAGCGACACGCACTCCAGGCCGAAGCCCTCCTCCGCCAGCACCTTGAGGATCGCCGGGTGCGGATTGGCCTTGATCGCGTAGTAGCGGCGGTCCACCGCGGCCACCGCCTGCAGCTGCCGCGCGCGCTCGCGCACGGTCGGCAGGTGGTAGACGTAGCGCGGCGTGCCGGCTTCGGCCAGCTGCAGCAGGCGCGGCCGCTCCAGCTTCCACCACGGCTGCGGGCGCGGCCGCACCGCGCCGTTGATCTCGCGCCAGCGCGGGCCGAACACCTCGGTTTCCTGCACCGGCATGGCGCCGCTGTCGATCAGCGCTGCGTGCAGCTGCGGCAGCAGGCCGTCGGCGTCGGCCTCGTCGATCACGAAGGTCAGGTTCAGGTCGTTGGACGACTGCGAGATCATGTGCACGCGCTCGTGCACGAAGCTGGAGAACACCTCGGACAGCCGGTGCAGCAGCGAGCGCATGCCGCGGCCGACGAGGGTGATGGCGGCGCACGGCACGATCACCTTCACCCGCCCGATCTTCCCCAGGTCCTCGGCCAGCGCCGAGAGCACGTTCTGGCTCAGCAGGTTCTCGCTCGGATCCAGCGACACGGTGACGTTGGTCTGCGAGGTGCCGATCATGTCCACCGACAGCCCGTGCTTGCGGAACAGCGCGAACACCTCGGCCAGGTAGCCGACCTGCTGCCACATGCCGATGTCCTCCACCGACACCAGGACCACGCCGTTGCGGCGGCTGATCGCCTTCACGCCGGCCACGGTGGCGGCGCTGCGGTCGATCACCGTGCCTGGCAGCTCCGGGCGCTCGGTGTCCAGGATCGCCATCGGCACGCCGGAGTCGCGGCATGGCTTGATCGAGCGCGGGTGCAGCACCTTGGCGCCGGTGGTGGTGATTTCCTGCGCCTCGGCGTAGCCCAGGCGGCTGAGCAGGCGCGCGTCCGGGACCTCGCGCGGGTTGGCGCTGAACATGCCGGGCACGTCGGTCCAGATCTCCACGCGGCTGGCGCCCAGCAGCGCGCCGAAGTACGCGGCCGAGGTATCCGAACCGCCGCGGCCGAGGATCGCGGTGCCGCCGTCCTGGTGGCGGGCGATGAAGCCCTGGGTGATGAGCACGCGCGTGGGCTGCCGCGCGAAACGCGCGCGCCAGTCTCCGTCGGACTCCCAGTGGCAGTTCACCGACAGCCGCTGCGCCCACTCGCTCTGGTTCGGCTGCGGCGGCAGCGCGCGCAGCCAGTCGCGCGCGTCCATCCAACCGATGTCCAGTCCCTGCTTGCGCAGGTAGGCCGCGCCCAGGGTGGACGAGAGCAGTTCGCCCTGGGCCAGCACCTCGGCCTGCCAGTCCAGCGGCCGGGTCGCGGCGCGCGGGTCCTCGAGCAGGCCGCGCAGCACGGCCAGGCGCTCGCCCAGCGCCACGTCGGCATCCAGCTCCAGTTCGGCGAGGAATTCGCGGTGGCGCGCTTCCAGCGCGGCCACGCGCGCGGCGGCGTCCTCGCTGCCGTCGGCGATCGCGGTCAGTTCGTTGGTCACCCCCGACAGCGCCGATACCACCACCAGCACGCGGCCGCCGGTGGCCTCGGCCCGCTGTTTCGCCAGTTTGCCGATCGTGTCCCAGCGATGGCGGCGGGACACCGAGGTACCGCCGAACTTGAGGACGATCCAGCCGCCTTGGGCGGCGTCTTGCGCGGGCGAAGCTGCGGACATTGAGTTGGCTTGACCACCCGACCACCGGGCATGAGCCGCCGATTCTAAGCGCAATCCACGCGCATCCCGGGCGCGCCGGCGCACTTCGTTGCAGCTTCCATCAGGCTGCGGGAAGCGTCACACCGGCAACCATTCCCCGCCACGCCCGAGGCATCGCGCGCGCACTCGCGCAGGCATGCACGCTGCGCCTAACCTGCTCTTCCCCACCGAGGACGCCTGCCATGCCGACCCGCCGCTTCCTGCAGCTCGACGTGTTCGCCCATGCCCCCGGCGCCGGCAATCCGCTGGCGGTGATGCTCGACGCCGAAGGCCTGGACGAGGCGCGCATGCAGGCCTTCGCCGCCTGGACCAACCTCTCGGAGACCATCTTCTTCCTGCCACCGACCACCGCGCAGGCCGATTACCGCGTCCGCATCTTCACCCCGGTGATGGAGTTGCCGTTCGCCGGGCATCCCAGCGTGGGCGCGGCCTGGGCCGCGGTGGATGCCGGCCTGGCGCGCCCGCGCGCCGGGCGCCTGGTGCAGGAATGCGCCGCCGGCCTGCTGCCGGTGCGTGCCGACCAGGCCGGCGACGCGCTGCATCCGGCGGTGCGCAGCCCGCGTGCGCAGCGCCGCGACCTGGCCGCGCCGGACTGGCTGCTGGCGGACACGGTGTTCGGCGCGCGCCGCGGCGCGCTGCCGCCGGCGCTGTGGAACAACGGCCCGGACTGGTGGCTGCTGGAACTGGCCGATGCCGCCGCGGTGCGTGGCCTGCGGCCGGACCTGGGCGCGATCGCGGCGCTGCCGGGCAAAGGCAAGCTGGCGGTGTTCGCCCCGGGCGACGGCGAGGCCGACCTGGTGGTGCGCGCCTTCGCACCCGGCGTCGGCATCCCGGAGGACCCGGCCACCGGCAGCGTCAACGCCCTGGTCGCCGCCGCCCTGCACCGGGCCGGGCGCCTGCCCGGCCGCGGCGGCCGCTACCTGGCCAGCCAGGGCCGCGAACTGGGCCGCGATGCACGCCTGCGGCTGGAGGTCGACGGCGACGGCGAGGTCTGGGTCGGCGGCCCGGTGCAGGCGGTGATCCGCGGAACGGTGGACTGGTAATCTCGGGCGCCCTGCCCACCCCCGAGGTTCCCCGATGCCCCTGCGCCCCTTCGTCCAGGTGGACGTGTTCGCCGACCGGCCTGGCGCCGGCAACCCGCTGGCGGTGGTGCTGGACGCCACCGGCCTGGACGACGCGGCAATGCAGGCCATCGCGCGCTGGACGCGGCTGCCGGAAACCACCTTCGTGTTCCCGCCGACCCAGCCCGGCGCCAGCTATGCGCTGCGCATGTTCAGCCCGAAGCGCGAGGTGCCGTTCGCCGGCCATCCCAGCGTAGGCACCGCGCACGCGGTGCTGGAGGCCGGGCTGGCCAGGCCGGACGCGGATGGCCTGCTGCTGCAGGAGGGGGTGGCCGGGCTGCTGCCGTTGCGGGTGGAGGAATCCGGCGGCGTACGCCGCATCGCCATCCGCACCCCGCGCGCGCACCTGGTGGAAGTGGCCGACGCGCGCGCCTCGCGCATGCTCGAGGCGCTGGACTGGCTGCCCCCCGGCGAACTGCCGCCGGCGCTGATGGACGGCGGCCGCCGCTGGTGGGTGGCCGAGGCCCGCGACGAGGCCAGCCTGCGCAACGCGCAGCCGGACTGGGACGCGATCGCCGGCCTGGCCCGTGCCACCGACAGCATGGGCGTGCTGGCCTTCGCCCGCTGCGCCGGGCGCGACTACCAGGTCGCCGCGCGCGCCTTCGTCGGCGGCCCGGCGATCTTCGAGGACGCCGCGTCCGGCGCGGCCAACGCCACCCTGGCCGCATGGCTGGCGCTGCGCGACGCCCTACCCGGCAGCGGCGGCCGCTATACCGTCAGCCAGGGCCGCGAGGTCGGCTACGACGCGCGCCTGGACATGTACGTCGACGGCGACGGCCAGGTCTGGTCCGGCGGCCAGGTGGCCAGCGTGGTGCGCGGCCAGATCGACTGGCGCTGAGCGCATCCCCGGAAACGACGCGGGCGCCCCGTGGCGCCCGCGTCATGGACCATCGAGGGCCCTCAGGCCTGCCGTACCAGCCACAGCACCGCCACGGCCACCAGCAGCACGCCCAGGCCGAAGCGCCGCAGCGCGTCGTCCGGCCGTTGCAGCAGCCGCAGCATCGCCTGCCGCCACGCGCGCGGCGCGGCGAACAGGAACAGCCCTTCGAGCACGGCGGCCAGGCACAGCGCCGGGACCAGCGTTTCCAGCATCAACGATCGCTCTTGAGGTACTGCAGGAACGGGTCGTTGCGGTCCAGCACCACCACGCCCTGGCCGTCGGCGAACGCGCGGCGGTAGGCCTCCAGGCTGCGGTAGAAGGCGTAGAACGCCGGATCGGCCGCCGCCGCCTGCGCGTACAGGCGCGCCGCCTCGGCATCGCCCTCGCCGCGCAGGCGCTGCGCGTCGCGCTCGGCCTCGGCCACGATCACCGCCTGGTCGCGGTCGGCCTGCGCGCGCACGGTGCGCGCCTGCTCCTCGCCCTCGGCGCGCAGCGCGCTGGCCACCTGCTTGCGCTCGGCGCGCATGCGGTCGTAGACCTGCTTGATCACGTCCGAATCGGTGGGCAGGTCGATCTGCTTGAGGCGGATGTCGACGATGCGCATGCCCAGGGTCAGGGCGCCGCGGTTGATGCCCTCCAGCTGGCGCTGGATGACCCCGCTGCGGTCGCCGGACACCAGCTGGGTCAGGGTACGGGCGTTGATCTCGTTGCGCAGCGAGTCCTTGATGATCGGCGCCAGGCGGTCGGCGGCGGCGCTCTCGTCGCCGCCGGTGGCGCGGTAGAACGCGCGCACGTCGTCGATGTAGCCAACGGCCACGAAGTCGACGCTGACGTCCTTGCGCTCGGAGGTCAGGTAGCGCTCCGGGGAGAAGTCGATCAGGCTGAAGCGGCGGTCGAACACGCGCGCGGTCTCGACCAGCGGCACCTTGAAGTGCAGGCCCGGGCCGATGTCGGTACGGGCCACCCGGCCCAGGTTCAGGACCAGGCCGACCTGGTCCTCGCGCACCACGAACACCGAGCCCATCAGGCCCAGCAGGCCGGCCACCGCCAGCGCGATCCACAGGGGATATTTCATCGGCTCACCTCCCCGCGCCCGGTGCGGGTCCCGTCACGGGTCCCGTCGCGCAGGTTGTCGGGACTGCTTTCGATCACCGGCAGCAAGGCCTCGCCGGCCGGCGCCGGCGCAGCGGTGCCCGCCTGCGGCTGGCTGGCGGCGTTGGCCCCCGGCATCGGCACGTAGATCAGCTGGCGGCTGTCGCCGCCGACCACCTTGCGGTTGCGCGACAGCACGTCCTGCACGGTCTCCAGCCACAGGCGCTTGCGGGTCACCTCCGGCGCGCTGCGGTACTCCTCGCGCAGCAGCGAGAAGCGGGCCACGTCGCCCTCGGCCTGGGCGATCTTGGCCGCCTTGTAGCCCTCGGCCACGGTGCGGCGGCGGGCCGCCTCGCCGCGCGCCTCGGGCACCACGCGCGCGGCGTAGGCACGCGCCTCGTTGATCAGCTGGTCCTTGATCTGCTGGGCGCTGTTGACCTCGTCGAACGCCGGCTTGACCTCCTCCGGCGGACGCGCGTCCTGCAGGTTGAGTTCGGTCACCACCAGGCCGGTGCGGTAGGCGTCCAGCGAGGCCTGCAGCTGCTCGGCGGCGCTCACCGACAGCGGGCCGCGGGCGCCGAGCACGGTGTCCAGGGTGGCGCGGCCGACCTGCTCGCGGACCACGCTCTGCGCCACCTGCTCCAGCACCCGGTCGGCGTCGCGCGAGCCGAACAGGTACAGGCGCGGGTCGCCGACCCGGTACTGCACGTTCATGGCCACGTTGACGATGTTCTCGTCGCGGGTCAGCACCGGCACGGTGTTGCTGAAGGTCTTGATCTGGGTCGCGTTGACCTTGACCACGCGCTCGATCGGCCACGGCCACTTGAGGTTCGGGCCGGGCTGCATGACCCGCGCGAACTGGCCGAAGCGCAGGACCACGCCGCGCTGCTGCTCGCCCACCAGCTGGAAGCTGGTCAGCACCACCAGCAGGGCCACGGCCAGCAGGATCCAGCGGCCGATGCCACCGCCGGCGCCTCCGAACAGGTCGCGCAGCCGGTCAAAGCCGCCACCCAGGCCGTTGCCGCCACCGGAGGGGCGGCGCGGGGGCCAGGGGTTGCGGCGGTTGTTGTCGGGGGAGTCCCCACCCTTGCCGGGTGTATTCCAGACCATGAACGCTCCGAGATGAGGGGCCCTGTGGCGGTGGGGGACCGCCAGGCAGGTCGCCGTCCGATTCTAGCAAGTCGCAGGCGGACGCCCGTCCGGACGGGCCGGGCGCCGCCGGGCGCTCAGCGCCCGTCCGTCTCCCATTCCTCGCGCGCCGGCTCCGGCAGCAGCGCGCGCAGCGGCGCGCCGTCGGCGCGCGCGGCCAGGCGCTCGGCCTCGCCGCGCGGCAGGTCCACCTGCAGCAGCCAGCCGTGCTCGTCGGCGTGCTCGCCGCGGACCGCGCCCAGCGCGTGCAGGTGCGAACGCAGGCGCCCGGCGGACGGCGGCAGGCGCAATTCGCCGGCGGCGCGCTGCAGGTCCAGGCGCCGGGCCAGGGCGTCCTGCAGCAGGTCCAGGCCCAGGCCGTCGCGCGCGGAGATCCACACCCGCTCGCGGTGCCCGGGTTCGTCGGCAGCGGAGGAGGCGTGGTCGTGGCGCGGCTGCGCGCCTTCGATCCGGTCGATCTTGTTGAACACCAGCAGCTGCGGCAGCTCGCCGGCGCCGACCTCGGCCAGGACCGCGTCGACCTGGGCGATGCGGTCCTCGCGGTGCGGGTCGGCGGCGTCGACCACGTGCAGCAGCAGGTCGGCCTCGCGTGCCTCCGACAGGGTCGAGCGGAACGCGGCCACCAGTTCGTGCGGCAGGTCGCGGACGAAGCCGACGGTGTCGGCCAGCACGACGCTGCCGCCGGGCAGGGAGATGCGGCGCACGGTCGGGTCCAGGGTCGCGAACAGCTGGTCGGCGGCGTAGGCGCCGGCGCCGGTCAGGGTGTTGAACAGGGTCGACTTGCCGGCGTTGGTGTAGCCGACCAGGGCCACCCGCGGCAGTTCGCTGCGCACGCGGGCGCGGCGCATCTGCGCGTGCTGCACCTCGACCTTGTCCAGCCGCTTCTGCAACTGCTCCAGGCGCTTCTGCAGCAGGCGGCGGTCGGTTTCCAGCTGGGTTTCGCCGGGGCCGCGCAGGCCGATCGAGCCGCCGCGCTGGCGCTCCAGGTGGGTCCAGCCGCGCACCAGGCGGGTGGCCATGTGCTTGAGCTGGGCCAGCTCGACCTGCAGCTTGCCCTCGTGGCTGCGCGCGCGCTGGGCGAAGATGTCCAGGATCAGGCCGGTGCGGTCCACCACCCGGCGCTGCAGGGCGCGCTCGAGGTTGCGCTCCTGCACCGGGGTCAGCTGGTGGTTGACCAGGATCAGGTCGGCGCCGGTGGCCTCGGCCGCGGCCTTGACCTCCTCGAGCTTGCCGCTGCCGATCAGGGTCGCCGGGTTGGGCCGGTCGATGCGCGCGGTCAGCGTGGCCGCGATGCTCGCGCCGGCCGAGCGGGCGAGGTCGGCGAACTCCTCCAGCACGTCCTCGGGCGCCGCCCCGCCCGCGTGGGGCTGGATCAGCAGCGCGTGTTCACCCTTGCGGGATCGTTCGAACAATCAATGCTCCCGGGCGCTCATGCGCCCTCGTCGCCGTCCTCTCCACCCTCGGCCGGCTGCTGCACGTATCCGCCGCCGGGGCCAACCCGGACGTTGCGCGACGGAACCACGGTGGAAATGGCGTGCTTGTAGACCATCTGGCTCACGGTGCTGCGCAACAGCACCACGAACTGGTCGAAGGATTCGATCGTACCCTGCAGCTTGATCCCGTTGACCAGGTAGACCGAGACCGGAACGCGCTCGCGGCGCAAGGCGTTCAGGAACGGGTCCTGCAGTGACTGCCCCTTGGACATCTGGCTCCCCCTTATTCCTTTTTGTTGTTGTGGGTGGTGGTTCCGTGGACCTCCCCGGGTCCAGGGGGCATGTTACACAAGCGGGGTGCCGGCGTCCGGCCAGTCGCGGCCGGTGAACCGCGCCACCGTCGCGCGCAGGCGTGACGGGTCCTGGCGGGGGTCGAACCAGAGCGTGTCCAGCTCGCCGCGCAGCCAGGTCAGCTGGCGCTTGGCCAGCTGCCGGGTGGCGAAGATCGCGCGGTCGCGGAAGCCGGCGGCATCGCCCTGCCCGTCCAGGAATTCCCAGGCCTGGCGGTAGCCCACGGCGCGCAGCGCCGGCAGGTCCAGCGGCGCCGGGTGGTCGCGCAGCCGCGGCAGCGCGCGCAGGCGCCGCACCTCGTCGAGGAAGCCGGCGGCCAGCATCGCATCGAAGCGTGCGGCGATGCGCGCGTGCAGTTCGGCACGGCTGTCCGGGGCCAGCACCAGCTTCAGCACCTTCAACGGCAGCCGCGGCGGCGGCGGGTCGCGCTGCCAGGCGCTGATCGGCCGGCCGCTGACCCGGTACACCTCCAGCGCGCGCTGGATGCGCTGGGCGTCGCCGGGACGGATGCGCGCGCCGGCATGCGGGTCGACCGCGGCCAGTTCGGCATGCAGTGCCGGCCAGCCACGCGCCTCGGCCTCGGCCGCGATCGCGGCGCGCACCTGCGGGTCGGCCGGCGGCATCGCCGCCAGTCCGCGCAGCAGGGCCTGGAAGTACAGGCCGGTGCCGCCGGCCAGCACCGGCAGGCGCCCGCGCGCGGCGATGCCGAGCACCGCGGCGCGCGCGTCCTCGGCGAACTCGGCCGCCGAATACGGCTGCCACGGCTCGCGCACGTCGATCAGGTGGTGCGGCACGCCGGCGCGCTCGGCCGCGTCCGGCTTGGCCGCGCCGATGTCCAGGCCGCGATAGACCAGGGCCGAGTCGACGCTGACGATCTCCCCGTCCAGGCGCCGCGCCAGCTCGACCGCGAACGCGGTCTTGCCCGAGGCGGTCGGGCCCATCACCGCGATCGCCAGGGGCCGGGTGTCGGCAGGCATCGCCCGGGTCAGTCCTCGTCCGGCCAGCGGATCCCCGCCGGCGCCGGATCCTTGCGCGGGGCCGGCACCGCGGCCACCGCCTCCCACACCTTCAGCGCGTCGACCGTGGCGGCCACGTCGTGCACGCGCACGATGCGCGCGCCGCGCTGGGCCGCGACCAGGTGCGCGGCGACCGAGCCGGCCACGCGCTCGGCCGGGACCTGGCGCCCGGTCAGCGCGCCAATGGTGCGCTTGCGCGAGATGCCCGCCAGCACCGGCACGCCCAGGCTGGTGAAGCGTTCCAGCTGCGCCAGCAGGGCCAGGTTGTGGCCGTCGTCCTTGCCGAAGCCGAAGCCCGGGTCGACCACCAGGCGCGCGCGCGGGATGCCGGCCAGCTCGGCGGCGAAGATGCGGTCGGCCAGGTAGCGGTGGACCTCGGCGACCACGTCGTCGTAGTGCGGCGCTTCCTGCATCGAGCGCGGCTCGCCGCGCATGTGCATCAGCACCACCGGAACGCCCAGCGCCGCGGCCGCGTCCAGCGCGCCCTCGCGCTCCAGCGCGCAGATGTCGTTGATCATGCCGGCGCCGGCGGCCACCGCCGCGCGCATCACCTCCGGCTTGGAGGTGTCGATGCTGATCGGCACGCCGGTGCGCGCGGCCAGGCCCTCGATCACCGGGATCACCCGGCGCAGCTCCTCCTCGACGGAAACGCCTTCCGAACCGGGACGGGTGGACTCGCCACCCACGTCCAGCAGGTCGGCGCCCTCCTCGACCAGGCGCAGGCCGTGGGCGATGGCCGAGGCGGCATCGGCGTGCGCGCCGCCGTCGGAGAACGAGTCCGGGGTGACGTTGACGATGCCCATGACCCGGGTACGGTCGAGGGACAGGATGCGTCCGGCGCAGTCCAGCCGGGGCGATGTGTCGAACATGGCGATGTCCCCTGGTGCGGCGCGCCGCCTAGCGGTCGTCGCCGAAGATCGCGGCGTCGACCCGGGCGGCGCGGCGCCGCGCGTACAGGCCGAAGCCGAAGGCCAATGCCGCGACCACCAGGCTGGCGCCGACCAGCACCAGTGGCAGCCGGCCCAGCGCGTAGAACAGGGTGGTCACGGAGAGCACGGTCGAGGCCCCGGCGAAGGCGCCGGCGCCGACGTTGCGCCACGGGTTGCGGACGTAATAGCTCGGCCGGGGCTTTTCCGCCCCGGCCGGGTCGCGACGCGGCTCGGGCGGAATCCCGGCCATGCCTCAGGTCTGGGTCGCCGGGCCGCCGACCGGCGGCAGCGGACGCGGATCGCCGCCCTTGTCGCCGCCATCCTTGCCCGAGCGGCTCCAACCGGCCGGCGGCGGCGGCTCGCGGCCTTCCATGATCGCGTCGATCTGCGGCGCGTCGATGGTCTCGTACTGCAGCAGGGCCTGCGACATCGCGTGCAGCTTGTCGATGTTCTCGCTGAGGATCTTCCTGGTCCGCGCGTAGGCCTTGTCCAGGATCGAGCGCACGACCTCGTCGATCTTGCGCGCGGTCTCGTCGGACACGTTCTTGTGCTGGGTCACCGAGCGGCCGAGGAACACCTCGTCCTCCTCCTCGCCGTAGGCGATCGGGCCCATCTCGTCGCTCAGGCCCCACTTGGTGACCATGTTGCGCGCCATCTTGGTCGCACGCTCGATGTCGTTGGAGGCGCCGGTGGTGACCTTGTCCTCGCCGAAGATCAGCTCCTCGGCCACGCGCCCGCCGTACAGCGAGCACAGCTGCGACTCGATCGCCACGCGGTTCATCGAGTAGCGGTCGCCCTCGGGCAGGTACATGGTCACGCCCAGGGCGCGGCCGCGCGGGATGATGGTGACCTTGTAGACCGGGTCGTGCTCGGGCACCAGGCGGCCGACGATGGCGTGGCCGGCCTCGTGGTACGCGGTCAGGCGCTTCTCTTCCTCGCTCATGGCCATCGAGCGGCGCTCGGCGCCCATCAGGATCTTGTCGCGCGCGCGGTCGAAGTGGTCCATGCGCACTTCCTTGGCGTTCTCGCGCGCGGCGAACAGGGCCGCCTCGTTGCACAGGTTGGCCAGGTCGGCGCCGGAGAAGCCCGGGGTGCCGCGCGCGATCACCAGCGGCTCGACGTCGTCGGCCAGCGGCAGCTTGCGCATGTGCACCTTGAGGATCTGCTCGCGGCCCTTCACGTCCGGCAGGCCGACCACCACCTGGCGGTCGAAGCGGCCCGGGCGCAGCAGCGCCGGGTCGAGCACGTCGGGGCGGTTGGTCGCGGCGATGACGATCACGCCCTCGCCGCCCTCGAAGCCGTCCATCTCCACCAGCAGCTGGTTGAGGGTCTGCTCGCGCTCGTCGTGGCCGCCGCCCAGGCCGGCGCCGCGGTGCCGGCCGACCGCGTCGATCTCGTCGATGAAGATGATGCAGGGGGCGTGCTTCTTGGCCTGCTCGAACATGTCACGCACGCGGCTGGCGCCCACGCCCACGAACATCTCCACGAAGTCCGAGCCGGAAATGGAGAAGAACGGCACCTTGGCCTCGCCGGCGATGGCCTTGGCCAGCAGCGTCTTGCCGGTGCCCGGCGGGCCGACCATCAGCACGCCGCGCGGGATCTTGCCGCCCAGGCGCTGGAACTTGGACGGATCGCGCAGGAACTCGACCAGCTCGGCGACCTCCTCCTTGGCCTCGTCGCAGCCGGCCACGTCGGCGAAGGTGACCTTGACCTGGTCCTCGCCCTGCAGCTTGGCGCGCGACTTGCCGAAGGACATGGCGCCCTTGGCTCCGCCTCCGCCGCCCTGCATCTGCCGCATCATGAAGATCCAGAAGCCGATCAGCAGCAGCACCGGCAGGAAGTTCAGCACGATGCCCCAGAAGCCCGGTCCGGTGGACGGCTTCTCGCGCACGATGTCCACGTTCTTGCTGACCAGCTGGTCGATCAGCTTGCCGTCCATCGGCCCGACCACCTGGCCCTCGGTGCCGTCGGTGCGGCGGTAGCGGATGGCGTTGGCGGTGAAGGTGCTCTCGTCGGTGAACACCACCGAGCGGATGCGGCCGGCGTCCACGTCCTGCAGGAAGCGGGTGTAGCTGGGGGTCTCGCCCGCGGCCACGGTGCCGCCGCCGCGCGGCGAAAGGCTCTGGAAGACCACCATCAGCACGACGGCGACGACCACCCAAAGCAGCAGATTCTTGGTCAAGTCGTTCATCCTCATCGGCTCCGGTGTCCCGTTCTTTCCTGCATGTCCTGAAAAATTGCCGCCGGCGTCCGGGCCAGCTTACTTCATCTGTGCCAGCTTGCCCTGGCCGAGGGCATAGACTTCCGGCGAACGCTTGCGCGAGGCCGCCGGCTTGCGGATCGCCACCTTGGCGTAGCGGCGCCGCAGCTGGCGCACGTACTCGTCGAACCCGACTCCCTGGAACAGCTTGATCAGGAAGGCGCCGCCGGGGCGCAGGTGGTTGTCGGCGAAGTCCAGCGCCAGCTCGGCCAGGTACATGGCCCGCGGCTGGTCGACCGCGTCCACGCCACTCATATTGGGGGCCATGTCCGAAAGGACAAGATCCACGGGCTGGCCGTCCAGCAGCGTCTCCAGCTGGGATAAGACGGCATCCTCCCTGAAATCCCCATGAAGGAACTCGACCCCGGCCAGGGGCGGCATCTCCAGGATGTCCAGGGCCACGACCCGGCCGCTGTCGCCCAGGGCCTGGCGCACGTACTGCGACCAGCCGCCCGGGGCGGCGCCGAGGTCGACCACGACCATG
Organism: Pseudoxanthomonas sp. SGT-18; assembly: GCF_003931645.1. NCBI lineage: Bacteria > Pseudomonadati > Pseudomonadota > Gammaproteobacteria > Lysobacterales > Lysobacteraceae > Pseudoxanthomonas > Pseudoxanthomonas sp. SGT-18. The sequence continues at coordinate 9,431 of NZ_RRYJ01000004.1, read as the reverse complement.
CCCGGCCGCAGCAGGCGGTCGCGCTCCAGCAGCTCCTCGAGCTTGTAGGCGGCGCGCGAACGCAGGCCCTCGGCCTGGGCCTTCTTCACGTAGGGATCGGAGAAGTGCTCGCGGAGCCAGCGGTGGCTGCTCTTGCTGCGGGAGCTGCGTGACATGCGATGGGAAGCCGGGCGCGCTGCCCGCGGCGTGACGGGTCGCCATGATACCCTGATCCGCCCGCAAGCCCCTCCGCATCCGCATGTCCGTTGCCCTTACCCCTGCCCAGACCCGTTTCCTCCGTGGCCAGGCCCACAGCCTCAAGGCCCTGATGCAGGTGGGCGGCAAGGGCATCACCCCGGCCCTGGTGGCCGAGCTGGACCAGGTCCTGGAGCGGCACGAGCTGGTCAAGGTGAAGGTCGGCGCCGAGGACCGCGAGGCCCGCGACGCGATGATCGCCGAGCTGGCCGGCCAGACCGGGGCCGCCCTGGTGCAGCGCATCGGGCATACCGTCACGCTGTACCGCCCGTCGAAGGAAGCGCCCGCGATCGTGCTGCCGCGCGCGTAAGCGGCGCCAGGAGCCGTCCATGCAGCTGAGCCACGAACGCCCGGATTACGGGTTCGTCCTGCGCGGGGCCGACGCCACCAGCGCCCGCGTGAACGACCAGGTGCTGACCCGCAGCTTCGCCATCGCCCCGGACCGCCTGCTGGAGGACTGGGACGCCCCGGCCTCGGCCGCCGCCCTGGAGCCGGCCCACCTCGCGCCCCTGCTGGCCCTGGAGCCGGAACTGGTGGTGCTGGGCACCGGCGCACGCCAGGTCTTTCCCCCGGCCGCGGCCCTGGCCGCCTGCCTGACCCGCGGCATCGGCATCGAGGCCATGGACAACGCCGCCGCCGCCCGCACCTACAACGTGCTGGCCGGCGAGGGCCGCCGCGTGGTGGTGGCCATGCTGCTGGGCTGAACCGGGCGCACGCGGCTGGCGGGCACGAACGGCCCGCGACGGATCACACGAGGCCGGATCCGGGACGCAGTGCGCCTGGCTTTCAGCCCACCCAAGCCTCGTCCTGCGCCCCCCTGAAGCCACTGGGTCCCGGCTTTCGCCGGGACGACGGAGCCTGCCGGGCCGGGGATCCGCCCCTGCGTGCCAGCTGCGCGTGTTGCTTCTTCGGCAGGTAGAGAAGCGGATCCACGGGTTTTCCGTTGTAGCGGGTCCGGGGCGCGCGCTTGCGATCCGCCAGGATCGCGCGCGGACCGGACGCCCGGCGCATGCAGGCGCCGGGCTGGGGATCCGCCCCCTGCGTGCCAGCTGCGCCGGTTACCTCTTCGGCAGGTACAGCTGCGGATCGACCGGCTTGCCGTTGTAGCGGGTCCGGGGCGCGCGCTTGCGATCCGCCAGGATCGCGCGCGGACCGGACGCCCGGCGCATGCAGGCGCCGGGCTGGGGATCCGCCCCCTGCGTGCCAGCTGCGCCGGTTACTTCTTCGGCAGGTAGAGAAGCGGATCCACGGGTTTTCCGTTGTAGCGGGTCCGGGGCGCGCGCTTGCGATCCGCCAGGATCGCGCGCGGACCGGACGCCCGGCGCATGCAGGCGCCGGGCTGGGGATCCGCCCCTGCGTGCCAGCTGCGCCGGTTACCTCTTCGGCAGGTACAGCTGCGGATCGACCGGCTTGCCGTTGTAGCGGATCTCGAAATGCAGCTTGTCCCGGTCGGTGCCGGTACGGCCCATTTCCGCGATCTGCTGCCCGGCCTTCACCGCCTGGCCTTCGGCCACCAGGCGCTTGCGGTTGTGGCCGTAGGCCGACAGCCACTGCTCGTTGTGCTTGACGATGATCAGCTCGCCATAGCCGACCAGGCCGGCGCCGGAATACACCACCACGCCGTCGGCGGCGGCATTGACCGCCTGGCCGCTGCTGCCGGCGATGTCGATGCCCTGGCGGGTGGCATTGCCCTCGACGAAGGTGGCGATGACCACGCCCTGCGCCGGCCACTGCCAGCGGATGCCACTGGCCACCGGGGCCGCGGCCGGCCGCTGCGCGCCGGAGGTGCCGGTGGAGGCGGCCGGGGCCTGGGCCTGCGTCCGCGTCCCGCCGCTGCTGGCGGTGGTGCCGGAGGCGGCAGGCTTGCTGCTGCCGCTGCCGGCGCCCAGGGCCAGGCGCTGGCCCGGGTAGATGGTGTACGGCGGGGCCAGGTTGTTCCAGCGCGCCATGTCCGCCACCGTGGTGTTGTGGCGGCGGGCGATGGAATAAAGCGTGTCCCCGCGCTGGACCACCACCGACTTGCCGGGCTGGCCCTTCGAGGAGGCCGCGGCCTGCCCGGCGCTCGTGCCTCCGGACTGGGGCGTGCGCACCACGGTGCTCTTGGCGCAGGCAGCCAGCATGGCCAGCAGCACCAGCGCGGCCAGCAGGCGCGCGAACGGGGTCAGACCCTCGGGTTTCATGCGAACTTCGCCCTCCACACAAGCACGGCCACCGCGGCGGCGACCAGCGCGGTCGCGACCCACCCCAGCGGCTCGATCCAGCGCCGCAGCGCCTCGGCCGCGCGCGCGCCGCCGAAGCGGATCGCCGCCGCCAGCAGGTACACGCGCTTGCCGCGCCCGACCAGCATGCTCAGGAAATACGGCAGCAACGGCACCCCGACGATACCCGAGGCCCACGTGAAGACCTTCATCGGGATCGGCATGAACCCGCCCAGCACCAGGAACCAGAACACCGCCCAGGGCGACTCCACCATCTTCGCCTGGATCGTGGCGATGCCCTCCTCGATCTTCGAGAGCATGCCCATCCATTCCAGCAGCGGCTTGACCGCCTCGAAGGCGAAGTGGCCCAGGGCGTAGCCGACCATGGCGCCGGCCATCGAGCCGGCCAGGCTCAGGCTGGCGAACCGCCAGCCCCGCTTCGGCTGGGCCACGCACATCGGCGCCAGCATCACCTCCGGCATCACCGGGAAGAAGATGGCCTCGATGAAGCTGAGGACGGTCAGGTAGGTCGGGGCGCGGGGATGGGCGGCCCAGCTCAGGGCGCGGTCGTAGAGGGGGCCGAATACCTGCATGCGCTCAGTCCAGGGTTCCTGCCAGCAGCGGCACGAACACCACCGGCGCCAGCGTCTGTTCTTCGATCGATCCATCCGGCCGCTTGGCCAGCCGCAGCAGCGACTGCGCCGAGGCGCCACCCACCGGCGCCACCAGGACGCCGCCTACCGCCAGCTGCTCCAGCAGCGCCTGGACCAGGGCCGGGGCGGCAGCGGTGACCAGGATCGCATCGTACGGGCCGTGCTCGGCCCAGCCCACCCGGCCGTCATCGTGCTTGCTGCGCACGTTCAGGCCCAGGGCGCGGAAGCGCCGGCGCGCCTGCCGCAGCAGTTCGCCGATGCGCTCGACCGTGTACACCTCCAGCCCCAGCGCGGCCAGGATCGCCGCCTGGTAGCCGGAACCGGTACCGATCTCCAGCACCCTCTTCGGCTGCGCCGCCAGGATCGCCTCGGTCATGCGCGCCACCACCCAGGGCTGGGAGATGGTCTGGCCGTGGCCGATCGGCAGCGCGGTGTCCTCGTAGGCGCGGCTGGCCAGGGCCTCGTCCACGAACAGGTGGCGCGGCACCACGCGCACCGCGTTGAGCACGTTCTCGTCGGTGATGCCGCCGTTGGCGCCGCCCTCGCGCAGGCGCTGGACCAGGCGGTCGCGCACGCGCTGGGAGGTCATGCCGACCCCGACGGCCTCCGGCTGCAGGCGCAGGCGCGGGGTCACGCCGAGGCCTCCGGGTCGTTGCCTGCCAGCGCCGCGGTCAGGCCGCCGACCCAGCCGGCGACCTTCTCCAGCGCCTGGTAGCGGGTCAGGTCGACGTGGATCGGGGTGATCGAGATGTGCCCGGTGCGCACGGCGTGGAAGTCGGTGCCGGGGCCGGCGTCCTGTTCCGGGCCGGCCGGGCCGATCCAGTACACGGTGCGGCCGCGCGGATCGGGCTGGGCCACGCAGGCCTCGGCGCGGTGGCGGTTGCCCAGGCGGGTGACCTCGAAGCCGCGCAGCGCGTCCCAGGCCAGGTCCGGCACGTTGACGTTGAGGATGGTGTCGGCTGGCAGCGGGTCGGCCTTCAGCCGCGCCACGATCTCCACCGCCGCGCGCGCCGCGGTCTCGTAGTGCTTCGCCTCGTGGTTGCGCGTGTCCAGCGACACCGCCACCGCCGGCAGGCCGAGGAAGCGGCCTTCCATCGCCGCCGACACGGTGCCGGAATAGATGACGTCGTCGCCCAGGTTGGCGGTGTTGTTGATCCCGGAGACCACGATGTCCGGCTCGAACTCGAACATGCCGGTCAGGGCCAGGTGCACGCAGTCGGTCGGCGTACCGGCCACCGAGCAGGTGTAGTGGTCCAGCCGCTTGACCCGGATCGGCAGGTCCAGGGTGAGCGAATTGCTCGCGCCGGACCGGTCGCGGTCGGGCGCCACCACATAGACCTCGTGCCCCGCGTCGCGCAGCCCCTGGGCCAGGGCGTGGATGCCGGGGGCATCGACGCCATCGTCGTTGCTAACCAGTACGCGCATGGGCTTCCTCGAAAACGACCCGATGATACCGGAAGCGTCGCGCCCGTCGCCCGGCAGCGGTTCGCAGTGCGGCTGCGCTACCCTTCGCCAATGCACGAGGATGAAGACGATGCCGCCCTGTTCCGCGCCGCGGTCGGCAAGGTGGACCCGCTGCGGACCGACGCCGCGCCGCCGCCGGAACGGCCGCGGCCGCGTCCGGCCGTGCGCCGCGAGGACGACGGCGGCGACGCGCGCGGCATGGCCGGACTGCTCGCCGGGTCGCCGGATGCGGTGCTGTTGCGCGGCGATGCCAGCGCGTTCCGCCGCGAGCGGGTCAACGCGCGCGACTGGCAACGCCTGCGCCGCGGCCAGTTCGCCGCCCAGGACGAACTGGACCTGCACGGCGCCAGCGCGCTGGAGGCGGAGATGCTGGTGGCGCGCTTCCTGGCCGAATCGCTGGACGCCGGCTTCGGCTGCGTGCGCATCGTCCACGGCAAGGGCGGCGCCGGCGGCGTGCCGGTGCTGAAGAACCTGGTCGACCGCCTGCTGCGCCAGCGCGGCGAGGTGCTGGCCTTCCATTCCGCGCCGCCGGCCCAGGGCGGCACCGGCGCGCTGCTGGTGCTGCTGTCGCGGCGCTGAGCCCGGGTGGAGCCGGGGCACTTGCCGGGGACGCTAGAATGCGCGCCATGGACCATCCCGAATTCACCGCCGCCGCCCTGGCCGAGCGCTTCTCGCTGCAGCTGCAGGGCGACGGCGCCACGCCCGTGCGCGGCGTCGCCACCCTCGCCAGCGCCGGCCCCGGCCAGCTGGCCTTCCTCGCCAACCCGCGCTACCGCGGCCAGCTCGCCACCACCGCCGCCGCGGTGGTGGTGGTGCGCGCCGAGGACGCCGGGGACGTGCGCGGCACCGCGCTGATCGCGCGCGACCCGTACGTGGCCTTCGCCCGCATCTCCGCCCTGTTCGAACGGGTGCCGGCGCGCGCGCCCGGCATCCATCCCAGCGCGGTGGTCGATCCGACCGCCGAGGTCTCGCCGGACGCGCATATCGGCCCGTTCGTCTCCATCGGCGCCCGGTCGAAGGTCGCCGCCGGCTGCGTGGTCGGCCCCGGCTGCGTCATCGGCGACGACTGCGAACTGGGCGAAGGCTGCGAGCTGCAGGCCCGGGTCACGCTGTACACCCGCGTGCGCCTGGGCAAGCGCGTGCGCATCCTCCCCGGCGCGGTGCTGGGCGCGGCCGGCTTCGGCCTGGCCATGGACGCCGGCCACTGGGTCAACGTGCCGCAGCTGGGCGGCGTGGTGGTCGGCGACGACTGCGAGATCGGCGCCAACAGCTGCATCGACCGCGGCGCGCTGGACGACACCGTCCTCGAGGAGGACGTGCGCATCGACAACCTGGTCCAGATCGGCCACAACGTGCGCATCGGCGCGCACACCGCCATGGCCGGCTGCTCGGCCGCGGCCGGCAGCGCGAAGATCGGCCGCTATTGCCTGGTCGGCGGCGGCGCCGGCATCCTCGGCCACCTCGAGGTGGCCGACAAGGTGCTGGTCACGGCCATGTCGCTGGTCACCCATTCCATTCGCGAGCCGGGCGAGTACTCCTCCGGCACCCCGCTAACCGACAACCGCACCTGGCGGAAGAACGCCGCCCGGTTCAAGCAACTGGACGCGCTGGCGCGCCGCGTCATCGCCTCCTCCCAGGGAAGCCCCGAATGAACGAAACCGTGCAGTTGCCCATCGACGTCACCACCATCCGGACGCTGATTCCGCACCGCTATCCGTTCCTCCTGGTCGACCGGGTCGACGAGCTGGACATCGAGGGCAAGCGCATCGTCTGCCGCAAGAACGTCTCGATCAACGAGCCCTACTTCCAGGGCCACTTCCCGGGCCAGCCGATCATGCCCGGCGTGCTGATCATCGAGGCCCTGGCCCAGGCCGGCGGCGTGCTGACCCAGCTGTCCATGGGCCGCGACGCGCAGTCCAAGCTGTTCTACATGGTCAAGGTCGAGAACGCCCGCTTCAGCAAGCAGGTGGTGCCCGGCGACGTGCTGGAGCTGCACGTGTGCGTCAAGCGCGTGATCCGCAACATGGCCATGTACTACGGCGAAGCCAAGGTCGACGGCGAGGTAGTCGCATGCGCCGAGGTGCTGTGCGCCGGCACCCGCGAGTGACCAGGAAACTTCCATGAACGACAAGGCCCGGATCCATCCCACCGCCGTGATCGATCCCTCCGCCCGCCTGGGCGAGGGCGTCAGCGTCGGCGCCTACACCGTGATCGGCCCGGAGGTCGAAATCGGCGACGGCTGCCAGATCGGCCCGCACTGCAGCTTCACCGGGCCCACCCGGATCGGCCGCGAGAACCGCTTCATCGGCCATTGCGCGATCGGCGGCGAACCGCAGGACAAGAAGTTCGCCGGCGAGCGCACCGAGCTGGTGATCGGCGACCGCAACGTGTTCCGCGAGTTCGTCACCGTCAACCGCGGCACCGGCGGCGGCGGCGGCGTCACCCGCATCGGCAACGACAACTGGCTGCTGGCCTACAGCCACGTCGCCCACGACTGCATCGTCGGCAACAACTGCGTGTTCTCCAACAACACCACCCTGGCCGGCCACGTCACCGTGGGCGACTGGGTGATCATCAGCGGCTTCGCCGGTGCCCACCAGTTCTGCCGCATCGGCGACCACGCCTTCCTCGGCATGGGCGCGCTGGTCAACGGCGACGTGCCGCCGTTCACCATGGTCGGCGGCAACTCGCTGGGGCGCCCGCGCGGCATCAACAGCGAGGGCCTCAAGCGCCGTGGCTTCGCGCCCGAGCGCATCGCCGCGATCAAGCGCGCCTACCGCACCCTGTACGTGGCCGGGCTGCCGCTGGCCGAGGCCCGCGAGCAGCTCGGCGTGCAGGCCCAGGCCAGCGACGACGTGCGCCAGCTGCTTGAGTTCATCGACGGCGGCGAGCGTCCCCTGCTGCGCTGATGGCCATGCCCGCGCCCGCCCCCGCAGTCCGCACCCGCGGCGGCCTGGCCCCGCGGATCCTGCTGGTCGCCGGCGAAGCCTCCGGCGACGGCCTCGGCGCCGGCCTGGTCGAGGCCCTGCGCCGGCGCTACCCGGACGCCAGGTTCGCCGGGATCGGCGGCGACGCCATGCGCCGCGCCGGCGTGGAGACCTGGTACGACGCCAGCGAGCTGGCGGTGATGGGCCTGGCCGAGGTGCTGCGCCACCTGCCGCGGCTGCTGAAGCTGCGTGGCGAGCTGCGCAGCCGCGGCCTGGCCTGGGGCCCGGACGTGGTCGTGGGCATCGACGCCCCGGACTTCAACCTCGGCCTGGAGCGCTGGTTCCGCCAGCGCGGCGTACCGGCCGTGCACTACGTCAGCCCCTCGGTCTGGGCCTGGCGCGAGAAGCGCGCCGGGAAGATCGGCGCCAGCGCCGACCGCGTGCTGTGCCTGTTCCCGATGGAGCCGGCGATCTACGCCCGCCATGGCGTGGACGCGCGCTTCGTCGGCCACCCGATGGCCGACACCATGCCGCTGCACCCGGACCGTGCCGGCGCCCGCGCGCGCCTGGGCCTGCCAGTGGACGCGCCGGTACTGGCGGTGCTGCCGGGCAGCCGCCTCGGGGAGATCGGCCGCCTGGGCGACACCTTCCTGCGCGCGGCCTGGCAGGTCAGCGAGGTGCTCAAGCCGCTGCACGTGGCGATCCCGGCCGCCAACGCCGCCGGCCGCGAACTGCTCCAGCAGCAGCTGCGGCGCTCGCCGCTGCGCTCCAGCCACACCCACCTGTTCGACGGCCGCGCGCGAGACGTGCTCGCCGCCGCCGACGTGGTCCTGCTGGCCTCCGGCACCGCCACCCTGGAGGCCATGCTGTCCAAGCGGCCAATGGTGGTCGGCTATCGCGTCTCGCCGCTGACCTACCGCATCGTCAAGGCGCTGGGCCTGCTCAAGGTCGAGCGCTACGCCCTGCCCAACGTGCTGGCGGGCAAGGACCTGGCCCCGGAACTGATGCAGGACGACTGCACCCCCGACGCGCTGGCGGCGGCGGTGCTGCAGTGGTTCAACCAGCCGGACGCGATCCAGGCGCTGCTGCCGGAGTACGAACGCCTGCACCGGGAATTGCGCCGCGATGCCTCGGCCTCGGCGGCCGACGCCATCGCCGAGCTGCTCGGCGGCCACGGGGGCGCGGCATGAGCCGGCGCGCCCTGCGCGTGGCCCGCAGCTTCATGCCCGAGGGGGCCGACGGCGGGCTGTTCCCGATCGACCGCAGGCAGCTGCGCGTGGCCGGCGTGGACGAGGCCGGGCGCGGCCCGCTGGCCGGCCCGGTGGCGGTGGCCGCGGTGGTGCTGGATCCGCGCCGGCGCATCCGCGGCCTGGACGATTCCAAGAAGCTCAGCCACGCCCAGCGCGAGGACCTGTACCCGCGCATCGTCGAGCGCGCCCTGGCCTGGCACGTGGAGCTGGTCCCGGTCGAGGAGATCGACCGCCTGAACATCCTGCAGGCGACCCTGGAGGGCATGCGCCGCTGCGTGCTGGCGCTGGGCGAACACGCCCAGCTGGCGCGGATCGACGGCAACATGCTGCCGCGCTCGCTGCCGTGCATGGCCGAGGCGATCGTCGGCGGCGACGCTCTGGAGCCGGCGATCATGGCCGCCTCGATCCTGGCCAAGGTCAGCCGCGACCGGCTGATGTGCCAGCTGCACGAGGAATTCCCGGTCTACGGCTTCCACGAGCACAAGGGCTACGCCACCCCCGCGCACCTGGCGGCGCTGGCCAGCCACGGCCCCTGCGTACACCACCGCCGCAGCTTCGCACCGGTGCGGCAGGCGGCCGGCGAACAGGTCCCGGCCCCGGCCGAGGCCGTCCAGCCCGGCGACCTGGCGCTGGCCTGACCCCTGCGGCCCGGCCGGCGCGGCAAACGAAACGGCCCGCGTGAGCGGGCCGTTTGCATGTGGCGCT
>NZ_RRYJ01000003.1:0-338228 GCF_003931645.1 Pseudoxanthomonas sp. SGT-18 | reverse complement strand
GTGCCCGGCGCGTTTGGGAAGTACCTGAATAGGGAAATTTTCAGGGAATTTTCACCGGCACCCCGGGGATGCGGCGGAAAGCCACGCCGGCATTGGCGCAAGCGGCTTCCACGCGGTCGATACCGTCGCCGCCAGCACGCGCTGCATATAGATAGACGACGCGCGCTCCATCGCCGGCATGCATGACCGCCAGGCGCGCAGCCTCGTCGGCCGACCCTGCAGCCACCCGGCTGGCGTCGCGCCGCGCCGGCTCCAGCGCTTCCGGCCGCACCTCCGGGTCGACCAGGATCAGGTCCGCCTCGTTGAGCGCCCTCAGCGCACGCAAGGTGAGCAGGTCGGGCTCGACCGCGGCGATGGCGGACACGCTGCCCCGCACGTCGCCGCGGGCAGCGGCCGCGTCCAGTTCCCCGAGGAAGGCGGCTTCCAGGGCCTGCGGGTCCGCGGCCACCGGATCCAGGCGCCCATCGAGGATGCGCTCGAACCAGCGCCGGCGCAGGGCCAGGTCCGGCAGCGCTTCGCGGATGCGTTCGCGATGCCGCGCGAACAGGCCGGCCAGCGTGCCAATGGCCGGATCCAGCAGGGTTTCCAGGCGCTCGCGGATGCGCCGGGCCAGCATCGGCGCCGCGCCCGCGGAGGAGATCGCGACCACCAGCGGCGAGCGGTCCACCACCGCCGGCACCTGGTAGGTGGACAGGACGGCATCGTCGACCACGTTGACCAGGCGCCGGCGGCGCCCGGCTTCCGCGGCAAGGGCGGCGTTGAAGGCGTGGTCGTCGGTGGCGGCGACCACCAGCCACACCGCGTCCAGCCAGGCCGGGTCGAACTCCCCGTGCAGGCAGGCGATGCGGCCGGCGTCCACCGCGGCCTGGATGTCAGGGTGGTCGATGCTGCGGGTATGCAGGTGCACCTCGGCGCCGGCGCGCAGCAGCGCGGCGATCTTGCGCGCGGCCACTTCGCCTCCGCCGACCACCAGCACCTCGCGCCCGGCCAGATCGGCAAACAGCGGGTACAGCCCCATCCGGTCTTCTCCCTGACGGCCTTGGCGCATCCTCGCCTGCGGGCCGGGCCCTGTCGACGGTGGCGCGCGATCAGCCCGCGGCCAGGAACGGGCCCAGCACCGCGGCCACGGCTTCGGGCTGGTCCATGTGCAGGTGGTGGCCGCCCTCCAGCACGGTGACCGCGGCCCCGGGCACCTCGGCCAGGCGCTGCGCGCGCACGTCTTCCGGGAAGTACGGCTGGGCGCGGCGGGCATGCAGCAGGTGCAGCGGGCATTCCAGCGCGCGCAGCAGGGCGCGCACCTGGCCTTCGGTCATGCGGTTGGCGCCGGGCAAGGTCAGGCGCGGGTCGCTGCTCCACACGTATCCGCCGTCGACCGCGCGGGTGCCGCGTTCCACCAGCAGGCGCGCGGCGTGTTCCTGCATCGGGCTGGCCTGCAGGCGGGCGCGTACCGCCAGCTCCAGGTCCGGGAACACGCGCAGCGACCTGCCGCGGCGGGCACGCGCGGCGGACACCGCCTGCTGCAGGCGCGCCGGCGCGGCGTCCTCGTCCTCGGCCAGCGGGCCGAGGTTCTCGACCAGGGCCAGGCGGGCCACGCGCTGCGGCTGGGCCACCGCGGCCATCGCCGCCACCGCCGCGCCCATGGAATGGCCCAGGATCGCGAAGCGCTCCCAGCCGAGGGCATCGGCCGCGTCCAGCAGCGCGTGCACGTAGGCGACCATCACGTACTCGGCCCCCGGCGCCAGGTGCGCGCTGCGGCCGTGGCCGGGGAAGTCGAGCAGCAGCAGGTCCAGCGGCGGCAGGTGCGGCAGCAGCGGCAGGAAGCTGGCAGCGTTGTCCAGCCAGCCGTGCAGGGCGATTACCTTCGGCGCGCCGGGGCGTTCGACGCGCAGCGCCGCCAGCTCGCCGCAGCTGCCCGGCAGCACGACCTCGGCCGGGGTCATTCCACCGTGCCGGCCGCGTGGCGGGCCAGCCGCGCCAGGGCCGCGGCGTGTTCCGGCGCGTCGTTGAGGCAGGGGATGTAGCGCAGCTGGCCGCCCTTCGACCTGAAGTGCTCGGCCAGGCCCAGGGCCACTTCCTCCAAGGTCTCGATGCAGTCCACCGCGAAGCCCGGGCAGACCACGTCGACCTCGCGCACGCCGGCCGCGACCAGGCGGTCCAGTTCGGCCTGGGTGGAGGGCTCCAGCCAGCGCTCGCGGCCAAAGCGCGACTGGTAGCCGATGGACCACTGCCCGGGCTGGAGGCCGGCGGCGGCGGCGATGGCCTCGGCGCTGGCGGTGCAGCGCTGCGGATAGGGATCGCCGGCATCGGCCACCCGCTGCGGCAGGCCGTGGAAGGAGAACAGCAGGTGGCGCCCTTCGCCGCCCCGCGCCCGGTGGGCGCGGATGCTGGCGGCCACGGCCTCGACCCAGGCCGCGTCGGTCGAATAGTCCTCGACCAGGGTCACGTCCATGTCCTGGGTCTCGGCGGCAACCACGTCGGCCACCGAGGCGGTGGTGGTGGTCGAGTACTGCGGGTACAGCGGCAGCACCACCAGGCGGCGCACGCCCTGCCTGCGCAGGTCGCGCAGCAGCTGGCGCAGGGCCGGCTCGCCGTAGCGCATCGCCGGCAGCACACGCCACTCGGGGATCGCCTCCTGCATGCGCGCGGCCAGGCGGCGGGTGTAGACCAGCAGCGGCGAGCCTTCCGGCAGCCAGATCTTGGCGTAGTTGGCGGCCGAACGCGGCCCGCGCAGCGGCAGGATCAGGCCATGCAGCAGCGGCTTCCACAGGATCGCGGGGATCGACACCACCCGCGGGTCGCCGAGGAACTCGGCCAGGTAGCGGCGCACGGCCGGCGCGGTCGGCGCCTCCGGCGTCCCCAGGTTGACCACGAGCAGCGTGGTGGCGGCGGCGTTGTTCATGGCGTCGTATTCTGACAGACGCGCGCCGGCCCGGCCCGGGACGCCGCGCGGGGGCAGCGCGCCTCAGGCGCGATTCATTGCCGCAAACCTAAGTTCCGGGCGAACCGTGGCCGCCGGCCACCCTCGCGGAGTCCAACGATGTCGCAACTGAGCAAGTTCCTGCTTCCCGTCCTGTTGCTGGTGGCCGCTCCGGCCATCGCCGGCCCGGAGGAGGACGCGCGGGCGCGCGAGGCGGTGCGGGTGCTGGAGGAGATCCAGAAGATCCCGGAGCAGGCGATCCCGGACAAGCTGCTGGACGAGGCCAAGGCGATCGTGGTCATCCCGGACGCGATCAAGGCCGGCCTGGTGATCGGCGGGCGCCGCGGCCACGGCCTGATGTCGGTCAAGACCGCCGACGGTACCTGGTCCAACCCGGTGTTCGTGACCCTGACCGGCGGCAGCATCGGCTTCCAGGCCGGCGTGCAGTCCTCGGACATCGTGCTGGTGTTCCGCAACGACCGCAGCCTCGACAACGTGGTCAACGGCAAGTTCACCCTCGGCGCCGACGCCGCCGTGGCGGCCGGCCCGGTGGGCCGCAATGCCGCCGCGGCCACCGACGGCCAGCTCAAGGCCGAGATCTGGTCCTGGTCGCGCGCCCGCGGCCTGTTCGCCGGCGTGGCCCTGGACGGCGCGGTGCTGCGCATCGACAGCAACGCCCAGGCCGTGGTCTACGGGTCGACGACCACGCCGCGCATGGTGTTCGAGGACCGCGCCCAGGCTGCCCCCAGCAACGCCATCGTGGCCTTCCGCGACCAGCTGGAGGAAGCCACCCATGCCGCGCGCGTGACCCGCGGCACCGCGGCCCCGGCCGCCGCCCCGGTCGGCCGGGTGACCATCCCCAACCAGCAGCCGCAGGCGCAGACCCAGGGCCTGCAGACCCTGCCGGCGCCGCCGCCGGCCGGCCCGGCGCCGACCCAGGGCTTCGAGCCGGTGGACGATGGCGTGCGCAGCGAGCCGCTGCCGTACTGACCGGGATTGCTGAACCGTCCAGCGGAACGGCCCGGTTCCGCTGGGCCTGCGCTATGCTGTCAGACCGTTGATTTGACTATGTGAGCAGCCATGGGCGCTTGGGGCATCGGGCATTGGATCGTCGTGCTGGTCGTGGTGCTGCTGGTATTCGGCACCAAACGGCTGCGCGGTGCCGGCAAGGACATCGGCGAGGCGGTGAGGGGCTTCAGGGAAGGGATGCGCGAGCCGGAGAAGCCGGCCGGCCAGCTCGGCGACGAGCGGACCGACGCATCGAAGACCGAAGCCGAGCGCGACCGCGCGCAGCATTGATCCCGCGTCGGCGTACGCGGAATGTTCGACATCGGTTTTGGCGAACTGCTGCTGATCGCGGTGGTCGCTCTCGTCGTGCTTGGCCCGGAGCGGCTGCCGAAGGCGGCCCGCTTCGCCGGGCTGTGGGTGCGCCGCGCCCGCGCGCAGTGGTACTCGGTGCGCGCCGAGCTGGAGCGCGAGCTGGCCGCCGAGGAACTCAAGCGCAGCCTGCGCGAGACCCAGGATTCGCTGCGCCAGGCCGAAGCCACCCTGCGCCAGGAAGCCGAAGCCGCGCGCAGCGGCCTGGATGGTCTGCGCCAGCAGGTCGAGGCGGACCTGCGCCCGCCGGAACCGGCCGGGGAAGCCCCCCAGCCCGCAGCCGACCCGGAAGCGCCGCTGCCCGCACCCGGGTCGCATACCGAACCCGCCCCGCCCGCCGATCCCGCCGAGGAGCGCGATGGACCCCGCCACTCCTGAGACGGACAGCGAAAGCCCGCTGATGGAGCACCTGCTGGAGCTGCGCGCGCGGATCATGCGCGCGCTGGCCGGCCTGGTGGTGCTGCTGCTGGCGCTGCTGCCGTTCGCCAACCGGCTCTACGCCTGGCTGGCTGCCCCGCTGCTGCAGAAGCTGCCCGAAGGCGGCCAGCTGATCGCGGTGGAGGTGGCCTCGCCGTTCTTCGCCCCGCTGAAGCTGGCGTTCTTCGCCGCCGTGCTCGGCAGCGCGCCGTGGCTGCTGTACCAAGCCTGGGCCTTCGTCGCCCCGGGCCTGTACCGGCGCGAGAAGCGCCTGGCGCTGCCGCTGCTGGTGTCCTCGGTGCTGCTGTTCTATGCCGGCTGCGCGTTCGCGTTCTTCGTGGTGCTGCCGTCGGTGTTCGGCTTCCTGGCCGCGGTCAAGCCCGAGGGCGTGGCGATGATGACCGACATCAGCGCCTACCTGGACTTCGTGCTGGTGATCTTCCTGGCCTTCGGCGCCAGCTTCGAGCTGCCGGTGGCGCTGGTGATCCTGGTGCTGCTGGGCTGGGTCACCCCGGACCAGCTGCGTGCCGGGCGCGGCTACGCGATCGTCGGCATCTTCATCCTGGCGGCGGTGATCACCCCGCCGGACGTGGTCTCGCAGCTGCTGCTGGCGGTGCCGATGTGCCTGCTGTACGAGGCCGGGATCTGGGCGGCCCGGCTGCTGGGCCGCGGCGAGGACGGGGAAGCGGACCAGGCCTGAGCCGCGCTCAGGCCTCCAGCCGGCCGGACGCGGCCGCGCCGGGCACCGGTGGCGGCGCGGCATGGCCGAACAGCTGGCCCCAGGCCACCAGCACCGCGCCGGCCAGCAGCGGCATCACCACCGCCATCAGCAGCACCTGCGCCACCAGCGCCCCGAACAGCGGGCCGGCCAGGGCCTGGGCCAGCAGCGCCAGCAGCATCACCGCGAAGTAGACCGCGAACAGGGCGACCACGGCCAGCAGGAAGAACACCGCCAGCGCCGGCAGGTTGTGCAGGCTGGCGCGCAGGCTGTCGCCCATCGCGGCCAGGCCGGGGCGGCCGTCGAACACGATCCGCGGCACCGAGACGAACACCGTCATCGCCACCACCACGGCCAGGCCCAGCCCCAGCAGCAGCCACAGCAGGATCCGCCCGGCCGGGAGGTCGGCGATCATCTCCTGCACCTGCTCCGGGCTCGGCTGCACGCCGGAGGCGGCCATCGCGTTGAGCTCCTCGCTGACCGCGCTCAGCCGCTGCAGCTGCTCCGGGCCGACCAGGACCAGCAGCAGGATGCCCAGCAGCAGGCCCGCCACCACCTGCGGCAGCAGGGTCGCCAGCAGCCCGGGCAGGTGCCCGTCACGCACGCCCTGGCCCAGGTGCGAAGGCAGCGCCGGGCGGCCCTGCTGGACCTCGCGCACCGCCCATACCAGGCCGGCAAACAGCAGCGGACCGGCGATCGCGACCAGCAGCTGCACCAGCGCGCCCAGCGCCGGCACGGTGGCGGCCACCGCCAGCACCAGGGTGCCCAACAGTCCCCACAGTGCGCCCAGCGAACCCAGCGCCAGGGGCGCCTGGCGCAGCAGGGCGAAACCGCCCAGCAGCCATTCCGCGCCGGCCGAAGCCGGCAGCCTGCGAATCGTGTCCATTCCTGTTCCGTGTGCGTCGCCGCCGGGGGTCGGCGCGTCTGCGGGCAATTATCCGCGATCGGCGCCGCGGGCGTGGGTACCTGCGCCGTGCTGGCCGCGGGCATGCTTCACGAATCGCCGCAGCAACCGCCGCGCCTGCGGCGCCGCGCTGACCTCGCGCGCCACCGTGCGCGGGCAGCGGCCGTGGTTGCGCAGGCACTCGGCGCGGGCGTGGACGTAGCCGCGCATGTGGTGGGTGGCGAACTCGGGGTGGAACTGCACGCCCCAGGCGCCCTGCCCCCAGCGGAAGGCGTGGCAGGCGTCCTGTTCGGAGCGGGCCAGCACCGCCGCACCCTCCGGCGGCCGGATCACGGTCTGCAGGTGGGTGGCGTGGGCGGCGAAGCGCGGCGGCATGCCGGCGAACAGCGGGTCCTCGAACGCCGGCGGGTGCAGGTCGATGAACACCGTGCCCGATTCGCGCCCGGCCGGGTTGTAGTCCACCTCACCGCCCAGGGCGTGGGCCAGCAGCTGGTGGCCGTAGCAGATGCCCAGCAGCGGCGTGCCCTCCTGCACCACCTCGCGGATCCAGCCGGCGGTGCGCTCGCTCCACGGGGCGCGATCGGTCACGAACGCCGCCGAACCGGTCACGATCACCCCGGCCAGGCCGTGCGGCTCCGGCAGCGGCTCGCCGCGCTCGGCGTTGACCTCGGTCACGTCCCGGGCCGCCAGGCCGGCCGCCACCCGGATCCAGTGCGGGAAGCGCCCATAGCGCTTGAGGCTGCCCACGGGCTGGCCGGTTTCCACGATCAGGAAGGGCGCGCGGTCGGTCACGGCAGGATCCGGGGGGTCCGGGGCGGCGGAAACCCGTACGGGACGGGGCTTGGGCCTATACTAGCCCGCTTTTCCGCAGCGCAATAAATGCCGATGACTGGTCCGACCTTCCAGGGATTGATCCAGGCCCTCAATGCCTACTGGGCCGAACAGGGTTGCGTGCTGATCCAGCCGCTGGACCTCGAGGTCGGCGCCGGCACCTTCCACCCGGCCACCTTCCTGCGCGCCCTCGGCCCGGAGCCGTGGAACGCCGCCTACGTGCAGCCTTCGCGCCGTCCGACCGACGGCCGCTATGGCGAGAACCCCAACCGCCTGCAGCGCTACTACCAGTACCAGGTGGTGATGAAGCCCAACCCCGACAACATCCAGGAGCTGTACCTGGGCTCGCTGGAGGCGCTGGGCATCGACCCGAAGGTGCATGACCTGCGCTTCGTCGAGGACAACTGGGAATCGCCGACCCTCGGCGCCTGGGGCCTGGGCTGGGAGGTGTGGCTCAACGGCATGGAGGTGACCCAGTTCACCTACTTCCAGCAGGCCGGCGGCCTGGAGTGCCGCCCGGTGCTGGGCGAGATCACCTACGGCCTCGAACGGCTGTGCATGTACCTGCAGAACGTGGACAACGTCTACGACCTGGTCTGGACCATCGGCCCGCAGGGCCCGGTGACCTACGGCGACGTGTACCACCAGAACGAAGTCGAGCAGAGCGCGTACAACTTCGAGCACGCCGACGTGGCCGAGATGTTCCACCGCTTCGACGCCTGCGAGCGCGAGGCGCTGAAGCTGGTCGAGGCGCAGCTGCCGCTGCCGGCCTACGAGCAGGTGTGCAAGGCCAGCCACACCTTCAACCTGCTGGACGCGCGCCGCGCCATCTCGGTGACCGAGCGCCAGCGCTACATCCTGCGCGTGCGCACCCTGGCCCAGGCCGTGGCCCAGGCCTACTACGCCCAGCGCGAGAAGCTCGGCTTCCCGGGACTGAAGAACGGCGCGTGACCGCGCCCCCTTCCCGGCCGCCGCATCCACCACAGGAACATCCATGAGCACGCAACTTCCCCTGCTGATCGAACTGGGCACCGAGGAGCTGCCGGTCAAGGCGCTGCCGGGCCTGGCGCAGGCCTTCTTCGACGGCGTCGTGGCCGCGCTGCAGAAGCGCGGCGTGGCGGTGGACGCCACCGGCGCTCGCCCGCTGTACACCCCGCGCCGGCTGGCGGTGCTGCTGCCGGGCGTGGGCACCGAGCAACCCGAGCAGCGCTCGGAAGTGCTGGGCCCGTACCTGAACATCGCCCTGGACGCCGAGGGCAAGCCGACCCGCGCGCTGGAAGGCTTCGCCGCCAAGGCCGGGGTCGAGTGGACCACGCTGGAACGCACCAGCGACGCCAAGGGCGAGCGTTTCGTGCACCGCTCGGTGAAGCCGGGCGCGCGCACCGCCGAGCTGCTGCCGGAGGTGCTGGCCGAGGCCATCGCCGGGATGCCGGTACCCAAGCCGATGCGCTGGGGCGGCCATGACTACGCCTTTGCCCGTCCGGTGCACTGGCTGGTGCTGCTGCTGGGCGAAGAGGTGGTGCCGGCGCAGGTGCTGGGCGTGGCCGCCGGCCGCAGCAGCCGCGGCCACCGCTTCGAGGCCAATGGCCCGGTGGAGATCGCCGCGCCGGGCCAGTACGTGGAAGCGCTGCGCGCGGCGAAGGTGCTGGTCGATCCGGCCGAGCGCCGCGCCCGCATCGTCGAGCAGGCCGAACAGGCCGCGGCCCAGGCCGGCGGCAGCGCGCGCATCACCGAGGACAACCTCGAGCAGGTGGTGTGCCTGACCGAATGGCCGGCGGCGGTGCTGTGCAGCTTCGAGCGCGACTTCCTGGCCGTGCCGCAGGAAGCGCTGATCGAGACGATGGAGATCAACCAGAAGTTCTTCCCGGTGCTGGACGCGGCCGGCAAGCTGACCGAGTACTTCATCGGCACCGCCAACATCGAGTCGCGCGACGTGGCCGAGGTGCGCAAGGGCTACGAGCGCGTGATCCGCCCGCGTTTCGCCGACGCCCGCTTCTTCTTCGACGAGGACCTCAAGCAGGGCCTGGTGGCCATGGGCGAGGGCCTGAAGACCGTCACCTACCAGGCCAAGCTGGGCACCGTGGCCGACAAGGTCGCGCGCGTGGCCGCGCTGGCCGAGGCGATCGCGCCGCAGGTCGGCGCCGATCCGGCGCAGGCGCGCCGCGCCGCCGAGCTGGCCAAGAACGACCTGCAGAGCCGCATGGTCAACGAGTTCCCGGAGCTGCAGGGCATTGCCGGCCGCCACTACGCGCTGGCCGCCGGCGAGCCGCCGGAAGTGGCGCTGGCGATCGACGAGGCCTACATGCCGCGCTTCTCCGGCGACGCCATCGCCAGCTCGCGCCTGGGCCAGGTGCTCGCCATCGCCGAGCGCCTGGACACCTTGGCCGGCGGTTTCGCCGCGGGCCTGAAGCCGACCGGCAACAAGGACCCGTTCGCCCTGCGCCGCAATGCGCTGGGCCTGGCGCGGACGCTGATCGAGTCCGGTTTCGAACTGTCGCTGAAGGAACTGCTGGAAAGGGCGGCGCAGGCGATCGGCCCGCTGCCGGCCGGCAAGGACGGCGCCACCGCGTCGGCCGATCCGGCCGAGCTGTACGACTTCATCCTCGACCGCCTGCGCGGCTACTACGCCGACAAGGGCGTGCCCGCCGCGCACTTCAACGCGGTGGCGGAGCTGCGCCCGGCCTCGCTGGCCGACTTCGACACCCGCATCGCCGCGATCGGCACCTTCGCCGCGCTGCCGGAGGCCGATGCCCTGGCCGCGGCCAACAAGCGCATCGGCAACATCCTGAAGAAGGCCGACATCGCCATTCCGGAGGCGACCGACCCGGCGCTGTTCGCCGAGGACGCCGAGCGCGCCCTGGGCGAGGCGGTGGAGGCGGCGCTGGCCGAGACCGACGGCCCGCTGCGGCAGCACGACTACGTGCGCGTGCTCGAGCGCCTGGCGCAAGTGCGGCCGCAGGTGGACGCGTTCTTCGACCAGGTGATGGTCAACGCCGAGGACCCGGCCGTGCGCGGCAACCGCCTGGCCCTGCTCAAGCGCCTGGCCGACCGCTTCGGCGCGGTGGCCGCGATCGGGCACCTGTCGGCCTGATCCCCGCGGCGCGTGGCGGCCCCGCCGTGCGCCACCGCCTCCATTGCCGGCCGCGGGGTTCGCGGCCGGCGGTACGCGGCCCTTCAGGCCGCCTTGGCGCGATCCCGGTATCCTGCGCCGATGCCGCTTCCATGTCGCGTCCAAGCCTGCCTGCCCCTCCTGCTCCTGGCCCTGGCGCCGTCGCTGGCGCTGGCGCGCGGCACCATCAGCAAGATCGAGATCGACGGCCTGGAGAAGGACCCGGCGATCGAGCAGAACGTGCGCCTGTCGCTGGGCCTGAACGACGTGCTGGGCAAGGAACAGGGCGAGTCGCGGCTGGAGCTGCTGTTGCTCAACGCCGAGCGCGACGCCCGCCGCGCGCTGGAGCCGTTCGGCTACTACTCGCCCAGCATCGAGGTCGACTCGGTCCGCGACGAGCAGGACCGGATCACCGTCACCCTGCGCATCGACAAGGGCCAGCCGGTGCAGGTGCGCGACTTCCGGGTCGACATCGCCGGCCCCGGCGGCGAGGACCACTACCTGCAGGAAGACCTGGCCGGCTTCCGCCCGCGCCCGGGCGAGCGCTTCGACCACGCCCTGTACGAGGAACACAAGGACGGCATCACCCGGCGCCTGGCCGAACGCGGCTACTTCGACGCCGACTTCCTCACCCGCGAGGTGCGGGTCAGCCGCGCCGAGGCCGCGGCCGACGTCGACCTGGTCTGGGACAGCGGCTTCCGCTACGACATGGGCCCGACCACCTTCCACCAGGACTACTTCCGGCCCGGCCTGCTGGAGAAGCTGGTGACCTGGGAGGAAGGCAGCTACTACCACGAGGGCAAGCTCGACCGCCTGCGCGAGTCGCTGGTGCGGCTGGACTACTTCAGCGCGATCGACATCCAGCCCAAGCCGGAGGAAGCCAGCGACGACCTGCGCGTGCCGGTGGACGTCAACCTGGTGATGGCCAAGCGCAACATCTACACCGCCGGCCTCTCGTACGGCACCGAAAGCGGCACCGGCGTGCGCCTGGGCGTGGAGCGGCGCTACGTCAACGACCGCGGGCACAAGCTCAACTGGGACCTGGACTGGGCGCAGAAGCGCAAGAGCTTCCTCACCCAGTACCGGGTCCCTGCGTTCGCCTGGCTGGACGGCTGGTACGGCTTCTCGATCGGCTTCTACGACGAGCAGACCGACTACATCGACCTGCGCAACGTGAAGCTGGTGGCCAGCCGCAGCGGCGAGATCAGCGAGCGCTGGACCGCGGTGGCCTCGCTCAACGCGCTGCGCGAGCGCTGGAGCTACGACATGGACACGGCCACCGGCTCGCGCCTGTACACCTATTCCACCCTGGTCTACCCGGAACTGAGCGCCACCTACGTCGACGTGGACGACCGCCTGTTCCCGCGCCGTGGCCTCAGCGGCACCCTGGCCGTGCGCGGTGGCGTGGAGAACGTGGGCTCGGACACCAGCTTCATCCAGCTGCACGGCAGCGGCACCTGGTACCGCCCGTTCGGCGTGGCCGACCGCCTGATCGTGCGCGGCGAGGCCGGCACCACCTGGACCGGCGAACTGGTGGCGATGCCGCCCAGCCTGCGCTTCTTCGCCGGCGGCGACCGCAGCATCCGCGGCTACGCCTGGCGCGAGGTCGGCCCGCGTACCCCGCCGCCGGACAACTTCGCCCTCGGCGCGCGCCGGGTGGTCACCGCCTCGGTCGAGTACGAGCACTACTTCAAGGGCGGCCCCTGGGGCGGCGCGGCCTTCGTCGACGCCGGCGATGCCTTCGACGGCGACTTCAACCCGCGCGTGGGCGTGGGCATCGGCGCGCGCTGGCGTTCGCCGGTGGGTCCGGTGCGGATCGACATCGCCCATGGCCTGGACGACCCTGATTCCAGCTTCCAGATCTACCTGAGCCTGGGGGCCAACCTGTGAGCACGACCGACGCCCCCGCCCCGCCGCCGCGCCGCCCGCGCTTCTACCGGCGCCGCCGCTTCTGGGCCTGGTCCGGCCTGGGCGTGCTGGCGCTGGTGCTGGCCGTGCTGGTCGCCGTGTACTGGCTGCTGCAGACCGTGGCCGGGCGCGACGTGCTGCTGGCGCAGATCGTCTCGCGCCTGCCGGTGGACTCTGCGCTGACCTGGGAGCGCGCCGAGGGCCCGGTCGCCGGTCCGCTGGTCCTGCATGGCCTCGAATTCCGCTACCAGGACTACCGGTTCACCGCGCGCCGGGCGGTGCTCGATCCCGACATCCGCCCGCTGCTGGGCAGGCGCCTGCGCCTGGATGCGTTCGTGCTCGAGGACGCCACCCTCAACCTGGCACGCAGCGACGAACCGTTCGAGCTGCCCAGCTGGCCGGAGTCGCTGCCGGCGATCGAGATGCCACTGGCGATCCAGGCCGACGCGATCATGGTCGACGGCCTGCGCGTGAGCTCCGGCGGCGAGCCGGTGATCGACATCCGCAGGCTGCGCGGCGGCATCGACATCGCCAACGGCCGCCTGCACGCCGAACACCTGCAGGTGGACAGCGACCTGGGCCTGTTCGCGGTGCACGGCGACTACGTGCCGGCCGAGGACTACCGCAGCGACCTGCTGGCCACCGCGGTGTTCCCCGCCGCCGACGGCGGGGTGCCGGCGCGGCTGGGGCTGATCGCGCGCGGCGACCTGTCGCGCATGGAAGTGGGCATCGGCGGGCGCGCGCCGCAGCCGCTGCGCGCCACCCTGGGCCTGGGCGGCAACGCCGACGCGCCGGCCTGGCAGCTGCGCGCGCGCAGCGAAGGCCTGGATCCGGGCCTGTTCACCGGCGCCGCGCCGATGGACGAGCCGCTGGCGTTCGAGTTGCAGGCCGACGGCAGCGGCGGCGCGGCCGACATCTCCGGCCGCGCGCGCGTGGCCGGCCAGGACGTGGTGGTCGCGCCCTCGCACGTGCGGCTGGAGGACCAGATGCTGGAAGTCGAGCCGCTGGTGCTGCAGCTGCTCGAAGGCCAGGTGAGGCTGCGCGGCCGCGCCGACTTCACCAATCCCGACGAGGGCCGCTTCCGCTTCGCGCTCAATGCCGAGGGCATCCGCCTGCAGCCGGCCGAGCCGGACGCGCCGGCGGTAGGCATCGACGCCGCCCTGGGCCTGGCCGGCAGCACCACGCTGTGGGCCGCCTACGGCGATGCCGGCCTGCAGCGCGGCAGCGACCGCGCCAGCCTGCAGCTGGATGTGCGCGGCGATGCCGGCAGCGCGCGCATCCATGCGCTGCGCGCGCGCATGCCCACCGGCACCCTGGAGGCGCAGGGCCAGGCCAGCTGGGATCCGGTGCTGGCCTGGGACCTGGCGCTGCGCCTGGACGGCTTCGATCCGGGCTATTTCGTCCCCGGCTGGGACGGCAACGTCAACGGCCGCCTGGCCAGCAACGGCCGCGAGCGCGCCGCGCCGGGGCAGCCGGCCGACGGCTTTGACGCCAGCTTCGTGCTGGAGGACCTCGGCGGCCGCCTGCGCGGGCGCCCGCTGGACGGCCGCGGCCGCTTCCAGCTGCAGGGCGAGGCCGGCAATGGCGCGCTGGAACTGGCGTTGGGCGGCAGCCGGGTGCAGGCCAGCGGCCTGGTTGGCGACCGGATCGACGTGCAGGCCCGGCTGCAGCCGCTGCGCCTGGACGACCTGCTGCCCGGCACCGCCGGCAGCCTGCAGGGCAGCCTGCGCCTGCGCGGCCCGCGGGCCACGCCGGACCTGGACGCCGACCTGCAGGGCATGGGCCTGCAATGGGGCGACTGGCGCGCCGCCTCGCTGTCGCTGCGCGGGCGCCTGCCCTGGCGCGGCCGCGACGGCGACCTGCGCCTGCTGGCGCGCGACATCGAGGCCGGGCTGGCGATCCAGCGCATCGACGTGCACGCCCGCGGCGCGGTCGCCGACCTGCACCTGGACGCCGAGGTCGACAGCCCGGAGGCCGCCGGCATCGTCCTGTCCGCGCAGCTGCGCGAACGCGGCAACGGCTGGCAGGGCACGCTCGAGCGGCTGCGGATCGCGCCGGCGCGCGGCAGCGCCTGGGCGCTGCAGGAGCCCGCCGCCTTCAGCCAGGCCGGCGAACGCTTCCAGCTGCAGCCGGCCTGCCTTGCCACCGCCGGCGCCGACGGCGACGCCGCGCTGTGCGCGCAAGCGGACTGGCCGCGCCGCGGCCTGCAGCTGCACAGCGACCGCCTGCCGCTGACCCTGGTCCAGCCGTGGCTGCCCAAGAACGAGGGCCGCTCGCTGGTGCTGCGCGGCGAGCTGTCGCTGGACGCCGACCTGCGCCCGCAGGGCGGGCGCTGGAGCGGCGGCGTGCACCTGGCCTCGCTCGAGGGCGGCCTGCGCCTGGGCGACCGCACCCGCCGCGAGCTGGTGCGCTACGACCACTTCAGCCTGGACGTGGAGTTCGACCCGCGCCAGATCAGCGGCCGCCTCGGCAGCGGCTTCTCCGGCGACGGCTACATCGATGCCCGGGTGGCCACCGGCTGGGATCCCGGCTCGCCGCTCAACGGCGAGATCTACACCTACATGTCGCGCCTGTTCTGGCTGGAGCTGTTCTCGCCGGACCTGGTGCGGCCGCGCGGCGTGCTGCGCGGCCACGTGAGCCTGCGCGGCACCCGCGCCGCGCCGGCGCTGGGCGGACAGCTGCTGCTGGAGGACTTCCAGGGCGAACTGCCGGCGCTGGGCCTGGTGCTGAGCGAGGGCCGCGGCATGCTCGACGCGCAGCCGGACGGCTCGGCGCGGATCGAGGCCTCGATGCGCTCCGGCGAAGGCACGCTGCGGGTGGACGGCGGCCTGTCCTGGTACGGCCAGGCCACGCCGCTGCAGCTGGCCATCCGCGGCCAGGACGTGCTGATCGCCGACACCCCGATGCTGCACGCGGTGGCCAATCCCGACCTGCGCTTCAGCATGGACGGGCCGACCATGGTCCTGACCGGCGAGGTCGGCGTGCCCAGTGCGCGCATCGACCTGGAACGCTTCGAGCAGGGCGCGGAGATCTCCGAGGACGTGGTGGTGCTGGACCCGGTGGACCCGGAGGAAACCGCCGAGGCACCGCTGGACCTGGACCTGGCCCTGGTGCTGGGCGAGGACGTGCGCCTGAGCGGCTACGGCCTCACCGGCACCCTCGCCGGGCGCCTGCAGGTGCGCGCCCGCCCCGGCCGCGAGATGACCGCCACCGGCGCCCTGGACGTGGGCGGCAAGTACGAGGCCTACGGCCAGGAGCTGCAGATCACCCGCGGACAGATGACCTGGAGCAACAACCGGGTCAGCGACCCGCGGGTGAACCTGCGCGCCGAGCGCCGCGTCGGCGACGTCACCGCCGGCATCGACGTCACCGGCAACGCCACCACCCCGCGGGTGGAGGTGTGGTCCAACCCGGGCATGCCGCAGTCCGAGGCCCTGGCCTACCTGATGCTGGGCCGCAGCCTGGAAGGCGCCACCCGCGACCAGGCCAACCAGGTGACCGCGGCCTCGGCGGCGATGTCCGCCGGCACCGGCCTGCTGGCGGCGCAGCTGGGCTCGCGCCTGGGCTTCGACGACGCCGGCGTGACCCAGTCGCGCGCCCTGGGCGGTTCGGTGGTGGGCGTGGGCAAGTACCTGTCGCCCAAGCTGTACGTCGGCTACGGCGTGTCGCTGGTCGGCAGCGGCCAGGTGCTGATCCTCAAGTACCTGCTGCGGCGTGGCTTCGACCTGGAGATCGAGTCGTCCACGGTGGAGACCCGCGGCTCGGTCAACTGGCGCCACGAACGCTGATCCGTGACCTGCGGCGGTTGTCGCGCGCGGCGCGCGCGGCTACCGTCCCCGGTTCGTTTCCCAGCTGGATCCCCAGATGTCCAAAGCAAGACCCGCCGCGCTCGCCGGCCTCGCCCTGGCCTGCCTTACCGCCCTGTCCGCGCCCGCGCGCGCCGACGAAGGCATGTGGATGCCCTCGCAGCTGCCGCAGCTGGCCGGCGCCCTGCGCGAGGCAGGCTACGCCGGCGATCCGGCGCAGCTGGCCGACCTGACCGCCGCCCCGCTCAACGCGGTGGTGCGTGCCGGCGGTGGCACCGGCGCGTTCGTGTCCGCCGACGGCCTGGTGCTGACCAACCACCACGTCGCCTTCGGCGTGATCCAGTACAACTCCACGCCCGAGCGCAACCTGATCGACAACGGCTACGTCGCCGCCACCCGCGCCGAGGAACTGCCGGCCAACCCGGACTTCCGCGTGCTGGTGACGGTCGGCTTCGACAGGGTCACCGACCAGGTCCTGGCCGGCACCCGCGGCCGCAAGGGCCGCGCCTACCAGGAGGCGGTGGAGGCGGCGACCAAGCGCATCGTCTCCGAATGCGAACAGGAGCCGGGCATCCGCTGCTCGGTGGCGGCCATGTACGCCGGCAGCGACTTCTACCGCATCCGCCAGCTGGAGCTGCGCGACCTGCGCCTGGTCTACGCCCCGCCGCGCGCCATCGGCAACTACGGCGACGAGATCGACAACTTCATGTGGCCGCGCCACACCGGCGACTTCACCATCCTGCGCGCCTACGTCGGCAAGGACGGCAAGCCGGCCGCGTATTCGCCGGACAACGTGCCCTACAACCCGCCCTCGCACCTGCAGGTCTCGGCCACCGGACCGAAGGTCGGCGACTTCGCCATGCTCGCCGGCTACCCGGGCGTGACCTACCGCCACCGCACCGCGGCCGAGTTCGCGCGCCAGGTGGAGTGGACCCTGCCGGCGCGCGTGGAGCTGTTCGACGCGCTGATCGCGGTGATCGAGCAGGCCGGCCGCGAGGACGCCCGCGCCCGCACCCTGTACGCCTCGCAGCTGCAGGGCCTGAAGAACAACCGCAAGCGCGCCGCCGGCGAGCTGGAAGGCCTGCGCCGCAGCGACGCGGTGCGCCAGCGCACGGCCGACGAGCAGGCGATGCTGGCCGCCACCCCCGCTGCCGAGCGCCGCGAGATCGACGCGCTGGCCGAGGTGCTGGAGCGCGACAACGCCATGCGCGAGCGCGACCTGCTGCTGGGCGTGGCCACCTCGCAGAGCCAGCTGCTGCGTTCGGCCCTGGTGCTGGAGCGGCTGCGGATCGAGTCCGGCAAGCCCGACGCCGCGCGTGCCCCCGGCTACCAGGCACGCGACCTGGCCCTGATCGAGGGCCAGCTGCGCCAGGTGCAGCGCCGCTTCCACCCGGAGGTGGAGAAGGCCCTGCTGCGCGAGCTGCTGGGCCGCTACCAGCAACTGCCGGACGCGCAGCGCGTGGCCGAGTTCGACGCCGCCTTCGGGCGCACCCCTGAGGCGCTGGCGCGGGCGCTGGATGCGCTGTACGCCGGCACCGGCCTGGGCGACGAGCAGGCGCGCCTGGACGCTTTCGCCGCCGCGCGCGAGGGCAAGGCGCTGCCGGCCGATCCGCTGCTGGCCCTGGCCGCGCGCCTGGTCCCGGCGCAGATCCGCCTGGAGAACGTGCGCAAGACCAGCGAGGGCGAGCAGCTGCGCCTGCGCCCGGCATACATGCGCGCGCTGGCCGCCTGGCGCAAGGCCCAGGGCCGCGCCCTGTACCCGGATGCCAACGGCACCCTGCGCGTCAGCTACGGCAAGCTCGCGCCGTTGCAGCCGCGCGACGCGGTGAGCTACGCCCCGGTCACCACCGTGGCCGGCATCGTCGAGAAGCACACCGGCCAGGTGCCGTTCGACGCGCCACAGCCGCTGCTGGACGCGATCGCCGCCGGCGACTTCGGCCACACCGCCGATCCGGAGCTGGGCACCCAGACCGTGGATTTCCTCACCAACCTGGACACCACCGGCGGCAACTCCGGCTCGCCGGTGCTCAACGCCCGCGGCGAGCTGATCGGCCTGAACTTCGACAGCAACTGGGAAGCGGTCAGTGCCAGCTGGTGGTTCGACCCGCGCTACAAGCGCGCCGTCCACGTGGACATGCGCTACATGCGCTGGCTGATGGAAAAGGTCTACCCTGCCCCGCACGTGCTGCGGGAAATGGGGCTGTAAGCCCGGCCACCTCCCTGTCGGCGCGTCCACGTGCCGACAGGGAGGCTGCATGCGCAGGCTGTTGCTTTGCACGATGCTCGGGCTGGCGATCGCCGGCCCGGCCATGGCGGACGACCCCGCCGCCCCCGCTGACAACCCGCGCCTGGCAGCGATCTACGCGGCCGACCAGGCCGCCCGCAGCCGCGACGACATCGACTGGGACATCCAGCGCGAGCACGACCGTGCCCACCGCGCCGAGGTACTGGCGCTGCTGCGCGCCGGGCAGCTGCGCACGGCCACCGACTACTTCCGCGCCGGCATCCTGTTCCAGCACGGCGAAAGCGATGACGACTACCGCACGGCGCTGGCCCTGGCGCAGGTTTCGGCAACCCTGGATCCGCAACGCAGCGCCGCGCGCTGGCTGACCGCCGCGGCCTGGGACCGGTTGCTGCTGCACCGCGGCCAGCCGCAGTGGTACGGCACCCAGTACCAGGCCGGGAAGGACGGAGCGCTGGAGCTTTCCCCGGTTGACGAGGACGCGGTCGACGACGCCGGGCGGCTGCGCATGGGCGTGCCCACCCTGGCCGGGGCGCGCGCCCGCGCGGCGGCGATGGGCGGGGACTGAGCCGGACCGGGGACTGCGCGCGCGGCGCTTGTCAACGGCTTACATCGCCGGCGGCAGGGGGCGACAATCGGTTTTCCGACTCTTTCCTCGCGAAAACCGCAGTCCATGACCGAGATTTCCCCCGCGCTCGCGCGCAAGATCGCCCAGACCATCGCCGAGGAAATCGGCGCGCAGACGCAGCAGGTGCAGGCCGCCGTCGCGCTGCTCGACGAGGGCGCGACCGTGCCGTTCATCGCGCGCTACCGCAAGGAAGTCACCGGCGGCCTGGACGATACCCAGCTGCGCAACCTCGAGGTGCGCCTGGCCTACCTGCGCGAGATGGAGGAGCGCCGCGCCGCGATCCTGGCCAGCATCGCCGAGCAGGGCAAGCTGACCGACGAACTGCGTGCGGAGATCGAGGCGGCCGACAGCAAGTCGCGCCTGGAGGACCTGTACCTGCCGTACAAGCCCAAGCGCCGCACCCGCGCCCAGATCGCGCGCGAGGCCGGGCTGGAGCCGCTGGCCAACGGCCTGCTCGAGGATCCGACCCGCGTCCCGGAGGAGTTCGCCGCGCAGTTCGTCGACGCCGACAAGGGCGTGGCCGACGCCAAGGCGGCGCTGGAGGGCGCGCGCGCGATCCTGATCGAGCGCTGGGGCGAGGACGCCACCCTGCTGGGCGAGCTGCGCTCCTGGCTGGAGGCCAATGGCCAGATCCGCTCGAAGGTGGTCGAAGGCAAGGAGACCGCCGGCGAGAAGTACCGCGACTACTTCGACCACGCCGAGCCGCTGGCGAAGATCCCCTCGCACCGCCTGCTGGCGCTGTTCCGCGGCCGCCGCGAGGAGTTCCTGCAGCTGGACCTGGAGCCGGGCGCCGACGCCGAGGCCGGCCACGCCTACGCCGAGGGCCGCATCGCCCGCCACGCCGGGATCGAGGACCGCGGCCGCCCCGCCGACGCCTGGCTGCGCAACGCCTGCCGCCTGGCCTGGCGCGCCAAGATCCACATGCACCTGCTGCTGGACCTGTTCAACCAGGCGCGCGAGAAGGCCGAGGCGGAGGCCATCGCGGTGTTCGGCGACAACCTCAAGGACCTGCTGCTGGCCGCCCCGGCCGGCCCGAAGGCGGTGCTGGGCCTGGACCCGGGCCTGCGCACCGGCGTGAAGGTGGCGGTGGTCGATCCCACCGGCAAGCTGGTGGCCACCGACACCATCTACCCGCACGAGCCCAAGCGGCAGTGGGACCAGTCGCTGGCCACGCTGAAGAAGCTGTGCGTGGCCCACGGCGTGCAGCTGATCGCGATCGGCAACGGCACCGCCTCGCGCGAGACCGACAAGCTGGCCGGCGAGCTGCTGAAGCTGGCGCCGGAACTGAAGATGCAGAAGGTCGTGGTCAGCGAGGCCGGCGCCTCGGTGTACTCGGCCTCCGAGCTGGCCGCCAGGGAATTCCCGAACCTGGACGTGTCGCTGCGTGGCGCGGTGTCGATCGCCCGCCGCCTGCAGGATCCGCTGGCCGAGCTGGTCAAGATCGAGCCCAAGGCCATTGGCGTGGGCCAGTACCAGCACGACGTGGACCAGTTCCGCCTGGCGCGCGCACTGGACGCCAAGGTCGAGGACTGCGTGAACGCGGTCGGCGTGGACGTGAACACCGCCTCGGCCGCGCTACTGGCGCGCGTGTCGGGCCTGAGCCCGACCGTGGCCGAGAACATCGTCGCCTACCGCGACCAGAACGGCGCCTTCCCCTCGCGCAAGGCGCTGCTGAAGGTGCCGCGCCTGGGCGAGAAGACCTTCGAGCAGTGCGCCGGCTTCCTGCGCATCAACGGCGGCGAGCAGCCACTGGACGCCTCGGCGGTGCACCCGGAGGCCTACCCGGTGGTCGAGCGCATCCTCGCCGGCACCGGCCGCGAGGTGAAGCAGATCATCGGCGACACCGCCTTCCTGCGCTCGCTCAAGCCCGAGCAGTTCACCGACGAGAAGTTCGGCGTGCCGACCGTGCGCGACATCCTCAAGGAGCTGGAGAAGCCCGGCCGCGACCCGCGCCCGGAGTTCAAGGCGGCGAAGTTCGCCGAGGGCGTGGAGGACATCAAGGACCTCAGGCCCGGCATGATCCTGGAAGGCGTGGTCAGCAACGTCGCCGCGTTCGGCGCGTTCGTGGACATCGGCGTGCACCAGGACGGCCTGGTCCACATCTCCGCCCTGTCCGGGCGCTACGTCAAGGATCCGCGCGACGTGGTCAAGGCCGGCGACATCGTCAAGGTGAAGGTGCTGGAGGTGGACGTGGCGCGCAAGCGCATCGCCCTGACCTGCCGCCTCAGCGACGAGCCGGGCCAGGCCAGCGCGCGCGATGCGCGTGGCGGCGACCGCGACCAGCGCAACGGCCCGCGCGGCGGCGATCGCGGTGGCCGTGGCGGCAACCCGGCGCGTGCGCCTCAGCAGGCCGCGCCGTTCAACAGCGCCATGGCCGATGCGCTGAAGAACCTGCGCCGCGGCTGAGCAGGCCGGCAGCGACCAACGAGGGGCCGGCATTGCCGGCCCTTCCTTTTTGCAGATGGCTACCCGCGTACCGGTCGCGTCGGGGGACTACTCGGCCCACTCCAGGTCCGTGGTGAAGGCGATGGTGAGCCAGCGCTGGTGCGGGTCCCCGCCAATGCGATCACCAATGCGGTCGCGCAGCCGGTCCCATGACTCCAGCGTGCGCGGTGGCAGGCCCGGCGGCACGATGAAGTGCAGCTCGATCTGGCGGCCACGCCCGACCCGGGCCACGTAGGCGCGGAAGTCGAGGAAGCCCTCCTCCTCCACCACCTGGCGCGCGACCTCGTCCACGTGCAGGCGCAGGTCCTGCGGAGTCACCAGCAGGATGTCCTCCAGTGCGCGGCGGATCGTGCCCAGCGGCAGCGGCAGGATCAGCAGGCACACCAGCGCCAGCACGCCTGGGTCGATGTAGGGTGTCCAGCGCTCCAGCGGCGTGCCCTGCAGCATGCCGCCCATGGCGAACGCCAGCAGCAGCGCGGTGGTGATCGCGCCGGACATCATCCAGGCCTTCGCATCCAGCGCCACCAGCTGCGACTTCAGGCGGCGGTTCGCGCGCAGCTGGTAGACCGACATCACGATGCAGGCCACCAGGGTGACGCCGGCATACAGCATGGCGTGGCCGAAGTGCAGCACGCGGCCACCCTCGATGAAGCTGTGCACCGCGTTGATCAGGGCGTACAGCACCGCGCTGGTGAGCATCAGCCCGCTGCAGGCCAGGACCATCGGCTCCAGGTGCCAGAAGCCCATGCTGAAGTGCTCGACCAGGCGCCGGTTCTGCGGCCCGCCGGCATCGGCCGCGGCGATCAGCCGCGCCACCAGCAGGGTGACCACCGTCATCAGCACGTCCACCAGCGAGTACACGCCATCGAAGACGATGGCGAAGGAGCGGGACAGCAGTCCGAACACGATCCCCAGCGCCGCGACCAGCAGGGTCACGCCGATGGAGACGGCCAGCACCGTCTGCTCGCTGGGACCTGCCTGGACCTGCCGTGGCGGAAGTGGCGACGACGACATGGCGTCGAGGTTAACGCGGCGGCGGTCTGGCGCATGCGGCACCGCCCGGTAGCGCCCCGTCGCGACGCGCCGGGCAGGCCACGCCGGAAGCAGGGCCGGGGAAGCCGGAGCGGAATCGGCCGCGCCCGGCAACCCGGGCGAACCGCTCAGGCCGCTTCGGCCGCCTTGCGGAACTCGTCGTAGGCGGCCTGGGCATTGGCGGCGTACATCAGCGACGGCCCCCCACCCATGTAGACCGCCACGCCCAGCATCTCGCGGAACTCCTCCGGGGTGGCGCCCAGGCGCACCAGCGCCTTGGCGTGGAAGCCGAGGCAGCCGTCGCAGCGGTTGGCCACGCCGATGGCCATGGCGATCAGTTCCTTGGTCTTCTCGTCCAGCGCGCCCGGCGCCATCGCCGCCTTGGCCAGCGCGCCAAAGCCCTGCATCACGTCGGCATTGTGGGTGCGCAGCGCGGTGAGGTTGCGCGAGATGTCACGGGTCAGTTCGGTGTAGTTGGCGGCGTTCATGCTGGCCTCCGGCAGTAGGATGTGCAGCGAGAATATTAGCGATTGCTAAATTAGTCAATGCTCATATAATGGCCGCATGAGCCCAGCCATCTCCCGCAAGGACCTCGCCTTCATGCAGCAAGGCGCCGCCGAGGCGGCCGCCATGCTGCGCACGCTCGGCCACGAGCAGCGCCTGCTGGTGCTGTGCCTGCTGGTCGGCCATGGCGAGCTGGGCGTTGGCCAGCTGCTGGAGCAGGTGGACCTGAGCCAGTCGGCGCTGTCGCAGCACCTGGCGCGGATGCGCGCGGACGGCCTGGTCGACTGCCGGCGCGAAGGCCAGGCCGTCTACTACCGCATCGCCGATCCGCGCGTGGCCACGCTGGTGGGCGCGCTCAAGTCCGTGTTCTGCCCCTGAGGGATTCCCCATGAAAACCATCGATGCCCGCACCGCCCGTTCGCTGCTGGAACAGGGCGCATTGCTGGTCGATATCCGCGCGCCGGACGAACATGCGCGCGAACGCATCAGCGGCGCCTGCTGCGTTCCGCTGGACCGGCTTCAGGCCGCGCCGCAGCTGCGCGACGCCGCCGCCAGCACCGTGGTCTTCCACTGCCGCTCCGGCATGCGTACCCGGGCCAATGCCGCCGCGCTGGAAGCCGCGGCCGGCGGTCGCGAGGTCCTGCTGCTGGACGGTGGCATCAATGCGTGGAAACAGGCCGGGCTGCCAGTGGTGCGCGAAGCCGGGGCGCCGCTGGAGCTCAACCGCCAGGTGCAGATCGCCGTGGGCGTGCTGCTGCTGGCCGGCAGCACGCTGGCGGCGACGGTCTCGCCCTGGTTCCTGCTGCTGACCGGCTTCCTCGGCGCCGGCCTGCTGTTTGCCGGCGTGTCCGGCTTCTGCGGCCTGGCCCACGTGCTGCTGCGCATGCCATGGAACCGGGCGATGCGCGCCTGAACCACGGCGTGCGGCGTCCGGGTTATCCGGCTGCCGGCACCCGCAGGTCCTCGACCACCGTGCCCCAGGTGGTGATTTCCTCGTCATGCGGCAGGTCGCGGAAGGTTTCGGCCAGCGCCTGCTCGTACCACTGCCGCATCGGCTCCAGCTGCAGCAGGCGCTGCGCGTAGGCTTCCGCCTGCGGGTCCGCCAGCGACAGGCCGTAGCCCTGCAGGCGGAACGCCACCGGCGCGAAGAACGCATCGACCGCGGTGAACGCCGCACCGGCCAGGAACGGCCCGCCGAAGCGCGCCAGGCCTTCGGCCCACAGCGTGGAGATGCGGTCGAGATCGCGCTGCAGCGCCGGCGGATGCTCGCGCAGGCGGATGCGCTGGCCGCAGGTCATGGAACAGCGCGTGCGCAGTTCGCCGAAGCCGGCATGCATCTCGCTGGCGGCGCTGCGCGCCCAGGCGCGGGCCAGCGGGTCCTGCGGCCACACGCCGGGATGGCGCTCGCCCAGGTATTCGACGATCGCCAGCGATTCCCACACCGTCGTATCGCCATCCACCAGCAGCGGCACCTTGGCGCTGGGCGACAGCGCGCGGAAGCGCTCCCATGCGGCCACGTCGTGGAACGGCACCATCCGTTCCTCGAACGGGATGTCGAGCATCCGCAGCAGCAGCCATGGCCGCAGCGACCAGGACGAGTAGTTCCGGTTGGCGATATGCAGGATGTACATCGGCACGCTCCTTCGCGCCGCCGGGGCGACGGCGTACGCGCCGATCATACGGCGCCGCCGCGGCCGCTTCAGGCCACGCGGCTGCGGCGCTGGCGTTCCAGGTGGACCAGCAGCAGCGAGATCGCCGCCGGGGTCATGCCGGGAATGCGCTGGGCCTGGCCGATGCTCAGCGGACGCACGCGCTCCAGCTTCTGCTGTACCTCGGCCGACAGGCCGCGCACCGCGGCGTAGTCGAAGTCCGCGGGGATCGGGGTGGACTCATGGCGGCGCTGGCGCTCGATCTCCTCGCGCTGGCGGTCGAGGTAGCCGGCGTACTTGACCCCGATCTGCACCTGCTCGGCCACCTGGGCATCGTCCACGCCCGGGCCCAGTGCCGGCACCCGCATCAGCGCGGCGTAGTCCAGCTCCGGGCGCTTGAGCAGGTCCAGGGCACTGGTCTCGCGGCTCACCGCCACGCCCAGCACCTGCTCCACCTCGCGGCCCACGGCATTGGCCGGGGTGGCCCACAGCGCGCGCAGGCGCGCGGTCTCGCGCTCGATCGCCTCGCGCTTGGCGCAGAAGCGCGCCCAGCGCACGTCGTCGACCAGGCCCAGGCGGCGGCCGGTCTCGGTCAGGCGCAGGTCGGCGTTGTCCTCGCGCAGCTGCAGCCGGTACTCGGCGCGGCTGGTGAACATGCGGTACGGTTCGTTGGTGCCGTGGGTGATCAGGTCATCGACCAGCACGCCCAGGTAGGCCTCGTCGCGGCGCGGCGCCCAGCCGTCCTGCCCGCGCACGTGGCGGGCGGCGTTGAGGCCGGCCAGCAGGCCTTGGGCCGCGGCCTCCTCGTAGCCGGTGGTGCCGTTGATCTGGCCGGCGAAGAACAGGCCCGACACCAGCCGCGTCTCCAGCGTGGGCTTGAGCCCGCGCGGGTCGAAGAAGTCGTACTCGATGGCGTAGCCGGGACGGGTGATGTGCGCGTGCTCGAAACCACGGATGCTGCGCACCAGTTCCAGCTGCACGTCGAACGGCAGCGAGGTGGAGATGCCGTTGGGGTAGATCTCCACCACGTCCAGGCCCTCCGGCTCGACGAAGACCTGGTGGCTCTCCTTGTCGGCGAAGCGCACCACCTTGTCCTCGATCGAGGGGCAGTAACGCGGGCCGATGCCCTCGATCTGGCCGGTGTACAGCGGCGAGCGGTCCAGCGCGCCACGGATGATCTCGTGGGTGCGCGCGGTGGTGTGGGTGATCCAGCACGGGACCTGGCGCGGATGCTCCTCGACCCGGCCGAGGAAGGACATCACCGGCAGGGGATCGTCGCCGGGCTGCTCCTCCATCACCGAGTAGTCGAGGCTGCGGCCGTCGATCCGCGGCGGGGTGCCGGTCTTGAGGCGGTCGATGGCGAACGGGCGCTCGCGCAGGCGCGCGGCCAGGGTGGTGGATGGCGGATCGCCCATGCGCCCGGCCGCGTAGGTGGTCTGGCCAATGTGGACCTTGCCGGCCAGGAAGGTACCGGCGGTCAGCACCACGGCCGGGGCCTCGAAGCGCAGCCCGGTCTGGGTGATGGCGCCGCGCACGGCGTCGCCTTCGATGACCAGGTCATCCACCGCCGCCTGGAACACGGTCAGGTTGGGCTGGTTCTCGACCATGCGCCGGATCGCGGCGCGGTACAGCGCGCGGTCGGCCTGGCAGCGGGTGGCGCGCACCGCCGGGCCCCTGGAGGCGTTGAGGGTGCGCCACTGGATGCCGGCCAGGTCGGCGGCATGGGCCATGGCCCCGCCCAGGGCGTCGATCTCCTTGACCAGGTGGCCCTTGCCGATGCCGCCGATGGCCGGGTTGCAGCTCATCGCGCCCACGGTCTCGATGTTGTGGGTCAGCAGCAGGGTGCGCGCCCCGGAGCGGGCCGAGGCCAGGGCGGCCTCGGTGCCGGCGTGGCCGCCGCCGATCACGATGACGTCGTACTGGTGGAAGGAGGAAGGCATGGGGGCGGTTCCCGCCACGGCCGGGGGTCCCGCGCGGGGACCAGGCACGGCCGGGCTTTTTTAGGACAGGCCCTAAAGTTTGGCACGCTTCGTGCGGATATACCGGATGTGCACCCATCGCGGCAAAGCGTCGGGGGGCGCTGATCGGAATTGGAACAGGGGCCGATCATGCGCGCGATGGGGAAGCCTGGGGCCGGCAGTCGGGGGACTGCCGGCCCCCTTTTTTTGCCCGCAACCCGCGTCGCTACGGGTTTTCCGGCCCGGAAAAGGGACAGCCCGGCCTTTCGGGCCGGGCTGTGCAGAGGTGCCGACGTCCGGTAGGGCCGGAACAGGGGGGATCCAGATTTCCCTACCGGACATCGACATGGCTTGGCCGGACTGGGTCAGAAGTTGACGCCGCCGGTCACACGGGCGCTAGCTTGCCGGCGCGCGCCGCACAAACGCAAGCGTATTTTCAGCGCTCCAGCGTGCGCCGCGTCTCAAACCTGGGAACCCGCTCGGCCCGCCGCGGGCTGCTGACCGGACGCGGGACGTCGCCGGCCACCGGGCGCGGCGAGCGGACCGTGGCCGGACGCGATTCGCCGTAGGTGGCCGGGCGCGGCCCACCCGTGACCGCCGGCTGCGCGGCCGGGGCGGCGTTGGCCTCCTCGGCACGCAGGCGCTGCTGCAGCGGCAGGCGCCGACCCTGGTTGTCCGGACGCGGACGGTACTCCTGCACCGGGCGCGGCGCCGGGGCGGCGGCCGGCCCC
This sequence comes from Pseudoxanthomonas sp. SGT-18, assembly GCF_003931645.1. Taxonomy (NCBI): domain Bacteria; kingdom Pseudomonadati; phylum Pseudomonadota; class Gammaproteobacteria; order Lysobacterales; family Lysobacteraceae; genus Pseudoxanthomonas; species Pseudoxanthomonas sp. SGT-18. The sequence goes on along the minus strand of NZ_RRYJ01000003.1, from coordinate 311,052 downwards.
ATGCCGCCCGGCCGGCCGGCGGCCTGCGGGCGGGGCTGGTAGGGGCCACCCTGGGCCGCCTGCGGCCTGGGCTGCGGACGCCCAGGGCCGCGCGCGGCGCCGTCGCGCTGCTCGCGCAGCCGGTCCAGGTCACGCCAGGGCGCGCGCTCGCGCGGGCGGTCGTGGCCGGGATTGTCGTGTTTCGGCGGCGGCGGGCGATGGCCTTCCGGGCGGCTGCCGCCGGCGGTGGCCGGCGGCCGCACCGGCGGGCGGTACGGCGCGTGGTAGTACGGGTAGGCGGGATAGCCGTAGGCCGGGTAACGCCCGCCGTAGTAGTAATGCACCCCCAGCGAGACGCCCGGGGTGTAGCGGTAATAGGGGTAGCCGTAACCGTACTCGTGGTAGTGGTACTCGGTGACCGGCGCACCGCTGTAATAGTCGCCACCGTAGCCGGTGCCCACGTAGTCGTAGGTCGCGCAACCGGACAGCGCCAGGGCGCAGGCCAGTCCGCTCAGCATCCTCAGTTTCATGGGCCACCCCCTGTACGGTATGCCGGCAGCTTCGGTGCCGCGCTTTGAATCCGTGCTTAACCCTTGCCGCTCCCGCGCCCCAATGCAGCCTTGGGCAGGGGTCGGCGGCGGGGCCGTTCAGTTAACCTGTGTCGCATGATCCCCCAGTTGCCCGCCGCCGACGAGGTATTCGCCGCCGCCGCGCGCATCGCAGGCCGGGCAGCCACCACCCCGGTGCTGCGCTCGCGCACGCTCGACGCACTGGCCGGCTGCACCCTGTTCCTGAAGGCCGAACACCTGCAGCGCAGCGGCGCGTTCAAGTTCCGCGGCGCCTGCAACGCGGTGGCGGCGCTGGATGCCGAAGCCGCCGCCCGCGGCGTGGTCACCCACTCCTCCGGCAACCACGGCGCCGCCCTGGCGCTGGCCGCGCGCGAGCGCGGCATTCCCTGCCACGTGGTCGTCCCGGAGGGCGCGGTCGGGGCCAAGCTGGCCAACATCAGCCGCCACGGCGCCGTGCTGTGGCGCTGCGCGCCCACCCAGGCCGCGCGCGAGGCCACCTGCGCGGACGTCGCCGCGCAAGCCGGCGCCAGCATCGTGCATCCCTACGAGAACCGGCTGGTGATCGCCGGCCAGGGCACGGCCGCGCTGGAACTGCTGGACCAGGCCGGCAGCCTGGACGTGCTGGTGGCGCCGGTCGGCGGCGGCGGCCTGGCGGCCGGCTGCGCGTTGGCGCTGGAAGTCGCCGGGGGCGGCTGCCGCCTGCTGCTGGCCGAACCGGCCGGCGCCGCGGATGCCGCGCATGCCCTGGCGCATGGCGCGCCGCCGCAGGACTTCGTCCCGGACACCGTGTGCGACGGCCTGCGCGCGCGCATCGGCGCACCCAACCTGGCGGTGCTGCGCGCGGCCGGCGCCGAGGTCGCAGTGGTCGATGACGCGGCCACTCTGGAGGCCATGCGCCTGGCCTGGCAGGTGCTCAAGCAGACCATCGAACCGTCCTCGGCGCTGGCCCTGGCCGCGGTGCTGGCGCGTGCGCCGCAGCTGGCCGGCAAGCGCGTGGGCGTGATCCTCACCGGAGGCAACGTGGACCTGGAGGCATTGCCTTGGCGCGCCTGAGATCGCGGCGCCGGCGCGGCGGCGGATTCGGCCGCTGGATGGCGCGGCTGATGCTGCTGGTCCTGGCCTGGCTGGCCGGCGTGGCCGGCTGGATCGTATGGGTCGGGCACCGCGACGATGCGCGCCCGGCCGACGCGATCATCGTGCTCGGCGCCGCCGCCTACGACGCGCGGCCTTCGCCGGTGTTCGAGGAACGCATCCGCCACGGCCTGAACCTGTACCGCGCCGGCTACGCCCCAGTGCTGCTGTTCACCGGCGGCTACGGCACCGGCGCGCGCTTCGCCGAATCCCAGGTGGCGCGGCGCTACGCCGTGCGCCACGGCATCCCGGAAGAGGCGATCCTGATCGAGACCTCCTCGCGCACCACCCTGCAGAACCTGCTGCAGGCGCGCGAACTGATGCGGCAGCGCGACCTGCACAGCGCGATCATCGTCAGCGACCCGCTGCACATGTCCCGCGCCTTGCGCCTGTGCCGGCACCTGGGCATCGAGGCGGCCGGCTCGCCCACGCCCAGCACCCGCTTCCGCAGCTTCCAGACCCAGTGGCGCTTCCTGCTGCAGGAGGTCTACTTCTTCCACCGCGACCTGGTGGCGCGCCTGGCCTGAAGCGCGCCGTATCATGCGCGGCCTTCCCTCCACCGGAACCAAGATGAGCAACGACACCACCCCGCAGGCCCGGGCCATTGCCCTGGTCACCGCCTACTACGACGCGTTCAACCGCGGCGACCGCCAGGCCATGCTCGCGCTGCTGGCCGAGGACGTGGTCCACGACCTCAACCAGGGCCCGCGCGAAACCGGCCGCGAGGCCTTCGCCGCCTTCATGCAGCGCATGGACGCCAGCTACCGCGAGCGGCTGGAGGACATCGTGGTCCTGGCCACGGCCGACGGCACGCGCGCGGCGGCCGAGTACGTGGTCCACGGCCAGTACCTGAAGGACGACGAGGGCCTGCCGCCGGCCAAGGGCCAGGCCTACGTGCTGCCCGGCGGCGCGTTCTTCGACATCCGCGACGGCAAGATCGCGCGGGTGACGAACTACTACAACCTGCAGGACTGGATTGCGCAGGTGGGGTGAGAGCGGGAATTCGTGATTTGTGATTCGTAATCGCGCGTAGCCCGGATAAGCGAAGCGCATCCGGGGCTTTGCGCACGGCGGAGTGCTGGTCGCGCAGGCGTGCCGACCTTCTCCCCGGCGCCTCCCCGGTGGGGGAGGCGCGCCACGCGCCTCAGGGATTGCGGCGGCGGATGGGGATGGAGGAGACGGGGACGGCGGCGATCTCGTGGCCGCCGTGGCGGATCGGGGCGCCGGGGTCCGGGGCCCAGGCCTGGGCGTAGATCACTTCCCAGGTGCTGGGCAGGCGCCCGTCGGCGTCGCGCAGCGGTTCGTAGGCGGCTTCGGCGGCGGCGAAGCGGGCACGGCCGGTCAGGCTGCGGCGGCGGCTGGCCAACGCATTGGTCGCGCCGATCGCGCGCAGTTCGCGCATCAGCGCCGGCAGGCCGGTGTAGGTCAGGGTGAACAGGTCGCGGTCCAGCACCGGGTCGCGGAAGCCGGCCTGCACCAGGGCGTCGCCAAAGCCGGCGATCGAGACGAACGGGCTCACGTGCGGCGCCTCGTCGGCCACGGAGAACGCCTCGCGCAGTTCGACCAGGGTTTCCGGGCCGAAGCTGGAGCACAGCAGCAGGCCGCCGGGCTTGAGCACGCGGCGGAAGCCGGCGAACACCGCCGGCAGGTCCTCCACCCACTGCAGGCAGAGGTTGGAGAAGATCACGTCCACGCTGTTGTCCGCCAGCGGCAGCGCGCGCGCATCGGCGCACACGCGCGCGAACGGCCTCCACCAGCCGGCCTGGCGGCGCGCCTGGCGCAGCATCGGCAGGGCCAGGTCCACGGCGACCACCTGCGCCTTCGGCCAGCGCTTGCGCATGGCTGCGGCGGCATGGCCGGTGCCGCTGCCGAGGTCCAGCACCACCTGCGGCACCTTGTCGTCGAGGTAGACCAGCGACTCGAGCAGGCGCGTGCGCACTTCCGCCTGCAGGGCGGCGGCATCGTCGTAGCCGGCGGCGGCGCGGGAAAAGGCGCGGCGCACCTGGCGGGGGTCGAATACGGGATCCATGGCGGAGGGCGGCTCAGGGCCCGGTATTGTCGGCGAAAGCCAGCAGCTGCGCTGCGACCGCATCGACATGCCCGAGGAACGGTGCGTGCCCGGCGCCGGGCAGTTCCACGAAGCGCGATCCCGGCGCGCGCCCGGCGGCGGCGGCCATGCCGCGCGGATTGACCAGGCGGTCGCGGCGCCCGGCCAGCCACAGGCTGGGCACCGCCAGCGAGGGCAGGCTGCGGCGCAGGTCGGTGGATTCCAGCAGCTGCAGGCCGGCGTGCAGTGCTTCCGGCTGCGGGCGCCCGCGCGCGTGCAGCAGGGTGCGCAGCGACTTCAGCTCGGCGCGGCCATGCTCGGAGCCGAGCGTGTCCAGGGCGATGAAGCGCTCGAGGGTGCCGTCGTAGTCCTGCTCCAGGTCGCGCGCGAACTGTTCGAACACCGCCGGCTCCACCGCGTGCGGCCAGTCCGGTGCGCGCACGAAGCGCGGCGTGGCCGCGACCATCACCAGGCCGCGCACGGTGGGCAGCGAGGCGGCGGCGCGCAGCGCGAACAGGCCGCCCAGCGACCAGCCCAGCCACAGCGCCGGCGGCACGCGCGAGGCGATCTCGCTGGCGACCGCGGCCGGCTGCAGCGGCACCTCCGAGTCGCGGCTGTGGCCATGCCCGGGCAGGTCGACCAGGTGCAGGCGGAAGCGCGGGGCAAGGCGTTCGGCCAGCGGCGCGAACACGCCGCCGTGCAGCGCCCAGCCATGGATCAGGACCAGGTCCGGTCCGCTGCCGAGGGTTTCGATGTGCATGCGTGCATTGTCGCCCATGGCGGGCGACGTACGCCGCTCAATGGTGGCGGCGCCGGGCCGAGGCGATGCGCCGGATCAGGCGGTGCCAGAGGATGATGGCGTGGCTGCGCATCACCCGCGCGCGCCACCAGCGCACCGGCCACGGCCGCCGCAGGTGGGCGCCGATCTCCGCGGCCAGCCATTCCGGGTCGAAGCCGTCCCACACCGGCGCCACGCTGCACAGGTTGGGCACCAGCACCGGGTGGACCTCGTTGCGCAGGATCTTCTGCAGCTCGTCCAGCGAGTACGGCGATTGCGCCAGCACCCCGGCGACGCGGGTCAGCACTTCGGCGTCGACGTCCGTGTCGAGGTACAACTCGGACATCGCTTCCCACACCTGCCGGCGTTCCGGCGTTGGCGCGGTGGTACTCACGCCACGGCTTCGCGTCCGTTGTCGACGCGCTCGCGCGCATCGGCGATCGCAGCCAGCAGCGCCTGCACCTGCTGCGGGGTGTGCAGGGCCGAGAGGGTCACACGCAGGCGCGAACTGCCCTCGGGGACGGTGGGCGGCCGGATCGCGGTGACCAGGAAGCCGGCCCGCTCGATCGCCGCGGACATGGCCAGCGCGCTGGCCTCGCTACCGCACACGATCGGCTGGATCGGCGTGTTCGAGGGCATCAGTTCCAGGCCGAAGCGGCTGGCGCCCTCGCGGAACAGGCCCACCAGCTCGCGCAGGCGCTCGCGGCGCCAGTCGTCGCGGCGGGCCAGCTTCAGCGCTGCCAGCGAAGCGGCGGCCAGGGCCGGCGGCAGCGCGGTGGTGTACAGGTACGGGCGCGCGGTGCCAGCCAGGTGTTCGATCAGGTCGGCGTCGCCGGCCACCACCGCGCCGTAGCCGCCCAGGGCCTTGCCCAGGGTGACCAGCTGCAGCGGCACGTCGGCCACGCCCAGCCCGGCCTCGGCCACGCTGCCGCGGCCCTGCGGGCCGAGCACACCAGCGCCGTGGGCATCGTCCACGTACAGCAGGGCCTCGCCGGTGCGCGCCACCAGCGCCAGCGAGCGCAGCGGGGCCACGTCGCCATCCATGCTGAAGACGCCGTCGGTGGCCAGCATCGCCGCACCCTCGCCGGTGCCGCGCAGCTGGCGCATCGCGCCTTCGGCGTCCAGGTGCGGGTAGCGGCGCAGGCGCGCGCCGGCCAGGCGGGTGGCGTCGATCAGGCTGGCGTGGTTGAGGCGGTCCTGCACGCAGACGTCGCCGTCCTCCAGCAGCGCCTGCTGCACCGCCAGGTTGGCGGCGAAGCCGCTGCCGAACAGCAGCGCGCGCGGCACGCCCAGCCATTCGGCGACCTCGCGCTCCAGCTGCTGGTGCAGCGCGTGGTGGCCGCACACCAGGTGCGAGGCGGTGGCGCCCACGCCTTCGCGCGCGGCGGCGTCCTGCAGCGCGGCGCCGACCTCGAACTGCGCGGCCAGGCCCAGGTAGTCGTTGCCGCAGAAGCCGGTCAGCCACTGCCCGTCGACCTCCAGGCGCACGCCGTCGCGGCGGGTGATGGTGCGCCGCTGGCGCAGCCGGCCCTGCGCGGCGCGGAGGCGGTGGTCGGACTGGATGCGTTCGCGGATGTCGATGCGGCCCATGATTCCCTGCACTTCCCTGGGCGTAAGCCCTACCTGCGGGAGCCGCATCCCAGCTCAGGCGGATGCCGGCTCGATGATCTGCGCATGCACGGTAGCGCCTGCAACCGTGCCCGTTCCGTGATGATCATCACATACGACGAGGGGCATCGCACGTAGTCCGAGACGCGCGAACAGGGCCTGGTCGCGCCCGGTGGCCGGATTGGGGGTGGTCAGCAGCTGCTCGCCGTAGAAGATCGAGTTGGCCCCGGCCATGAAGCACAGCGCCTGCAGTTCGTCGGACATGGACTCGCGCCCGGCCGACAGCCGCACCATCGAGCGCGGCATCGCGATCCGGGCCACGGCGATGGTGCGCACGAACTCGAACGGGTCCAGCTCGGCGGTTTCCGCCAGCGGCGTGCCGGGCACCCGCACCAGGCGGTTGATCGGCACCGAGTCCGGATGCGCCGGCAGGTTGGCCAGGGCCTGCAGCAGGCCGGCGCGCTGCTCGCGGCTCTCGCCCATGCCGACGATGCCGCCGCAGCAGGTCTTCAGCCCGGCCTCGCGCACGTAGGCCAGGGTGTCCAGGCGGTCCTGGTATTCGCGGGTGTGGATGATGTCGCCGTAGAACTCCGGCGCGGTGTCGAGGTTGTGGTTGTAGTAGTCCAGGCCGGCCTCGCGCAGCGCGCGCGCCTGGTCCGGCGAGAGCATCCCCAGGGTGGCGCAGGTTTCCAGGCCCAGGGCCTTCACCCCGGCGATCATCGCCGCCACCTTGGGGATGTCGCGGTCCCTGGGGCTGCGCCAGGCCGCGCCCATGCAGAAGCGCGAGGCACCGGCGGCCTTGGCCTGGCGTGCCTTCTCCAGCACCTGTTCGGTGTCCATCAGCTTCGTGGCCTGCACCCCGGTGTGGTAGCGCTGGGCCTGCGGGCAATAGGCGCAGTCCTCCGGGCAGCCGCCGGTCTTGACCGACAACAGGGTCGAGACCTGGACCTCGGCGGGGTCGAAGTGCTCCCGGTGCACGCGGGCGGCGCGGTACAGCAGTTCCGGCAGCGGCAGGTCGAACAGGGCGAGCAGTTCGTCGCGGCGCCAGTCGTGGCGGATTTCCGAGGCCATGGGAGGGAGTTTCCTGACTGCGGGGGCAAGAAGAGGCGGGCAGTCTGGAAATACCTCCGGAAGCTGTCAACCTTGACATGGACGCACTGGTTTACAAGGTCGCCGCGAACTGGCGGCAATGGCTGCGCGGACTGCCGGCCCGGATCGGCACCACCCTCCTGCCCCCGCGCTGCCTGCTGTGCGGCGAGCCCGGCGACGACGGCCGCGACATGTGCGCGGCCTGCCACTGGTGGCTGCCGCGCAACCACTGCGCTTGCCCGCGCTGCGCGATCCCGCTGGCGGTGCCCGGCACCTGCGGCCGCTGCCTGCGGCGCGAGCCGCTGCTGCACTTCGCCCACGCCGCCTTCGTCTACGCCCCGCCGGTGGATGGCCTGCTGGCGCGCTACAAGTTCCATGGCGACCTGGCCGCCGGACGCCTGCTGGCCGGCCTGCTGGCCGAGACCCTGGACGGCGTCGAGCGCCCGCAGGCGCTGGTGCCGGTGCCGCTGCACCGCAGCCGCCTGCGCCAGCGCGGCTACGACCAGGCGCTGGAACTGGCGCGGCCGCTGGCGCGGGCCACCGGGGTGCCGCTGGCGACCGGGCTGCTGCAGCGGCACCGGCGCACCGCGGCGCAGTCCGAGCTGGGCGCGATGGCGCGGCGGCGCAACCTGCGCGGCGCGTTCCGGGTGGCGGCGCGGGGGCGGCTGCCGGCGCACGTGGCCTTGGTGGACGACGTCATGACCACCGGCGCCACCCTGCAGGCCGCGGCCCTGGCGCTGCGCCGGGCCGGGGTGGAACGGGTCGACGCCTGGATATGCGCGCGTACGCCCTGACGGGTGGTGCCGCGGCGCCGGCGCCAGCGGGTACCCTAGGCGGTCGGCCGCGCGCGGCGGCCCCGCGGACCTCCAGCATGCCCGAGCGCAAGCGCAAGACTCCCGCTACCGTGACCATCCTCGACGTGGCGCGCCACGCCGGGGTCTCGGCGATGACCGCCTCGCGCGTGATCAACGGCAATACCCGGGTCGGCGCCGAACTGCGCGAGCGGGTGCTGGCCTCGGTGCAGGCGCTGGGCTACCGCCCCAACCTGGCCGGACGCTCGCTGCGCACCCGCGGCAGCGCGCGCATCGGCGTGCTGTACAGCAATCCCTCGGCCGCCTACCTCAACGAGCTGATGCTGGGCATGCTCGAGCAGAGCAGCCTGTCCGGCACCCAGGTGCTGGTGGAGAAGTGCGCCGGCCTGCAGAGCCAGCGCGCGGCGGTGCAGCGCCTGGTCGAGGCCGGGGTGGACGGGGTGATCGTGCCGCCGCCGCTGTGCGATTCGCCGCACACCATCGGCGAGCTGGACGCGCGCGGCATCCCGGTGGTGGCGGTGGCCACGGCCACGCCGCTGCCGCAGGTGGCCTCGGTGCGGATCGACGACTACGCCGGCGCGCGCGCCATGACCCGGCACCTGCTGGAGCTGGGGCATAGCCGGATCGGCTTCATCGAGGGCGATCCCCGGCACACCCCGGCGCAGCTGCGCAGGCAGGCCTTCCTCGATACCATGGCCGAGGCCGGGATCGAGGTGCCGGCCGAACTGCTGGCCGAGGGCATGTTCACCTACCGCTCCGGACTGGCCGCGGCGCGCCAGCTGCTGGCGCTGCAGCCGCGGCCGAGCGCGATCTTCTGCAGCAACGACGACATGGCCGCCGCGGCGATGGCCATGGCCCACGGCATGGGCCTGCGCATCCCCGGCGAGCTGAGCATCGTCGGCTTCGACGACACACCGATGGCCACCACCCTGTGGCCGGAGCTGACCACCATCCGCCAGCCGGTGACGGCAATGGGCAAGGCGGCGGTATCGCTGGTGCTGGAACGGATCCGCGACCGCCGCGAAGGCCGCGAGCATGCGCCGCGGCACCAGGTGATGAAGTACACCCTGGTCAAGCGCCAGTCCGCCGCGCCCCCGGGCGCGGCCTGAGGGCGCCCGCTGCGGCAATGCGGCGTGCCGCGCGTTGGCGGTCGAGATAACCTTACCTCGCAATGCCGCACCGGGGAGCGGGCATGGCCACGCCCCGGCCGCGTCCACCAACCGCGCTTCCCCGGAGCCCTACGCATGACGGCAGCCCCGCCCGGGCCTGGTCCGCTACCGGACTTCCGCTCCCGCGAATTCCTGCTCGGCCACGTGCGCGACACGATGGCGTTCTACCACCCGCGCTGCATCGACCCGGACGGCGGCTTCTTCCACTTCTTCCGCGACGACGGCCAGGTCTACGACCGCCACACCCGGCACCTGGTCAGCAGCACGCGCTTCGTCTTCAACTACTCGATGGCCTTCCAGGCCTTTGGCGACCCGGCCTACCGCGCGGCGGTGGAGCACGGCGTGGCCTTCCTGCGCGACGCGCACCGCGATCCGGCCACCGGCGGCTACGCCTGGCTGCTGCACGGACGCCGGGTGGCCGACCCCACCAACCACTGCTACGGCCTGGCCTTCGTGGTGCTGGCCTATGCCAAGGCGCTGGAAGCCGGGATGGGGGAAGCGCGTCGCTGGATCGGCGAGACCTGGGAACTGATGGAGCACCACTTCTGGGAGCCGGCGCATGGCCTGTACGCCGACGAGGCCGACGCGCACTGGACGCTGTCGCCCTACCGCGGCCAGAACGCCAACATGCATGCCTGCGAGGCCTGGCTGGCCGCGTACGAGGCCACCGGCGAGGCACGCTACCTGGAACGCGCCGCCACCCTGGCGGCCAACATGACCCGGCGCCAGGCCGCGTTGGCCGGCGGCCTGGTGTGGGAGCACTACCACGCCGACTGGAGCGTGGACTGGGACTACAACCGCGGCGACCGCAGCAACATCTTCCGGCCGTGGGGCTTCCAGCCCGGGCACCAGACCGAGTGGGCCAAGCTGCTGCTGATCCTGGACCGGCACGCGCCGGCGGACTGGCACCTGCCGCGCGCGCGCGAACTGTTCGACCGCGCCGTGGCGATGGCCTGGGACCCGGTGCACGGCGGCCTGGTCTACGGCAACGATCCGGATGGTGCGGTGTACGACGCCGACAAGTACTTCTGGGTGCAGGCCGAGTCGCTGGCCACCGCCGCGCTGCTGGCGCAGCGCACCGGCGAGGCGCGGTACTGGGACTGGTACGAGCGGCTGTGGAGCTACAGCTGGACCCACTTCGTCGACCACCGGCACGGCGCCTGGTACCGCATCCTCGGCCCGGACAACTCCAGGCTCAGCGACGAGAAGAGCCCGGCGGGCAAGACCGACTACCACACCATGGGTGCGTGCTACGAAGTGCTGCGGGTGCTGTAGACAACGCTCAGCCGCGCGCGAGCAGCGCCTCCACTTCCTGCCGCGTCGGCGCATGCGCGCCGGCGCGGGTGCAAGCCGCGGCGGCGGTAGCAGCGGCAAAGCGCGCGTGCTCGCGCAGCGGGGCGTCCGGACGCAGCAGGCGGCTGGCAAGGAAGCCGCCAATGCAGGCATCGCCGGCGCCCACGGTGTCCACCGCCTCCACCGCGAAGGCCGGCTGGGCGACGTGCACATCGCCGGCGTACACATCCATGCCGGCGGCGCCGCGGGTGTAGAGCAGCACCGCAGCGGGTGCCAGCGCGCGCACGTGCGCCAGTGCCGCGCCGGCATCAAGCGCCGGATAGATGTGGCCCAGGTCCTCGTCGGAGATCTTCAGCACCGCCGCACGCGCGGCCAGGCGCTCGAACAGCGCCACGTAGCCGGCGCCCATCAGGTTGCGGCAGTTGGGATCGAAGCTGACCGCCACGCCCGCCCCGGCCAGGCGCAAGGCCAGCGCCAGCAGGCGTTCGCCCAGCGGCTGCCGCACCAGGCTGATGCAGCCGAAGTGGGCGAACTCGCAGGCCGCGTCCCAGCCCGGTGGCAGCGCGGCTTCGTCGAAGGCCAGGTCGGCCGCGTTCTCACCGAGGAAGAAGTAGCGTGGCGGATCCAGCTCATGCACCACCGCCAGCAGTGGCGGCCGCGGCACCACCTGCAGGAAGCGCGGGTCCAGCCCGGCCTGGCGCGACAGTTCGACGATGCGCGCGCCGAACAGGTCGTCGCTGACCGCCCCGCCCCAGCCGGTGGGCACGCCCAGGGTCGCCGCCACCCGCGCCACGTTCCAGCAGGCACCGCCCGGGATGCTGCGCCAGCTGTCGGTGCCGGTGCGGACCAGGTCGGTGAGGGCTTCGCCGAACACGGCGAGGCGGGGCAAGGCGGCTGCGGTCATCGCGGTCATTGGCCAGAAAAAAAGAGGGCCGGGCGTGGAGCATGCCCCGGCCGAACCTGAGAGGGGACCACGGCCATGCGGGCATGGCAGTGGTTCCGGGAGTTGTCCGCCCCGGAAGCGGAGCGCAGGCCGGCTCGGCGTGCATGGCGACGTGCCTGGTCCTGCTGTTGCATCCGCGCATGCCGCGTCCGGCACCGCGGTTGGATACTTCCGGAAGGGCACCCACTGCAGATGCCCTTCCCGTGCTCAGCTCCCGGCGCGGGCCGCCGCCACCTGCGGCCGGCCGGCCAGCACGCCGGCGCGCACCAGCAGGCCGTAGGCGGCGATGCACGCGTAGCAGGCCACCGGCACCAGCAGCGCCGGCGCCAGGCCGAAGCGGTCGGCGGCCAGGCCCATCAGCAGCGGCACGATGGCGCCGCCGACGATGGCCAGGCACAGCAGGCCCGAACCGCCGGCGGTGTCCTCGCCCAGGCCATCGATCGACAGGGTGAAGATGGTCGGGAACATCACCGAGTTGAACAGGCCGATCGACAGGATCGCCACCGCTGCCGGGGTACCTTCCAGCACCGTGGCCGCCAGCAGGCCCAGGGTGGCCGCGCCCAGCGCGCAGGCCGCCAGCACCAGTCCCGCCGGGACGAAGCGCAGCACCCACGAGCCGATGAAGCGGCCGACCATGGCCAGGCCCCAGTACACCGCGATCAGGTTGCCGGCGGCGTGCTCGCTGGTGGTGGCGCCGACCATGATCAGGTAATTGACCAGGGCGCTGCCGACCGCGACCTCGGCGCCGACATAGAGGAAGATCGACAGCGCGCCCAGGCTCAGGCGCGGGATCCCCAGCAGGCGCAGGTAATCGCCCTGGCGCATGGCATGCACGGCCGGCACCGGCGAGCGGCGCAGCAACCAGCACAGCCCGGCCAGCGCCACCAGCACCGCGGCGATGATCATGTACGGCAGGCGCACGTGGCTGGCCTGCTCGACCCGGAACGCGGCCAGCGCCGCCTCGTCCATGCCGGGGGTCGGCTCGGCCACGCCGGCGGCCAGGATCAGGGCCGAGCCGAACAGCGGGCCAAGCATGGTGCCGAAGGAGTTGAAGGCCTGGGCCAGGGTCAGGCGGCTGTGTGCGCGCGCCGGATCGCCCAGGCCCGCGGCCAGCGGGTTGGCCGCGACCTGGACCACGGTGATGCCCGCAGCCAGCACGAACAGCGCGCCCAGGAACGCCGGGTACCAGCCCAGCGAGGCGGCCGGCGAGAACATCAGGCAGCCGCCGGCCATCACCACCAGGCCCAGCACGATGCCGCGCATGTAGCCGATGCGGCTGACCAGCAGCGCCGCCGGGATGGAGACGATGAAGTAGGCCAGGAAGAAGCAGAACTGGGTCAGCATCGCCTCGGCATAGCCGAGCGCGAAGGTGGCCTTGAGCTTGGGGATCAGCACGTCCACCAGGACGGTGCAGAAACCCCAGGCGAAGAACAGCGCGATCACCAGCGGCAGCAGCCGCCGGCCATGGATCGCGCCGCCGGCGCCAGCGGGATTCGGGGCGGGTGCGTGCATCGGTCTGGTTCTCCGTGGATGGCGGCTACCGGCCGGCAGGGCTGGCGTGGATGCGTGACGATGGCAGCGTCGGCCGGGGCGACCGTGGGAACCGATGCGGACAGGCGAAGACAGGCACGTAGCGGAAGCCCGCCGCACGCGACTTCCAATCGCACCGCGCTGCTCCCGCGCCCCGCCCCCGCGCAACCACCGGTTCCCCGCACTCCCCTGCCGCGCCGACTGGATAACGTTATCCGTCGCCGCGCCCGCCATCATCCTGCGATGCAGCACTGGCGCAAAGGCGGTGTTAGGCAGCGGAGGACTGCAGGGCGTAATGGAGGGCGATGCCGGCGAATATCGCCGCGCCGACCCAGTTGTTGTGCAGGAAGGCGCGGAAGCAGGGCCCGCGCTCGCGCCGGCGCGCGATCCAGAACTCCCACGCCACCAGCAGCGCGGCCACGCCCAGGCCGGCCCAGTAGGCCATGCCCAGCTGTGCCTGCCGCCCCGCGAGCGCGAGGGCAAGGAAGGCCAAGGCGTAGAGCACGCCCTGCGCGACCAGGTCGAGGTCGCCAAACAGGATGGCGGTGGATTTGGAGCCAGCGCGGATGTCGTCCTCGCGGTCGACCATCGCATACCAGGTGTCGTAGGCGGTGGACCAGAGGATGTTGGCGCAGTACAGCAGCCAGCCCAGCGCCGGCACCTCGCCCTGCACCGCGGCGAAGGCCATCGGGATGCCCCAGCCGAAGGCCATGCCCAGGTAGACCTGCGGCAGGTAGGTGTAGCGCTTCAGGTAGGGATAGGTGGCCGCCAGGAACAGGCCGACGAAGCTGAGCAGGATGGTCAGCAGGTTGAGCGTCAGCACCAGGGCGAAGGCCACCAGCATCAGTGCCGCGAACACCGCCAGCGCCTCGCGGCCGGAGACGGCGCCGGTGGCCAGGGGGCGGTCGCGGGTGCGCTCGACCCTGGGATCGAGCCAGCGGTCGGCGTAGTCGTTGATCACGCAGCCGGCCGAGCGGGTCAGCCACACGCCGGCGGTGAACACGAACAGGGTCCATGGATCCGGCACGCCACCGGCGGCCAGCCACAGCGCCCACCAGGTCGGCCACAGCAGCAGGAGCACGCCGATCGGGCGATCGCCGCGGACCAGCTTCCAGTACTGCCCCAGACGCTCGCGCCAGCCGGGGCCCGGCGCGGTGGCCGGCTCGTAGCGTTCGTAACCCATGGCGCAAAGGTTAGCAGGCCGGCAACGGGGGCCGGCCTGCTTCCGCTACGTCAGGCGTCGGCCGCCTTGTACTCGTAGTAGCCGTAGCTGTAGTAGCCGGTGGCGCGCTTCTCCACCGCGTTGAAGATCGTGCCCTTGACCTGCACGCCGTTCTGCTCGAAGCGCTTGAGCGCCAGCACGATCTCCTTGGCCTGGTTGAGGCCAAAGCGGGTCACCAGCAGGGTCGAACCGGCGTGGGCGCCGACGATGGCTGCATCGGTTACGGCCAGGATCGGCGGGGTATCGATGATCACCAGGTCGTAGCGCGGCCCCAGGGTGTCGACGATCTGCTTGAAGCGCGGGTGCATCAGCAGTTCGGACGGGTTTGGCGGGATGTCGCCGCGCACGATGTAGTGCATGTTCGGCAGGTCCGGCACCGCGTGGATGGCCGCGTCCAGGTCCAGCTTGCCGACCAGCACGTCGGACAGGCCGTTCTTGTGGCTGATGCCCAGCAGCTTGTGCAGGGTCCCCTTGCGCATGTCGGCATCGACGACCAGCACCCGCTGCCCGGCCTGGGCGATCACCGCGGCGAGGTTGGACGAGACGAAGGTCTTGCCCACGCCCGGGCGCGGACCGGAGATGGTGAGGATGTTGTTCTTGGCCTCCAGCATGGCGAAGTGCAGGCTGGTGCGCAGGCTGCGCAGCGCCTCCACGGCCAGGTCCGCCGGCTCGTCGACGGCCAGCAGGTGCTGGCGGCCATCGGCGCGGATATGGTGCATACCCATGCGGTCGCGCTTGGCGGTCGGCAACGCCTTCGAGTTGCTCAGCGGAATGGCGGCGTAGACCGGCAGGCCCAGCTCCTCGATCACGGCCGGGTCCTCGATGCCCGGGTTGAGCATGCGCTGCACGAATACGAAGGCAATGGCGAGAAATGCACCCAACAGGGTGGCCACGAGCACGACGAGGGGCTTGCGCGGCTTGACCGGGTTTGAGGTGTCAGCCACCGCCGGGTCGACGATGCGCACATTACCCACGGTACCAGCGCGCGCCACATCCAGCTGCTGGGCCTGGTTCAGCAGGGCGGTGTAGAGCTCGTTGCTGACCTGCAGGTCGCGGGTCAGGCGCAGCAGCTCCTGCTGGGTATCCGGCAGCTCGCTGACCTGGCGGCGGAAGCTGGCCTTGCGTGCCTCCAGCTCGCCAATCTGGCTCAGCAGGGCACGGTAGGCAGGGTGATCGCGGGTAAAGCTGCGATCCATCTCCGCCTGCTTCAGGCGCAGCTGCTGGATGCTGGTTTCGACCGCGACCTCCTGCTCCAGCAGGCCCTTGGTCTGCATGGTGATGTCCACGGAGTTGGCCGAGGACTGGTAACGGGCCATGGCCTCCTGCGCTTCCTCCACCTGCTTGCGCACGGTGGGCAGCTGGTCCTTGACGAACTGCAGCTGGGCAGCCGCCTCGGCCGAGCTGCGCTCGACGTTCTGGCGGACATAGGCCTCAACGATCTTCTGCACTACAGCTTCAGCGCGCGCCGGATCGGCATCTTCGTAGGTGACAAGGAGAATGCCGGATTCCTTGCCCTGCTCCGCAACATTGATGTCTTGCTGCAGAGCGGCCACGACGTCTAGGCGACGAGCCTTGACGACCTTGAACCTCATGCCCGGATTGGCATGGAGGGTCGAGACTTCGGCCAGCACGGAGCCACGCTCTGCGGGCTCGCCCGCCCGGCCCCTCACCAGTTCATCGCCGTCTTCATCACGCAGTACGTAAGCGCCCTGATCGTCGAGCACCTCAAGGGTCAGCTCGCTATCGACAAGAGCCTGAGGCACCTCCAGACGCTGGAACTCAAGGGCTTCCCCTCCCCAGCCAAAGCTATCCAAGCCCAGGAATGGCTCAGCAACCTCCCCCCCTTCGAGCGGAGTAAACCGGCGGGCCAATGCACCGCCAATCAGAGGGAATCTATACGGCTCAATGAAGATGTCGAGTTTCAACTGATCAACTGCCGAGCCAACCACGGTACGCGAACGAAGCAACGCCACCTCCGTGGTGCCCGCAACACTACCCCCACCAGCCAGTGAAGTTAGGTCCGACAAACCCGGGATGCTAGGCATCTTGGATTCGACCTGCACCATTGCCTGGGCGCGGTATACCGGCGCGGTCAACAGTACGTAGGCCACGCTCAGCACGAAAAAGATTGCCGTGGTAGCGATGATCCACCACTTACGGTCAATCAGTACGCCGACCAGTTCCCGCAGGTCGATCTCGTCTTCAGTGGCGGGCGTTACCGCTGCCTTTTCCTTGCCCATAGTTCTCTTCCAGAGTTGTAAGACCGGGGGAACGTGACGCCGGCAACATCACTTGATGTAGGGGAGCCAGCTGTCGACGCAATCATCAATCAGTTGGTACACGTGCTCGAAGGCTTCGCGATGCTGGCGGTACGGGTCGGGGATCTCGCGCTGCCCCCGCCACTTGCCGAGTAAGAAGGTCTTGCCACTGACCTGGGGCACTTCGCGCGCAATCCTGGTCTGGTGGGCGTGCTCCATGACCAGGACCAGGTCCGCTGCGGCCAGGATGGAGGGCGTCGCCTGCCGCGCCTGGTGCCCGTCGGGGTCGATGCCCGCCTCGCGCAGCAGGGCGGCCGCTTCCGGATCGACCGGCCGTCCCACCAGAGCCTGCAGGCCCGCGGACGACACTTCCACGCCCGGGCGCCCCTGCAGCCGGTGGCGCATCAGCAGCTCCGCCGTGGGACTGCGGCAGATGTTGCCCACACAGACGAACAGGATCTTTCTGAACACTAACGCCGGTCCCCGCGCTGACTGGTTCCAATGGTTCCGGAGCGCAGTACGTCCCGGCCGCGCGCAAGCTTACCCGATGCAACCCGATGCTGCAGCGCGACAGCGTGAAGGTTTCGTGCATAAACCACTGATTGACAAGCCCCCCTGGGCCCGCTTATGGTCTGGCCTGTGAAGTAGCCCGTCCATCTTGAAACGGAGTTTCCCCCATGAAGACCAAACTGATCGGTCTGGCCATCGCACTGGGTCTGGTCGCGCAGCCGTACGCGTTTGCGCAGGATTCCGGTAGCACCCAGCAGGAAGAGAGCGGCGATGCGGCGGGCAGCGACACCGCTGCGGGTGGCGGCGTCGGTGGCGAAGCGGTTGCCTGGGCCGCGGGTGGCACCGCGCTGGCCATCGGCGTGCTGTCGGTGATCAATGACGATAACGACAACCGCGCCCAGCCGGGTCCCGGCCCGGGCCCGGGTCCGGGTCCTGATCCGGGCACGGGTGGTACCGGCGGTACCGGTGGCACTGGCGGCACGGGTGGTACCGGCGGCACGGGTGGCACCGGCGGCTGATAGCCCGCCCTGGATGTCTTGAGCACAAGGCCCGCCGGCCTTCGATGCCCGGCGGGCTTTTTTGTGTACGGGGCCCCCTCCCCCGTGAACTCGAATGGAAGCGACATGAATCGAGCCTACCGGTCCGGCGCGCTTGCGCTGATGGCGGCGTTTTTCTTTTCCGGTTGTGTCTGGGCCCCCGGCCAGCATCTGGCCCGTACCAAGCCAGGACCAGGCCAGATCCGGACATCCGGCAATGACCAGCTGGATCTCGTGGCGATTACCCCGCGCCTCATTGCGCAGGAACATGCCGGCCGCGCCAGTTCGGAGCAGATCCCGCGCGCCCTGCTGGATTACCACCCCGATCCTTACCGCATTGGAGCGGGTGATGTGCTCTACATCACCGTCTGGGACCATCCGGAGCTGACGGTCCCTGCGGGTCCACAGCAGCAGGTCAATCTCGCGGGTCGCCTGGTCCAGGGCGACGGAACGCTGTTCTACCCATATATAGGGAAGATCCAAGCAGCTGGGCTCACTCCGACCGAGCTGCGAGACAAGCTTGCCGGCCAGCTGGCAGCTGTGATCCATGAGCCGCAGGTGGACGTGTCGATCCTGACCTATGCCAGTCAGAGGGTCTGGGTGTCGGGCGCTGCACGCCAGGCTTCCGTGGTGCCGCTGACCGTGGTCCCGCTGACGCTGCAAGACGCCATCAGCACCGCCGGTTTCGATCCCTCCCAAGCCGATCTATCCGGCGTGCGCCTGACCCGCGACGGCACCACATACGTGCTCGACATGACCCGGCTCGGAGGCACCCCGATCTACCTGAAGGCAGAGGACCAGATCTACATCCCTTACCTGGATGCCAAGGAAGTCTTCGTAGTAGGCGAGGTCACCCTGCCTGGCGCGCAGAACTTCAAGACCGGCAGCATCAGCCTCAGCCAGGCGCTGGGTCGGGCGCGCGGCCTGGCGCAGGCCACGGCGGATGGCAATGCGGTTTACGTGATCCGCGGCGCCAAGCCTGATGCCTTGGAGCAGCAGCCTTCCGTGGTCTACCAGCTGGAGGCCAAGTCCCCCGCGGCTTTCGCGGTGGCCAGCCAGTTCGAGCTGCTGCCCGGCGACGTGGTGTTCGTGGGCGCCGCCGGCATTACCCGCTGGAGCCGCTTCGTGAACCAGTTGCTGCCGTTCACCGGGATCATCAGCAACGCCGCAAGCGCCAGCAACGATCTTTCCAACAACTGACGGCCGCCGTGCAAGCGTCTACCGTCCACCGGGCCCACGGCTCCCGCCGCCGCCCCGGCTCCAGCCTGTTTCCGGCAAGCACCAGCGCCCTGGTTTCCCTGGCGCTGGTGCTGGTGCTGGCCGGCTGCGGCACGGTGATGCAAACCAGTGTGGACTTCGTTCGTACCGCCGTGGCCGGCAAGGACGACCTCTCCGAGGCCGCAACCAAGGTAGCCGCCCTGCCCTACGCCAGCCTGCTCATGGACGATGGCCAGTACCGCGCGGTGATGGTGCTGGGCAACGATGACGAGGGGCGGCTTTCCTGGCATAGCCGGCAGGCCGTCGTGTTCCTGTGCGAGGGCGGCGTGCTCTGCGGCACCCATGGCCTGCGCGCGGGCCTGGATGAGGCCCGGATCGAAGGCGACAACCCGTTCACCGACCTGCGCACGGTGGGCGAGGCGGGCATCACCGTCAGCCGCCGCTATGACTGGCGCAGTGGCTACCGCTACGGCGTGCCGGTCACCGGCGTGCTGCGCCGGGTGGGCCAGGAAACCATGGTGGATCCGCTGGGCCGCAGCCGCACCCTGGCCAGGTACGAGGAACGCCTGGAAGGCCCCGGCGTGGAAGGCACCAATACCTATTGGGTCGATCCGGCCACCGGCATGCTGTGGAAGAGCCGGCAGCTGGCCGCCCCGGACGCCTACCTCGAGATCAGCCTGATCAAGCCTTACCGGCGGAGGTCGCGATGATGCGATCGCGGGTAATGGCCATGGCCGGCCTGCTGGCCTGCATTTCCTTCGCTTCCGCCGCCCAGCCCCGCACGCTGCAGGTTTCGGCCGAGGGCGCGGTGCAGCGCGCCGGCACCTTGCAGCTGCCCGAGGGCAGCCGGTTCGACGACGCCGTCGTGGCCGCGATGCCGCGCCGTGATGCCTATGCCCTGGGCGCCTCGGTCTTCCGCAGGGATGAACTTGCCCGGCAGCTCAGGCTGCGCGCCGGCCTGCTCCATGACCTGGAATCCCTGGCCACGGCCACCGAAGCGCCGCCCGCCGTGGCCGCACGCGCCCGTGCCCTGCATGCCTGGGTCTCCGCCTTGCCGGCCACCGGCCGCCTGCCGCTGGAAGGCAACCCGCGGCGGCTGGAGGCGAGCAAGGGCGACCGCAACCGCCTGCTTGCCGATGGCGACCGCTTCCACTTTCCGGAGCGCCCGGCAACGGTGACCATCGTCGGCGCCGTGCTCCAGCCCTGCGCGGTGGCGCATGTGCCGCTGCGCGACGCGGCCGATTACCTGCGCGATTGCACGGTGGATGGTGAGGCGGCCAACCGCGACCTGATCCATGTGGTGCAGCCCGACGGCAGCATCCACGCACTCGGTATCGCCCTGTGGAATCGCAACGAGCCGCTGGCCCTCGCACCGGGTGCCATCGTCTACGTGCCGCTGCGCGCACGCGCCACGGAGAAATTCGCGCCCGAGCTGGATGGCGCGATGACCACCTTCCTCGCCACCCTGCCCCTGCCCCACGCCGGGCTGGTGACGCCATGAGCCGCAACAACCTCCGCCGCCGCGCCCTGCCCGCCCTGAGCCTGCTCAGCCTGGCGGTATGCGGCGGGCTGCATGCCGAGGTGCCGGCCACGCAGAACGACTGGGGCGGCATCGGCCTGTTGCAGACGCCTACGGCGCGCATGGCCGACGAGGGTGAGTTTGCTTTTACCGCAAGCCATACCTCGCCCTATACCCGCTACAGCGTAGCGATGCAGCCGTTCCCCTGGTTTGAGGGCATTTACCGCTATGCCAATGTCCAGGGCGTCAGGTACGGCCCGGAGTGGTTCAGCGGCGACCAGAACTACAAAGACAAGTCCATCGACTTCAAGATCCGCCTGTGGGAGGAAGGGCGCTGGCTGCCCGAAGTCGCGGTAGGCGCGCGCGATATTGGCGGTACGGGCCTGTTCTCCAGCGAGTACGTGGTTGCCAACAAGCGCTTCGGCTCCATCGATGCCAGCCTGGGCCTGGCGACAGGTTACCTGGGCAGCAATGGCGGCATCACCAACCCGATCGGCTGGGTCGACGAGGACTTCAAGACCCGCCCCCGTGCCAGCAGCGATATTACCCAGGCCGGCAAGTTCGGCTTGCGCTACCTGCTGCACGGCCCCGTTGGCGTGTTTGGTGGCGTTTCCTGGCAGACCCCCTGGGAGCCGCTGCTGGTCAAGCTCGAGTACGACGGCCACGACTACGATGACGAAGTGCGTATCGGCCGGCTGGAGCAGGATTCGCGCATCAACGTGGGCCTGCTTTACACCCCCAGGCCCGGCGTGCGGATCACGCTGGGTTGGGAGCGCGGCAACGAGCTGCTGGCCACGCTTACCTTGCGCGGAAACCTGAAGAACACGCCGCGCCCGGCCCGCTGGCTGGACCCGCCGAAGCCCCCGCTTCGCAGCGAAGTCGCCAGGAACGCGGATGCGTCCGCAAGCTCCAAGAGTCCGGCCGATGCAACCGGCAGCGCGCCACAAGGCGCTGACGCCGAGGCAATCGCAGCATCAAACGACCACCCTCTCCTGCCAGGCCATACCTGGGAGAGCGTGGACGTGGAGCTGCGCCGCAGCGCCGGCTTCTATGTGCAGAAGGTCGAAGTCAACGACCACGAGGTGATCCTGCACGGCACCCAGCTGAAGTATTTCTACCCGACCGAGGGCCTCGGGCGGGCGGCGCGCGTGCTGGATACGGCGATCGATCCCAGTGTCGACTGGGTCACGCTGGAATACACGCGGCAAAACATGCCGATCGCGCAGAGCAGCGTCTCTCGTAATGCGCTCAACGCCTATGCGCAGGGCGATATCGACCTGACGGAGATGGCGCGCCATGTGGAGGTCAATCCGCCCGGCAGCTCGCGCGAGGGCGAGGTGGTCTACGAGGGGCCGAAGGGGCGACGCTTCGATTACCACGTCTCCCCCGGGCTGAACGAGATCATTGGCGGCCCCGACGGTTTCTTCCTGTACCAGCTGACCGCGAACCTGCACACGAGCCTGCGGGTCAATGACAGCACTTGGCTTACCGCCACCACGGCGGTGGACGTGCACAACAACTTCCGCAAGTTCAAGTACGACGCCCCGAGCAACCTGCCGCGCGTCCGCACCGACATCCGCCATTACGTCACCACCTCCGACGTCACCATCCCGAACTTCCAGGTCACCACGGTGCATGCACTGGGCCGTGACCTGTATGGCATGGCCTATGCGGGCCTGCTGGAGATGATGTACGGCGGCGTGGGCGGCGAGCTGCTGTACCGTCCCGTCGGCCAGCGCTGGGCACTGGGCGTGGAGGCCAACTGGGTCAAGCAGCGCGACTTCGACCAGAAGTTCTCGTTCCGCGACTACGAGGTCGCGACCGGACACGCGACGCTTTACACCCACTTCGGCAACGACGGCCGCGTGCAGGTGGCCACCTCCGCCGGACGCTACCTGGCCGGCGACTGGGGCGTGACCCTGGATGTTTCGCGCATGTTCCGCAACGGCGTGGTGATGGGTGCGTTTGCCACCAAGACCGATGTCTCGTCGGCGGAGTTCGGCGAAGGCAGCTTTGACAAGGGCATTTACCTGTCCGTGCCGATGGACCTGCTGCTCCCCCGGTCCAGCCAGGTGCGTTCGCGTTTGATGTGGCATCCGCTGGTACGCGATGGCGGCGCACGCCTGCAGCGCAAGTACAGCCTCTATTCGCTCACCGGCGAGCGCGACAGCCACTTTTACTTTGACAATATTGAATACATAGACCCATAACCCGTTGACATAGCCTCCCAGACTGGATGAGCGGGAGGCACAAACTAAGGACTTGCAAGACTTGATGTTGCAATGCAACATCAAGTCTCCCCAGCCGGCGCCTGCCGGCCACGCACAAGGATGAAGGGGAAATACCATGCTGCTCATGCCAATCAGGTCGGAAACCAGTGCCCCACCTCGGACGGCGAGCAAGTTCACGGCCGCCATCGGGGCGTTGATACGAATCGCGGACCCGCTGATCCTCGTTGGCGGTGCGCTGCTGGCGTACCGCATCCGCTTCGGTACCTGGCACTTGCAGAAGGACTACGTCAGCCTGGTGGTGATCACCACGCTGTTCGGCCTGCTGATCTTCGGGTCCTCCTCCCTCTACCGCAGCTGGCGTGGCCGCGGCCTTGGCGCCGAGCTGATGCACCTGGGGCTATGCTGGCTGCTGATCTGCACCGGGGTTCTGTTCTACACGACCCTGATCCAGATGATCGGCGAACTGTCGCGGCTGTGGCTTGGCGCCTGGTTCGGCCTGAGCCTGGCCGGCGCCGCCTCCATCCGCATCGTGCTGCGCGGCTGCGCCTCGTGGGCCCGTGCACGCGGTATGGACCTGCGTACCGCCGTGATCGTGGGTGGCAACCCGGATGCACAGCGCATCGTCGACACGCTGCATCGCAATCCCTGGATGGGCATCAAGGTTGTCGGCTGGTTTGCCACCAGCGCCGACCGCTGCGCATTGCACGGCATCCGCCCCATGGGCCGGGTGGACCGGCTGGCCACCTTCGTGGAGGCCCGGCACATCGACCAGGTCTGGATTGCCCTGCCCATGCGCGAGCAGGGCCAGATCGCCTACGTGTTGCGGCAACTGGATTTCTCCACCGCGGACATCAAGCTGCTGCCCGACCTGTTCGGCCTGCAGCTGCTGAACCATTCGGTGGAGCAGATCGGCGGCCTTCCGGTGCTGAACCTGCGCTCCAGCCCACTGGATGGCCCGGCCCACCTGATCAAGGCCACCATGGACAAGGTGCTGGCCTCGCTGATCCTGCTAATGATCTCGCCGCTGATGATCGCGATTGCCATCGGCGTGAAGCTCAGTTCGCCCGGACCGGTGTTCTTCCGCCAGCTGCGCCACGGCCTGGGCGGCAAGCCCATCGAGGTGTGGAAGTTCCGCAGCATGCGGGTGCACCAGGAGGAAGACGGCAAGGTCACCCAGGCGCGCAAGAATGATTCGCGCGTGACGCCGTTCGGTGCCTTCCTGCGCCGCACCAGCCTGGACGAACTCCCCCAGTTCATCAACGTGCTGCAGGGCTCGATGTCCATCGTCGGCCCGCGCCCGCACGCCATCGCCCATAACGAGCAGTACAAGACCCTGGTAGACCGCTACATGCAGCGGCACCGGGTCAAGCCCGGCATAACTGGCTGGGCCCAGGTCAACGGCCTGCGCGGGGAAACCGATACCGTCGAGAAGATGGCACGCCGCGTGGAGTACGACCTGTACTACATGCAGAACTGGTCACCCTGGTTCGATCTGCGGATCATCCTGATGACCGTGTTCAAGGGCTTTGTGAACAAGAACGCGTACTGAGCCGACGTCGTTCCGAGTCGTCGTTACAAGGAGTGTCTGATGAAGATTGCTGTTGCCGGCACGGGCTATGTCGGCCTGTCCAACGCTGTCCTGCTTGCGCAGAACCACAGCGTTGTAGCACTGGACATCGATCCAAAGCGCGTTGAACTGATCAACGCCCGCAAGTCGCCAATCGAGGACCGGGAGATCGAGGACTACCTCGCCAATCGTCCGCTCGACCTGAAGGCGACCTTGGACAAGCAGGAGGCATACGCGGGCGCCGAGTTCGTCGTCATTGCTACCCCTACCGATTACGACCCGCAGACCAACTACTTCAACACATCCTCGGTCGAATCTGTGATCCGAGACGTGAAGGAGATCAACCCACAGGCGGTGATGATCATCAAGTCCACCATCCCTGTCGGATACACCAAGCGCGTTCGTCAAGCGCTGGAGACGGAGAACGTCATCTTCTCACCGGAGTTCCTGCGTGAGGGACGCGCGCTTTACGACAACCTCCACCCCAGTCGAATCGTAGTCGGGGAGCGCTCAGAACGCGCGGCACGTTTTGCAGCGTTGCTACAGGAGGGTGCGATCGCGAAAGACGTGCCAGTGCTGTTCACCGACGCAACCGAAGCCGAGGCGATCAAGCTCTTCGCCAATACCTACCTTGCGATGCGCGTGGCGTACTTCAATGAGCTGGATACCTATGCCTGCACACACGGTCTGGACACCCGGCAGATCATCGACGGTGTCTGCCTGGATCCCCGCATCGGGAACCATTACAACAATCCCAGCTTTGGCTATGGCGGATACTGTCTGCCCAAGGACACCAAGCAGCTACTCGCCAACTACAGCGACGTGCCGCAGCACCTGATCCGCGCTATCGTCGATTCCAATCGCACGCGTAAAGACTTCATCGCTGAGCAGGTTATTGCCCGCGCGCCGCGCACAGTTGGCGTATACCGGCTGGTCATGAAAGCGGGTTCGGACAACTTCCGGGCTTCGGCCATCCAAGGGATCATGAAGCGGATCAAGGCCAAGGGGATCGAAGTCATTGTCTATGAGCCAGTGCTGAAGGAGCCCGAGTTCTTCAGGTCACGCGTAGTCAATGATTTGGAGACCTTCAAGAAGCAGGCCGACGTTATCCTGACCAACCGCCTTACCGAAGAGCTGAGGGACGTCGCCGACAAGGCGTATAGCCGCGATCTCTTCGGCAGAGATTGATTTCCGACCTAACATCCGGGATTGCACTTCGATGCTGCTCTTCTTCGCCCTCCTTACCTTTGCCTGCGCGTTCGCGGTCGTGTATCCGTACGTTGTATTCCCGGCCGTTCTTGCACTACTTCCCAAGCGTCCAGTCGAGCGCGGGGCACGGGTCGCCGGCGATGGTGCACGCTTCAGCCTGCTGTTCTGTGCCTACAACGAATCGGCGGCGCTGCCTTCCAAGATCGAAAACCTGAAGGAACTGCGCCGGCGCTATCCCGAACTGGAAGTCCTCGCGTTTGATGATGGATCCACCGATGGGACTGCAGACTTGCTAGCCCGGGATGCACCGTTCGTAAAGCTCGTGCGTGGCGGGGGGCGAAACGGAAAGGCCCACGGGATGAAGTTGCTCGCGGCGGCGGCCAGCGGGGAATTTCTTGTTTTCACAGACGCGAACGTCCTCTTGGATGCCGAGGCCTTGGACAACCTGGCTGCCTGCTACGCAGATCCCAGTGTCGGCGGTGTCTGTGGGGCGCTGCATTACCTGGGCGCGGACGGTTCCTCGACGGCTGCGGTAGGCGGCATGTACTGGAAGCTTGAGGAGAAGATCAAGGACCTGGAATCGGGTACGGGAAGCGTCATGGGCGCAGACGGCTCGATATTTTCCATTCGCCGTAAACTGTATCCGGACTTCCCGGACACGGTGCTGGACGATTTCACCGTCTCGATGGAAGTGGTTTTCCGGGGCTTTCGGCTTATCAAGTCCAACGACGTAGTCGCTTACGAGCGCCTGGTTTCGGCCCGCGCTGACGAGTTCTCTCGGAAGATTCGCATCGCCGCAAGGGCCTTCCACACTCACCTTACGCTTGGAAGCAAGCGCTCCGGAATGACGGCATTTGACAAGTTCAAGTACGGATCCCACAAGACACTGCGCTGGTTTGGCGGCGGATTTCTAATCGTTGGCTTCGCCTCCGCATTGGTGCTCGCCACGCTCATCCATCCCTTCGCGGCGCTTGTACTCGCCCTAACGACCGTCGGAATCGTGTTTACCGGATTCCGCTCTTCTTCCGGCCCGATGTCTTTTGTCACTGAAATCGTGCTAGCCATGGTTGCGACCCTCATTGGCCTGTTCCGCGCACTGCGGGGCCAAACCTTCGCGACGTGGAGTCCGGCGAAGTCCCGATGAAGTTTCTGGTTCCCATTGCTTCCCGGTACGGCGCTATCGCAATCCAGTTCGTCCTGGTAACGCTGGTCGCCCGCCAGCTGGACAGCGAAAGTGCGGGCACGTACTTCTTCATCGCCGGACTTGTTCTCACGCTCTACTTCCTTGCGGGATTCGGCCTCCCCGATGGACTCGTTGCTGCGTATCCACGTGAACTAGGGGCAGGCAGGGCCGGTGCGGCAGCATCCCTGCTGCGGCGCGGCCTTTGCTACTCCTTAGTATCGGCTCTGTGTTTACCCTTCCTGCTTGGGCTTGGAGTTCTTCTTGCCTTTGCCTCGGATACCCTGGCTCTTGCATCGGCAGCCTGGCTCCTCGGCTACTGCCTGATCTTTGTGTCTGCGCAAGCCTTGATTGCAATGGGAAGGGTTCAGTGGGGCTCTTTCGTCTTCTATTCCGCAATCAACTTCGCCTTGTGTGCGACTACCGTCCCCTATCTGCTCTTTTCCCCGCAACCTGATCTGGTCACTACGCTGGCAATCAACGCAGTCGCGGCTGCGAGCGTGGGTGTGGTATCGACCGCCCTCGTACTAGCCTTGGCTCGAAAGCAGTGGAAGAACGCTCCGCGTGCCACCACTCCGATCAGATCGACATGGTTCGACGGTGCGGTCATGGCAGCTGGAAGGGTGATCCAGACCGCAGTGATCTGGATGCCGGTCTGGCTAAGCGGAATCCTGCTTACCGGAACAGACACCGCTCAGATCGGCCTTGCTACGCGTCTGCTCGGTGTCGTCGGCGCGGTACTGGCCGCAGTCCGCTTCTCGATCCGCCCGCAGGTTTCCAAGCTTGCAGCCGAAGGCCAGTGGAAGCGGATCGAGGCGCTTGTACAGCGGATCGCGCTGGCGGCGACTCTTCTGTCGGTCTGTGCACTTGTCATAGCAGCCGTAGGCGGTGAGCCCGTACTAGCCTATGTTTTTGGGGAAGAGTATCGCCCGGCAAACGTGTTGCTCCTGATCCTTCTTGGAGCGTCCATAGCGGAGAGCCTCGGTGGCCCTGTGGACGAGGTTCTAAAGATGACCGGGAAGGCAACCCTCGTACTCCGCTTGCAACTGGCGTGCCTGCTCCTGATGGCGGCCGTGGGCACCGCGCTTGCGTATATCGGCGGCGCAGCCGGAATCTGCGCGGCTTTCACTCTGGCATTCCTAGCGCTTTACGGCGCCCAGATTGCGGTCCTTTACCGCTTCCGGCGGATCGCCGCCCTGCCCTTTCCAAACAGAAGTTTATGACCCAGATCTTGAAGTGGCTCCGCTATTTTGCTCACGTTCCGCCCCGGAAGATCTTGGGCAAGGTGGCGCATGCCGTGAAGTCTAGGGCGATCTCCTGGTTTCCCAGTGTGCTGTTGGCTCCCTGGCCGGTCGCGGATGAATACTTCGACGATGCCGCGTTGGCTGCATTCGCATCGACGTACCGCTGCATGGGCGATCGCTTCCACGACGCCCATCTCCTTGAACAGGGCATCTTCTCGGTAAAGGGCGTCGCAAAGGACTTCGGCTCGATTGAAGCAATCCGCTGGGATAACCCCTTTCCCGACGAGCCGGACAAGCTTCATTGGATGCACGATCTCGCGTTCTTCTCTTTCTCCATACGCCTTGTCGAAGAAAACCCGGTTCGGGGCATCGGTATAATCGCCCGTCTTGTCAACACACTGCAGCGCGCTCATCCTATCGCTGACGGGAAGCTTCATTTTGTCTGGAGCCCGATCGCCCTCGCACTCCGAATCTTGGGCTTGTCTGCTGCAGCTTCCCTCGCCCGTGCTCAAGGCTGCACTGACGTTGCGTCATTCAGGTTGATAGCGGAACACATCGCCTACTGCTCGGCGCTTCTCGATTCGACCGCCGAGCGGTATCTTGGCTACAACCACCACGTCTTCGCTGCGGCCGCGCTCGCAGTCGGTGCTTGTGCGACTGGTAACCAAGACAAGATCCGGAAGTTCGGTAACGAGGCAGCGTCAGCCATCATGCGCCACGTGCTTGATGATGGTTTCTGGTCGGAACGTAGCCCCACGTATCACATTCATATGCTCTTGCTGGCGCAGTGCATTAATGCCATGGACGCGACGAGCGAGGACATTGGAGAGAGCCTTAGGGCGACTATCGCGAAGATGGAAGCTGCCCTTCCGGTAGTAGTGCATGCGGACGGCGAGATAGCCATCTTCAATGACGCCGCGATTGAAGATTCTGTACCGCCAGCCAGTGTGGGATGGCGAGAACCCTCCGACAATCGTTTTAGCGCAATACTACCTCAAGCAGGATATGCGCAGCTGCGCGCAGCCGACACTACGGTGATCTTCGACGCTGGCGTGATGGGGCCGGACGACGTCATCGGTCACGGACATGGAGACTTTCTGTCTGTCGAGGTTTGCTGGAGAGGTACCCGGCTACTCGTCGACCCTGGCGTCGCTTCGATTGTTGGCGGTGAACTGAGGCATCGCACAAGATCGGCGGAATACCACAACGGACCGACCTTTGTCGGCTTAGAGCCGGCAGAGTTCTTTGGCGCTTGGAGAGTAGGCCGCAGAGGCAGGGCTGGCTTTGAGCCACCCAAAATCGTTCACAGCAACGGGGGAGTCTCTGTCAGTGGCTGGTGTGACGGATATAAACACCTTACTGGAGATCAACTCGTAATGCGTGAGGTGCGCTTGAACTCCTCTGGCGCGGTTGAGATAAAGGACACTTGGCCTACGCCAAGCGCATATAGGCGCCGCGTCACGCTTCTGATTCCTGTCGCATGGAGTTTAGAGAACATTTCCGAGAACTCTGCACAGCTAATGCGCAATGGCGAAGTAGTGAATCTACTAGTCGAGAATGCCGTGCTTGGGACCATTTGTCCTCAGCTCTGGTATCCGCGCGGACCGATGAAACCGGAGCACGCCACATGCATCGTAGTTCATCCTAATGACGGATATACGGAAAGCTCCATTCGCTTGGGTTGAATTACTATGAATCTGCGCCGGTCACATACCACTGAGTCAATAATCGCATTATTGCCGCTCTACGTGGCACCAGCTTCGGCACTATTCTCCGACGCCGGCACAGTAGGTGGTGCGTTGATCTCTATCGCAGCCGCAATCTGCGGTATTGCGTTCTTTATGAACCGCCGATCCACTGGGGATATCGTGGCTCTAGGAGCACCATTCCTTCTCTTGGCTCTCTGCTACGTTGTCTCACTCGCATATAAACCTTCCTTCGCCGGGTTCCGCCACCTCGTTGCGGTTATGTCGGTGTTATTTCTATTTTGGTATTATGTGAAGAATGGCTGGGCAATCCGCAAGAATCCTGTTTTCTTATTAGGGGCATTCCTGGCTTCATTCCTGTACTTAGCCCCATCACTTCTTAAGATTAACCAAAAGAACTTTGATGGAGGCATGGCTTTCTACGGTATAGCCATGCTCCTGTTTCTGATACTGGGAAACAAAGCATCCACATCAAAGTCCGCCACCCTCTTTGTTCTGACATTTGGCATCGCATCATCCATCTATGGATACCTAATTAATTTTAGGATGCTTATTGTATTCGGAATTCTGACTTTCGCTCTTTATATATTATTCTCCAGAGCGCGCTCCGTTTCCCGCCATCCTAGGATAGTACTCGCCGCCATAGGCCTGAGCATAGTTGGCTTCATCTTTTTTTACACAAATATCGAGAACTCGCCGCACCTTTCCAGCATTAATGAGTTCCTGATTGAAACCACCAATCGATCCGCCCTGTCGGGACGTCAGATTTTGTGGCCATCGATCATCGCTTCTATTCTTGAGAACCCACTTTTTGGGTTGGGGGCGGGCACACTCCCGTCCGACATTATGACCACGGACCTGAGCTCGCATAACTATTACCTTCAGGTGGCCCTACAGACAGGGATTATTGGTTTGGCGATTGCGATATGGTGCGTGTCTAGAGCGTGGAGGGTGGTTGTGGGGATGGGCGATCAGAGTGCGGCGAACGCTCTTGCGTCGTCGTTGTTGGCTGTTTTCATTGTCCATAATGCAACCGAAGTAATTATGTTTCAGAACGCGCTCAGAGTAGCTATTCCAGCCTGGATCGTTGTA
Source organism: Pseudoxanthomonas sp. SGT-18 (assembly GCF_003931645.1). NCBI lineage: Bacteria > Pseudomonadati > Pseudomonadota > Gammaproteobacteria > Lysobacterales > Lysobacteraceae > Pseudoxanthomonas > Pseudoxanthomonas sp. SGT-18. The sequence goes on along the minus strand of NZ_RRYJ01000003.1, from coordinate 280,612 downwards.
TTCATTGCGATGTCGACCACGATGGCCGCCAGAGATCTCAGGCTAAGCGCTCGATCCAGCCCACCACAAAACCCTAGGGCATGATAGAAAGTAACATTATCGGCACCCCGAAAAAGAACTTCATAACATAGTTATCGTATATGTCTAATATTTTGATAATTGCGATGGGATACCCCCCCGTTGCTGGCGGCGTGGAAACTTATTCTGAAGAGGTGGCGCGCGCCTATTTGAGGAAGGGTCTTATTCCTATCGTGATTACGAAGACATTTGGCGAACGAGGGTGGCGTGAGGTTACTTATTCGGAAGGAAGAATACGCCTGTACAATACAGGCCGCGTAAGTCAGCCTGTTGCGTTCGCCAGAATGCTTTGGCAGTGCGCCAACCTGCTATGCAGGCGGTCGTTTGAATTTATCCACGCCACTACTTGGCGTCCGGCATTAGCTGCACTGATGTTTAGCCGACGCACTTCCCTCATATTAACTGTGCATGGACGTGAGGTTCTTAACTATCCATTCTTTCTAAAGCGCCCCATGATCGAAGTCCTGCGAAGGGCGAATGTGGTCGTAACCGTGTCCTCCGCCACAATGGGAATTGCGCGCGCGGCGCTCCACGGCGCAAATCCCAACGGGAAATGGGTTGTTGCGTTTAATGGAATTACCCATCCGACCGAGGCCCGCGCGCATGAGAGGCGATTAGATAACGGCCGCACGACTGTGCGGCTGCTTTCACTCTCACGTCTGGTCCCCCGCAAGAATGTGCAAGGGTGCATTACCGCTTTGGCCGAACTTCGCGCGGAGGGGCTGTCAAATTTTGAGTACTGGATAGGTGGCCGGGGCCCGATGCTCGAAGATCTACGCCAGGCCGTGGCAGATGCCGGCCTCGAGGAGCAGGTCAGGTTCCTAGGTTACGTCGAGGATGCGGATGTCCCTGAGCTGTACAAGTGGTGCGATGTTTTCCTCCACCCGCAAACTCACGTGGGTCAGGGCAATGACTTTGAGGGTTTCGGGCTGGTGATTGCTGATGCCATGTCGTTTGGCTGTGCGGTGCTGGCCGGAGAAGCCGGCGGCCCCAAAGAGTTCGTCAAGGACGGGGTTCGCGGCTTGGTTGTCGATGGCTTGGACTCAGTGGCATTGAAAGCGGCTTTAAGAGAGCTGCTGACCGACCCGCAGCTTCGCCAGAGACTTGGGGCAAGTGCGAGAGATTTCGCGTTGCGGAATCTGTCCTGGGACGAGCATGTCGACAGGATCCTGGATGGGATCCCGATTCAAGCAGGGACCGCCAAGCCCCGAGGATCAGAAGATGTCCGGTAAATCCGAAAGCATAGTTTCCCTGCAGTACCTGCGGGCACTGGCCGCTGCCATGGTCCTTTTCGAGCACACAGGCGACAAGTCCGAGCAGGTTGGGAACCATATACTCGGGTTCTACCACCACGGCTATACCGGTGTTGACGTATTCTTCGTCATCTCCGGCTTTATAATGTCGTTTATCTTCGCAAAGAGCCTGCAGGGCGCCGCTAGTCTCGCTGATTTCTGGCGGCGCCGCTTTGTTCGGATCATGCCGCTCTACTGGGTACTAAGCCTCGTCGCGCTTGGAATCTTCCTTGCCTCCCCCGGTTCCGTTAACTCAAGCGGCGGAGATACCGCTGTGTGGAAGTCCTTCTTCCTGATTCCAGGCGAGGGCGAGCGTTTCCTAATAGCAAATGGCTGGACGCTTAGTTATGAGATGCTTTTCTACGCCGTCTTCTCGCTTTCATTCCTGGCCACCACGAAGGCGCTGGGATTCGCGGCGGCACTGCTGCTCGTCGCGGTCCTCGGCTTCGCCCAAAGCTTGGGGTTCTTCTGGCCCAGCCCAATAGTCGTCGAGTTCTCATATGGCATCGCCGCTTATCTCCTGTATTGGCAGTTCGGCCCTCTCTTATGGTCCCCAGTCCTGATGGCGCTTGGTGCCGCTGGATTGATCTTCCAGGAGGCGCTGGTGCAGACACTCCCCGATGCACGCTTCTTGACGGCTGGCCTGCCGGCGGCGCTACTCGTTTACGGCGCCGTCTCGTACGAAGAGCGCTTGCGGAGGCTCCCGCTCAGGTGGCTCGAGAAACTTGGCGATTCGTCCTATTCGATGTACCTCTTCCATCCTTTCGTACTGAAGGCCGCCGGGATAGTGTTCGCCTATGCAGGTCTTTCGAGACATGGAACCTGGCTGGAAGCCCTTTTTTGGCTGGCTACCGCGGTCGCGGTCTTCGGTGTAAGCCACCTCGTCTACCTGTATCTCGAGATCCCCCTGATCAAGCTCGCGCGAAGGTGGTTCCCCAGCAAGGCGCGCATTGCCAGCCAGACAGCGTGATGCCTGTTTGCGAATGGATTCCAGATATCACCTAGCAGGACACATCAAATGAGCGAATTCCGTTGGGGCATCTTCGGCACAGGCGCCATTTCGATAAAGTTCGCGGCCGCCGTGGCCGCGGCGCCGGGCATGAAGGTTGAGTTCGTGGCTTCCCGAAGCGCGCAAACCGCCAATGACTTTGCGGGCAGGGTTGGCATTCCCAAGGCAATCGAGGGATATGCAGAGGCCGCCCGCCAGGGGGGAGTAGATGCGATCTATATCGCGACCCCCCCCTCCGAGCACCACAAGCACGCGCTTCTATGCATCGCAGCGGGCATCCCGGTGCTCGTAGAGAAGCCGTTTGCTACCAGCCGGGTGGAAGCCATGGAGATGGCCGGCGCGGCACGGGACGCGTCTGTCTTCGCAATGGAGGGAATGTGGACACGGTTTCTTCCTGCTTCTCTCGCATTGAAGGATGCGATTGCATCCGGCCGAATCGGCGTGCCGCATCTGGTGTCGGGAAGTTTCGGAACTTCAAAGGCGGTTGATCCAGCGAGCGGAAGTTTCGATCCGCGCAGGTCGGGAGGCGCGCTGGCCCACCTTGGCGTCTACCCGCTCTCGCTTGCGCAGTGGCTGTTCGGATCGCCGGAATCACTTATGGCCACAGGCCAGCTCGGATCTACGGGTGTCGACGAGGATATCGCGATTCAGCTGCGCTACCCCGGAGGGGTCATTGGTTCGTTCTACACCAGCATACGAGCGTGGGCACCGAATGACTTCCAGGTGATGGGCACGCACGGCATGCTTGGCTTCCATGGACCAATCATTCGGCCTGTTGGACTCTGCGCATGGCAATGCAAACCAATCGGAACGCCCGGCGCCGGATTTGGCCTGAAAGCCCGGATCAAGGAGAGCAGCACGGTTCACCGTGTCGCCCAGGCACTAGGGATAGGCACTCGTCGCTCAGGCAAGGTTTTTCGCCACCGGTATCGTGGCAACGGGTTCATACATGAGATCGAGGAAGTGGTCCGATGTGTCCGGGCCGGACAGGTCGAGAGCGCCACCATGCCGCTCGACGACAGTATTTCGGTTGCGACTTCCGTAGAGCAGGTGCGAAAGATTATTTCCGGATCAGGGACGTCCCCATGAACATTGCTATTGTTGGTTGCGGCTTCGTTTTCGATATCTACATGCGGACGATCCGGGCACATCCCGAACTACATGTGCGTGGTGTGTTCGACATCCGGCCCGAGCGCTCACGCAAGGTCTCCGCGCACTATGGATTCCGCGCTTACGCGAGCTATGAAGAGCTTCTTGGGGATGATCAGGTTCAGATGGTAGTGAATCTGACCAATATCGGCTCCCATTACCAGGTCAGCAAGCTTGCGCTCGAGGCGGGGAAGCACGTCTACTCCGAAAAGCCGATCACCAAGACGGTGCACGAGACAAAGGAACTGTTTGATTTGGCAGAGTCCCGGGGATTGATGTTCTACGCAGCCCCATGCAATGTCTACAGTGACACTGTCCGCACTATCTTCAAGGCAGTGGAGGACGGCCAGATCGGCAAGCCTCTCCTCGTATATGCCGAGCTAGATGACAACCCCATCCACCTGATGGACTTCGAATCGGTCAAGAGCCCCACCGACGCACCGTGGCCCTTGGAGGAGGAGATCTACGAGGGTTGTACCTACGAGCACGTGGGCTACCACCTGGTCTGGATCTGCGCACTGCTCGGCCCAGCTGTGTCGGTCACTGCCTTCTCCAGCGAGCTCATCGAGAACAAGATGGTCGGCTTGCCTCCAAAGGTCGGAACTCCTGACTACTCCGTTGCGTGCCTCGCGTTCGCGAACGGCGCGACGGCACGCATCACGTGCAGCGTCGTCGCCCCCCGCGACCATCGCATGAGGGTCATAGGCGACAGGGGAGAAGTTTCAGCCGACAGCTACAGGCACTACCAGTCGCCCGTGTACTTGGAGAAGTTCACCAAGGGCACACTCAGCGCACGGAAGTTCCACACACTGAGGGCGCACCCAAACCTCGGCCGACTGTTTGGCATCGGCGGGCGTAAGCTGCCTTTGGTCAAGCATTGGAAGTCAGCCGCAGTCGAAGGTGACCACCAGATGCGCACATCCCTGAAGCAGCGCGCCGTCGAGTGGCTCAGGCGCCGGGAGGTCTACGCGCAGGACAAACTGATCGGGATCGCGGAGATGGCGCGCGCCTTGGCCGAGGGGCAGCGGCCGTACCTCTCTCCAGACTTCATGATGCACATCAACGAGCTAACGTTGATGATCCAAGGCGCCGGACCGGATGGCATTGCCGCGAAGCCGAGCACGACTTTTGCTCCACTTGGACCGATTCCCGGAAGTATCCGGCGCTGAGTAACGTCGATCTGACCACCTAAGCAGGTCTGGTGAAAATCAGATTTTCCGGGCCTCAACTATCACCCCCCACAGAGTTATTGGTGCAATTTATGTCGTGCGCAGTGATCTTCGGCGGCACAGGATTTATTGGCTGCTTCTTTGCCGACTTCCTCTTGCGGAGCGGTAAGTTTTCCACGGTCTACCTTTACGACCTGGAGTCCTACATCGATAAGCCCTTCCCATATCGCAAAGAGCTCCTCGGAAAGCACGGCGGGCGGGTTGTTTACATCCAAGGGGATGTGCGCAAGCCGGTTACCTGGCGTCCTTCGGAAGAAGTTGGGCTGATCGCCAACTTCGCGGCCGTCCACCGAGAGCCCGGCCACAAGGACGCGGAGTACTTCGAGACCAACCTCTACGGCGCAGAGAATGTGACCGCTTGGGCTGAGGAGGTGGCCTGCGAAAACATCATCTTTACCTCCTCGATTTCGCCGTACGGCGTCAGTGAGGACGTCAAGAACGAGAAGACCTTGCCTGTACCTGTGACTGCCTACGGCGCGTCGAAACTTGCAGCGGAGAAGATCCACCTTGTCTGGCAGGCAAGAGATCCCTCGATACGCAGGCTGGTCATCGCCAGGCCAGGGGTTGTCTTCGGGCCGGGTGAGGGCGGAAACGTAACCCGTCTCGTGAAGGCCGTTCGCAAGGGTTATTTCTTCTACATGGCCAACCGCACGACCCGCAAGGCTGGCATCTATGTCAAGGAGCTCTGCAATGCGATGTGGTGGGTGCACCAGCTGCAGGTCGGGCAGGGGAAGGGGGTCCTGCTTTTCAATGGCTCGATGAATCCAGGCCCGTCGATCTCCGAGTATGTCGCAGCTGTTTGCGAGGTCGCGGGGATCAGGCGCTTCGTTCCGAACGTCCCGTACCCCCTCCTGCTGGGTGCTTCGTACCTGATCGAAGCATTCGCCCGTCCGTTGGGGATCAACCACCCCTTCAGTCCGGTTCGAATCCGGAAGCTTGTGCGCTCCAACAATATCTTGCCTGGCTTCCTCGCGGAGTCCGGCTACAAGTATCTCTACGATCTCCAGGGCGCCATGCGCGACTGGCGGAATGATTGTCCGCAGGAATGGAGCTAGTGCATCGATCTCCTGCTTTCCAACCATTGGCTTCACATAAGGTGCATTGATGATCCCCGTTATTCTTTCCGGCGGCTCCGGGACCCGCCTGTGGCCACTTTCCCGCGAGGCTTATCCCAAGCAATTCCTGCCGCTTGTCGGCGAGGCCAGCCTGCTTCAGGCCACCTGGCAGCGGATCGCGCCCCTCGCCAGCGGCCCTGCCTTGGTCGTTGCCAATGGGGAGCACCGCTTCATGGTCGCAGAGCAGTTGCGCCAAGCCGGGTGCAAGCCGGGGGCGATTCTGCTTGAGCCCGTGGCGCGCAATACCGCTCCCGCCATCGCAGTGGCTGCCCTCCATGCGACGACCAGTGGTGAGGATCCACTTCTGCTGGTGCTCCCATCCGACCATGTGATCCAGGACGAAGCGGCCTTCCGTGACGCGGTTCGTGTCGCTGCAGACGCTGCCGAAGCGGGTCGACTGGTCACTTTCGGCATCGTTCCGACGGGCGCGGAAACCGGCTATGGCTACATCAAAGCCGCCCCCGGTGATGGCGTACGTCCGGTCGAGCAGTTCGTGGAAAAGCCTGACCTGGAAACGGCCCGCACTTACGTGGCCAAGGGTACCTACTATTGGAACAGCGGCATGTTCCTGTTCAAGGCGTCCCGTTACCTGGCTGAGCTGGAGCGACTGAATCCCGCGATGTTGAGGGCCTGCCGGGGCGCTTTGGAAGGTGCCAGTCACGACGAGGACTTCATACGACTTGAGAAGACTGCCTTCGGCGAATGTCCATCTGACTCGATCGATTATGCAGTCATGGAGAAAACCAGCGCCGCAGCGGTACTGCCGCTGGATGTTGGCTGGAATGACGTTGGCAGCTGGGCTGCGCTGTGGTCGGTCGCCGAGCAAGATGGAGACGGCAACGCCCACCATGGTGATGTAATTGCGCTGGACTGCCGCAACACGCTTGCGTGGGGAGATGGTCGTCTTGTTGCGATGCTGGGCTTGGAGGACATCGTTGTCGTGGACACCGACGATACCGTCCTTGTTGCCCACAGGGATCGCGTCCAGGAAGTGAAGGAAATTGTTGCCCGTCTCAAAAACCAAGGACGTACCGAGGCCTGCCTGCACCGGAAGGTCTACCGTCCGTGGGGCGCATACGACTCCATCGACATGGGCGACCGCCATCAGGTCAAGCGCATCACCGTAAAGCCCGGCGCCGCACTTAGCCTGCAGATGCATCACCACCGCGCAGAGCATTGGATCGTCGTCAGCGGTACGGCCGAAGTTACCTGTGGTGAGAAGGTGCTGCTCCTGACTGAGAACCAGAGCACTTATATACCGCTTGGCGTCACGCATCGCCTCCGGAACCCGGGAAAGCTCCCACTTGAGCTGATCGAGGTCCAGTCCGGCAGTTACCTGGGTGAAGATGACATCGTCCGGTTCGAGGACGTTTACGGACGCAGGTAAGACCCATCAGAACCTAACCAGGGTAGGGAGCACCACCCTTTCGTGGGGGCTCCCGTCTGGGCTGTGGCGCGAGCCTTCAATTCTCTTGCCCACGCCCTGGCCGTAATCCTCTCTGCAACGGAACTACACGGTGAAGGAAGACACCTCTCGGCCGCAAAGCCCTCCTGCTTCCACGCAACGAAATGCTGCCCTTGATGTGCTGAAAGTTGCGCTGGCAGTCATGGTAGTCGGACTTCATGCCCGGCTGCTGGAGGATTTCAGCCCCAAGTTGGGCTATGTGCTGGTCAACGGCATTTTTCGCGTGGCGGTTCCCCTGTTCCTGCTCATCAACGGGTATTACCTTTATGCGGCGCTCCGGGGCGGAAACCTGCGCAAGTGGCTTACGCGCGTGCTCTCCCTCTATGCGTTCTGGATGCTTGTTTATGCCCCCTTCTGGGCGTTGCCGCTGGACGTTTCGCCATTTGGAATCGCCCAAACGGCACAGAAGATGATATTCGGCTACCACCATCTCTGGTACATCGTGGGGATGGCGGGCGGCGGGATCGTGCTCTATGCGACGCGCGGCGCTCCCCTGTATGCGCAGGCGTTGATTTCCCTGGCTTTGTTCCTGGTTGGTGTAGGGGTGCAGTACGCTGGCGCGCTCGATGTCTACGCCGGGACGATTGATCGAATCCTCGACGCAAACTGGTCACATCGCAACGCGCTGTTATTCGCCTATCCCTTCATGTTCCTTGGCATGGCCATCCGGGCCTGCGACGTTGATCGGAACATCGGCGGGAGACAGGTAATCGTCGCCGTGGCAGCCGGATTGGTCTTACTGATCGCCGAATCCCTGCGCAACTTCGAACAAGGCGTTGGATTGTTGGGCTTCGACAATCTCGCCTCTTTGATGCTGTTTTGTCCTGCCGCGTTCATAGCCACGCTCAAGCTTGGTGGCAATTGGGACAGCCGCATCCTGGCCAAGCTTTCTTCCGGAATATTCTTCGTGCATCCGCTGTTCCTGATGGTGCTATCTGCGCACGAGAGCCATGCGGCATTCTTAGGTGCAGTTCTGTTTTCGGCAGCGGCATCCGTGCTGCTTATCAAGCTGAGCAAGAAGCTTTCATTCGTCCTCTGACAGCCCGGCGCCGCACCGGCATGCAGCCCTACCCAGTCGGGGAACCTGAAGAACGTACGTTTCAGTGGCCAGGCAGCCCGGAGGGGCCTCCCTGGCAACATGTGCGCTGATAGCGAGGCTGATCGCGAGACACACTGCGAATGCAGGGAAGGCCTCTTGGCCGCTCGGTATCATCGCGGCGTGGCCACATTAAACTTCCAAATGTTGGAATCAAGGTTGGGACTCGAACCCAGCCGCCGGGTTACAGCATAGGCAGAGCCGTGCTTCCTAAGGAGAAATGAAGGCGGGGGCTCGGGTGTCCACGAGCCCCCGCCGGAGACAAGCAAGCGTCCGGAAATTACACCGGACGATAATCGACGACTCGCCGGACTTAGCGTATGGACCCTCGCACCGGGGTCGACGAGATGGACGAGTAGCAGATCCCTAGTGCAACCGCTCCGAAACACGCACCACACAACACGCCTGCAACGAACATCAGCATGGTAGGTCCCCCCTAGCGACGCGAAGCCCCCTTCGCGGGTCTATCCTCGCAGGTAAAGGCGGTGTGAATAAGTGGTAACGATCACATCTTTCCACTTTTTCCGGTTCACCGGGGCTGGCCGGCCGGACAGGGTGATCCCGATATGAGCGAACCATCGCTCGCTTGGCAGGACTGGCAGCAGGTGCGTCGCCGGGACGGTGATGGTCAAGGCCAAGACCAGTGCCGTGATGGGCACGAAGAGACTTGGGAAGCGCTCATCCCGGAAGGTCCGGATGCTCACTGCGGCGGCGGCGCCCCCGAGTATGAGTCCAGCAAGAACCTCCGACGGGGGATGAGCCCCCAACGGGATACGCGAATACGCGATCAAACCTGCGAGTGCGACGCCCGCGAGCAGTCCCACCAGGCGCCACATCCGATAGGAGGGCGGGGCCAGCAGCATGCCCACCACTGGCCAGACCGCGAAGGAAATCACGGTGTGGCCGCTGAAGCAGGTCAGGTCCCAGGCGCGGATGCCGGTGCCCCAGCCGTAGAAGGCGATCTTGCTGGCGGCGGTGAGCAGGCAGGCGATGGCGATCGCACTCCACCAGATCAGGACCGGGCGCCTGCCGATTGGGGATCGCAGCATCACGGCGATGCCGGCCAATGCGGCCAGGGGGATCAGATAGAGGGCGCTGCCGGGGGCGACGAACCACTGCCAGTTCATCAGTGGGTGCCTCGGCGGATGAGATGACTGCTCGGGATATGCATGTGCCTTTCCATGTGCACCTGCAGCATCGCATGGGCCGGGGTGGTCCGGAAGCTCGGAGGGGCTTACGTTCATCGGGCCGCGCCTCGATACGCGGGCATCCCGCGGCCCCCTGAGCGCCTGGCGGGATTTCCGCTACAATGCGCGACCGCACCCTTGGCCCATGGCCGGGTGCCGGTTCCGGGGGCTTCGCCCTTCGGTGACCGAGGCGGCATGATCCGCCGCCGTTCTGCACAACGCGCCTGTAGCTCAGCCGGATAGAGTAGTGGCTTCCGAAGCCATTGGTCGGGGGTTCGAATCCCTCCAGGCGCGCCAGACCCGAGCCCTCGCCCTTGCGGCGGGGGCTTTTGCTTTTGGGGCCTTCATCGGGCGGCGACGCCCGGGGCGACAGGCTGGTTCCGGTTTTCCTGGAGATCCGGACCATGCGCCTTGCCTTCCTTGCCCTGCCCGCCTGCCTTGTCCTGGCCGGCTGTGCGTCTTCGCCCCTGGCCCAGCATGTCGAGCCGATCGACGGGGTGGTATCGGGGCAGTGCTACGTGGACATGGTCCGCGGCGCGGTGGGCCTGGCGGCTTCGGCGACCACGGTGGAGCGCGCGCGCATCGACAGCGACAGCACCGAGGTGGTGCTGGTGCGGGGCCAAGGCGATCGCGCGGGCAGCGCGACCCTGCCGGAGCCCGGCACCGGGGGCGCGGGTGGGCCGCGGCTGGTGGTGGAGACCGGGGACAACAACGCCATTACGGCGTTGCGGTGTGGTTGAGCGGTAGCTGCGGGCCTGTTTGGAAGCCGCCGGGCCCCGGCTTTCGCGGGATGACGGGGGCGGGAGCTTGGCGTGGCGGGCTTGCGCGCCCCCGATACGGCCTGCGGTTGTATCCGGGCCAGGGCTTTCGCCGGAACGGGATGGCTTGGCGGTTTGTTGCCCCGATGCGGCACGCAGCCCTTATCCGGGCTGCGGGATGACGGGGACGATCCGGCCAGCGGCCCTTCCGGGCTACGCGGTGGCGCGGCGGGTGCGGCGGAGGAGGACCAGGGCGGCCTGTTCCCATTGGCGGTCGCCGCGGCAACGGCTGCAGTGGCGTTGCAGGCTGCCGTCGCGCCAGCCGTCGAACACGCGCGGGTCGATGTAGGCCTTGCGGCAGACGGCGGGGGTGTTGCCAAGCAAGCTGGCCACTTCGCGTATCACCTGCACCTGCAGGGCATTGCACTCGCGCTCGCTGGCAGCGGCCTCGAGCGCGGCCAGCGCGCGCATCGCGGCCACGGTGCCGCCCCAGGTGCGGAAGTCCTTGGCGGTGAAGGCTTCGCCCATGGTCTCGCGGAGGTAGTCGTTGACCTGGTTGGACTGCACCGGCTGCACGTTGCCGTCGTCGTCGCGGTACTGGAACAGACACTGGCCCGGCAGTTCGCGGCAGCGGCGCACCAGCCGGGCCAGGCGGCGGTCGTCGACCACCGCTTCCTGCGGCTGGCCCGCTTTGCCGCGGAACGAGATGTGGGCGCGGCCGCCGGCCAGGAAGCGGATGTGGTGGTTGCGCAGGGTGGTCAGGCCGTAGGAGCGGTTCTGCTGGCGGTAGGTCTCGTTGCCCACCCGCAACAGGGTGTGGTCCATCAGCGCGACCACCATCGCCAGTACCTTCTCCCGCGGGTAGCCGGGCAGGGCCAGGTCGCGGCGGATGCGCCGGCGCAGCGCCGGCAGGGCCTTGCCGAAGGCGAGGATGCGCTCGAACTTGCCCTGGCCGCGATGCAGCGCCCACTCCGGGTGGTAGCGGTACTGCTTGCGGCCGCGGGCGTCGCGGCCGGTGGCCTGCAGGTGGCCACGCGGGTCGGCGCAGATCCATACGTCGGCCCAGGCTGGCGGGATGGCCAGGGCGCGGATCCGCTCCAGGGTCGCGCGGTCCCGCACCACCTTGCCGCCGGCGTCGCGGTAGCAGAAGCCGCGGCCCTGCCTGCGGCGGCGGATGCCCGGGTCGGTGTCGGCCACGTAGACCAGGCCGGCGCGGTCGGCATCGCGCCGGGCGGCTTCCGGATCGGCGGCGGCGACGGGGGTGGCCAGGGGAGCTTCCGCGGGTTGGGGGAGCGCCAGTCTCGGCGGGCGGCCGCATCCGGCGCGTCAACATGCAACGGTTAACGCTTCGCGAATGCGCGCCCCTTAACCTGTGCCGTCGAATTCCAACCCGGAGACTGCCCATGCGCTTCCGTCCCCGCCTCGTGCTTCCGCTGGTCCTGCTGGGCCTGGCCGCCTGCGCCGGCAACAACGGCACCCTGAGCGACGATGAGGAGCAGCAGCAGGCGCTGCTTGCCGCGCGCAAGGCGCTGGAGTCGGCCGCCGACACCGGGCCGACCGCCACCGAGCCGCCGCCGCCGCCCAGCTGCGATGCCGCGCCGGTGCAGGGCCTGGTCGGCGAGACCGCCAGCGATGAACTGGTCGAGCAGGCGCGGACTGATGCCGGTGCCGATTCGGTGCGCGTGCTCAAGCCGGGCCAGGCGGTGACGCTGGAGTTCAACGGCGCGCGCCTGAACGTGGAAGTGGACGAGGCCAACCAGATCGTGTCCCTGCGCTGCGGCTGAATACGCCGCTGCGCGCGGCGCGCGGACGAAGGTTGCAATTGCATGTATTTTCCGTGCGCCGCGGCACCTTGCGGCACCGCAACAACTGTGCTTAATTCGGGTATTCCGGCGGCAAACGGGTAGCGCACGTTTCTACTGAAACGTTGTGCGGTGCCGCCCTCGCCAGCGTTCGGGAAAACGCACCCGGATGCCCGCTTTACTCGAGGCACAGATGGCCCTTCGCAACCGCCACGGGCACCAGCAACCGCACGGGCTCTACGATCCTTCCTCCGAGCGCGACGCATGCGGCTTCGGCATGATCGCCCAGCTCGACGACCAGCCCTCGCGCGCGCTCGTCGACACCGCGATCGCCGCGCTCTCGCGCATGACCCATCGCGGCGGCGTGGCCGCCGACGGCCTGACCGGCGATGGTTGCGGCCTGCTGATCCGGCGCCCGGACACCTTCCTGCGCACCTTGGCGCGGGAAGCCGGCATCGCCCTGGACGACGCCGCGCGCTTCGCCTCCGGACTGGTGTTCCTGCCGGACGAGCAGGCGCTGGCGCAGCGCTGCCGCGAGACCCTGGAACACGAGCTCCGACGCGCCGGCCTCAGCATCCTCGGCTGGCGGACTGTGCCCACAGACACGCGTGTCTGTGGGGAACTGGCAAGGCAGACGTTGCCTCTCATCGAACAGATCTACGTCCAGGCCGGCGAAGGGCAGGACGAGGAAAGCTTCAACCTGGCGCTGTTCCTTGCGCGCCGCCGCAGCGAGCAGCAGCTCGCCGACACCGCCGACTACTACGTGGTGACCCTCGCGGCCCACGCCATCGGCTACAAGGGCATGGTCCTGCCGGACAAGCTCTCCGGCTTCTACCTGGACCTGCAGCGCCCCGAACTGGCCTCCAGCGCCATCGTCTTCCACCAGCGCTTCTCCACCAACACCCTGCCGCGCTGGCCGCTCGCCCACCCGTTCCGCATGCTCGCCCACAACGGCGAGATCAACACCATCGAGGGCAACCGCCGCTGGGCGCAGGCCCGCGGCAAGGTGTGGAAGACCCCACGCTTCGACATCGCCGAGCTGGAGCCGATCGTGTCCATGCACGGCTCGGACTCGCAGAGCCTGGACAACATGCTCGAGCTGCTGGTCAACGGCGGCATGGAGCTGATCCAGGCGCTGCGCATCCTGGTGCCGCCGGCGACCCAGTCGCTGGAGTTCAAGGATCCGGACCTGGCCGCGTTCTACGAGTTCTATGCGCTCAACACCGAGCCGTGGGACGGCCCGGCCGGCATCGTGTCCATGGACGCGCGTTACGCCTGCTGCACCCTGGACCGCAACGGCCTGCGCCCATCGCGCTGGATGCTGACCTCCGACCGCCACTTCATCGTCGCCTCCGAGGCCGGCGTGTGGGAAGTGCCGACCGAGCGCATCGTGCGCAAGGGCAAGCTTGGCCCTGGCGAGATGATCGCCATCGACCTGCGTCGTGGCGACCTGCTCGACAGCGAGGCGGTGGACCGCATCAACCGCACCCGCGCCCCGTACAAGCAGTGGCTGCACCAGGGCGTGACCTGGCTGCAGACCGAGCTGATCGATCCGTCGCTGGCCGAGGAGCCGTTCGACGAGAAGACCCTGCGCAGCTACCACAAGCTGTTCCAGCTCACGACCGAGGAGGTGGAGCTGGTGCTGCGGCCGATGGCCGAGACCGAGCAGGAGGCCACCGGCTCGATGGGCGACGACACGCCCATGGCGGTGCTCAGCCAACGCAGCCGGCCGCTGTACGACTACTTCCGCCAGGCGTTCGCGCAGGTGACCAACCCGCCGATCGACCCGCTGCGGGAAGACTGCGTGATGTCGCTGTACACCCAGCTGGGCAAGGAGACCAACATCTTCCATGCCGGCCCGGAGACGGTGAACCACGTCATCCTCAACTCGCCGGTACTGAGCCAGCGCAAGCTGCGCGAGCTGCTGAAGATGCCGCAGTACGCGGACAGGAACCGGCTGATCGACCTGTCCTACGCGCCGGAGGAGGGGCTGAAGGCCGGCATCGAGCGCATCTGCCGCGAGGCCGAGCAGGCCGCGCGCGAGGGCGTCGTCCTGCTGCTGCTGTCCGACCGCTACCCGGTGCCGGAGCGGCCGATGGTCCACGCCCTGCTGGCCACCGGCGCGGTCCACCACCACCTGTGCAACGTCGGCCTGCGCTGCGACGTCAACCTCATCATCGAGACCGGCACCGCGCGCGACGCGCACCACATGGCCTGCCTGCTGGGCTACGGCGCCACTGCGGTGTATCCGTACCTGTCGTACCAGACCCTGTTCGACATGGGCCGGCGCGGCATCCTGCAACTGAAGAAGGGCGAGGTCGCGCAGATCGGCCGCAGCTACCGCAAGGGCCTGTACAAGGGCCTGAGCAAGATCATCTCGAAGATGGGCATCAGCACCATCGCCAGCTACCGCGGCGCGCAGCTGTTCGAGATCGTCGGCCTGGAGAAGGAAGTGGTCGACCTGTGCTTCGGCGGCACGCCCTCGCGGGTGGGCGGCGCCGGGTTCGCGCGGCTGGACGCGGACGCCCGCGCCCTGCAGGCGGCGGCCTGGAACGAGCTGAAGAAGCCGGAGGTCGGCGGCCTGATCAAGTACGTCCACGGCGGCGAGTACCACATGTACAACCCGGACGTGGTCATGAGCCTGCAGAAGGCCACCCGCACCGGGCGCGCCGAGGACTGGAAGGCCTATACCGAGGCGGTGCACTCGCGCCCGCCGTCGGCGCTGCGCGACCTGCTGGAGCTCAAGCCGGCCGACGCCCCGGTGCCGCTGGAGGAAGTGGCCCCGGCCTCGGACCTGCTGCGCCGCTTCGACACCGCCGCCATCTCGCTGGGCGCGCTGTCGCCGGAGGCGCACGAGGCGCTGGCCATCGCCATGAACCGCCTCGGCGGCCGTTCCAACTCCGGCGAGGGTGGCGAGGACCCGGCCCGCTACGGCACCGAGAAGCGCTCCAAGATCAAGCAGGTGGCCTCCGGCCGCTTCGGCGTCACCCCGGAGTACCTGGTCAACGCCGAGGTGCTGCAGATCAAGATCGCCCAGGGCGCCAAGCCCGGCGAGGGCGGCCAGCTGCCGGGGCACAAGGTCAACGAGCTGATCGCGCGGCTGCGCTACGCACGCCCGGGCATCGGCCTGATCAGCCCGCCGCCGCACCATGACATCTACTCCATCGAGGACCTGGCCCAGCTGATCTACGACCTCAAGCAGGTCAATCCGCAGGCGCTGGTCTCGGTGAAGCTGGTCAGCCATGCCGGCGTGGGCACGATCGCCGCCGGCGTGGTCAAGGCCGGCGCCGACCTGATCACTGTCTCCGGCCACGACGGCGGCACCGGTGCCAGCCCGGTCAGCTCGATCCGCTACGCGGGCGGGCCGTGGGAGCTGGGCGTGGCCGAATCGCACCAGGCGCTGGTGGCCAACGACCTGCGCGACCGCGCCATCCTGCAGACCGACGGCGGCCTCAAGACCGGCCTGGACGTGGTCAAGGCCGCGCTGCTGGGCGCCGACAGCTTCGGCTTCGGCACCGCGCCGATGATCGTGCTGGGCTGCAAGTACCTGCGCATCTGCCACCTCAACAACTGCGCCACCGGCGTGGCCACCCAGGACGAGCGCCTGCGCATGGACCACTTCACCGGCCTGCCGGAGCGGGTGGAGAACTTCTTCCGCCTGTTGGCGGAGGAAGTGCGTGGCTGGCTGTCCTACCTGGGCGCGCGCTCGCTGGACGAGATCGTGGGCCGCACCGACCTGCTGCGGCAGATCGAGGCCGCGCCGCGCGAGGGCGTCAGGCTGGACCTGTCCAGGCTGCTGGTGCCCAGCCCGCGCGACGAGGATCGCTGCGCCGCCGCGCGCCTGTACGAGTCGCCGGACAGCCTCGCCACCCAGCTGGACGTGCAGCTGGCCGACGTGATCCGCGACAGGAAGGGCGGCGACCACCGCTTCCTGATCCACAACACCGACCGCAGCATCGGCGCGCGCCTGTCCGGCACGATCGCCCGCCTGCACGGCAACCACGGCATGGAGGACGCGCCGCTCACCCTGCACTTCCGCGGCACCTCGGGCCAGAGCTTCGGTGCGTTCAACGCCGGCGGCCTGAACCTGGAGCTGGAGGGCGAGGCCAACGACTACGTCGGCAAGGGCATGGCCGGCGGCCGCCTGGTGATCCGCCCGCCGCGCGGTGCGCGGTTCGAGGCGCGCAGCACCCCGATCATCGGCAACACCTGCCTGTACGGCGCCACCGGCGGCGAGCTGTTCGCGGCCGGCCGCGCCGGCGAGCGCTTCGCCGTGCGCAACTCCGGCGCGCTGGCGGTGGTGGAAGGCGCCGGCGACCATTGCTGCGAGTACATGACTGGCGGCTGCGTGCTGGTGCTGGGCCGGGTGGGCCTGAACTTCGGCGCCGGCTTCACCGGTGGCCTGGCCTACGTGCTGGACCAGGACCGCGACTTCGTGGACCGCTACAACCACGAGCTGATCGACATCCATCGCATCAGCCCGGAGGGCTTCGAGAGCTACCGCCAGCACCTGCACCGGCTGATCACCCGCCACCGCGAGCTGACCGGCAGCATCTGGGCCCAGCAGATCCTGGACGAGTTCCGCGACTACGTGGGCAAGTTCTGGCTGGTCAAGCCCAAGGCCGCGAGCATCGAATCGCTGGCCGACAGCCTGCGGAGGGCCGCGTAATGAGTCGCAAGCAAGTCTTCCAGTTCCTGGAAATGCCGCGCGAGATGCCGCGGCGCATCCCGGTGGAACTGCGTACCGCCGGCGACTGGGGCGAGCTGTACGGCCGCTTCGGCGCGCAGGAGGCCAGCCACCAGTCCGGCCGCTGCCTGGACTGCGGCAACCCGTACTGCAGCTGGAAGTGCCCGGTGCACAACGCCATCCCGCAGTGGCTGCAGCTGGTGCAGGAGAACCGCATCCGCGAGGCCGCCGACCTGTGCCACAGCACCAACCCGCTGCCGGAGGTGTGCGGCCGGGTGTGCCCGCAGGACCGTCTTTGCGAGGGTAGCTGCACGCTCAACGACGGCTTCGGCGCGGTGACCATCGGTGCGGTGGAGAAGTACATCGTCGACACCGCCTTCGAGCAGGGCTGGCGCCCGGACCTGTCGGCGGTGGAGCCGACCGGCCATCGCGTGGCGGTGGTCGGCGCCGGCCCGGCCGGCATCGCCTGCGCCGACCGCCTGGCGCGGGTCGGCATCCAGGCCGTGGTCTACGACCGCTACGAGCAGATCGGCGGCCTGCTGCAGTTCGGCATCCCCACCTTCAAGCTGGACAAGGCGGTGATTGCGCGCCGGCGCGAGGTGCTGGAGGGCATGGGCATCCAGTTCCGGCTGGGCGTGGAGGTCGGCCGCGACGTCACCCTGGAGCAGCTTCTGGAGGAGTACGACGCCGTGTTCCTCGGCACCGGCGCCTACCGCTACACCGATGGCGGCCTGCCGGGCCAGGACGCCGAGGGCGTGCTGCCGGCGCTGCCGTTCCTGGTGCAGAACGGGCGCATCGTCACCGGCGCCGATCCGGCCACGACGCAGAGCCGGCCGATCGCCGGCTGGGAAGACCACATCAAGCTGCCCGACCTGGCCGGTCGCCGCGTGCTGGTGCTGGGCGGCGGCGACACCGGCATGGACTGCGTGCGCAGCGCGATCCGCCTGGGCGCGGCGCGCGTCACCTGTGCCTACCGCCGCGACGAGGCCTCCATGCCCGGCTCGGCGCGCGAGGTGGCCAACGCCCGCGAGGAAGGCGTGCGCTTCCTGTTCAACCGCCAGCCGCTGGCGATCGAGACCGACGAGCTCAACCGGGTCACCGGCGTGCGCGTGGTCGAGACGAAGCTGGGCGAGCCGGATGCGCGCGGCCGCCGCGTGGCGGTGCCGATCGAGGGCAGCGAGTCGGTGATCGAGGCCGATGTGGTGATCATCGCCTTCGGCTTCTCGCCGACCGTGCCCGAGTGGATGACGAAGCTCGGCATCGAGGGCACCTCCAATGGCCGCATCCTCGCCGGCGGCGGCGAGCGCCTGCCGTACCAGACCTCGCATCCGCGCGTGTTTGCCGGCGGCGACGCCGTGCGCGGTGCCGACCTGGTCGTGACCGCCGTGGCCGAAGGCCGCGACGCGGCGGCGAGCATCGCCGAACTGCTGGGTGCCCAGCCGCCGGTGCGCACGCCGCAGTACGCCGAAGCGGTGGCCTGAGCCAACGCCCCGCCCGGGGTCGAACTCCCTCCCTCCACCGGGGGGGGGGGTGGGTAAGGGCGTCGGATCCCCGGCCAAGCCGCGCCGCCGTGGCCCGTATCGTCCGCAGCCCGGATAAGGCCGAGGGCCGCATCCGGGGTGGCGCGCCCGCCATGTGGATTCCTCTGCGTCACGCAGATCCACGTGTGCGTCCCGGCTGCGCTTCGCTTAGCCGGGCTACGCAAAAGCGCGGCCCGGCGGTGATGTCGCGGCGCGTGGCGACGCGCCAGGCCTCGCTGGCGCCCTGGCACTGTAGCGGCGCGGTGCGCTTCGCTTACCCGGGCTAAGCAACTGCACTCCCCTCCCCAACCGGGTGGAGGGGCTGGGGGGAGTCGGGTGCCCCGCCCCGCACGCCCCCACGCCCCGGCGTTTTCCCGGCGCGAGCCGGCAGGCGCGTTGCATCATTCCCGTCACCGACCCGCCGCCGTTGCACCACAATCCCCGCATGCCAGCCGAGTCTCTGCCCAGGCGCCTGTGGCGCGACAACTCCGTATCCGCCATTGCCGCCGGCTTTGTCACGGTGCTGGTGGGCTTCGCCAGTTCGGCGGCGATCGTGTTCCAGGCGGCGCAGGCGATGGGCGCCACGCCGGGGCAGACCGCCTCGTGGATGTGGGCGCTGGGGCTGGGCATGGGCGCGACCTGCATCGGCCTGTCACTGCGCTGGAAGATGCCGGTGGTCACCGCCTGGTCCACGCCTGGCGCCGCGGTGCTGGTCACCAGCGCGGCCGGCGTGCCGATGGCCGAGGCGATCGGCGGCTTCCTGCTGTCGGCCCTGCTGATCACGGCCGTAGGTTTTTCCGGCGTGTTCGAGCGGCTGCTGGGACGGATCCCGCTGTCGCTGGCCTCGGGCATGCTCGCCGGCGTGCTGCTGCGCTTCTGCGTGGATGCGTTCGGCGCGATCCAGGCGCAACCGCTGCTGGTGCTCACCATGCTGGTGGCGTGGCTGGCCTCGCGGCGGCTGTGGCCGCGCTACGCCATCATCCTCACCCTGGCCGCGGGCACCGCGGTGGCGGCATTGACCGCGCAGCTGGACGTGGGCCAGCTGCGGCTGGAACTGGCACGTCCGGAATGGACCACGCCGCGCCTGGGCCTGGGCGCGGTGCTGGGCGTGGCGCTGCCGCTGTTCGTGGTGACCATGGCCTCGCAGAACGTGCCGGGCGTGGCGGTGATCCGCGCCTCCGGGTATCCGGTGCCGGTGTCGCCGGCGGTCGGATGGACCGGCGTGGCGACGCTGCTGCTGGCGCCATTCGGGGCGTTCGCGCTGAACCTGGCGGCGATCACCGCGGCCATCTGCATGGGTCCGGAAGCGCACGCCGATCCGGCGCGGCGGTACATGGCGGCGGTGTGGGCCGGGATCTTCTACCTGCTGGTGGGGCTGTTCGGGGCCACCGTGGCGGGGCTGTTCGCCGCGTTCCCGCAGGCGCTGGTGCTGGCGATCGCCGGCATCGCGTTGATCGGCACCCTGGGCAACAGCCTGGCCACCGCGCTGCAGGAGGCGGACGAGCGCGAGGCGGCGCTGGTGACCTTCCTGGTCACCGCCTCGGGGCTGTCGCTGCTGGGCGTGGGCGCGGCGTTCTGGGGGCTGGTGGCGGGCGTAATCGTGCGGGTGGTGCTGCGGCCCTGACGTACGCGCCTCCCACCCGGGGCGAAGGAGAGCGCGGAGCGGGGGCTGGGGAGGCGGCCGCCCGCAATGTTCTGGATGCGACGCGATCTGTTCCCGTGTCGGTCTCCGACCCTCTCCCCTGCCCCCTCTCCCGCAGGGAGAGGGGAACCCGGGTGCGCTTCGCTTACCCGGGCTACATGGGCAGGCGAGGCGGCCTGGGTCCATGCCAGCACCTGGCCGCCACCGCTGCCCGCGCTCCGTGCGCTGACCCGCGCCCAAGTGGAGCGGCGTCGACGGCGCGGGCGCCAGTAGCCTGCAGGCGCGCGCCTCACCCCCACAGGGAGAGGGGTGTTGCTTCCCTCGGTGGCAGTGGGCCGACAGCACTCCGTGTCATTTCCTCTTGGCAAATCGCCATCAGGAATCGCGCTTGCGGGCATGGACCGGGTTTGTGACCGGCTTCTAGAGTCGTTCCCGTCATAAGCCGCACGCCCGCCACCGGGCCGGCGCCTCCACACGAGACCAGAACCATGAAGCAGCCCGTCACCACGGCCGCCGCGCGCCGCCGTCTTGCCCTCGCCCTGGCCATCAGCCATGCCCTCGCCCTGCCCGCGCTGGCCGAGCCGCAGGCCACCACCCTGGACAAGGTGGTCGTCAGCGGTGCCCGCGTGGCCGAGGCCGATATCGCCATTGGCACCGACCAGGTGCGCAACACCATCGCCATCGACCACGAGGCCCTGCTATCGGCGCCGGCCGGCGTCTCTGGACTGAAGATGCTGGAGTCGCTGCCGGGCTTCAACGTGCAGGCCAACGATGCGCTGGGCCTTTACGAGTTCGGCAACTCGGTGTTCGTGCGCGCGTTCGGCTTCCGCCAGATCGGCTTCGTGCTCGACGGTATCCCGCTCGGGCGCAGCGACCAGTTCGGCGGCAGCCCGGTGTTCCGCTACGTCGACAACGAGAACACCTGGCGGGTGACCGCCTCGCAGGGCGCCGGCGACGTGGCCTTGCCCAGTTACGCTTCGCTCGGCCCGATCGTGCAGTACCAGAGCCTGGCGCCGGCGGCGGAGTTTGGCGTGCAGCTGTCGCAGACCTTCGGTGCCGACGACCTCAACCGCAGCTTCATCAAGCTCGACAGCGGCGAGCACGCCGGTTTCTCCGGCTACATCAGCCGCTCCAAGATCGACAGCGAGCTGTGGCGCGGTCCCGGCACCATCGACCGCGAGCACATCGAGGCCAGGGGCCGCTACCAGTGGGCCAACGGCAGCACGCTGGACCTGAAGGTCGTGCACAACGAGTTCTTCGACTACGACACCCCGTCGGTCAGCAAGGCGCAGTACCACGGCACCGCCGGCGACATCTTCGGCCGCAGCGGGCGCCACTACGGTTACCTGGGCTACGTTCCCGACCTGCCGGTCACCGCCCCCGGCATCGCCTACAGCAACGGCGCCTACAACCAGTACTACCAGCAGGCGATCAACCAGCGCACCGACACCCTGTACGGGCTCAGTGGCGCGTTCGTGGCCGGGCCGGACGTGGAACTGCGTGCCACCGCCTACTACGAGGACAAGGAAGGCTACGGCGTCTCGCCCGAGGCCTATGCCACCTCGCTGTCCAGCCACAACGCGCAGCGCCTGCTGGTCCCCGGCCTGCATGCGCCGCTGGGGCTGCAGTACGGCCTGTCCACCGTGGGCGGCACGCGCGAGGGGCTGGTGGCCGCGGCGACCTGGGTGGTGGGCGCGCATACCCTGGACGTGGGCGCCTGGCGCGAGCGCGACGAGTACCACCGCACCCAGGCACGCTACAACCAGGCCGGCGGCAACCCCGCCGGGCGGCCGCTGCTGGACCAGCCGGTGCACCTGCAGCGCGACTTCTGGTCCACCCGCCGCAGCACCCAGCTGCACCTGAAGGACACCTGGCACCTGCTGGACGAGCGCCTGGCGATCGAGCTGGGCGCCAAGGCCCTGGACCTGGACTACCAGATCGCCGGCGCGCGCAACCCCGGCGATTACATCGCCGGCCGCCGCCCGGTGATCCGCGACAACTGGAAGGACGGCTTCCTGCCGCAGGCCGGCGTGGTCTGGTCGTTCGGGCGCGAGCAGCTGTTCGCCTCCTGGTCGCAGACCCTCGCCCTGCCGCAGGGCGCGGACGACATCTATTCCCAGGCCAGTCCGGCCGCGCCGGGCCCGGAGGCGGAGACCGCCGAGAACCTGGAACTGGGCCTGCGCAGCAACCGCGCCACCTTCAACGGCGTGGTCGCGCTGTATTCCTCGCGCTTCGACAACCGCCTGCAGGCCTACGCCTCGCCGGTGCCCGGCAGCGGCACCACCGAGACCTTCTTCCAGAACGTGGGCGAGGTCGAGGCCTACGGCGTGGAAGCCAGCGGCGTGTGGAAGCCGCGCGTACTGGGCGACCGGGTGGCGTTCAATGGCAACCTCAGCTGGAACCGGGCCGAGTTCAAGGACGACTTCTCCACCTTCGCCATCGCCGGCAACCGCGTGCCGGACAGCCCACAGTGGCTGTCGCAGGCCGGCATCACCTGGGAGGCCGGGCGCTGGGGCGTGCTCAACCTTTCCGGGCGCTACGTGGGCGAGCGCTACAGCAACTACACCAACACCGAGAAGGTCGGCGGCTACGCGGTGTGGAACGCCTACCTGGACCTGGGCGGGGAGGCGTTCGGCCAGGGCCTGCTGCGCAACGCGCGGCTGCGGATCAACGTCGACAACCTGTTCGACCGCGATTACCTTGGCACGATCAACCCGGTGGTCAGTGGCCCGGCCACCTACCGGCCGGGGCCCGACCGTACCTGGCAGGTCACCTTGAGCGTGGACCTGTAAAGCCGAGAGGAACGAACTTGCGCAAGACCGCTGTCCCCGCCCTGCTCGCCCTGGCGCTTGCCGCCGCACTTCCCGCCCACGCCGCCAAGCCGGCCGCCTCGCCCGCACGGGCACTGCACGACCGCATGCTGGTGCTCGATACCCACCTGGACACCCCGCTCAACCTCGGGCGGCCGGGCTGGAGCATCGTCGACGACCATCGCGACGAAGGCCCGTTCTCGCAGGTGGATTACCCGCGCATGGTCGAGGGCGGCCTCGACGGCGGCTTCTGGGTGATCTACACCGGCCAGGGCGACCGCAGCCCGGAGAGCAACCGCCGCACCCGCGACGAGGCGCTGGGCCGGCTGCTGCAGATCCGCGAGATGGTGGCCCGGCACCCGGACAAGTTCGAGCTGGCGCTGACCGCCGACGATGCGCGCCGGATCAAGGCCGCCGGCAGGAAGGTGGTGTTCATCTCGATGGAGAACGCCTCGCCGCTGGCCGCCGATCCCAACCTGCTGTCGTTCTTCCATGCCCAGGGCCTGCGCATGCTGGGCATCACCCATATCGGCAACAACGAGTTCGGCGACTCCTCCAACCCGCGCGAGGGCGAAGGCGCCGAGTGGGGCGGGCTGAGCCCGGCGGGCAAGGCGCTGGTGGCCGAGGCCAACCGCCTGGGCATCGTGCTCGACCAGTCACACTCCTCCGACGCGGTGTTCGACGACCTGATCGCGCTGTCCAAGGTGCCGTTCGTGCTCTCGCACAGCTCGGCCGACGCGGTGCACGACAACCCGCGCAACATCGACGACGAGCGCCTGCGCAGGCTGGCCGCGCACGGCGGGGTGATCCAGGTCAACGCGCTGGGCGCCTACCTGGTCGATACCCCGGTGATCCCGGAGCGCCAGGCCGCACTGCGCGCGCTGTACGAGGAAGCCGAGGCCAAGGGCGGCCGCAGCCCCGAGGTGCTGCGCGAGCTGGCGCGCAAGCGCGAGGAGATCGACCGCCGCTACCCGGTGGCCGAGGCCACCTTCGAGGATTACATGCGCCACCTGCTGCACATCCTCAAGGTCGCCGGCCCGGACCATGTGGGCATCGGCGCCGACTGGGATGGCGGCGGCGGGGTGGCGGGCCTGTCCGACATCTCCCAGATCCCGCGCATCACCGAGCGCCTGCTGCAGGCCGGCTATACCGAGCAGCAGGTCGCCAACATCTGGGGCGGCAACATCCTGCGCGTGCTGGAGCAGGCGCAGGCGTACGCGGCGAAGGTGGCCGCCTCATCGAAGTGACCCGGCCCCCTCCCAGGGGACAGGCCCCTCCGCCTCCGGGGGGAGGGGTCGGGGACCGGCAGCGAGGCGGACACGCGCGCCAACTGATTCCGCTCCGACCCCGGCTAGACTTGCGGCATCCACCACCGGGGAGTGCCGCCTATGCGCATGGGTCTTGCCGCCAACCGCCTGCACCACGCCACCGAGGACGCCGCGCTGTTCCGCTGGCTGCGCGCCAGCGGCCAGGGCATCCGCGAGCTGGGGCTGGAACTGCACGCCGTCGGCCGCACCCATGACGCCATCGTCGCCGCCGGCATGCTGGCCGGCTACGCAGGCCTCAAGCGCTATCCCTACGGCCGCGACGGCGGGCTGATGAAGCTGGTGGCCGAGGTCGTGGGCATGGAGGGCGATGCGCGCACCCTGGACGGGGCGATCTACCTGATCGACCCGGTCGATCCGTCCTCGGTGTTCCCCGAGGCGATCGCGCTCAAGCGCCAGTGCGTGATCCACGGCAAGCCCTTCATCTCCACCGTGGCCAGCGCGCGCGACTGGATCGAGGTCGAGCGCATCCATGCCGGGCTGGCGCCGGATCCGGGCGCCGACCGCTTCCACGCCTTCGAGTCGCAGACCCTGGCGCTGATCGCGCACGACGCGATGAAGCCGCAGATGCTGGCCTTCGCCGCCGAGAACTACGACGTGCTGTCGCGTTTCCGCCGCCGCGTGGCCACCGGCACCACCGGCCAGCGCCTCAACGAGATGGCCTGGAGCCGCGGCTGGCCGCAGGACACGCCCTGGGTGCACCGCTTCCTCAGCGGCCCGATGGGTGGCGACGCCCAGATCGCCGACCTGGTGCTGGAGCGCCGCTGCCAGCGCGCGGTGTTCTTCGAGGACCCGCACGTGGCGCGCCAGCACGAGGCCGACATCCAGCTGCTGGAGCGCGCGGTGACCACGGTCACCGACGAGGCGGTGTGCATCACCTCGCCGGCGGTGGCGGCGCGCTGGATCGCCGCGGTACGCAAGCGGCAGGCGCTGAGGCCGGCCTGATGTGCGTCGTCGCCTTCGCCTGGGACGCGCATCCGCGCTGGCGGCTGGTGCTGGCCGGCAACCGCGACGAGTTCCATGCACGCCCGACCGCGGCGCTGGCGCGCTGGGAGGATGCGCCGGGCATCGTTGCCGGGCGCGACCTCGAGGCTGGAGGTACCTGGCTGGGCGTGGACGATGCCGGACGCTGCGCGCTGGTGACCAACGTGCGCGACCTGCGCGCGCCGCAGGACGGGCTTTCGCGCGGCCTGCTGGCCAGCGACTGGCTGCGCGGCAGCCAGGATGCCGATGACGCCTCGCGCGACCTGCTTGAGCGCGCTGGTACCTATCGCCCCTTCAACCTGCTGCTGGCCGATCGCCGACACTGCACGTGGACCAGCAACCGGCCGGCGCCGCGGCGCGCCGTGGTCGGGCCCGGCGTGCACACGCTTTCCAATGCGGCACTGGATTCGACCTGGCCGAAGGCCATGGCACTCGGTTCGCGCCTGCAGGCATGGCTGGATGCCGGCGGCGATGGCGGCAACCTCGCGCCCCTGTTCGACGCGCTGGCCGACGACCGTATCCATCCGGACGAAGCGCTGCCGGACACCGGCATCGGCCTGGAGCGCGAGCGCTGGCTGTCGGCCGCCTTCATCCGCGGCGCCGAATACGGCACCCGCGCCAGCACCGTGGTGTTGCTGGCGCGCGATGGCGGCGGCCTGATCGTCGAACGGCGCTGGGGGCCGATGGGCGCAGCGCTGGGCGAGACGCGGATGGAGCTGGCTTCGTAGCCCAGCCAAGGCCGGAGGCGCATCGCGCCCCTGCGCGGTTGAAATGCGACGAACGTCCGGGCCGTCGCCATGGCCTGCGCCGTTGCGGCGCGACGCTCTGGCTTGCGTAACCCGGACAAGGCCGGAGGCGCATCCGTGGTGTGGTGGACGCCCGCACCCGGGAAGACGTCGGCAGCCTGGCCCTCTCCCCTTCCCTGCTTACAGGTCACCGGCGGGGCGCAGCTGCAGCAGCCAGTGCGCGCCGGTTTCGGGCAGGGGTTCGAACTCGAAGATCCATGGCGTGCGGCGGCCGTCCTCGCCGCACAGGGGCAGCAGTTCGCGCAGCGGTTCGCCCCTGGCCAGGCGGCCTTCCAGGTCGCTTTCGGCGATCGCGGCGGCCAGCGCCGGGTCGAGTTCGCGCAGGTCCAGGCCAAGCGCGGCCGAGGCCACGGTGCCGCTGGCGCGGGCGAAGGCCGGGTTGACGAACACCAGGCGGCTGCGCGGCGGTTCGCCGGTGCGGTCGATGATGGCCACGCCGTGGCGCATGCGCGCCAGGGTCGCCTCCAGCAGCACCAGGTCCTGGCGGTCGCGCTTGCGCTCCATCAGTTCGATCAGCACGCGCAGGCTGCGCGCCGAGTCCAGGTGCAGCGGCGACCAGGCGCGCGAGCGGCCACGCACGGTGTCCTGCCACAGCTCGAAGCTCTTGCGCGGCGACAGCCGGCCGGGGATGTCCTCCAGCTTGGCCAGCTGCGGGTTGCCGGCCCAGTTCACCGTGCGCACCTGCTCGCGCCGGGTCCACAGCAGGGCGCTGCGCGCCTGTGGTTGAAGCGGCACGTAGATGAAGCCGGCGGCATCGGGCGCCAGGTCGCCCAGTTCGGGGAACAGGGCGCCGATCTCGGACACGTGCAGGATGCCGGAGTGGTCGGTCTCGCGGCGCACCCCGGGGCTGGTCTCCAGCGCGGCGCGGATGCGGCGCAGGCCGGCCTCGTCCGGGGTGTGGCCCAGGCGGCTGAGCTGCTCGCCATGGAACACCGCCACGCCGTCGGCGTCGACCACGTCCAGCAGGTCGCCGGCCAGGTCGGTGAGCAGTTCCGGGGTGAAGCCCTCGGCCTCGGAGAAGGCGGTGATCAGCTTCTCGCGCACGGTCAGCAGCGACAGCTCCACCTCCGCGCGCGCGATCGCCTCCAGGCTGCCCACGCGCGCGGCCAGGGCCTGGCTCACCGCCTCGCAGGCCTCACGCACGGTCTGGTCGACGAAGCGCGGCTGGTAGTGGTGGCAGGCGACCAGGCCCCACAGGCGGTCGTTGACCACCAGCGAGGTGACCAGGGTCGCGGCCACGCCCATGTTCGAAAGGTATTCGCAGTGCACCGGCGAGACGCTGCGCAGGGCGGCGTCGCTAAGGTCCAGCGGCTGGCCGTCGCGCGGGTCCAGCGCCGGCTCCACCGGCACCGGGGTGTAGCCCACGTCCACGATCTGGCGGATGCGGGTACGCAGGTACAGCGCGCGCGCCTGCGCGGGGATGTCGCTGGCCGGGTAGTGCAGGCCCAGGTAGCTCTCCAGGCCGGGACGGCGCACCTCGGCGATCACGTCGCCGTGCCATTCCTCGTCGAAGCGGTAGACCATCACCCGGTCGTAGCCGGCCAGCGCGCGGATTTCGGCGGCGGCGTGGCACGCGGCCTCGGCGATGTCCGGGGCGCGGTCGATCTCGCGCTGCGCGCGCAGGGCATCGCCCAGCGCCAGGGACTGCGCGCCCTGGGCCGGTTCCAGTTCCAGCAGCCAGCGCTGCGGGTACAGGTGCCAGGCGGCGGTCCAACGCGACAGGCCGGTGCGCACCACGGTGCACGGCGCATGCGCCAGGTGCACCGCCTGCTCCACCGGGCGCAGCGCCGCGGCCTGCGCCGGCGCCAGCTGCAGCAGTTCGTCCCAGCGCTGGCCCTGCACCTGGCCCTGGCCGCCGAGCAGCTCGGCGGCGGCATTGGCGCTGGCCTGCAGCACGCGGCCGTCGGCCGGGTCGACCACCAGCAGGATGCCGTGCGGCTGGATCGAACCGGGGATGTGGATCGGCTCGCGCGCGCAGGCGTCGAGGTCCGGCGCTTCGGGGGCAAGGCTCATGCGGGAACGGTTCCTGCGTCGTCGCGGACGACGCTGTTGCGGGCCAGCTGGCCATGGAAGTGGGTGAACATCGCCTGCGCGCCGGCGACCGCACGGGCGCGGCGGCCGGCATCCGGCAGCGCCTGTTCCAAGGCGGCGCGGAACGCCGGCCAGCCGGGGCCTTCGGCGGATTCGAAGTGGCGCACCGCGGCGCCCACCCCGGGCAGGCGCGCGCGCAGGTGGCGGGCGATCAGTTGCCCGCCCAGGGCCGAGCCCTCCACCACGTAGAGCATGCCCCAGGCCTCGGCCTCGCAGGCCGCGACCGGTCCCGGCACCTGCCCGGTATCGGGACGCATGCCCAGTGCCATCAGGTCGTAGCGCAGGCCCTCGGCACGCGGACGCCAGGGCCAGGCCAGCGCCTGCAGGCGCGCGGCATTGGCCTGTTCCCAGCCGGCGTGGATGCGCAGCAGCGCCTGCAGCACCTCGGCCACGATGTCCTCGTCGACCGCCGGCGACATCAACGCCGCCATCAGCGGCACCGACTCGACCTGCGCGTGCAGGCCTGCGGTGGCAGCCTGCAGGGTGCGCCACGCGGCGTCCTCGCGCGGCCGGCCGGGCGCGGCGCCGGGGCCGTCGGGAAGCGGGGTGGTTCCATCCATGGGGTGCAGCCTAGCAAAAGCAGCGCGGGCCACGACGCGTTCACCGCGCTGAACGCCGGCGGCGTCAGAACCTTGCCGTTCACCCGCCACTGAGCCGCGGCGCGGCAGGGTGCAGCCACACCCGAAGCAGGAGACTGCGATGAAGCGTACCGCCCGCCTTTACTTCCCCGCGATGGTCGCCCTGGCGCTGGCGCTGCCGGCCACCGCGCAGCAGACCGACCAGGCCAAGCCGGCCAATGCACCGGGCGCCGAGCGCCAGCAGGCCGCCAGCCAGGCCCTGACCGAGGTCCAGGTACGCGCGCTGCTGGCCAGCGCCGGCTACACCCGGATCAACGACGTGGAGTTCGACGACGGCATGTGGGAAGCCGACGCCACCAGCGCCGACGGCAAGCGGGTCGACGTGCGGGTGGACGCCGAGGGCCGCATCCATGCCGATGACCAGGTGTCCAGCCTCAGCGCCGAGGACGTGAAGGCGCGCCTGGCCGCCGCCGGCTACTCGAAGATCCACGACGTGGACTTCGACGACGGCATCTGGAAGGCGGAGGGTGAGCGCAAGGACGGGCAGAAGGTCGAGCTACGCGTCGACCCGAAGGATGGCCGCATCCTCAACGTCGAGAACGACTGATCCACCGGGGTGGCCACCTTCGGGTGGCCGCGCCGCTTATTCCGCAGGCGGGCGCGCGTAACGCCAGCCGACCGCGAACGCCGCGCCCAGCAGCAGCGCCGCCAGCAGCCACGGCGCGCCCGGCAGGTGCGCCGGTGCGCGCTCGCCGATGAACAGCGCGAACACGCTGGTGAACAGCACCGGGCCGACGATGCCGGCCAGGCTCACCAGGCTCATCAGCGCGCCCTGGATGCGGCCTTGGGCTTCCGGCCCGACCTGGCGGGTGATCAGCGCCTGCGTGGCCGGCGAGGCCAGCGCCCACAGTGCGCTGACCGGCAGCGCCAGCAGGAACAGCCAGGGCGTGCCGGCAAAGCCGTAGATCGCGAAACCGGTCACGCCACAGCCCAGGCCCAGCAGCAGCGTGCGGCGCTCGCCCAGGCCGCGCACCACGCGCCCGACCAGCAGGGCGTTGACGATGATGCTCATCACGCCCACGCCGGCCAGCACCCAGCCCACTTCGCGCGGGCCCCAGGCGAAACGGTACTCGGCGAACAGCACGAACACGCTGGGATAGACGTAGTGCGCCAGGTTGGCCAGCAGCACCACCGCGGCCAGGCCGAACACCTGCGGGTAGCTGCGCAGCAGCACCATCGCCCCGAACGGGTTGGCATGGGCCAGGTCGAAGCGCGCCGTGCGCCGTTCCGGCGGCAGCGATTCGGGCAGCACGAACACGCCGTAGAGGAAGTTCAGCAGCGCCAGCCCGGCGGCGAACCAGAACGGCAGGCGCAGGTCGATCCCGCCCAGCCAGCCGCCGATCATCGGCCCGACCACGAAGCCCAGGCCGAAGGCGGCGCCGATCATGCCGTAGCTCCTGGCCCTGCGCTCGGGCGGGGTCACGTCGGCAATGTAGGCGTTGGCGGTGGTGAAGCTGGCCGAGGCCACGCCGGAGATGATGCGCGCCACCAGCAGCATGCCCAGCGAGGTGGACAGGGCCATGACCACGAAGTCCAGGCCCAGGCCCAGGCACGAGACCAGGATCACCGGACGCCGGCCGTAGCGGTCCGACAACGCGCCCTGCACCGGGGTGGACAGGAACTGCACCGCGGCAAACACCATGCCGAAGATGCCGACCCAGTGCGCCGCGGCCGCAAGGTCGCCACCGGTGAACTCCTGCACCAGATGCGGCAGCACCGGGATGATCACGCCGAACGACAGCACGTCGATCAGCACGGTGACGAAGATGAAGACCAGCGCGGCCGTGCGCCGGTGGGAAGCGATTGGACTCACGCGGGGTGGCCGGCTGGAGACAGGCGGCGCGCATTATCGGGCAGACGCCGCGCGGGCGCGCGGCGATGGGTGCCGACAACCACGCAGGCACGCACGCGGCCGGCCCCGGTCAAAGCGGCTGCACGGCGATGGCCTGCACCAGCGCGTGCGCCTGCCCGGGCGCCAGAGCGACCAGGTCCGGTCCGGCATTGGCCGCCTCCACGCACAGGAACTGGCGCCAGTGCGGGCCGACGTCGGCCATCTTCGCCGCCGCCTGCGCGCCGGGATTCCACACCACCGCGCTGCGACCGCCCTCCACCTGCAGTTCGATCGCGCGGCCCAGGCCCGGATCGACCAGGCGGTAGCGGCCGCCGGCGGCGGGATAGGTGCGGTCGCTGCGGCCGGGGTCGCGCGGATCGGCCAGGATCCAGTCGCCGTGCTGGGTGTGGGCGCGGTAGCCGTCGTTCTTGTCCAGGTAGGTGCGCCCGTCCAGGCCCTCGACCCGTACCTGCTCCACGTCGGCGACGCGGAAGTAGTTGTGCAGCGCCTCGGTGAAGACCACCGGAGCGCTGCCGGCGTTGGTGGTCAGCAGCGCCTGGCGCAGGTGGCGGCCGACGTGGACCTCGGTGCGCAGGCGCAGGTCAAGGCCCTGCAGCGCCGGCGGCTCCAGCACCACGGTGATGCCATCGTCCGCCGCGCGTGCCGCCACCAGGCGCCACGGCAGGGTGCGCACGAAGCCATGCGAGGGCACGTCGTTGCCCTGGCCCTGGCGGCCGAAGAACGGCCAGCACACCGGGGTGCCACCGCGGATCGGCGTGGGCAGCTCCGCGCGCAGCGGCGACAGCCAGAACACGTCCTGGCCGCCGCGCGGCACGTACGACAGCACCTGGCCGCCGAACAGCGCGATCGCCGCGCTGGCGTGCGGGGTTTCCACCAGCACCGCGTCCAGGCCCTCGAACCGGCCCAGGCGTACGCCAGGTACATCGATGGCCGTGTCGCTGGCGGTAGTGGCGGGCGACTGCTGCCAGGCGGCGAAGTCGGGAGGCATGCCGAAGACGGTGGGACTGGTCACGGTGGTAGCGGTCGCTGTGGGAGGGGCGGGCGCCGCGTCCGGCAGCGGCGCACGCGCCTCCGGCCCGCTGCAGGCGGTTGCCAGCAGGCAGCACAGGACCAGGCGGATGCGGGACGTCGCTCGGCTCATGCGGTATGCGGACGTGGAATCCGCTGCATGATACCCGGCGCACGTGGCCTGCCCTCGGTCAACGCGCGGCCTGGCGCAGCAGGCGCAGGCCGAAACCCTCCGGCTCGCCACCCCAGCCGTCGACCACCTCCAGCCCAGCGCGCGCGGCCAGCGCGGAGAAGCCCCGGTCGGTGTACTTGTGGCTGTACTCGACCTCGATCGCCTCGCCCTCGGCGAAGTCGAACGCCAGGCCGGCCACGTGCACCCGCTGCGGCCGCAGGCTCACCAAGCGGGTCTCGATGCGCTCGCGCTGCGGGACGTAGCGGGCGTCATGGGCGAAGCCGGACAGGTCGAAGTCCGCGGCCAGCTCGCGGTTGAGCCGCACCAGCAGGTTGAGGGTGAACTCGGCGGTGACCCCGGCGGCGTCGTTGTACGCGGCCTCCAGCAGCGCCGGGTCCTTGACCAGGTCGATGCCCACCAGCGCGCGCCCGTCGCGGCCGATGGTCTCGCGCATCGCAGCCAGCAGCCGCACCGCCTCGGCCTCGACGAAGTTGCCCAGGGTCGAACCGGGGAAGAACACCAGGGTGCGCGCCGGCGCGCGCGGCGGCCGCGGCAGCTGCAGCGGGCGGGTGAAGTCGGCCTGCAGCGGCAGCATCGCCACCTGCGGGAAACGCGGCCGCAGGCGCGACACGCAGGCTTCCAGCGCCGCCGGCGAGATCTCCACCGGGGTGTAGGCCAGCGGCGCGCGCAGCCCGGCCAGCAGGCGCTCGGTCTTCAGGCCGCTGCCACTGCCGTACTCGACCACGTGCGCGTCCGCGCCCACCGCCGCGGCGATGGCCGGCATGCGCGCGTGCAGCAGGGCCAGCTCCACCCGGGTCAGGTAGTACTCCGGCTGCCGGGTGATGGCCTCGAACAGGGCCGAGCCGCGGGCGTCGTAGAAGTACTTGGACGGCAGCCGCCGCGGCCGTGCCGAAAGCCCGGCCAGCACGTCCTCGCGCAGGGTCGGCCCGGCGGGCACGGGATTGGCGGCGAGCGCGGCGGGCGGCATCAGGGCTCCGCTCAGCTGCGCGGCAGGTCGCGGGCCAGGCGCAGCCCGGAGAACTGCCAGCGCGCGTGCGGCGGGAAGAAGTTGCGGTAGCTGGCGCGGACGTGGCCGCGCGGGGTGGCGCAGCTGCCGCCGCGCAGCACGAACTGGCCGCTCATGAACTTGGCGTTGTACTCGCCGGTGTCGTCCTGCCACGGGCGGAAGCCGGGGTAGGCCAGGTAGGCGCTGGCGGTCCATTCCCAGGCATCGCCGTACAGCTGCAGCGGCCCCTGGCCGGCCCCGGCCGATGGCGGGCACGGCTCCAGCACGCCGTCGTCGGCGAAGTGCCCGTCCGGCGGCAGCTGGCGCGCGGCGTGTTCCCATTCGGCCTCGGTCGCCAGGCGCGCGCCGGCCCAGCGGGCGAAGGCGTCGGCCTCGTAATAGCTGAGGTGGCAGACCGGCGCGTGCGGGGCCAGCGCGCGCAGGCCGCCCAGGGTGAAGGCCTGCTCCAGGTCCGGCTCCCAGTACAGCGGCCGTTCCCAGCCCTCGGCCTGGACCCGGGCCCAGCCGTCGCTGAGCCACAGCCGCGGCTCGCGGTAACCGCCCTCCTCGACGAACTGGCGGTACTCGGCATTGCTGACCGGGCGGCTGGCCAGGGCATGCGGCGCCAGCAGCACGCGGTGCATGGGGGACTCGTTGTCGTAGGCGAAGTCCGGCGCCTGCGGCCAGGCCGGGGCGCCGATCTCCACCACCTGCTCGCCGCTGCCGATCCAGTGCAGCGGCAACGCGGAGGCGGGGCGCGCGGCCGGATCCGGCAGGTCCGGGCGGTAGGCCGGGCGCAGCGGCTGGCTCCACAGCGCGTGCTTGAGGTCGGTCAGCAGCAGCTCCTGGTGCTGCTGCTCGTGGTGCAGGCCCAGCTCCAGCCGGCGCAGCTGCGCCGGCGCCAGGGTGCCGGCCTTGAGCAGGCGCAGCACGCGCGCGTCCACCGCCTCGCGCCAGGCCAGCACCGCAGCCAGCGACGGCCGCGACAGCAGCCCGCGCTGCGGCCGCGGCTGGCGCGGGCCGGCGCTGTCGTAGTAGCTGTTGAACAGGTAGTGCCAGTGCGGCTGCAGCGGCTCCAGGCCCGCCGGGGCCAGCACGAAGTGCTCGAAGAACCAGGTGGTGTGGGCCAGGTGCCATTTGGCCGGGCTGGCGTCGGCCATGCTCTGCAGCATGGCGTCCTCGGGCGACAGCGGCGCAGCCAGGGCCACGCTGGCGGCACGTACGGCGGCGTAGCGGGCGGCCGTGGCCTGGCAGTGGCGGGCGGGGATGGCGACTTGGGTGGCCAGGTCCATCGCGGCACGCTAGCCGGGCGCCCATGAGCGCTGCGTCAGGGAAGCGTTAGGCGGATGCGGAGAGGGAGGGACCCGCGTTCACGAGACGTCGCCATCGACGTAGTACCAGCGGCCGCCCTCGCGCACGAAGCGGCTGCGCTCGGTCATGCGCACGGCGGGGCGGCCGCCGGCACGGTAGCGGGCGACGAACTCGACCTCGGCGCGGTCGCCGGCGGCGCGGTGGGACTTGATGGCCAGGCCCAGCCAGACCACGCGCAGGCCGTCCGGATCGTCCAGGTCCAGCGCGGTCGGGCGGGTGGAGGGGTGCCAGGTGGCGCGCAGGTAGTCCGGCAGGCCCAGCACGTAGGCGCTGTAGCGCGAGCGCATCAGCGCCAGCGCGTCCGGGGCCGGTTCGCCGCCGTGCCAGCGGCCGCAGCAGGCCTCGTAGGGCCGGCCGGTGCCGCAGGGGCAGTCGCGGGTCTCCAGCGCGGCCATGGCCTCAGCGCCGGCCCTCGATGAAGCGCAGGAACTCCGAGCGGGTGCGCGCGTCCTCGCGGAAGCTGCCGAGCATGCACGAGGTCACCATGCTCACCCCGCGCTTGTGCACGCCGCGGGTGGTCATGCACTCGTGCGCGCCGACCACGACCACGCCCACGCCCTGCGGCTGCAGCACGTCCTGGATGGTGTGGGCGATCTGCGCGGTCATCTTCTCCTGCACCTGGAAGCGGCGCGCGTAGGCGTCCACCACCCGGGCCAGCTTGCTGATGCCCACGACCTTGCCCGCCGGCAGGTAGCCCACGTGGACCCGGCCGATGATCGGGGCCATGTGGTGCTCGCAGTGGCTTTCGTACTCGATGTCGCGCAGCACGATCATCTCGTCGTAGCCGGCCACCTCCTCGAAGGTGCGGGCCAGGTACTCGCGCGGGTCCTCGCGGTAGCCGCTGAACCAGTCGCCATAGGCCTCGGCCACCCGCCGCGGGGTATCCAGCAGGCCCTCGCGGCCGGGGTCCTCGCCCGCCCAGCGCAGCAGGGTGCGCACGGCCTCCTCGGCCTGCT
Source organism: Pseudoxanthomonas sp. SGT-18 (assembly GCF_003931645.1). Taxonomy (NCBI): domain Bacteria; kingdom Pseudomonadati; phylum Pseudomonadota; class Gammaproteobacteria; order Lysobacterales; family Lysobacteraceae; genus Pseudoxanthomonas; species Pseudoxanthomonas sp. SGT-18. The sequence goes on along the minus strand of NZ_RRYJ01000003.1, from coordinate 245,564 downwards.
CCCGGGTGACGGCGGGGGTGGGGGAACTGGAAGTCATGGGCGGCGATACGGTCCGGGGGAGGTGGAAATCGTACCCGACCGGCCGCCGCCCCGCCCCGCTCAACTTTTTCCGGCTGCCGCCGTTCTATCCGGGGACCACACGCCCTCGCCGAGCGGTCGCGGCGCGCGGGGGCCCGAGGCCGGGAGCCACATGCCGCCAGCAGGACCCATCGCCAGGCTGCGGGAGCTGATCCCAGTGACGTCGGGTGACCCGGCGTTGCTGAAGGCGCAGTACCGCGCGTTCGCCGGCCAACTCCCGCTCATGTACGCGCTGCTGGTCGCCAATACCTGGCTGCTGGCCTGGACCCACATGGCCCACGCCCCGCCCTGGCTGACCGTGGGCGCGCCGGCGCTGCTGACCCTCAGCTGCCTGGTCCGCTTCGCGCAGTGGTGGCGCGGCCGCGGCCAGGTGCCGGACGCGGCCGAGGCCCGCCGTGCCCTGGCCTGGAGCACCCGCCTGGCCTGGCCGATGGCGCTGGCGTTCACCCTCTGGGCGCTGGCGCTGTTCCCGTACGGCGACGCCCATACCCGTTCGCACGTGGCCTTCTTCATGGCCACCTGCGCCACCGTGATCCAGCTGCACATGATGCACCTGCGCGCGGCGATGCTGGGGGCGGCGATCATCTTCAACGGTGGCTTCGTCCTGTTCTTCGCCGCCACCGGGGAGCCGACCTTCGTGGCCATGGCCCTGGGCGTGGGGCTGATGACCTTCGGCGTGGTCTCCACCCTGCTGCGCCAGTACCGGCGCTTCACCGCCCTGGTCGGCGCGCGCCTGCACGCCGAGCGGCTGGGCGCGGAGAACCTGCGCCTGGCCAACATCGACAGCCTCACCCGGCTGCCCAACCGGCGCGCCTTCTTCGCCACGCTCACCGAGGCCTGCGCGCGCGCCGACGCCAATGGCACGCGCCTGGCGGTGGGCATCATCGACCTGGACGGGTTCAAGCCGATCAACGACCTGCACGGCCACCTGGCCGGCGACCGCCTGCTGCGCCAGGTCGGCCGGCGCCTGGCCAGGCTGGCCGACGGCCGCGTGCACCTGGCGCGTCTGGGCGGCGACGAGTTCGCGCTGATCGCCGAGGACCTGGGCGACGACGCCGCCTACGTGGCCTTCGCCCGCGACGTCTGCGCGCAGCTGCGCGAGCCGTTCCAGCTGCAGGACATGGCGCTGCAGGTCACCGCGACCATGGGCCTGGTGCTGTACCCGGACCTGGCCGGCCATGCCGAGGACCTGTACGAGCGCGCCGACTACGCCCTGTACCACGGCAAGCGCCAGCACCGCGGCGGAGTAAGCCTGTTCTCGGCCGACCACCACCAGCGCATCCAGCACGAGGCAGCGATCGAGCAGGCGCTGCGCAACGCCGACCTGGAGGCGCAGCTGTCGGTCGCGTTCCAGCCGATCATGTGCATGGCCACCGGCAAGGCGCTGGCGTTCGAGGCGCTGGCGCGCTGGACCCACCCGCAACTGGGCCCGGTCTCGCCGGCGGACTTCATCCCGGTGGCCGAGCGCGCCGGCCTGGTCAACCGCATCACCCGCGCCCTGCTGCGCAAGGCCCTGGCCGAGGCCCGGCGCTGGCCGGAGGCGGTGGGCCTGTCGTTCAACCTGTCGATGCACGACCTCGGCTCGGGCGAGGACCTGGCCGGGCTGCTGGAGCTGATCGAGCTCAGCGGCGTGCACCCGGCCCGGATCGACATGGAGATCACCGAGACGGCGGTGCTGCACGACACCGCCCAGCTGCAGCGCGCGACCGGGCAGCTGCGCGGGCTGGGCTGCGGCGTGTCGCTGGACGACTTCGGCACCGGCTTCTCCAGCCTCAGCCAGCTGCTGGCGCTGCCGCTGACCAAGATCAAGATCGACCGCCGCTTCGTCACCGGCATCCCGGACAAGCCCACCAGCATGAAGATCGTGCGCTCGCTGCTGGCGCTGAGCCGCGACATGGAGCTGGGCTGCGTGATCGAGGGGGTGGAGACGCGCGAGGAGCTGGCGGTGTTGCGCGAGCTGGGCGGCAACCTGATGCAGGGCTACCTGTTCGCGCGGCCGATGCCGGCCGAAGCGGTGCGCGCCTGGCTGGAGAGCGCGCAGCGCGCGCCGGCACCCGCCGGCGCCTGAGCCTCAGCGCACGGAGCCGACGCCGGCGCCGTCATTGGCACCGCCCTCCTCGCCGGCGACCGCCAGCGGGCGCACGTGCTGCAGCAGCGCCACCAGGGCATGGCCGGGTTCCTCCCACGGGACCAGGTGCGCGGAGCGCTCGAACCACTCGCCGTGGCGGTAGGGCGCGCGCACCTGCCGCAGCCATTCCTCCGTGGGCTGTGAGGGCGTGGTGTAGTCGTGGCGGCCCATGAACATCACCACCGGGAGCGGGAACTGGCGCACGCCGCGGAAATCGACCTGCAGGAACTCGTCCAGCACCCGGCCCAGGGTGAACAGGCTGCCGGCGTCGATCGCGCAGCGGTCGGCGTCGTCGTAGTCCGGCGACAGCAGGGCGCCGTGGAAGAACCAGCGCGAGTTGTCGCGGAACGCGCTGAGCCCGCCGTAGTACTGCGCCCACTTGCGCGCGGTGACGATGCGCTCGCGGGTCAGCGGCGCGTCGCCGGGATAGGGGGCGATCGCCTCCATCTCCGCCACCGCCGCGGCATTGCCCTCGGCGCGGGCGCGGGCCAGGCCGTACTCGAAGCTCAGGCGTTCGTTGGTCCGGGCATGGATCACCTGGCCGATGCCGACGTAGGCATGGAACAGGTCCGGCCGCTGCAGCGCGGCGTGCATGCCGACCACCGTGCCCCAGCTGTGCCCGGCCAGCACCAGCTTGCGCTTGCCGTAGCGCTGGCGCAGGTGCTCGGCCAGGGCGATGGCGTCGTCCACGTACTGCTGGATGCGCAGGGTGCCGTCGATCGCCTCCGGCGGGTTGAGCCGGAAGGTGCGGCCGGCGCCGCGCTGGTCGTAGTGGACGACGGTGAAGTACTCCTCCAGCGGGCGCTGGAACTGCCACAGGGTCGGGATCACCGGCGAGGCAGGCCCGCCGTGCACGAACAGCAGCAGCGGGTTGGCGTGGTCCTGGCCGCGCACGTGGACCCAGTGGCGCACGCCGTTGACCGGCACTTCGTACGCCTCCTGCACGCCTTCCGGAGCGACGATGCGCTCCAGCTCGGCGAGCAGTTCGCGCCCCGGGGCGTAGGCCGCATGGTCGGCGCAGTCCTCCGCCGCGGCGGCGGGGATCCAGGCGGCAAGGCAACCAAGCAGGAGGAGGGCGGCACGATGCATGGGCGGTTCCGGTTCGGCACGGGCCGGCGCGATTGTGGGCAGCCGCCGCCGGCGCGGCATATGCCACAGGTCCCGGGGCGCGTGATCGCCGTCGCTCCGCCATGACCAGGGCCGCGGTGCGGCGCGCCCCCGCATGCAGCAGAATGCGGCGGTTGTCCCCACTTCCGGAGAGTTGTCCCGTGCGTCCTGCCCTTGCCCGCAGCACCCTCGCCATCGCCCTCGGCCTCGCCCTGCCGCTGGCCCTGACCGCCTGCAGCCAGGGAGACACCGGCAACGCCGGCACCTCCCAGGCCGCCGCGGCGGACGCGGCGGCCGTCCAGGCCGAGACCCAGCGCCTCAATGCCTGGTTCGACGCCAAGTACGAGGAGGCGCTGCGCTTCAGCCCGATGCAGCTGACCTTCCTCGGCCGCAAGGAGCTGTACGACCAGCTCGACGACATGTCCGAGGCCGGCCTGCGCCAGCGCGTGGAGTGGCTGGAGGCCTCGGTGCGCGAGATGGAATCGCAGTTCGACTACGCGCGCCTGGACCCGGAGGCGCAGCTGTCCTGGGACCTGTGGAAGAAGCAGGCCGAGCGCGCCCGGGTCGAGCTGCAGTACCTGGCGCACGACTATCCGTTCGAGCAGATGGGCGGCCGCCAGAGCGAACTGCCGACCTTCCTGATCGGCTTCCACAAGGTCGACGAGGAGCAGGACTACCTGGCCTACGTCTCGCGCCTGCAGAAGGTGGGCGTGGCCTTCGACCAGCTGCTGGAGCGCGCCCGCGCCTCGGCCGCCGCCGGCATCCGCCCGCCGCGGTTCGCGCTGGAGGGCGTGATCGACCAGTCGCGCAAGGTGATCACCGGCGCGCCGTTCGGCGCCGGCGCCGACAGCGCGCTGTGGGCCGACGCCCAGGCCAAGGCCGATGCCCTGGTCCAGGCCGGGAAGATCGACGCCGCCCGCGCCGGCGAGCTCAAGCAGCAGGCGCGCGCCGCCCTGCTGGAGTCGGTGAAGCCGGCCTACGAGCGGGTGATCGCCTTTGCCGAGGCCGAGCTGCCCAACGCCCTGGTCAACCCCACCGGCGTCGGCCAGACCCATCCGGACGGCGCGGCCTATTACGCCGCCCAGCTCAAGCGCCACACCTCCACCGACATGACCGCCGAGCAGATCCACGAGCTGGGCCTGGCCGAGGTCGCGCGCCTGCGCGGCGAGCTGGAGCAGGTGCAGAAGCAGCTGGGCATCGAGGGCGACCTGCAGGCGTTCTTCCGGCAGGTGCAGTCCGATCCCAAGCGGCTGTACCCGAACACCGACGCCGGCCGCCAGGCCTACATCGACGACGCCACCGCCAAGATCGGGAACATCAAGCAGCACCTGCCGGAGTACTTCGGCCTGCTGCCCAAGGCCGACCTGGTGGTCAAGCGCGTGGAGGCGTTCCGCGAGCAGGACGGCGCCGCCCAGCACTACTACCCCGGCACCCCGGACGGCTCGCGCCCGGGCATCTACTACGCGCACCTGTCGGACATGAACTCCATGCCCAGGACCGAGCTGGAGGTGATCGCGTACCACGAGGGCCTGCCCGGCCACCACATGCAGATCTCCATCGCCCAGGAGCTGACCGGGGTGCCGCAGTTCCGCACCCAGATGTTCGACACCGCCTACGCCGAGGGCTGGGGCCTGTACGCGGAATGGCTGGCCAAGGAGATGCCGGGCACCTACGAGGATCCGTATTCGGAGTACGGCCGGCTGATGTCGGAGATGTGGCGCGCGATCCGCCTGGTGGTGGATACCGGCATGCACGCCAAGGGCTGGACCGAGGAACAGGCGGTGGAATACTTCCGCGCCAACAGCTCGGTGCCGGACGCGGCGATCCGCTCGGAGATCCAGCGCTACCTGGTGATGCCCGGCCAGGCCACCGCGTACAAGGTCGGCATGATCCGCATCCAGCAGCTGCGGCGGAAGGCCGAGGAGGCACTGGGCGAGCGCTTCGACATCCGCGGCTTCCACGACGCGGTGCTGGGCGGCGGCGCGATGCCGCTGGACCTGCTGGAGCGTCGCGTCGACGCCTGGATCGCCTCGCGCAAGCAGGCCTGACCCCGGCCCGGGAAGCAGGAAGGCCCGGCGAAAGCCGGGCCTTTTTGCACCACATGGCGGCGGGACAGGGCCTTGCAGGCACCAATCAGCAATCCCGAACCACGGCCCCGCGCCGCCCGCCGCCCAGCAGCCGGGCCGGCAGCATCAGCAGCGCGCGCAGCAGCTCGAACAGGGCCGAGCAGGTGATGCCCACCAGCCGCAGCGGCAGCGACAGCAGCCACACCAGCGGCCACAGCAACAGGGCCAGGATCGCCAGCGGCCAGCACAGGACCAGCAGCAGGCACCAGGCGGCAAGCGCGAACAGGGTGTTCATCGGCGGCAGTCCTCCTCGGTCATGCCAGGCAAGCCTCGGCGGCCGCGGACGGAGCCGCAAGCGCGCTGCGACGGAACCGGGAATGCGCCGACGGAACCCCGCCAGCGGCGACCGGCGCGCGCCCGCCTCCGCTCAGGGCGCCGGTTCGGGCGCGGCGAAGGCCTTGCTGTAGATCCCGGATCGGTCGAAGCAGCAGGCCCGCCGCTTGCCCTTGGCCAGCATGTCGCAGGCGCTGGCGATGCGGCCGGCGCGGGTCTCGGCCTTCTTGCCCGAGCTGATCCAGTGGATCCAGTCGCGGCGCGCCGCCGCGGTGATGTCGCGCCAGGTGGCCAGCGCCCGCGACTGCGCGGCCAGCGCGCGCTCCAGGTCCTCCGGCACTTCGGGTTCCGGCTCCTGCTCCAGCGGGGCGATCTCCAGCGCGACCTCCTGCCCGGCCGCGACCCCGGCCGCCGCGGCCAGGGCCGGCTCCACCTTCAGCCAGTGGCCGCCCTTCCCGTCCGGCTGCAGGGTGGCCTGGAAGGGTTGTCCGGCGAGGGTGCCGGCCACGCTTACCTGGCCACGGCTGGGCAGGCGGGCACTGGCGGCGGCGGGCAGGACGAGGAAGGTCCAGTCGGCATCGGCCGGGCGCAGGGGCCGGGCCAGGCGGGCCCGGAAGCGGACCGGGCCGGGAGACGGGGCGGAAGTCTTGCGGGCCATGGCCCAACCCTACACCGGCCGGTCACGGCCGGGACTGTAAATCACCGTGGCCGCGTCCCTCCCCCCGGGACGCGGCCACGGCCAGCAGGTCACCAGGTGGAGGTCGTTGCAGCCGCGACCCCCGTCACGGCGCCACATTCGACCGCATGGCTGCTGGTTTGGAACGGAACCAGCCTGCCAATTGTTCGGTACATCCGAACCCCTTTTGGACCCCTGTCCCGACCTGCGTATGCAGGCCAGGGGGAGGCCAGGTTCCGCGGCCAATGGGGCCCGCGGTCTGGCTGAGGCGCTGCGCTCCCCCGAGTCGCGCGCCACTCCCGGGGCTGAACATAACGTGATTTTCCGGTTCTGGGAACGCTACTAGTAGAGGTGCGTATGGTGCGGCGCAACGCGGCCGCGGCCCGGGCCGCGCCTTGACCCGGGTTTCACCGCACTGAATCCCCACAAAACCTCCCCGCGACAAGCAGTTGCAATTTAATTAATGAGTCAATTAAATCCGGGGCCATGAGCCCGGACACCCCTCCCGAAACCCAGGATCCACCCGTGACCGCTATCACGAAGCGCGCGCGGCCCCGTCCCGGGCGCCCCGCCGGCCGCGCCGCGGCCTCCGCCGAAGCCCCCCGCCGCAGCCGCGGCCGCCCGCCCCAGGGGGCCGGCCTGGACCAGCGCCAGCGCCTGCTCGATGCCGCCCTGGCCTGCTACGTGCGCCACGGCATCGCCGCCACCCGGCTGCGCGACATCGCCGCCGAGGCCGCGGTCACGCCGGCGCTGGTGCACTACTACTTCAGCGACGCCGCCGGCCTGCGCGAGGCGGTGATCGGCGAGCGCCTGATGCCGGTGTTCCAGCAGGTGCGCGACACCCTGCTGGGCATGCCCGAGGCCCCGTTGCGCGAGGTGGTGGCCGCCTTCGTCGACGTGATCTGCGCGCAGGTGCGGCGCCACGAATGGCTGCCGCCGCTGTGGATCCGCGAGGTGGTCAGCGAGGGCGGCGAGCTGCGCGACCTGCTGGTGTCACGCCTGGCGCCGCAGCTGGCAGCGGTGATGGCCGCGCGCTTTGCCGCCGAGCAGGCCGCCGGCCGGCTCAATCCCGCGCTGGACCCGCGCCTGCTGATGGTCTCGCTGGTCGGCCTGACCCTGTTCCCCGCCTCCGGCGCGCCGATCTGGCGGCAGCTGTTCGCCGCCGAGGACCTGGGCATCGACGCCATCCGCAACCACGCGCTGGCCCTGCTCGAGCGCGGCCTGGAGCTGCCCGCATGATCCGCTTCCCGTGGCCGGCCCTGGCGCGCACCGCGGTGCTGGCCGTTTCCGTCCTCGTGCTGGGCGCCTGCAGGCCCGCCACCGACCAGGCGCTGGGCACGCTGGAGTACGACCGCATCACCCTGCCCGCCCCGGCCGCCGAGCGCATCGCCAGCATCGAGGTGCGCGAGGGCGAGCGGGTCGGGGCCGGCCAGCGCCTGCTGGTGCTGGAACGCACCCGCGGCGACGCGCAGCTGGCCGCGGCCGAGGCCGAGGTCGCGCGCCAGCGCCAGGCGTTGGAGGAACTGCGCAATGGCGCGCGCCGCGAGGACATCGCCCAAGCCCGCGCCAACCTGGCGGCCGCCCAGGCCCAGGCGCGCGACGCGCGCGCCTACTTCGAACGCGTGCAGCCGCTGGGCGCGCGCCAGCTGGTCTCGGCCGCCGAGGTCGACCGCGCCCGCGCCGCCGCCGGCAATGCCGAGGCCCAGGTCGCCGCCGCGCGCGCGGCGCTGCAGGAGCTTGAGAACGGCGTGCGCCCGGAGCAGGTCGCCCAGGCCGAGGCCGCGCTGGCCGCCGCTGAGGCGCAGCTGCGCGGCCAGGCCGAAACCACCGGTCGCCTGGACGTGGTTGCCCCGCGCGCCGGACGGGTCGACAGCCTGCCCTACCGCGCCGGCGACGAGGCCCCGGTCGGCGCGCCACTGGCGGTGCTGCTGGTCGGCGAGCGTCCCTACGCGCGCATCTACGTGCCCGAGCCGTTGCGGCCGCGGGTGCAGGTCGGCCAGGCGGTGCGCGTGCAGGTGGGCGCCGATGGCCAACGCAGCTACCCGGGCCGGGTGCGCATGGTCCGCAGCGAACCGGTGTTCACTCCGTACTACGCGCTGACCGGCAAGGACGCCGCGCGCCTGAGCTACCTGGCCGAGGTGGAACTGGAAGGCGAAGGCGTAGGCGAGCTGCCGGCCGGACTGCCGCTGCGGGTGGAATTCGGCAATGCACGCTGAAGCGCCCGAGGAGGGGATCGCCATCCGCGCACGCGGCCTGAGCAAGTGCTTCGGCCCGCTGCGCGCGGTCGACGGCGTGGACCTGACCGTGCCGCGCGCGCATGTGTACGGCTTCCTGGGGCCCAACGGCTCGGGCAAGTCCACCACCATCCGCATGCTGTGCGGGCTGCTGACGCCCAGCGAGGGCCAGATCGAGGTGCTGGGCCTGCGCATCCCGAAAGAAGCCGACGCGCTGCGCCTGCGCATCGGCTACATGACCCAGAGGTTCTCGCTGTTCGAAGACCTGTCGGTGCGCGAGAACCTGGAGTTCCTGGCCGCGGTGTACGGCCTGCCGCGCCAGCACAGCCGCCAGCGGGTGGACGAACTGGTCGAGCGCTACCGCTTCGGCGACCGCCAGAAGCAGCTGGCCGGCACCCTCAGCGGCGGCCAGAAGCAGCGCCTGGCCCTGGCCGGGGCGGTGATCCACGGGCCGGAGCTGCTGTTCCTGGACGAACCCACCAGCGCGGTGGATCCCGAATCACGGCGTGATTTCTGGGAAGCGCTGTTCGCGCTGGCCGATGCGGGCACCACCCTGCTGGTGTCCACCCATTACATGGACGAGGCCGAGCGCTGCCATCGCATCGCCATCCTCGACCGCGGCCGGCTGGTGGCCGACGGCAGCCCCGGCGAACTGGCCGGCCAGCTGTCCGGACGCACGGTGGAAGTGCTGGCGCCGCAGCCGCGGCGCGCGCACGAGGTGCTGGTCGGCCTGCCGCAGGTGATCAGCGTGGCGCAGATCGGCAACAGCCTGCGTGTGCTGGCCACCGCCGATGCGGGCCAGGTCGAGGATGCGGTGCGCGATGCGCTGCGACGCGCGGGCGTGGCCGGCGAGGTGGGCGCCTCCGATCCGAACCTGGAGGACGTGTTCGTCGCCGCCACCCGCGGCCGCGCCGGCATGGAGGACGCGGCATGAACCTGCGCCGGGTATGGGCCGTGGTGCTCAAGGAGCTGCGCCAGATCCGCCGCGACCGCATCAGCATGGCGCTGATCGTGGTGATCCCGGTGATCGACCTGCTGCTGTTCGGCTACGCGATCAACTTCAACCCGCGCAACCTGTCGGCGGCGGTGGCCGACCAGGCCATGACCGCGACCTCGCGCGCGGCGGTGATGGACATCAACGCCACCGGCGTCATCCGCACCACGGCCGTGGCCGATACCCCGCAGGAACTGGTGGACATGCTGCGCCGGGGCGAGGTCAGCGTGGGCATCGCAGTGCCCCCGGATTTCGACCGGCGCCTGGCCGACGGCCGCCCGGCGCTGCAGGTGATGGTCGACGGCACCGACACGGTGGTGCAGGCGGCGGCCAACCAGATCGCGCAGACGCCGCTGGAACGCGCCTCCGGCGGGCGCCCGGCGCGGGCCACGCCGCAGATCGAGGTGGTGAGCTTCTACAACCCGCAGCGGCGCAGCGCGGTGAGCATCGTGCCGGGCCTGATCGGCATCATCCTGACCATGACCATGGTGATGTTCACCGCCATGGCCATCGTGCGCGAGCGCGAGCACGGCAACATGGAACTACTGATCGCCACCCCGCTGGACCGCAGCGAGCTGATGGTGGCCAAGGTCCTGCCCTACGCGGTGATCGGCCTGGTCCAGACCACGCTGATCCTGGCCCTGGGCATCTGGATGTTCGACGTGCCGCTGCTGGGCAGCCTGCTGGACGTGTACATCGCCGCGCTGCTGCTGATCGTGGCCAACCTGGCGCTGGGCCTGCTGATCTCGACCCGGGCGCAGTCGCAGTTCCAGGCCATGCAGATGACGATCTTCGTGTTCCTGCCCTCGATCCTGATGTCCGGCTTCATGTTCCCGTTCGCGGGCATGCCCAAGCTGGCGCAGTGGGTGGCCGAGGTGCTGCCGATGACCCACTTCCTGCGCCTGGTGCGCGGGGTGATGCTGCGTGGCGCCAGCCTGTGGGAGCTGTGGCCCTCGGTGGCGGCGCTGGCGGCCTTCACCGCGGTGATGATGACCGCCGCGATCCTGCGGTTCCGCAAGCGGCTGGACTAGCCACCGCCGGGACGGCGCTTGCAGCGCCCGCCCGCCCCTGCGCCGGCCACCTTGAAAACGGCCGCCGCGCCAACACATCGGACCCCTGCAATCCGTGTCCCAGGGGACCTTCCGATGACCACCGAGACCACCGAAACGTCCGCCCCCGCTTCCGAGACCCGCCGGTTCGAGGCCGAGGTGTCCCAGGTGCTGCACCTGGTGACCCACTCGCTGTACTCGCACAAGGAGATCTTCCTGCGCGAGCTGGTGTCCAACGCCTCCGACGCCTGCGACAAGCTGCGCTTCGAGGCCATCGGCAAGCCGGAGCTGCTGGCCGGCGAGGGCGAGCTGCGGATCGAGATCAGCCACGACCGCGATGCCCGCACCGTGACCATCCGCGACACCGGCATCGGCATGGACCGCGGCGAGGTGATCGCCAACATCGGCTCGATCGCCAGCTCCGGCACCCGCCGCTTCCTCGAGGCGCTGGGCGAGAACCAGAAGGCCGACGCGCGCCTGATCGGCCAGTTCGGCGTGGGCTTCTACTCGGCCTTCGTGGTCGCCGACCGGGTCACCGTGCTCACCCGCCGCGCCGGCACCCCGGCCGAGGCCGGCGTGAAGTGGGAAAGCGACGGCCGCGGCGAGTACACCCTGGAGCCGGCCATGCTGGAGCACACCGGCACCACCATCGTGCTGCACCTGAAGGAGGGCGAGGACGAGTTCCTCGATGGCTGGAAGCTGCGCGCGCTGGTGCGCAAGTACTCCGACCACATCGCCTTCCCGATCCGGATGCCGAAGGAGACCGGCAAGGACGAAAAGAAGGACGCGCCGGAGTGGGAGACGGTCAACGACGCCTCGGCGCTGTGGACCCGGCCGAAGAACGAGATCAGCGACGAGGACTACCGCGGCTTCTACAAGTCGCTGGGCCATGACTTCAACGATCCGGCGGCCTGGACCCACAACCGCGTGGAAGGCAGCCAGAGCTTCACCACCCTGCTCTACCTGCCCTCGCAGCCGCCGTTCGACCTGCTGATGGGCGGGCGCGACGAGCGCAAGGGCCTGAAGCTGTACATCAGGCGCGTGTTCGTGATGGACGCGGCCGAGGAGCTGCTGCCCAACTACCTGCGTTTCGTGCGCGGCGTGGTCGATGCCGACGACCTGCCGCTCAACGTCAGCCGCGAGATCCTGCAGCAGAACCGCCAGCTGGAGCGGATCCGCGGGGCGTGCGTGAAGCGCGTGCTGGACCTCATCGACAGGCTCTCGCGCGAGGAGCCGGAGAAGTTCGCCGCCTTCCTCAAGGCCTTCGGCAACACGCTCAAGGAGGGCATCGTCGAGGATCCGTCCAACCGCGAGCGGATCGCCAGGCTGCTGCGCTTCGCCTCCACCCGTGGCGAGGGCGCGGCGCAGACGGTGTCGCTGGACGACTACATCGAGCGCATGCAGCCGGGCCAGGACGCGATCTGGTACGTCACCGCCGAGAGCCACGCCGCCGCCGCCGGCAGCCCGCAGCTGGAGGCGTTCCGCGGCAAGGGCATCGAAGTGCTGCTGATGTCCGACCGGATCGACGAGTGGATGGTCGGCCACCTGCACGAGTACGCCGGCAAGCCGCTGCGCCACGTGGCCAAGGGCGAGCTGCCGCTGGACGAGGCCGAGAAGAAGCAGCAGGAGGAGGCTGCCCAGGCCGCCGCGCCGCTGCTGGAGCGGCTGAAGAAGCTGCTGGAGGGCAAGGTGCAGGAGGTGCGCGTGTCCGCGCGCCTGACCGATTCGCCGGCCTGCCTGGCCCTGGCCGAGTACGAGATGGCACCGCACCTGGCACGACTGCTGCGCGAGGCCGGCCAGGCCGTGCCGGAAAGCCTGCCGACCCTGGAGGTCAATCCGCGCCACGCCCTGCTGCAACGGATCGCGGCCACCGGGGACGACGCCCAGGCCGCCGACCTGGCGACCCTGCTGCTGGAGCAGGCGCAGCTGACCGCCGGCGCGCCGCTGGCCGATCCGGCCGCCTTCGTGCAGCGGATCAACCGCCTGCTGGCGGGCTGAGCGCCTTGCGCCCGCCGCCGCCTGCCCCCCGCAGGCGCCGTGCGGCGGCCGCCTCTGCCGCTGGCGCCGCGCCAGCGCCTGCGGATCGGTCGCCGCCTCCATCCGCGCTGCCCAGGGCCTTCCCCGGGTAGCGCGCATTGGCGCCGCCCAGCCACACCGGCAGCTGCGCCGGGCGGCCCTGCTTTGCCGGGACTGCCCCGCCCCCGGGACCTCCGGCACTGCCCTGCCCCGGGCCCCGGGCGCATGCTGGGACCAATGGCCGGCGATCCTGACCGGCCCCTCCGGAGCCCTACATGCTGCGCAAGCTGCTACTTTCCTCGGCGATCGCCCTGGCCCTGTCCGCCTGCGGCGAACGTACCGCCAACGAAAACGCCATGCCCGATTCCAGTGCCACCCCCGCCGGCGCCGCCCAGGGCGACAACGCCCTGCTGGCGCCCAGTCCGCTGCCCTTCCAGGCGCCGCCGTTCGACCGCATCCGCGACACCGACTACCAGCCGGCGATCGAGGAGGGCATGCGCCAGCACCTGGCCGAGATCCGCGCCATCGCCGACAACCCGGAGCCGCCGAGCTTCGCCAACACCATCGAGGCGATGGAGCGCGCCGGCGCCCTGCTCTCGCGCGCGATGCTGGTGTTCGAGGCCATGACCTCGGCGCACACCAACCCGACCCTGCAGGCGGCCGAGGAAGTCCTGGCGCCGAAGCTGGCCGAGCACAGCGATGCCATCCACCTCGACCCGGCGCTGTTCGCCCGGGTCAAGGCCGTCTACGACCAGCGCGACTCGCTGGGCCTGGACGCCGAGCAGAAGACCCTGGTCGAGCACCGTTACGACGCCTTCGTGCGCGCCGGCGCCCTGCTCTCGGACGCGGACAAGGCCGAGCTGCGCAAGCTCAACGCCGAGGAGTCCTCGCTGACCACCGCGTTTGGCGCCAAGCTGCTGGCCGCCACCAATGCCGGCGCCGTGCTGGTGACCGACAAGGCGCGCCTGGAAGGCCTGGACGAGGGCACCCTCGCCGCCGCCGCCGAGGCGGCCAAGGCCGCCGGCAAGGAGGGCTGGCTGCTGGAGCTGCAGAACACCACCCAGCAGCCGGTGCTGGGCAAGCTGAAGGACCGCGCCCTGCGCGAGGAGATCCTGGCCGCGTCGATGAACCGCGCCGCCCGGGGCGACGACAACGACACCCGCGCCACCATCCTGCGCCTGGCCAAGCTGCGCGCACGCAAGGCGCAGCTGCTGGGCTTCGACAACTACGCCGCCTACGCCATCGCCGACCAGATGGCCGGCACCCCGGAAGCGGCGTTGAAGCTGCTCAACGACACCGTGCCGGCCGCCACCGCGCGCGCGCGCGCCGAGCTGGCCAAGATCCAGTCGGTGGTCGACCGCCAGGGTGGCGGCTTCAGCGCCGGCGCCGCGGACTGGGACTTCTACGCCGAGCAGGTGCGCCAGGCCGAGTACGACCTGGACGAGGCCCAGGTGCGCCCCTACTTCGAGCTGGACCGCGTGCTCAGGGACGGCGTGTTCTACGCCGCCCAAGAGCTGTACGGCATCACCCTGAAGGAGCGCACCGACCTGCCGGTCTACCACCCGGACGTGCGCGTGTTCGACGTGTTCGACGCCGACGGCACCCAGCTGGCGGTGTTCTACCTCGATCCGTTCAAGCGCCCGAGCAAGCGCGGCGGCGCCTGGATGGGCAACTTCGTCGAGCAGGACGGCCTGGCCGGCACGATCCCGGTGATCTACAACGTCGAGAACTTCACCAAGCCCGCGCCCGGCCAGCCGGCGCTGCTGAGCTTCGACGACGTCACCACCCTGTTCCACGAGTTCGGCCACGCCCTGCACGGCCTGTTCTCCAGGACCACCTACCCGAGCCTGTCCGGCACCAACGTGCCGCGCGACTTCGTCGAGTTCCCCTCGCAGTTCAACGAGCACTGGGCGCTCTACCCGCAGGTGTTCGCCAACTACGCCCGCCACTACCAGACCGGCGAGCCGATGCCGAAGGAGCTGGTGGAGAAGATCGTGCGCGCGCGCACCTTCAACCAGGGCTACGCCACCACCGAGTACCTGGCCGCCTCGCTGCTGGACCTGGCCTGGCACCTGCTGCCGGCCGACGCCAGGGTGGAGGACGTGGACGCGTTCGAGAAGCAGGCCCTGGCCAGGTACAAGGTGGACCTGGCCGCGGTGCCGCCGCGCTACCGCAGCAACTACTTCGCCCATGTCTGGGGCGGCGGCTATGCGGCCGGCTACTACGCCTACTTCGGCGCCGAGGTGCTGGACCACGATGCCTTCAAGTGGTTCGAGGAGAACGGCGGCCTGACCCGCGAGAACGGCAAGGTCTTCCGCGAGAAGATCCTCTCCATCGGCCACTCGCGCGACCTGGCCAGTGCCTACCGCGAGTTCCGCGGCAAGGATCCCAGCGTCGAGCCGCTGCTGGAGTTCCGCGGCCTCAAGTAAGCCGCGCGCTGCAGCGACAGGAAGGCCCGCGCAAGCGGGCCTTCTTCTTTGCTGCTCCGGTTCCTCCCAACGGGCGCTCGGGAGGGGGCCAGGAGGCCGGCGCATTGCCGATGGCGCGTTCCCGGCACCCAACCCGGATGCGGCCTTCGGCCTTGTCCGGGCCACGCATGTCGTGGCATCACCGCGGGAACGCCCGCGCCCTCAGCGCTTGAGGGCGGCAACGATCTCCGGAACGCTCAGCCCGATCTCCAGCTGCAGGCGCACGTACTCGCGCTCCTTGCGCGACAGCGGGCGGCCGACCTCCAGGCGCACGTCCTCGGCCTGCAGGATGCGCATGATCCGCGGCAGCGCCGAGCCCACCGCATCGGGGCCGTAGCCGGCTTCGACCAGCGCGGCGCGCATTACAGCTTCAACGTCCATGGCCATCCGGATCATGCGGGGGAGGCGGCCATTCTGCCTGATGCCGCCCCTCCCCATGGCAATTCCGTAGCCGGGCAAGGCAAAGGAAGAGGACAACTTCAACGGCCAGTACCGCAGCAAGTACCTGCTGGCGGTGCCCGGTCAGCCTCGAGTTCCCCGCCCCGGCGGACGGCAAGCAGGGCTGAGGCGGGACCGGCGCGAACCGTCGGCTCAGGGGCTCCCGGCGGGACCACGGGCGTCCCGCAGCGGTTGACTTTCACCCTGCCCGCGGCGAATCGTAAAGAAACCCCCAGCCCGCGTTTTGCCAAGCATTTGATACTGCTGGACTTTTTCCGGACAACCCCGCTCCGGATCGTAAACGGAATCGTAAAGAAATCCCGTCCCGCGGCGGTCCCGGGTCCCTGCCCCGGGAAGGCTTCCGCCAAGCGCTATATTCATCCGCAGCCATGGAACTGTCCCAGGGGAGGCCGATGCCTTGGCTACGCTGATTCCGAACAGGGGGACCTGCGCGGGGCGCATGACGCCCGGCGAGCGGCGCTTCTCGCTGCGCCTGGAAGACAAGCTCGAGGAAGACTACCTGTGCTGGTACGACGTTCCGATCGGGCCCAGGTACAGGCATCCGGACTTCGTCGTGCTCCACCCGCACCGCGGCATCCTGGTGCTGGAGGTCAAGGACTGGAAGCAGGAGTCCCTGGCCGAGATCGACCGCGACCGGGTGGTTCTCAACACCGAGCGCGGCCGCGTGGTCGAGCCCAATCCGCTGCGCCAGGCGCGCGACTACGCCATGGAGATCCAGCGCCTGCTGCAATCAGACCCGGCATTGCTGCATCCGGCCGGCCATCGCCGCGAAGGCAAGCTGGTCATGCCGTGGGGATTCGGCGTGGTGCTGACCGGCATCACCCGCCACCAGTTCGAACAGATGGAACTGGATGCCTTCATCGGCGCGGCCAGCGTGATCTGCCGGGACGAGATGACCGAGGGCGTCGATCCGGAAGAGTTCCAGAAGCGGCTGTGGGACATGTTCATGATGCCGTTCCCCTGCCAGCTGACCCTGCCGCAGATCGACCGCGTGCGCTGGCACCTGTTCCCGCAGCTGCGCATCCAGCAGCAGGGCGAACTGCTGCCGCCACTGGCAGCCGAGCCGCAGGAGGTGCCGGTGGAGATCCCCGACATCATCCGGATCATGGACCTGCAGCAAGAACAGCTGGCGCGCTCGCTCGGGGACGGGCACCGCGTGATCCATGGCGTGGCCGGCTCCGGCAAGACCATGATCCTCGGCTACCGCTGCGTCGAGCTGGCGCGGCGGCTGCACAAGCCGGTGCTGGTGCTGTGCTTCAACAAGACCCTGGCCAGCCGCCTGGAGCAGCTGATGGTCGCGCACGCCGTGCACGACCGCGTGGCGGTGCGGCATTTCCACGGCTGGTGCAAGGAGCAGCTGCAGACCTATGGCGTGCGCCCGCCTCCGTACCAGGACAACGCCGACCGCTATGCCGCCTTGCTGGTGGAAGCCGTCATCGCGGCGGTGCAGGCCAAGGCCATCCCACGCGCGCAGTACGGCGCGGTGCTGATTGACGAGGGCCACGACTTCGCGCCGGAGTGGCTGCAGCTGGTGGTGCAGATGGTCGACCCGGAGACCAACTCACTGCTGCTGCTCTACGACGACGCACAGACGCTTTACGGCAACGGCGGGCGGCGCAAGTTCAGCTTCGCCAGCGTGGGCATCCAGGCGCGCGGGCGGACCACGATCCTGCGCCTGAACTACCGCAACACCCTGGAGGTGCTGTCGGTTGCCAAGGCCTTCGCCGAGGAAGTGCTCGCCCCCCAGGAAACCGACGACGACCATGTGCCGGTGATCCCGCCCGAGAGCGCCGGCAGGCGCGGCCCGATGCCGGAGCTCTGGCGGGGGCGGAACATCTGGAACGAGGCGGACTTGATCGCCGCGCGCATCGGCGACGCCCTGGAGCAGGGCGCGAGCCCGGACGACTTCGCCGTGCTGTGCCATTCGAACCGGCTGGCGGAACTGGTCGCCGGGCAACTGCGCAAGCGCGGCCTGCCGGTGCTGGTTGCCAGTGGCGAGCGCCGGCGCAACCTGTTCAGCGGCGACCCGGCGATCAAGGTCATGACCATGCACTCCAGCAAGGGCCTGGAGTTCGACACGGTGTTCATTCCCGGGATCTGCGAGCTTGCTTCGCCAGAGAGTGACGGCGAACGCCGGCAGCAGCAGGTCCGCCTGCTGTACGTGGCCATGACCCGGGCGCTGCGCAAGCTGGAGCTCTCCCACCATGGCAATGGACCGATGGTGGAGCAGGTGCGCGTTGTGATCGAGAACGTGGGCCGCCAGCTGGCCGCCTGACCCACGCGCCGCGGGTCCGCCCAGGGCCGGAACGAGGACGGGGCCGCCGAAGCGGCCCCGCCCTTGGGGTTACAGCGCCTGGCCTGGCTTACCAGATCCGCACGCGGTCTTCCGGCTTGATGTACAGCGGGTCGCCTTGCTTGACGCCGAAGGCGTCGTACCAGGCGTCGATGTTGCGCAGCGGGGCGAAGGCGCGGATGTGGCCCGGGGAGTGGGTGCCGTTGACCAGCTGCTGGCGCAGGGCGTCATCACGCCACAGGGTGCGCCAGACCTGGGCCCAGCCGAGGAAGAAGCGCTGTTCGCCGGTGAAGCCGTCGATCACCGGGGCCGGCTTGCCGCCGAGGGAGCGGCGGTAGGCCTCCAGGGCGATGGTCAGGCCGCCGAGGTCGCCGATGTTCTCGCCCATCGAGGTGCGGCCGTTGATGTGCAGGCCCGGCAGCTGCGGGAACTCGTAGGCCTCGTACTGGGCGGCCAGCTTGGCGGCCTGGGCCTCGAACTTGGCCGCGTCCTCGGCGGTCCACCAGTCGCGCAGCACGCCGGCACCGTCGGACTTGCGGCCCTGGTCGTCGAAGCCGTGGATGATCTCGTGGCCGATCACGCCGCCGATGCCGCCGTAGTTCACCGCCGGGTCGGCGTCCGGGTCGAAGAACGGCGGCTGCAGGATCGCGGCCGGGAACACGATCTCGTTCTTGACCGAGTTGTAGTAGGCGTTGACGGTCTGCGGGGTCATGCCCCACTCGTCCTTGTCCACGGTCTTGCCGAGGCGGGCGCGGCGGTAGTCCCACTCGAACTGGCGCGCGCGCAGCGCGTTGCCGACCACGTCGCCATTGGCGATGCGCAGGCCGCTGTAGTCGCGCCACTTCGGCGGGTGGCCGATCTTCAGGCCGAAGCCCTTGAGCTTGGCGTGGGCCTCGGCCTTGGTGGCCGGGCTCATCCACTCCAGCTGGTCCAGGCGCGCGGCCATGGCCGCCTTCACGTTGGCCACCAGGGCGTCCATCTTGGCCTTGGCGTCCGGGGTGAAGTACAGCTCCACGTAGTCGCGGCCCACGGCCTCGCCGAGGCTGGCCTCGACCAGGGACACGGCGCGCTTCCAGCGCTCGCGCTGCTCGAGCTGGCCGTTGAGGAACTTGTCGCGGAACTCGAAGTGGGCGTTGGCGAAGCGGCTGGACAGCAGCGGCGCGGCGCCGTCGACGGCGTGGAACGCCTGCCAGGCCTGCAGGGTGGCCACGTCGGTGTCGGCGAAGACCTTGGCCATCTTCGGGATGGCGGTGCCCTGGCGCACCACGGCCACGCTGCCGTGGTCCACGCCGGCGGCCTTGAAGTACTCGGCCCAGGGGAAGCCCGGGGCGTAGGCGTCGAAGCGCTCGAACGGCACCGGGTTGTAGGTGCGGTCGCGGTCGCGGCTTTCGGCGCGGGTCCAGTGCGCCTCGGCGATCTTGGTCTCGAACGCCAGCACCGACTGCGCGGCGGCCTGCGGGTCCTTCCAGCCGGCCAGCTCCAGCAGCTGGGCGATGTAGGCCAGGTAGCGCTCGCGCTGCGGGGCGAAGTTGTCGCGCAGGTACATCTCGCGGTCGCCCAGGCCCAGGCCGGACTGGTTCATGTACAGGGTGTAGTGCTCGGGGTCGCGCTGGTCGTCGCTGACCGACAGCCCGAACAGGGTGGCGTTGAAGGTGTCGCGCGCGGCCATCAGGCGCGCGATCTCCAGGTGCGAGCCGGCCTTGCGCACGCGCTCCAGCAGCGGCTTGAGCGGGGCGGCGTCGAGCTTCTCGATCGTCGCTTCGTCCATGAAGCCGTGGTAGACCGCGGCGATCTTGGCGGCGTCGCCGCCTGTGGCCGGGTCGCCCAGCTTGTAGCTCTCCACCAGCTGGTGCACGCGCGCCTCGGACAGGTCGCGCAGGGCGCGGAAGGCGCCGTAGCTGGACTGGTCGGCGGGGATCCGGGTGTTCTTGGCCCAGGTGCCGCTGGCATAGGCGAAGAAGTCCTTGCCCGGGGCCACGCTGGTGTCCATGCCGGCCACGTCGAAGCCCCAGCTGCCGAAGCGCGGGGTCTCGATCGCGCCACCGCCGGCGGCGTCGCCGGCCGGCTGCAACAGCTGCAGGGTGCAGGCGTCGTCCAGGCAGGCATGGGCGTCATGGGCGCCGGCCGTGGCGGCCAGGCCGAGGGCGACCAGGGTCGCGGCGCTAAGCAGGGTCTTCTTCAAGGCAGTCTCCATTCGGGGGTCGCACGGATGCGATCGCCCAGCATAGTGGCCGGGGCGGGCGTACGCGGGTGCCTTAGGTTGGGTCGCGCCGCGTCGCGGCGGCCTTCACGTGGTCCACCAGCGCGCGCAGCCGCGGCGGGGTGTGGCGGCGGGCGGGAAAGTACAGGTAGAAACCGGGGAACGGCGGCAGGTAGTCCCGCAGCAGCGGCACCAGTTCGCCGCGATCCAGCCAGGGGCGGAAGCAGGCCTCCGGGGCGAAGGTGATGCCGGCGCCAGCCAGCGCGGCGCGGATCATCAGCGACAGGTCGTTGGTGGTCAGCTGCGGCTCGACCTGCACGTCGAACGGGCGCCCGTCCTCGACGAACTCCCAGCGGTACGGCGCCAGCTCCGGGCGCGCGCGCCAGCCGATGCAGCGGTGCCGCACCAGCTCGCGCGGATGCACCGGCACGCCGTGCGCGGCCAGGTAGGACGGGGCAGCCACCGCCAGCTCGCGCTGCGGCCCGCCCAGTGGCACGGCGACCATGTCCTGCTCGATCACCTCGCCCAGGCGTACGCCGGCATCGAAGCCGGCGGCGACGATGTCGAACTCCTCGTCGGTCACGGTCACGTCCAGGGTGATGTGCGGGTAGGCCTGCACGAACGAGGCCACCAGCGGGCCGGACAGGAACGGCTCGGCGATCGAGGCGACCGCCACCCTGAGCACGCCGCGCGGACTGGCGTCGCCGCCGGCCTCCTCCAGCGCCGTGGCCAGGGTGGACAACGCCCCGGCCATCTGGGCGTGCAGGCGCTCGCCGGCCTCGGTCAGGCGCACGCTGCGGGTGGAGCGCTGCACCAGGGCCACGCCCAGCGCATCCTTCAGCCGGCGCACGCCCTGGCTGACGGCCGAGCGGGTCACCCCCAGGCGGTCGGCGGCGGCGCGGAAATTGCGCGACTCGGCCACCGCCCGGAACAGGTGCAACAGGTTGAGGTCCGGCTGCATGGCGGGCTCCTGGGGGATTGGTTAGCCAATCTAACCACCACGTCCAGTTCCGGGGGAATTCCGTGGACACTGGCGCCGGCCTAGGGTGGTTCCACCCCCCGACGGAGAATCCCCATGGCCCCTGCTCCCTCTCCCGCTTCCCACCGCGTCCCTGCGTCCGCCTCCACGGCCCCGTCCGTGCCCCACCCTACGTCGGGATGTGGGTGAGCGACGACGGCTACATCCGCCACGAACTGCGCGCCGACGGCCGCTACGACGAGGTCCGCGGCCTGCGCCGCAGCGCCTACCAGGGCCGCTACACGATCCGCGGCAACCACATCGACTACCTGGACGACACCGGCTTTTCCGCCGATGGCGAGTTCATCGACGGCGTGCTGTACCACGCCGGCATGGTCCTGCGCCGGGTGCCGGCCGCCTCCGCCTTCCGCGCGGACTGACACCCCCAACCGGAGTTCCCGCCATGAACGACAACATCCACGGCAAGGTGGTGCTGGTCACCGGCGCCAGCAGCGGCATCGGCGAGGCCACCGCGCGCGTGCTCGCCGCGCGTGGCGCGCGCGTGGTGCTGGGCGCGCGCCGCCTGGACCGCCTGCAGCGGCTGGCCGAGGCGATCGCCGCCACCGGCGGCAGCGCCAGCGCCCGCGAACTGGACGTGGCCAACCGCGCCAGCATGCAGGCCTTCGCCGAACACGCGCTGCAGCGCTTCGGCCGCATCGACGTACTGGTCAACAACGCCGGCATCATGCCGCTGTCGCCGATGGCGGCGCTGAAGGTCGAGGAGTGGGACGCCATGCTCGACGTCAACGTGCGCGGCGTGCTGTACGGCATCGCCGCGGTGCTGCCGACGATGCAGGCGCAAGGCAGCGGCCACGTCATCAACGTTTCCTCGATCGGCGGGCTGTACGCGATGCCGACCGCGGCGGTGTACTGCGGCACCAAGTTCGCGGTGCGCGCGATCTCCGAGGGCCTGCGCCAGGAGAACGACCGCATCCGCGTCACCTGCGTCTATCCGGGCGTGGTCGAGTCGGAGCTGGCCGCGACCATCACCGATGCGGACGCGGCCCGCGCCATGGCCGAGTTCCGCAAGGTCGCGCTCAGGCCCGAGGCGATCGCCAACGCCATTGCCCACGCCATCGCCCAGCCGGAGGACGTGGACACCAGCGACATCGTCGTGCGCCCGGTGGCGCACCCGGCCTGAGCATGCATGCACAGGAGGATCCCCATGCCCATCCGCTCCCTGCCCTGGCGCCTGGCCATCGGCTGCGCGCTTGCCCTGGCGTCCGCCGTGCCCGCCGCCGCCGCGCCGGTGGCCGATCCCCCCGCCTCCGATGCGGCGGCCAATGCCGCGCGGGTGCGCGAGGCCTTTGCCGCCTGGCGCGACGGCCGCGGCAGCGTGTTCGACCTGCTGCACGAGGACGTGGAATGGACCGTGGCCGGCACCAGCCCGGTTTCCGGCGTGTACCGCTCGCGCGCGCAGTTCCTGGAACAGGCGGTGGCGCCGATCGGCGCGCGCCTGGCCACGCCGATCGTGCCGACGGTGGAACAGGTGCTGGCGCAGGACGACATGGTGGTGGTGGTCTGGTCCGGCCAGGCCACCACCCGCGATGGCGGGACCTACCGCAACCGCTATGCCTGGCACATGCAGCTGCGCGAAGACCGGATCGTGCGCGTGATCGCCTTCCTCGACACCTGGGCGCTGGCGGAACTGTTGCGCTGAGGCTGCGGCGTGACTGGCGCGCATGGGCGTGCGTGCAAAGGCCCCTGCCGGCGCCGGGCGCCGGCAATGGCCTTCCCCGCCCACGGCTGGATCCCGCTACGCGCGTGCCGCCGTCAAAGCAGCAGGTAGCGCACGCGCCGGCAACGGCAGCGCATCCCGCCGTCGCGGGTCGGCAGCTCGTAGCGATGGAAACCCAGCAGGCAAAGTACCGTCGAGATCAGGCGCAACATGGCTGCGATCCCCTGGCGCACGCCCGGCCACGCTCCCGCCCGGCCCACCGGACCGTGACGGGTGACCGCCGTGCATGGGACGAGCATCGCGTCCGCCGCTGCGTCACGGAATCGGCTTTGTCTCAATTTGCCCGCGCCGCGGAAGCGGCGGCAGCGCGTCCTAGCGCAGCTGGTAGCGGACCCGGCGGCAACGGCAGCGTAGGCCACCGTCATGCGTCGGCTTGGTGTAGCGATGGATCCCCAGCAGGCACAGCAGCTTGGACAGGCGTTCCATGGACGATCTCCCCCTGATCGCTATGCGTCGCCCCGGCCGGGGCATATCCGTGACGTAGTTCACAGATGTTCCTCCAGTCCCGGGGGCTGCGCAATGGGGCCGCCGCTCAGGGGTCCAGCGACTGGCGGGCCGCGAAGTCGTCGCGCACGAACTGGTTGATATAGGTGTTGAGCCCGTCGCCGGCCTCGGCCAGGCGCTGCATCTCCAGCACGTGTTCGCTGCCGGGGTGGCGCGCGTCGTAGCGGTAGGTGCCGCCGCGGCGGAACCGCACCTCGATCCAGCCGGGCCCGCATTCGTAGGCGTCCACGCCCGAATCCCCGTCGTTGCCGCGGTATGGCTTCATGGCCGTCTCCTCGCACGCCCGCCGCCCGGGCACGCGCCCATGCCAGCACGTGGCGCGTGCAGGCCGGATCAGGACGCGCCGGGCGATGGCACGCCGCCGCGCCTGGGGCGCGCCGCGTTCAGTCCCCGGCCCCCAGCCGCCAGGCCAGCCCGGACACGCGGCTGACGTGGCGCGACAGCGCCAGGGCCAGGATCGCCGGGTCGGCGCACAGGTGCAGCGCATCGCGGGCGCGGGTCAGGCCGGTGTAGACCAGTTCGCGCGAGAGCACGCGGCTGTCCTTGCCCGGCAGCACCAGCCACACCTCGTCGAACTCCGAGCCCTGGGCCTTGTGCACGGTCATGGCGAAGGCGCTGTCGTGGGCGGGCAGGGTGGCCGGATGGAACGCGCGCGGAGCGTCGGGCGTGGCGCCCGGGAACCAGGCCATCAGCTGGCCGCGGTCGTCGCGCAGGCAGATGCCGATGTCGCCGTTGAACAGGCCGTGGCGGTAGTGGTTCTCGGTGACCAGCAGCAGGCGGCCGTGGAAGAAACCGTCGCTGCGCGTGCGCGGCTGCTGCTGGGCCAGGCGCTCGGCCAGCAACGCCTCGATCCGGGTGTTGAGCCCGCGCGCGCCCTGCGGGCCTTCGCGCACCGCGGCGAGGATGCGCAGGCGTCCGGCCAGGGCCAGGGCCTCGGCGGGCGTGGGCGCCTGGGCCAGGGCGGTCCAGTGGGCGAGGAAGTGCTCGCGCCGGGCCGGGTCCTGCAGCAGGTCGGCGGCGTCGGCGTGGTAGTGCACGCCGTCGAGCCTGCCCTCGCGCAGCAGCGCCAGCGCGCGTTCGCCGTCGCCGCTGCGCACCGCGGCGGCCAGCGGCGCCAGGTCCAGCGCGGCCGACTGGCGCCAGCCGCGCACCAGGTGCACGTGGCGGGCAGGGAAGGGCACGGCGGCATCGGGTGCGATCGCGGCCGGGTCGACCTCGCCCAGCAGCGGCTGCAGCGCGCCCGCGTCGGCGGCGGCCAGGCGCATGCCGTCGCCGGCGGCGGCGAGGATGCCGCTGAGCACGTCGCCGGCCTCCACCGAGGGCAGCTGGTCGGGGTCGCCCAGCAGCACCAGGCGCGCGCCGTCGGGCACCGCTTCCACCAGCTTGGCCATCAGCGGCAGGTCGATCATCGAGGCCTCGTCCACCACCACGATGTCCACGTCCAGCGGGTTGGCGGCGTCGTGGCGGAAGCGCGGGGAGTCGGGGATGGTGCCGAGCAGGCGGTGCAGGGTGCGGCCGCCGGTGGCCAGCGGCGCCAGCAGCTCCGGTTCGATGCCCTGCTCGGCCAGCAGCCGCGCGGCGCGGCGCAGGCTCTCGGCCATGCGCTCGGCGGCGCGGCCGGTGGGCGCGGCCAGGGCGATGCGCGGCGCCGGCTGGCCGGCGGCGGCGGCGCGCGCGGCCAGCAGCACCAGCAGGCGGGCGATGGTGGTGGTCTTGCCGGTGCCGGGGCCGCCGGTGACCAGCAGCAGGCGGTGGAGCAGGGCAACCGCGGCGGCGCGCGCCTGGTGGTCGCCGCCGCCGGCCGCCTGCGGGAACAGCCGCGCGAACAGCGGCGCCAGGGCGGCGATGCCTTCCGGCTCGGCGGCGCCGCTGCCCAGCCGCTGCAGGCCCGCGGCCAGGCGGCGCTCGTACTCGCGGTAGCGGCGCAGGTAGAGCAGGCCGTGCTCCAGCACCAGCGGCGCCGCGCCGGGGGCTTCGTCCGCACGCGCGCCGGGGCAGGCCACCCAGCGCGAGGCCTGCAGCGCGCGCTGCCACTGCGCCGGGTCCGGCCAGTCCAGGTCCAGGTCGAGCAGGGCGCGCGGCTGGTCGATGCGGAAGCCGGCGTGGCCGGCGGACACCGCCAGCGAGGCCAGGGCCGCGGCCAGCACGACCTCGTCCGCGGTGCCCGGGTCGAGCCGGCGCAGGCCCACGGCCAGGGCGTGGTCCAGGGTGCGCAGGTGGCCCTCGCTGCGCAGGCGCTCGAGCAGGCTCATGCCGCCGCTCCCGCCGGCTCGCGGCCGGCAAACAGCGCGTCCACCGCCTCCACCAGTGCTGGCTCGAAGCGCCAGGCCTGCACGCCCGGGCGGCTACCGTCGGGTGCCGCGGCGGCCGCGTCCAGGCCGCGGCAGAACAGGTAGCGCACGCCGCCGAAGTCGCACGCGTAGTCATAGGCCCCGCCCAGGCGGAAGCGCAGCCAGCGGTGCAGGGCCACGGTGTAGATCAGCGCCTGCAGCGGGTATTCGCTGTGTTCCATGGCCTCGGCCATCTGCGCCGGGCCGTAGCCGCGCAGGCGGTTGGACTTGTAGTCGAGCACGTACCAGCGTCCGTCGTGCAGGTAGGTCAGGTCGATCAGGCCGGTCATCAGGCCCTCGAGCGTGCACCGGCCGCCGAAGCCGCTGCGCCCGCGCAGCAGGCCGTGGCGGTGGAGCAGGGCCAGCAGCTGCTCGCTGCGGGTCGGGGCCAGGGCGAACTGGAACTCGATCTCCGCGCGCCGCTGCGCCTCCGGCAACTCGGCCAGGCGCACGCCCTCCGGCAGCGGTACGGTCAGGGTGTGGCCGGCGAGGCTGGCCAGCAGGGCGATGCCGTCGTCCAGCTCGGCCTCGGCATAACCGGCATTGCGCAGCGCGCGGACAATGCGCGCCTCCTCGCCGGGCGGGGCCGGATCGCCCGGGCGCCAGTCGCGCCAGGCGGCGAAGTCGGCGTACTCGAGCACCTCGTGCAGGACCACGCCGAAGCGCGAGCCGGCAAAGCGCGGATCGTGGCCCTCGTCGGCCGGGGCCTCGGCCTCGGGCGCGGCGGGTTCGTCGCGGCCGCCGGGCGGCGGCTGGGTAGCGGCGCTGGAGGTGTCGCCGGCGCCGTCGGCGCGGGCCAGCTGGGTGAAGCTGTACACCCACCAGTCGCTGGCCAGGGAGCGGCCGGGCGTGCGCGCCGGCGGCACCTCGCCCTCGGCCTCGGCCGGCAGCCACGGCAGGCTGGCCGGCGGCGGGGTGGCATCGAGCACGATGGAGCCGGGCAGGGCGGCGGCCAGCACCTGCGGATCGCGCAGCATCGGCCACAGGGGGGTGGCGTGGTGGTTGTAGAACTCGCCGCTGGCCAGCCACAGCGCGTCGCGCGCGCGGGTCAGGCCCACGTACAGCAGGCGCGCGTCCTCGGCCCTGCAGGCTTCCTGGTGGCGCGCGACCGCATCACCCCAGCCGCTGGCCTGCTCCTGCAGGCGCCACTGCAGCAGCGGGCCCTCGGCGTCGTGCACCACCACGCAGCGCGAGGGCGTGTCCGGCCTGGCGCCGATGCCGACGAACGGCAGGAACACCAGCGGGTACTCCAGGCCCTTGCTCTTGTGCAGGGTCACGATCTGCACCCGGTGCGCGTCCGACTCCAGGCGCAGCAGCTGGGTCTCGTCGTTGCTGCTGGCCTGGGCGATGGCCCGTTCCAGCCAGTCGACCAGGCCGTGCAGGCCCAGCGCCTGGCGCTGCGCTTCCTGCAGCTGCTCGGCCAGCTGCAGGTAGTTGGTCAGGCGGCGTTCGCCGTCGACCAGGGCCAGCAGGCGGGTGGCCTGGGCCGCGCACAGTTCGCCCAGCAGGGCCAGCGGGCCGCCCTGGTCCAGGCGCTCGCGCCAGCCCAGCGCGGCGTGGCGCCACTGGCGCATGGCCTCGCCGTCGCCATCCAGGGCGGCAACGTGGTGCGCGTCCTGGCCGACCAGCACGGTGGCCAGGGCGGCGCGCAGGCGGGCGTCGTCGTCGCCGTGCAGCAGCGCCTGCAGCAGCACCAGCACCTCCAGCGCCTCGCCGGTCTCGAACAGGCTCTGGCTGCCGGCGGCCACCGCGGGGATGCCGACCGCGGCCAGGGCCTGGCGGATCTGCGTCGCCTCGCGGTGCTTGCGCACCAGCACCGCGATGTCGCCCGGCCGCACCGGGCGGCCGTCGATGCTGGCGCGGCCGGCGCGGGCATCGCTGAGCACGGCATGGATCGCCGCCACGCAGGCATCGGTGGCCAGTTCGCGCGAGCGCCCGGCCGGCCAGGGCTTGCGCTTGCCCTTGGCGTCGACCGGCGGCGGCGGGGCCTGCCACACCGTCAGGGCCGGGGCCGGACTGCCGTCGCGCAGGAAGTCGCCGTCGCCGCGGCGCCCGCCCGGCTGCACCGGGTGGAAGGCGATGCGCGGATCGGCGAAGGCGGCGGCGCCGGCCTGCGCGTACAGCGCCTCGATCGCGGCCAGCACGCTCGGCCGCGAGCGGAAGTTGCGGTCCAGCGCCGGCGCGGCCTCGGCGGTGGCGCAGGCGGCCAGGTAGGTTTCCACGTCGCCGCCGCGGAAGCGGTAGATCGCCTGCTTGGGATCGCCGATCAGGAACAGCGCCGGCTCGCCGCTGGCGGCACCGAACACGCGGTCGAAGATCCGCCATTGGCGCGGGTCGGTGTCCTGGAACTCGTCGACCAGGGCGATCGCGTACTGCTCGCGCAGGCGCCAGGCCAGGGCCTCGCCGTGGGCGCCGTCGAGCGCGGCGGCGACGCCGTCGATCAGGTCGTCGTAGGTCTGCACCCGCAGCTGGCGCTTGAGCGTGGCCAGCCTGCGTCGCGCATCCGTGCGCAGGCGGTGCAGCAGGGCCACCCGGCGCGCCTCGCGCCAGGCCTCGACCGCCTCCATGGCTTCGGCATAGGCCTGCACCGCGTCGCACAGCGGCGAATCGGGGGTCTTGCCGGCACCGGCCTTGCTGGTGCACTTGAGCAGGGTGGCGCGCTGCAGCTGGCCCAGCTTGTCGTGGTGGAACGGCACCTCCGGGCGGCCGGCCTGGCACCAGCGCCGCAGCTGGTCGAACAGTTCGCCGATCCAGGCCGCGCGGTAGCTGTTGTTGTTGAGCACCTTGCCCGCCACCGCGGCCAGCAGCGCCTCGCGCAGTTCGTCGCCATGGGCCAGGCCGGCCTCCAGCAGCGCGCGTGCGGCCGCCTCCAGCCGTGGTTGCGGATCCGGCTGCGCCGGGTCCGGCGGCTGCGGGCGCAGGCGCGGCTGCCGCGCCAGCGCCGGCAGGTCGGCGGCCAGCGCCTTCGGGCCATCGCGCCACAGTTCTTCCAGGTCGGCGGCGGTTGCCGCATCGGTGGCGTGGGCACGCCACAGGTCGGCGGCCACCGCCTCACGCAGGCCCTGGTCGTTGGCCAACAGCTCCGGCGGCTCGAAGCCCTGGCCGCTTTCCAGCGCGTGCTCGCGCAGCACCCGGGCGCAGAAGCCGTGGATGGTGAACACCGCGGCCTGGTCGATGCCGTCGGCGGCCGCGCGCAGGCGCCGCGCGACCGCGGCGGCGTCCTCGCCGCTGCGGGCCAGGTGGGCTTGCAGCAGGCGCGCGGTCAGTTCGGCATCGGCCGAACCGGTGCCGGGCACCACGCCGGCGGCCACGTCCGCGGCCAGCACCAGGCGCCGGCGCACGCGGGCGCGCAGCTCCTGGGTGGCGGCCTCGGTGAAGGTGACCGCGAGGATCTTCTCCACCGGCAGCGCGCGCTCCAGCACCAGGCGCACCACCAGGGTGGCCAGGGTGAAGGTCTTGCCGGTGCCGGCGGAGGCCTCGATCGAGCGCACGCCGTGCAGGTCCAGCTCCAGGAACGGATCGCGGGCGCCGCTCATGCCGCGTCCTCCGCGTCGTGCACCCCGGCCAGGCCGAACAGCAGGTCCGGGTCCACGCCCGGCGCCAGGCGGCCGTCGGCCACCGCGGTGTACACCGCCTCGGCGGTCTCGACGAAGCGGTGCAGCAGGGCCGGGTCGGCGAACGGATCGCGGCCGCGCAAGGCCAGGCGCAGCGCCGGATCGGCGGACTCGGGCGGACGCGGTCCGCCGCCATGCCAGCAGGTGCGCGCCCTGGGCACGCTGCGGGGGTAGTCGCCCTGGCCCTGGTAGATCTCCCAGCCGCTGTACGGGGCAAACGGCAGCGGCTCGCACAGGCCGGCCGCGCGCAGGCGCAGCAGCGCGGCCAGCACCGCGCGCGCCTGCTCCGGGGCCAGCGGCGGGCGCGGGAACGGGCCATGGCGCACGCCGTCCTCGAGCCTGAGCTCGTGGAACTCAACCAGTTCCAGCGGCAGGCCGGCGGCGCGCGCCAGCAGCCAGTCCAGGCCGTGGCGGATGGTGGCCGGGCCGCCGGGCCTGCCCAGGCGCACCCGGGCGATGCCCTGCGGGTAGACGTCGTCGATGCGGCCGCGCAGGCGCACGCCGTCGACCACCACCTCGGCCACCAGCGACCGCGGACCGGCGTCGCCACGCCAGCCGGCGAAGGCTTCCAGCCAGGGCTGCAGTTCGCCCACCTGGCGTTCCAGCAGGCGCCGCCCCGGTTCGCCGGAGGGCAGCAGGCCACGCGCGCGCAGCAGGGCGTGCATGCGCCGCGGTTCCTCGCCGCGCAGGGCGGCCTCGAACACCGCCCGCTGCATGCGGCTGCGGTCCAGCGCGCTTTCCGGCGCGGCCAGCGGTTCGACGTCGTCGCCGTGCTCCTCCAGCTCCGGCAGGCGTACGCGCACCCGCGCCAGGAACTCGCGCGCCGGGTTGAGCAGGAACCGGCGCAGCGCCTCCAGCGGCAGCACCGACTCGCCCGGCTCGTCCGGATCCGGGGGTGGCGGCAGGGCCTGGCCCTGGAACCACGGGCCCAGCACGCTGCGGCGCGCGGCCGGCTGCGCCGCGGCCTCGCGCCAGTCGCGGCGGTAGGAGAAGCGGCGCGGCTCGCCGCCGGCGCCGAACGCGGCCGCGGCGAACGGCTGCAGCGGATGCCGCACCACCAGCGCATCCGCCAGGCCGGCGGTCTCGCCCGGCGGATGCGCGTGCTGTTCCACCGCCGCTTCCAGCAGCTCGGACACCAGCACCGAGGGCTCGCGCTCGCTGCCGTCGCGCGGGTCGGCGCCGATCCAGCTGACGTAGAACACGTCCTGGGCGGCGGCCAGCAGCTGCAGGAACAGGAAGCGGTCGTCCTCGCGGGTGGAGCGGTCGCCGACCCGGCGCTTCCCGGTGCCCAGCTCGGCGGTCAGGCGGTTGAGGCCGGCGGCCGGGTCGCGGCGCGGGAACTCGCCGTCGTTCATGCCCAGCACGCAGATCACCCGGAACGGCAGCAGGCGCATCGGCACCATGCGCGCGACGCTGACGCCGCCGGTCAGCAGCGGGGCGCGGGTATCGGCTTCGGCCAGGGCGGCGGCGAAGTGGGCGCGCACCGCCTCGGCCGGCACCGGCGCCTCGTAGCCGGCACGGCGCGCGGTGTCGGCGAAGGCGTCGACCAGGCTGCGCAGGCGATCCAGCGCGCGCTGGGTGGCCGGGCTGGCCGGCGGCCGCGGCAGCAGCGCCTTGAGCAGGTCCAGCAGGCGTTCGCGCCACTGCGCCGGCGGCATCGCCCCGGCCAGCGCGCCGGCGTTGCGTTCCAGCACCCGCAGCAGCCGCAGCAGGGTGTCCAGCGCCTCCAGCGCGCTGCCTTCCAGGTCCGGCAGCGGCGCCACCACGCGGCCGTCGTCCAGTTCGATCGACGCGTCGCTGCCGGAAGCGTGGCCCAGCAGCAGGCGGTCCAGGGCGAAGGCCCAGGTGTAGGCGTCGTCCTCCGGCGCATCCAGGCGCGCGCGGTGGGCGGCGTCCAGGCCCCAGCGCGCGCCGGCCGCGTCCAGCCAGGCGCGCAGGCGGTCCAGTGCCGGGGCGTCCAGGCCATTGGCCTCGGCCACCGCCGGGCTGGCCAGCAGGTCCAGCACCTCGTGCAGGCCGAAGCGCGACACCGGCAGCGCCAGCAGGCGCAGGAACACCCCGGCCAATGGTTCGTTGGCCAGCGGGCTGGCATCGGCCAGGGCGTAGGGGATGGCGTCCGCCTCGCCGCGGCGGCCGAACACCGCCTCCAGGTAGGGCAGGTAGGGATCGATGTCCGGCGCCAGCACCGCGACCTCGCGCGGCTGCAGCGGCGGATCGAAGCGCGGGTCGTCGAACAGCCCGCGCAGCTGGTCGGCCAGCACCTGCAGCTCGCGCAGGCGGGTGTGGCAGGCGTGCAGCTGCAGGCTGGGGTCGGTGCGGTCCACTTCCGCGCGCAGCGGCGCGCCCGGCCGCGGGCGGCGGTGGAAGATGTCCGACTGCAGCCGGCGCAACAGGCTGTCGCGCAGCGCGCCGCCGCCCTCGCCGGGGTCGGCGTGGACCTCGAACTCGGCCGAGGCATGGACCACCTCGTAGCCGCCGACCAGGGCCATGAAGTCGGCGCCGGCCGCGCCCCACAGCTGCAGCAGGCGGTTCTCCTCCGCCTCGGCGCGCGGCTCGCCGCGGCGCAGGCGCTGCAGGTCGCCCCAGTAGTCGGCCACCGGCGAGGGCACGAACAGGTGCAGGGTGCCGACCCGGGCCTGGGTGGCGATCACCCGCAGCACGTCGGGCGAGACGTTGAGCGTGGCGAAGGCCGACAGCCGCGGCGGCAGGCCCTGCGGCAACGGGCCGCCGGCCGGCGCGTAGCGCTCCAGGTACTGCTGGATGCGGCGCGCGCGGTGCGGGCGGCCGCGGGCCACGCGCCGCCAGAGGATGGCCTGCGGGTCGTCCGGGTCGGCGCCGTCCTCCCAGCGCAGCAGCCACTCGCGGCGCCAGGCCTGGTACTTGTTGAACACGTTGGCCAGCTCGCCGGCCAGCGCCCAGGCGCGCAGCGGGTCGTCCCCTTCGACGTGGGCGGCGATCTGGGCCATGGCCGGCTGCCGCAGCAGGGCGTGGTCGCACAGGGCGGCGTACAGGTGCCAGCGCAGGGTCTCGGCGTCGAGCTCGTCGCCGTCCGGGTCGGTGGGCAGGTTGGCGGCCAGCGCCTGGCCCACGAACTCGCCCGGGGTGAGGAACTGGATGTTGGCGGCCACGCCGTGCTCGGCGGCCAGGGTGGCCTGCAGCCAGCGGCGCATCGCCACCTGCGGGATCAGCACCACCTCCGGCGCCAGCAGCGGCTGGCCGGGCGCCGGCTCGCGCAGCACCCTGGCCAGGATCCCGGCCAGGATCTCCAGCGAGTTGGAGTGGTACAGCCGGAAGTCGGGGCAGGCGTCGGGATGGTGCTCGGGCATCCGGCCATCTTGCCGCAGCGCCATCGCAACAGGCGAGACGGCGGCCGGCGCTGGCTAGAATCGCGCCGACGCGGATGGCCGCAGGGGGATTGGATGCGCGCGATGCGGCTGCCGCCGCTGCTGGGACCTTTGCTTGCGCTTGCACTGGCGCTGCTGCTGGGCTGGAGCTTCTGGCGCAGCGCCGGCTGGCTGCAGCTGTGCGCCGGCCTGGCGCTGTTCCTGTTCGGCATGCAGTGCCTGGAGGAAGGCCTGCGCCAGCTGGCCGGTGGCGGCCTGGAGCGGCTGCTGGCGCGCAGCACCGGCACCCCGCTGCGCGGGCTGCTGTTCGGCATGGCCGGCACCGCGCTGCTGCAGTCCACCACCCTGGTCTCGCTGCTGACCATCGCCTTCATCGGCTCGGGGCTGATCCAGCTGGCCGGCGGCATCGCGGTGATCCTGGGTGCCAACCTCGGTGCGACCAGCGGCATCTGGCTGCTGGCCCTGGCCGGGCAGGACCTCAGCCTGTCGCCGCTGGCCCTGCCGCTGCTGGTGTTCGGCGTGCTGGGCGGCTTCGCCGGCGCGCGCGGCAAGGCGGCCGGGCGGGTGGTGCTGGGCGTGGCCTTCATCTTCCTGGGCATCGACCAGCTCAAGCTGGGCTTCGACCAGTTCGGCGCGGGCCTGGACCCGGCCGCGGTGCAGGGCAGCGGCGTGGCCGGCACCGCGCTGTTCGTGCTGGCCGGGCTGGCGGTGACCGTGGTCCTGCAGTCCAGCCACGCCACCCTGATGCTGACCCTGGCGGCGCTGGCCGGCGGCCAGCTGCAGCTGGAGCAGGGCCTGGCGATCGCGGTGGGCTCGAACGTGGGCAGCAGCGTCAGCACCGCCTTCGTCGGCATGCTCGGCGGCAACCGCAGCGGCCAGCGCCTGGCCCTGGCGCACGCGCTGTTCAACATCGTTACCGCGAGCGCGGCCCTGGTCCTGCTGCTGCCGCTGACCTGGCTGGTGAAGGCCGTGGCCGGGTTCTCCGGCTTCGGCGGCAACGCGCTGCTGCAGCTGGCCCTGTTCCACACCCTGTTCAACGCCGGCGGCGTGGCCCTGTTCTGGCCCTGGCAGCGGCGGCTGGAGGCGCTGCTGCGGCGCTGGCTGCCGGACCGTCCCGATCCAGCGTTGCCCGAGGCGCACGAAGCGGATGTGGCGATCGGGCGCGTGCATGCGCGCCACCTCAGCGGCCCGGCGCTGGAATCGGTGGATGCGGCCGCGGCCGCGGTGGCGCTGGAGCTGCGCCACCTGGGCGAACTGAGCATGGAGGTGATCTGCCAGGCGCTGTGCCTGCCGCCGCGCGCGCTGTCCGCTGCCGGGACCGATCCGGCCCTGCTCGACGGTTCCTGCGCGCCCGGCCAGGCGGTGGACGCCGAACTGCTGTACCAGCAGCGGGTCAAGGGCGTGTATGGCGACCTGCTGGCATTCATGAGCCGGCTGGAGCTGCCGCTGGACGAGGAGCACCAGCGCTTCTGGGCCGGCAGCCAGCTGGCGGCGATGCAGATGGTCAACGCGGTCAAGAGCGCCAGGCAGCTGCAGAAGAACCTGCAGCGCCACCTCGCCGGGCCCGATGGCCCGGTGCGCGCGGCCTACCTGGAGCTGCGCGCGCACCTGTTCGGCCAGCTGCGCGCGCTGCATGCGCTGCGCCACCTGGGCGACGTGGATGCGCTGGCGACGAAACTGGCGCGGCTGGACGCGGAAGCCGACGCGTTCCAGGCACGCTTCCGCCAGCAGCTGTTCGAGCGGGTGCGCGAGGGCGCGATCGACGGCCTGGACGCCGGCTCGCTGCTCAACGACCAGGGCTATGCCGGGCAGGTCTACCGCCAGCTGCGGCAGCTGTTCGACCGCGCCGGCGAGCCGGGCTCGCTGCAGCAGCTGCGCCAGCTTTCCACCGCCGCCTGAGCCGCGCGCGGCAGGGCCGGACAACGTGCACGCGGTGGCACGATCCGGCCCACGTCCGGGACAATTCCTGTACTGGGCGGTTCAATGGATAGGTTAAGATTCAGTCTTTCCGACGCATGATGCGCCGGTTTGTGGTTCCCCCAACCGCGAAGGAAACGCGCGCCACATGCCCGCTCCCGCCGCCAACGCCGTCGCCCTGCAGGGAGTCCGCCTCGACCGCGGCGGACGCACCATCCTGCGCGACCTCGACCTGACGGTTCCCGCCGGCAGCATCACCGCCGTGCTCGGACCCTCGGGCACCGGCAAGTCGACCCTGCTGGCCGCGCTGACCGGCGAACTGGTGCCGGCCGCCGGCAGCGTGCGCGTGTTCGATCGCCCGGTGCCGCGAGGGGCGCGCGAACTGCTGGAGATGCGCAAGGGCATCGGCGTGCTGCTGCAGGGCAACGGCCTGCTGACCGACCTGAGCGTGGCCGAGAACGTGGCCCTGCCGCTGCGCACCCATACCCGCCTGCCCGAGCCGCTGCTGCGCCGGCTGGTGGAGATGAAGCTCAACGCGGTCGGCCTGCGCGGCGCGGCGGAGCTTTATCCGCGCGAGCTGTCCGGCGGCATGGCCCGGCGCGTGGCCTTGGCCCGGGCGCTGGCGCTGGATCCGCCGCTGATGCTCTACGACGAGCCGCTGACCGGCCTGGATCCGATCGCCTCGGGCGTGATCATGAGCCTGATCCAGCGCCTGTCGCGCAGCCTGGGCTTGACCAGCATCATCGTGTCCCACCACGTGCACGAGACCCTGCCGATCGCCGACCAGGTGGTGGTGATCGCCAACCACGGCATCGTGTTCGATGGCACCCCGGCACAGCTGCAGGCCTCGACCGACCCGCTGATCCGCCAGTTCCTGGACGGCCAGCCGGACGGCCCGATCCCGTTCGAGAGCGCCCGCGAGGGCGCCGCGCGCGCGGAGGCTGCCTGATGGCCGCCGTCGCCGCGATCCGTTCCCTGGGCCGGGCCGGCCTGTTCTCGCTGTCGGTGCTACGCGCCTCGCTGCCCAGCCGCGACTTCTTCGCCGAGCTGGCGCGGGAGATCTACAAGATCGGCGGGCGCTCGCTGCCGATCATCGCCGTCGGCGGCGCGTTCGTGGGCCTGGTGCTGACCCTGCAGGGCTACCGCACCCTGACCACCTTCGGCGCCGCGGACGCGCTGTCGACCCTGCTGGGCCTGTCCCTGTACCGCGAACTGGGCCCGGTGCTGACCGCGCTGCTGTTCATCGGCCGCGCCGGCAGCTCGATCGCCGCCGAGCTGGGCCTGATGCGCGCCACCGACCAGATCAAGGCGCTGGAGCTGATGGCGATCGACCCGGTGGCCAAGGCGGTGGCACCGCGCTTCTGGGCGGCGGTGCTGTGCGTGCCGCTGCTGACCGGCTTCTTCTGCTCGCTGGCCATCTCCGCCAGCTGGTTCGAGGCGGTCAAGGTGCTGGGCCTGGACAACGGTACGTTCTGGGCGGCGCTGCAGGGCAGCGTCGATTTCTGGGACGATTTCGGCGTGGCGCTGCTGAAGTCCGCGGTGTTCGGCGGGGTTAGCGCGCTGGTGGCCGCCTACGTGGGCTTCCACGCCGAGCCGACCATCGAGGGCACCTCGGTGGCCACCACCCGCGCGGTGGTCAATGCCTCGCTGCTGGTGCTGATGCTGAACTTCGTGATGTCGGCCCTGCTGTTCCGTTGAACCGGCGCCGGCACCCGGTGCCGGCATTGCAGAAAAACCCCGGGCATCCTCCGGTGCCCTGTTCCGATCCGTTTCCCACAGGTAGCTCCCCATGGCAATCCGCGGTCCCAGGCTTGAATTTGCGGTCGGCGCCTTCCTCATCCTGGCGCTGGCCTCGCTGCTGGTGCTGGCCTTCGCCTCGACCAACCGCCAGTTCGGCCTCGGCGGCGGCAGCTACGAGCTGACCGCGCGCTTCGCCAACCTCGGCCAGCTGCGGCTGCAGGCGCCGGTGAAGATCGGCGGCGTGGTCGTGGGCCGGGTGAAGAAGGTCGAGCTGGACCCGGTGCGGTTCGACTCGATCGTCACCCTGGCCATCGACGAGCGCTACCAGGACCTGCCGGGCGACACCTCGGCGGCGATCCTCACCAGCGGCCTGCTGGGCGAGAGCTACATCGGCCTGCAGCCGGGCGGCGATCCGGAACCGCTGCGCCCCGGCGACGAGATCGTCTACACCCAGCCGGCGATCGACCTGATCCAGCTGGTCGGCAAGTACATGTTCGGCGGTGCCGGCGGCGGTGGCGCCGACCCGGCCAAGGTGCTGTCCCCGTCGTCCACCGAAGAACCGTCCCCCACGGAAGAAACGCCATGAAGCCCCTGATCTTCTCCCTCGCCCTGGCCCTGCCGCTGCTGGCGGGCGCCCCGGTCCACGCCCAGGCGCAGGCCCAGGCCAGCGCGCAGACCCCGGGCCGCCAGGTGGTCGAAACCGGCACCCGCGTCCTGACCACCCTGCAGCAGCGCCGCCCCGAGTTCCAGAAGGACCGCAAGGCGCTGCGCGCCTACATCGAGTCCGAACTGCGCACCGGCTTCGACCGCGAGTACGCCGCGCGCCTGGTGCTGGGCCCGCACGGCCGCGGCGCCAGCGAGGCCGACGTGGCCCTGTTCGCCGATGCCATGACCGACAACCTGATGCAGCGCTACGGCGACGCCCTGCTGGCGTTCGAGGGCCGCCCGCGCATCCGCCTGAAGTCGGAGACCCCGCTGCCGAACAACCGCGGCGTGCGCGTGTCCACCGAGATCCTGCGCGACGGCGGCGACCCGATCCCGGTCGACTACCTGGTGCGCAACAACGGCGGCTGGAAGATCTTCGACGTGATGGTCGAGGGCGTGTCCTACGTGCAGACCTTCCGCACCCAGTTCGACGCCCCGCTGCGGCAGAAGACGATCGCCCAGGTCGCCGCCGAGCTGCGCAGCGGCAGCCTGCGCCCGGACACCAATGGCAGCCGCTGACGGCGCCCGCGCCCGCCGCGAAGGCGAGGTGCTGCACCTGGAAGGCCGCCTGGACCGGACGGCCGCGGTGGCGCTGTGGCCGACGCTGCAGGCGCTGGCCGACGGCGCCCGCGCGCTGGAGCTGGGCGCGATCCAGGCCCTGGACAGCGCCGGCCTGGCGCTGCTGGCCGAGGCCGCCGCGCGCATGCGCGCCGGCGGCCAGGTCGAAATCCGGGGCGACGCGCCCGGCCTGGCCGAGCTGCGCGCCGCCTACCGGCTGGACCCCCAACTGAACTACGCCGGAGCCTCCCCATGAAGCCCGCCCCCACCGGCGCCCTGCTGTTGCCGCTGCTGTTGCTGGCCGGCTGCGCCAGCGCGCCCAAGTCCGCCGACACCGGCCCGGAGCCGGCCCCGCTCGTGGCCGGCACGGCGGCCGTCGCTGCCGCCGGCGAACCCACCGATCCGGCGACCGCCGCCCAGCCGGCGCCTGAGGCCGGAGCCGGCACCCTGGCGCCAGCGCAGGAAGGCGCGGAAGTCGCCGCGGTGCCGGCCGATCCCGTCGATCCCGTCGCTCCCGCCGCCACCGATACCGACGCCCTGGCGCCGACCGAGGCCGAGGACGACTTCGCTGCGCTGTACGGCGCGCCGGCCGATGGCGATCCGTCCGCGCGCCCGGCCTACGACCCGTGGGAGCCGATGAACCGGCGCATCCACGCCTTCAACAACGTGGTCGACCGCGCCATCGCCCGCCCGGTGGCGCGCGCCTACGTGGCGGTGGTGTCGGAACCGGTGCGCCTGGGCGTGGGCAACTTCTTCGACAACCTGGCCTCGCCGGTGATCTTCCTCAACCAGCTGCTGCAGGGCCGCCCGCGCGACGCGGTGCAGACCCTGGGCCGGTTCGTGGTCAACACCACCCTGGGCATCGGCGGCATCTTCGACCCGGCCACCGACCTGAAGATGAAGCGCCGCAGCGAGGACTTCGGCCAGACCCTGGGCATCTGGGGCTGGCGCAACTCGCGCTACGTGGAGCTGCCGTTCTTCGGCCCGCGCACGGTGCGCGACGTGTTCGGCCTGGCCGGCGACATGCCGCTGTCGCCGACCCGCCAGGTCGAGCGCGACCGCTACCGCATCGCCCTGCAGGGCGCGCAGCTGGTGGACCGCCGCGCCGCGCTGCTGCCGATCGAGAGCATGCGCGAGAACGCGGTGGACGAGTACGCGATGATCCGCGACGCGTGGATGCAGCGCCGCCAGTACCAGATCGAGGCCGACCGCCGCGGCAACCGCAGGCACGAGGGCGACGACCTGCCCGAATACCTGCGCGAGGACCGCGACCCCACCGTGCCGGTGGACGCGATGCCGATCCCCGGCACCTGAGCCGGAAGCGACGCAGGTGCACGAAGGGCCCGGGAGACCGGGCCCTTCTTCCATCCATCAAACCGACCGCGCGTGACGGCGATGGCCGCCGCACCTCCGGCCTCAGGACCCGCCGTCCTCGCCGTCCAGCCCGGCCTCGACCGCGTCCAGGCCCAGGTCGCCCAGCAGCGCCTGCGCCTGCTCCTGGCCCAGCGACTCCACGCTGCGCAGGCGGCGCTCGATGGTGCGGGTCTTGCGGCTGGCATCGCCCAGGCTCTTGCCCACGGTGCTGATCTGCTTCTCCGCGCGCTCGAGGATGCCGGCGAACTTGCCGAACTCGCTCTTCACCGCACCCAGCAGCTGCCACACCTCGCTGGAGCGCTTCTCGATGGCCAGGGTGCGGAAGCCCATCTGCAGGCTGCCGAGCAGGGCGGTGACCGTGGTCGGGCCGGCGACCACGATGCGGTGCTCGCGCTGCAGGGCGTCGGTCAGCCCGGCGCGGCGGATCACCTCGGCGTACAGGCCCTCGGTGGGCAGGAACATCACCGCGAAGTCGGTGGTGTGCGGCGGCACGATGTACTTCTCGCAGATCGACTTGGCCTGGATCCGGATCGCCTTCTCCAGCTGCGCGCCGCAGCTGCGTACCAGCTCCGGGTCGCCCTGTTCCTGGGCGTCGACCAGGCGCTCGTAGTCCTCGCGCGGGAACTTGCAGTCGATCGGCAGCCACAGCGGCGCCTCGTCGTTGCCGCGGCCGGGCAGGCGCACGGCGAAGTCCACCGCCTCGGCGCTGTCCGGGCGCAGGCGCACGCTGCGCGCGTACTGCTCGGGGGTGAGGGTCTGCTCCAGGATCGCGTCCAGCTGCACCTCGCCCCAGGTGCCGCGGGTCTTGACGTTGGTCAGCACGCGCTTGAGGTCGCCCACGCCGGTGGCCAGCTGCTGCATCTCGCCCAGCCCGCGCTGCACCTGCTCCAGGCGCTCGGACACCAGCTTGAAGGACGAATCCAGGCGGGTGGCGAGGGTGCTCTGCAGCTTCTCGTCCACCGTCTCGCGCATCTTCTCCAGCTTGGCGGCGTTGTCCTGCTGCAGCGCGCGCAGCTGCTGCTCCAGGGTGGCGCGCATCTCGCCGATGCGCAGCTCGTTGCGCGCGGTCAGCTCCTGCAGGCGCTGGTTGAGGCCCTCGGCGAAGCGCTGCTGCGATTCCAGCGCCTCCTGGCGGGTGACGCGGGCGTCCTCGGTCAGGCTCGCGCGCAGCGCCGCCAGCTGCTCGCCGAAGGCCTGGATGCGGGTGTCCTGCTGGCGGCCGAACAGGTCCAGCTGCGCGCGCATGTCGCCCAGCCGCTGCGACAGCAGCTCGCCCAGCCTGGCCTGCGCCTCGATGCCCTCGGCCCGGCCCTTGCGCGCGTCCTCGGTGAGGGAGTCGCGCAGCTGGTCCAGGCGGGCGTCGGTGCGGGTGCCCAGGTCGGCCAGGTGGCGGGCGAAGCCATCGATGCGCGCGCCCTGGGTGGTGGCCAGGCCGTCCAGCTGCTGGCGCAGCTCCAGGCGGCCGTCGCGCTGTTCGGCGCGCAGGGCTTCCTCCAGCTGCGCGCGCAGGCGCTCGAAGGCGGCGTCGGGGCGACGCAGCAGCAGGGCGACCACGCAGGCCAGGATCGCCAGCAGCAGGCCGGCGATGACGATCAGGAGCAGGGATTCGGTCATGCGCGAAGTGTAGCGGCCGGCGGTCTCAGGCC
Organism: Pseudoxanthomonas sp. SGT-18; assembly: GCF_003931645.1. NCBI lineage: Bacteria > Pseudomonadati > Pseudomonadota > Gammaproteobacteria > Lysobacterales > Lysobacteraceae > Pseudoxanthomonas > Pseudoxanthomonas sp. SGT-18. The sequence goes on along the minus strand of NZ_RRYJ01000003.1, from coordinate 204,975 downwards.
CCGCGACCGCGCGGGGCTTTCACGCCGGGGGAATCCGCGCGCCCACACAGTGCCGGCCATGGCCCGCCCCGCCCGCTATCCGGTGCGCCTGAAGCGCGTGTACGAGCCGCCGGACGCGGAGGACGGGCTGCGCCTGCTGGTGGACGGGGTCTGGCCGCGCGGGATGCGCAAGGACACGCTGGAACTGGAGGCCTGGCTGCGGATCATCGCGCCCAGCACCGCGCTGCGCCGCTGGTACGGCCACGACCCGGCCCGCTGGGAGGCGTTCCGCGCGCGCTACTTCGCCGAACTCGCCGCCAACGAGGCGGGACTGGCGCGATTGCGCAGCTATCTTGTGCGGGGGCCGGTAACCTTCGTGTACGCCGCGGCGGACGAGGAACACAACAACGCGGTGGCGCTGCGCGACTACATCCTGCAGGGCTCGGGCTAAGCCTTCGGGGTTTCGGTTGCGATTGCAACCATGCTGGCGCGGCAATTAGCCTGTGTGGTTTCGTGCCCCCGCGGCCACCCGCCAACCGGATCCTGCATGACCGCCAGTACCCCGTTGCTCGTGACCTTCTGCGCCTACCTGCTGCTGATGGTGGGCATCGGCTTCGTCGCCTGGCGGCGCACCCGTACCTTCGACGACTACATCCTCGGCGGCCGCTCGCTGGGCGGGCTGGTGACGGCGCTGGCGGCCGGCGCCTCGGACATGAGCGGCTGGCTGATGATGGGACTGCCCGGTGCGCTGTACCTGGCCGGGCTGTCGGAGGCGTGGATCGCGATCGGCCTGGTGCTGGGTGCCTGGGCCAACTGGCGCTGGGTGGCCGGGCCGCTGCGCCTGTACACCGAGCGCACCCGCAACGCGCTGACCCTGCCGGACTACTTCAGCCACCGCTTCGAGGACCGCAGCCGCCTGCTGCGGATCCTCTCGGCGCTGGTGATCCTGGTGTTCTTCGCCATCTACTGCGCCTCCGGCATCGTCGCCGGCGCGCGCCTGTTCGAAGGCATGTTCGGCCTGTCTTATGGCCAGGCCATGCTGTGGGGCGCGGCGGCGACCATCGCCTACACCTTCGTGGGTGGCTTCCTGGCGGTGAGCTGGACCGACACCGTGCAGGCCACGCTGATGATCTTCGCCCTGCTGCTGGTACCGGTGTTCGCGGTGCTCGGCGCCGGCGGCCCGACCGAAGCGGTGGCCCTGGTCGAGCAGGTGGACCCCACCCGGCTGCACTGGGTCGGCGCCGGCGGCGTGGTGGCGGTGGTCTCGGCGCTGGCCTGGGGCCTGGGCTACTGCGGGCAGCCGCACATCCTGGCCCGGTTCATGGCCGCCGAGAGCCTGGCCACCATCCCGCGCGCGCGCCGCATCGCCATGGGCTGGATGGTGCTGTGCCTGGGCGGCGCGGTCGCCACTGGCCTGTCCGGGGTGGCCTGGTTCGCCGCCCACCCCGCGGTCGCCGGCCCGGTGGACGCCAACCCGGAGCGGGTGTTCATGGCCCTGGGCGAGCAGCTGTTCAACCCCTGGGTGGCGGGCGTGCTGCTGTCGGCGATCCTGGCGGCGATCATGAGCACCCTGTCGGCGCAGCTGCTGGTGTGCTCCAGCGCGCTGACCGAGGACTTCTACCGCGGCCTGCTGCGGCCGCAGGCCAGCCAGCGTGAGCTGGTGTGGTTCGGCCGCGCCATGGTGCTGGCGGTGGCGGCACTGGCGCTGTGGATCGCGCGCGATCCCGAAAGCCGGGTGCTGGGCCTGGTGGCCTACGCCTGGGCCGGGTTCGGCGCGGCCTTCGGCCCGGTGGTGGTGCTGTCGCTGTGCTGGAAGCGCATGACCCGCAACGGCGCGCTGGCCGGCATGCTCGCCGGCGCGGCGACCGTGATCGCGTGGAAGCACACCGGCAGCGCGCTGTACGAGATGGTGCCCGGCTTCATCGCCGGCACCGTCGCGATCGTGGTGGCCAGCCTGCTGGACAAGGCGCCGGCGCAGGACGTGCAGGCGCGCCACGCCCAGGTGCGCGCGGCGCTGCGCGAGCAGGGCCACTGAGCGCGGCGGCTGCCGCGCGGCTTCAGCGCGCGGTGTAGCCGCCGTCGACCAGGTGGTAGCTGCCGGTCACGAACGAGGCTTCCTTCGACAGCAGGAAGCAGGTCAGCGCCGCGACCTCGTCGGAGGTGCCCAGGCGTCCGGCCGGGTGCAGGGCGACCAGGCCCTCGCGCACCGCCGGGTCCAGGCCCGACAGCAGCGGGGTGTCGATGAAGGCCGGGCCCACCGCGTTCACCCGGATGCCCTGGCCGGCGTATTCCATGGCCGCGGTCTTCGTCATGCCCAGCAGGGCGTGCTTGGCGGCGACGTAGGCGATCGAGCCGCTCCAGCCCACGCTGCCGAGGATCGAGGCCATGTTGACGATGGCACCGCCGCCGCTGGCCAGCATCGCCGGCAGCTCGTACTTCATCGAATACATCACCCCGTGCAGGTTGACGTCGATGACCCGGTGCCAGTCGGCCAGCGGGTACTCGGCGGTGGGGTGGGAGGGGCCGCCGATCCCGGCGTTGTTCACCGCCAGGTGCAGGCCGCCGAAGCGCTCCACCGTGGCCTGGACCATGCGCTCCACCGCCGCGGCATCGGCCACGTCCAGCTGGAACGCCAGCGCATCCGCCTCGCCGAGGCCGGCGGCCAGCGCCTGCGCCGCGGCGCCGTCGTAATCGGCGATGACGACCTTCGCGCCCTCGCGCGCCAGGCGGCGGCAGATGGCCTCGCCGATGCCCGATGCGCCGCCGGTGACGATCGCGACCTGTCCTTCGAACCTGTTCATGGCAATGCTCCTCTGGCGGGTTGCTCCCATGCTCGGGCCCGGGCGCGGCGGCCACCTTGATCGCGATCAACCCGCCGGCCGCACCGGCGGGGCGTGCTCAGTCCAGCACGCGGCAGAACACCGCCTTGAGGTAGCGCGACTCCGGCACGTGCGCCAGGAACGGATGGTCCGGGCCGGCGCCGGCCACCTTCAGCACCTGCACGGTGCGGCCGGCGTAGAACGCGGCGCGGCGCAGCATGTCCAGGAACTGGTCCTCGGCCACCAGGCCGGTGCAGGAGAACGTCGCCAGCAGGCCACCGGGCCTGACCACGCCCAGCGCCAGCTTGTTCATGTCCAGGTACTTCTTCAGCGCGTTGATGACCTGGTCGCGGTCGCGGGTCATCTTGGCCGGGTCGAGCACCACCGCGTCGTACTGCTCGCCGCGGGCGGCCGCGTCGCGCAGCCAGGGGAAGATGTCGGCCTGGACGAAGCGCGGGCGCACGTTGTTGAGGCGGGCGTTGCCCTTGGCGATCTCGATCACCGCCTCGTCGATGTCGATGCCGGTGACCTCGGCGGCGCCGCGCACCGCTGCGTACACGGCGAAGCCGCCGGTGTTGCAGCACAGGTCCAGCACGCGCTTGCCCGCCACCTGGCGCGAGAACCACTCGCGGTTCTCGCGCTGGTCGGCGAAGAAGCCGGTCTTGTGCGCCCCGGCCGGGTCGGCGCGGAAGCGGATCCCGTGCTCGGTGATGATGGCCGGCTCCGGCGAGCCGCCACCGCTGTACACCGGGCGGTAGTCGAAGCTCTCCTGCTTCTGCACGTGGTCCTCGGCGAAGCTGTAGATGCGCGCGCCGGGGAACTGCGCCTGCAGCGCGGCGTAGATCCACTCGCGGTAGCGCCACATGCCGGCGCTGAAGAACTCCACCACCAGCAGGTCGTCGTAGCGGTCCACCACCAGGCCGGTGAGGCCGTCGCCCTCGGCGTGGACCACGCGCCAGGCATTGGACACCTCGTCCAGCTTCAGCACCTCGCGGCGCAGGGCCACGGCCTGGCCGATCCGGCGCGCGAACCAGTCCGCGTCCACCGCCACCGCCGGGTCGGTCTCCAGGATGCGCAGGGCGATGCGCGAGTGGCCGTTGTAGAAGCCGCGGCCGATGAACTGTCCGTCCACGTCGTAGGCGTCGACGATCTCGCCCGGGCGCGGCCGCTGGGCCGGCTTCTCGACGAGCTTCTGGAAGATCCAGGGATGGCTGGAACGCCACGCGTTCTTCAGCCGCACGGTGGGGTAGGGGGTATTCATCGCGCAATTGTACGTTCGCCGGGGCCCGGCGGCCGCCCGCGGCGGGCCCGACCGTACCGCCGGGCATGGCCGCGCGCCGCGCGAAGCGCGCATCGGAGGGCAAAACACGCGACAATGCCGGGGTTTCGCCGCCGGGTCCTGCCGCCGCCGCGGGCGCCCCGGCGCTTCCTGTTCCGTACCGCCGTCCGCACCAGAGAGCCCCCGCAGACCATGTCGAACACGCCGAAGATCATCTACACCCTGACCGACGAAGCGCCGTTCCTGGCCACCCAGTCGCTGCTGCCCATCGTCCAGGCCTTCGCCGCCACCGCCGGCATCCAGGTCGAAACCCGGGACATCTCTCTGGCCGGCCGCATCCTGGCGCAGTTCCCGGACTACCTGGGCGAGGACCAGAAGATCGGCGACCACCTGGCCGAGCTGGGCGAGCTGGCCAAGCGCCCGGAAGCCAACATCATCAAGCTGCCGAACATCTCCGCCTCGGTGCCGCAGCTGAAGGCGGCGATCAAGGAACTGCAGGCGCAGGGCTACCCGCTGCCGGACTACCCGGACGCGCCGAAGGACGAGAAGGAAAAGGACATCCAGGCCCGCTACGACCGGGTCAAGGGCTCGGCGGTCAACCCGGTGCTGCGCGAGGGCAATTCCGACCGCCGCGCACCGGCCTCGGTCAAGAACTACGCGCGCAAGCACCCGCACCGCATGGGCGCCTGGAGCAAGGATTCGAAGTCGCACGTGGCGCACATGGCCGCCGGCGACTTCTACGGCAGCGAGCAGTCGGCCACCATCGCCGCCGACGGCGCGCTGCGCATCGAACTGGCCCAGGCCGACGGCCGCACCGTGGTGCTGAAGGAGAAGGTGGCGGTCAAGGCCGGCGAGATCGTCGACGCGGCCACCATGAGCCGCAAGGCGCTGGCCGCGTTCGTGGCCGAGCAGGTCGAGGACGCCCGCGCCAACGACGTGCTGTTCTCGGTGCACCTGAAGGCGACCATGATGAAGGTCTCCGACCCGATCATGTTCGGCGTGGTGGTCTCGGAGTTCTACAAGGACGCCCTGGCCAGGCACGCCGACGCGCTGGCCTCGGTGGGCTTCTCGCCGGAGAACGGCATCGGCGACCTGTACGCGCGCATCGCCTCGCTGCCGGAGGAGCAGCAGGCGGCGATCAAGGCCGACATCGAGGCGGTGTACGCGCGCGGCCCGGCGGTGGCCATGGTCAACTCGGACAAGGGCATCACCAACCTGCACGTGCCCTCGGACGTGATCGTCGACGCCTCGATGCCGGCGATGATCCGCGACTCCGGCCGCATGTGGAACGCGCAGGGCAAGCTGCAGGACGCCAAGGCGGTCATCCCGGACCGCTGCTACGCCGGCGTGTACCAGGCGGTGATCGACGACTGCAAGGCCAACGGCGCGTTCGACCCGACCACCATGGGCTCGGTGCCGAACGTGGGCCTGATGGCGCAGAAGGCCGAGGAGTACGGCAGCCACGACAAGACCTTCCGCATCCCGGCCGACGGCACCGTGCGCGTGCTCGACCAGGACGGCAAGCTGGTGTTCGAGCACAAGGTCGAGGCCGGCGACATCTGGCGCATGTGCCAGACCAAGGACGCGCCGATCCAGGACTGGGTCAAGCTGGCCGTGACCCGCGCGCGCCTGAGCAACACCCCGGCGGTGTTCTGGCTGGACGCCAACCGCGCCCACGACCGCGAGGTCATCGCCAAGGTCGAGAAGTACCTCAAGGACCACGACACCTCCGGCCTGGACATCCGCATCCTGGAGCCGGTGGAGGCGACGAAGTTCTCGCTGCAGCGCATCCGCCAGGGCAAGGACACCATCTCGGTGACCGGCAATGTGCTGCGCGACTACCTCACCGACCTGTTCCCGATCCTGGAGCTGGGCACCAGCGCGAAGATGCTGTCGATCGTGCCGCTGATGGCCGGCGGCGGCCTGTTCGAGACCGGCGCCGGCGGCAGCGCGCCCAAGCACGTGCAGCAGTTCCTCGAGGAGAACTACCTGCGCTGGGATTCGCTGGGCGAATTCCTGGCCCTGGCCGCCTCGCTGGAGCACCTGGCCGAGCAGACCGGCAATGCCAAGGCCGCGGTGCTGGCCAAGGCCCTGGACCAGGCCAACGGCCTGGTGCTGGACAACAACCGCTCGCCGGCGCGCAAGGTCGGCGAGCTGGACAACCGCGGCAGCCACTTCTACCTGGCCCTGTACTGGGCGCAGGCGCTGGCCGCGCAGGACGAGGATCCGGCGCTGCAGGCGAAGTTCGCGCCGCTGGCCAAGGCCCTGGCCGAGAACGAGGCAAAGATCGTCGCCGAGCTCAACGGCGCCCAGGGCAAGCCGGTGGACATCGGCGGCTACTACCACCCCGACCTGGCCCGCACCAGCGCGGCCATGCGCCCGTCGCCGACCTTCAACGCCAGCCTCGCGGCACTGGCGGCCTGAGCGCGGCCTCCACTTCCCGCTCCACCCGACGACGCCCGGCCTCGCGCCGGGCGTCGTGCTTCGTGGCGTCCGCCGGGTGCGCGGTGGCCGCGTCCAGGTCCACCACGTAGCCCTCCATCGACAGCAGCTGGCGGAACATCGCCGACAGCTCGCTTCCGTATGCGCCCGTGTTCCTCGTACCCATGTCCGTGCTCCGGCTGGCTTGAACGTGGATCAAGCTAAGGCGATGCTGGCCGCGCACGTAGCGCAAGTTCCACAAGCCAGACTTGAGGGAGGCTCAAGATGGGCCGGATTCCGCTGGACCAGGTGGAGGCCTTCGTCGCCGCCGCGCGGCTGGGCAACCTGACCCGCGCCGCCGAGCGCATGCACCTGACGGTGAGCGCGCTGAGCCACCGCATGCGCCAGCTGGAGCAACGCCTCGGCCAGCAGCTGCTGGCACGCGGCCCGCGCGGGGTGGAACTGACCCCTGAGGGACGGCGCCTGTACGAGGCGGTGGGCGGGCCGCTGGACGCGATCGCGCAGGCGCTGCAGCGCGCCAGCGCGCGCCGCCGCGGGCGCAGCATGACCATCAGCCTGATCCCCTCGATGGCCACCGCCTGGCTGGTGCCGCGCCTGCCCTCGTTCCTGGCCGCGCATCCGGACCTGGCACTGAGCCTGCAGTCCAGCACCCACGTGGTGGACTTCGAACGCGAGCCGGTGGACCTGGCCCTGCGCCTGGGCGGCGGCAACTGGCCGGGCGTGCGCGCCGAGCTGCTGTTCGACGAGTGGCTGGTGCCGGTGGCCAGCCCCGGCCTGCTGAAGCGGCACGCGAAGGTGCCGGCGGCGCAGCGGCTGGCGCGGCTGCCGCTGCTGGGCGATCCCTCCGGGCGCTGGGAGGACTGGTTCGCCGCCACCGGCGGCAGCGCGCCGGAGCGCTATACCGCGCATTTCGACGACACCGAGACCCTGCACCAGGCCGCCGCGGAGGGACTGGGCGTGGCGCTGGCGCGGCTGACCCTGGCCGAGCCGCTGCTGCGCGCCGGGCGCCTGGTCACCCTAGGCCGCAGGCGCCTGCCCGCCGGTTTCGGCCACTACCTGGTGTATCCGGAGCGCAGCCTGGCGCATCCGGCCTTCCCCACCGTGCGCGCCTGGCTGCTGCAGCAGGCCGCGGCTCCGTCCGCCCCGTGAACCGCCCCGCTACCATCCCGCCATGATCCAGGCCGAAGCCATTGCCCAGGTCGCACGCGACGCGTTCGACGACTACCACGCGCGGTTCGCCGCGATCAGCCGCCGCGCCAGGCGGCGCTTCGAGCAGCGCGACTGGGCCGGCGCCCGCGCCGACGCCGCCGAGCGCCTGGACCTGTACGACCTGTGCATCGACGAATGCCGCCGGCGCCTGGCCGCGCTGCTGGGCCTGCACGCGCACGACCGCACGCTGTGGGCGCGGGTGCGCGACCACTACGCCGCCTCGATCGAGGGCGCGATCGACACCGAGCTGTACAAGACCTTCTTCAACACCCTCGCCCGGCGCTTCTTCCGCACCCGCGGCCTGGACGCGGACATCGAGTTCGTGGCGCTGGACATCGAGCCCACCGACGCCATCACCCGCCCGGTGGCGCGGCACAGCTACGCGGTCTCGACCAGCCGCCCGGTGGACGCGTTCGTGCGCATGCTCGGCGACTACCGCTTCGACGTGCCCTATGCGCACCTGGCGCGCTGCGCGGCGGCGATCGCGGTGCGCCTGCAGGACGACCTGGCGCACTGGGGCGAGCATCCGGTGCGCTCGATCGAGTTGCTGGACACGGTGTTTTACCGCGAGCGCCGCGCCTACCTGGTGGGGCGGGTGTTCGGCGAGCACCGCTTCTCGCCCTGCGTGGTGGCCCTGGTCAACGGTGATTCCGGCATCCGCGCCGAGGCGGTGCTGACCCGCCGCGGCGACGTGGCCCAGTTGTTCGGCGTCTCGCGCAGCTACTTCCAGGCCGACCTGCCCACCGTGGGCGACGCGGTGGTGTTCCTGCGCACCCTGCTGCCGCACAAGCCGGTGGACGAGCTGTACACCGTGCTGGGCCGGGCCAAGCAGGGCAAGACCGAGCGCTACCGCAGCTTCTTCCGCTACTTCCACGCCCACCCGGCCGAACGCCTGGTGCCGGCGGAGGGCACCCCGGGCATGGTCATGGCGGTGTTCACCCTGCCCGGGCAGCCGCTGGTCTTCAAGGTGATCCGCGACCGCTTCGCCTGGCCCAAGCGGACCACGCCGGAGGAAGTGCAGGCGCAGTACGAGCGCGTGTTCCGCTTGGACCGGGTGGGCCGCCTGCTCGACGCGCAGCCGTTCCGGTACCTGCGCTTCCCGGCCGCGCGCTTCGACCCGGCCTTGCTGCGCGAGCTGCGCGAAAGCTGCGCCGCCAGCGTGGTCGAGGACGGCGACGACGTGGTGCTGAAGCTGTGCTACGTGCAGCGCCGCCTGCGCCCGCTGGACCTGTACCTGCGCGAGCAGGGCGCCGAGGCGCGGCGCGAGACGGTGCTGGACTACGGCCAGGCGATCGTCGACCTGGCGCGCAACGACATCTTTCCCGGCGACATGCTGCTGAAGAACTTCGGCGTCTCCCGCCACCGTCGCGTCGTGTTCTACGACTACGACGAGATCCGCTCGGTCTCCGAGCTGGAGTTCCGCGACTGGCCGCAGGCGACGACCTACGAGGAACAGGTCGCGGCCGAGCCCTGGTTCCACGTCGGCCCGCAGGACGTGTTTCCCGAACGCTTCGGCCAGTTCATGGGCCTGCCCGCGCCGCTGCTGGCCGCGCTGAAATCCGCCCACCCCGGCCTGTTCCAGCCGCAGTGGTGGCGCGACCTGCAGGCGCAGCTGCGGGACGGCCAGTGGCCGGATACACCGCCGTACCCTGATTCGTTGCGCCTCGCGTAACGAATCAGGGTACGGCGCGGGATTCGGGATTCGGGATTGCGGATTCGTAAGAGCGCCTCCGGCATGCCGCACGGCGAACGGGGGGCCGCTCCTGCTCTTTCGGGTCACGAATCCGCAATCCCGAATCACGGCCCCAATGCTAGTCTCGCCCCGTCCCCAAGCAGGAGCACGACGCTGATGAGCATGTCCCGTTCCCGTGCCTGTGCCCTGGCCATCGCGTTCGCCCTCGGCCTGCCGGCCGCGCAGGCGGGCGCGCAGGCCGCCGCTGCCGCCGAGCCGGCGCCTGATGCGGCGCTGCAGGCGGCCATCGGCGGTAGCTGGCGCGATCCGGCCAACGTCGCCCGCGACCGCTACCGCAGCCCCGGGCAGACCCTGGCGTTCTTCGGTATCCGCCCGGACATGACCGTGGTCGAGATCACCCCCGGTGGCGGCTGGTACACCGAGATCCTGGCGCCCTACCTGCGCGACCACGGCCGCTACGTGGCGGCGGTGGTCGATCCGCAGGCGGTGGACGCCGGCCCCGGCCGCGACTACCAGCAGCGCGCGCGCGCGGGCCTGGAGAAGAAGCTGGCCTCGGCGCCGCAGTACGGCAAGGCCGAGGTGGTGGCCTACGATCCCAAGGCCCCGGTGTTCGGCCCGGCCGGTTCGGCCGACCTGGTGCTGACCTTCCGCAACGTGCACAACTGGCGCATGGCCGGCCAGGCCGAAGGCATGTTCAAGGGCTTCTTCGACGTGCTCAAGCCCGGCGGCGTGCTGGGCGTGGTCGAGCACCGCGCCGCGGCCGACGTACCGGCCGACGACGGCAGCGGCTACGTCGGCCAGGCCCAGGTCATCGCCCTGGCCGAGGCCGCCGGCTTCGTGCTGGACGGCAGCAGCGAGGTCAATGCCAATCCCCGCGACACCAAGGACCACCCCAACGGCGTATGGACCCTGCCGCCGACCAACCGCCACGACGAGGCCGACCGCGGCAAGTACCAGGCGATCGGCGAAAGCGACCGCATGACCCTGCGCTTCGTCAAGCCGCCCCGGGAATGAAATGAACGGTGGGGGCGGGGGGCCGTGGCCCGCCCTCTCAACGCCACCAGGTTCTTCATCCCCCCAGGGCGCGCTGCCATGCACCGCCGCACCTTCCTCACCACGCTGGCGGCCGGACTGGCCGCCATGCCCCTGGCGCCGGCGCTGGCCGCCGGAGGAGACGCATCCATGCACGGACTGATCGGAAAACTGCGGGCCCAGCCCGGCCAGCGCGGGGCGCTGGCGGCGATCCTGCTGGAGTCCACCACCTCCATGCCCGGCTGCCTGGCCTACGTGGTGGCCGAGGACACCGAGGACGCGGACGCGCTGTGGATCACCGAGGTCTGGGACAATGCGCAAAGCCACCAGGCCTCGCTGCAGTTGCCGGCCGTGCGCGACGCCATCGCCCGCGCGCGGCCGCTGATTGCCGGCTTCGACTCGCACTGGATCACCCGGCCGCTCGGTGGCGTCGGCCTGGCCGACTGAGGTTCCGCCGCACCCCGATGCTGATCGCCTTCAACAAGCCCTACGGGGTGCTCTGCCAGTTCACCGACCGCAGCCAGCCGCCGCGCCCGACCCTGGCCGGCTTCGGCCTGCCGAAGGACGTGTACCCCGCCGGCCGCCTGGACCACGACAGCGAGGGCCTGCTGCTGCTGACCGACGACGGCGCGCTGGCGCACCGCCTGACCGATCCGCGGCACAAGCAGCCCAAGACCTACTGGGTGCAGGTGGAAGGCGACCCGCGCGAGGAACAGCTGCAGGCGTTGCGCGCAGGCGTGGTGCTCAACGACGGCCCCACGCGCCCGGCGAAGGTGCGGCGCCTGGACCCGCCACCGGCGCTGTGGCCCCGCGATCCGCCGGTGCGCTACCGCAAGACCGTGCCCGATGCCTGGCTGGAGCTGGTGATCACCGAGGGCCGCAACCGCCAAGTGCGGCGCATGACCGCCGCGGTCGGCCTGCCTACCCTGCGCCTGGTGCGCGTGGCGATCGGCCCGCACCGCTTGCACGGCGCCGACGGCACGCCGCTGCCACCTGGGCAATGGAGCGAAGTGGTGCGTTGAGGCGCCAGGCAACGGCGCGGCGAGCCGGGAGCCGTGGATCCGCGGTTCCCGCGAACTCCCGCACGAATCACGAATCCCGGATCACCAATCCCGAGCCAGTCACTCCGCACTGGTGATGTTGTGGGTACGGCGCGCGCTGGCGCGGGCGCGGGCATTGCCGTTGTCGCGCACCTGGTAGGCCTCGCCCTCCAGCGGGGCGCTTGCGCGCTGCTGGCGGCGCTTGCGGTACATCACGTAGGCCAGCACGCCGGCACCGACCACGGCGGCAGCGGCGGCCACGGCCACGGGATTGCGGCGGACCACGGTGGCGGCGGCACGGGTGCCGGCGCGTGCGGCGCCCAGGGCGGCACCGGCCTTGAGCCATTGCTCGGCGCCGACGCCGGCGTGGCGCAGGCCCGAACCCGCCTGGCGGCCCGCGCTGCGCAGGCCGGCGCCGGCCTGCTCGGCCAGTTCCAGCGCCCGGTCGGTGATGATGGTGAGCTTGCTCATGGCGATCCCTTCTTTCAGGAATGGGGAGACGGGGCCCAGTGTGGGCGGGCACCCGTGCAAGATACGTCAGGGCCCGCGGCCGGGCCGCGCAGGTTCCGGCCGCAACCGCTGCATGTTCATGCGACGGACAGCCGCCCGGCCCAGGCGGCCTGCGGCGCGCCGCCGCGGTTGCGGCTGGCCCGCCAGGCCAGCGACACCAGCAGGCAGTGATGGCGATGCGACCCACTCGTACACCGTGCCCTGCTGCACCGCGCCCGGTTCCAGCGTGCGTGGCCGTCGAAGCCGGACATCATGCGGAAGGCAAGCTTGCCGCCCCGGTGGCTGCCGATCGACAGCCCGCCGCTGCGCGGCACGGCCAGCGCCAGGCCAGGGCCAGGCAAGCACCGGAGAGGCCAGCAGTAACTGGCCATGCGCCATGCTCGCCCGGCAGCCATGCCGCGCACCGTCGTGGCTGCCGGCGACGTAGGCCTTACGTCCCCCGCGGTTTGGCCCGGTGGGTGGCAGTCGCCGACCACGGATCATCCGGCCACGGATGCTTGGGATACCGCCCCTTCATCTCCTTGCGCACTTCCGGATAGGTGTTGTCCCAGAAGCTGCGCAGGTCGCCGGTGACCTGCAGCGGCTTGCCGCCGGGAGAGAGCAGGTGCAGCAGCAGCGGCACGCGGCCGTCGGCGATGCGCGGGGTGTCGGCCAGGCCGAACAGCTCCTGCAGCTTGACCGCCAGCACCGGCGGGCGCGGCGTGCCATCCGGCTCCAGCGCGTATTCGATCGGCCGGTCCATGCCCGAGGGCACGGTAATGCGTACCGGGGCCAGGCGGTCCACCTGCTGGCGCAGGTTCCAGTCCAGCGGCGACCTAAGCGCCTCGCCCAGTTCCTGCTCGGACAGCGCGTCCAGCCGGGTCTTGCCGGCGAAGGCCGGGCGCAGCCAGGCGTCGACGCTGGCCAGCAGGGCCTCGTCGGTGAGGTCGGGCAGCCCCAGTTCCGGCATCCAGCCGCGCAGGCAGGCCACGCGCGCCTGCCACTGGCGCAGGCCTTCGGTCCACGGCAAGGCCTCCAGGCCCAGTTCGCGCACGGCGTTGGTCAGCGCCTGCGCGGCTTGTTCCGGATCCACCCGGCCGGCGGGGCGGCTGTCGAGCACGATGCGGTCGAAGCGCGATTCGCGGCGGGCGACCAGGGCGCGGCGCTCGGCATCCCAGACCGCGCCTTCCTCCTCGACGAAGCGGTCGGAAAAGTCGGCGCGCAGGCGGGCCTCGTCCACCGGCGCGGCGCGCAGCAGCAGGGCGTCGCCGCGCGGCTCGAAGCGCAGCTCGGTGGCCACCAGCCAGGGCTCGCCGCGCAGGGCGCTGTCCTCGAACAGGCGGGCCATGCGGCCGTTGGCCAGCTGGTAGCGCAGCGGATCGGCCGGATGCCGGGCGGCAATGCGGTCGGGGAAGGCATGGCCCAGCAGGTCGCCCAGCTCGTGGGCCTCGATCTCCGCCGGCGGCGTGGACTCGCAGCGCAGGCGCCGGCGCCACTGGCGGGCGGCGGCATCGATCGCCGCCAGCGCGGAACGGCTGGCATCGGCCGGCATGCGTCCACCGCGGAACGCGGCCAGCGCGCGCCAGCGTTCGGCCAGCGCGTCGCTGCGGCTGCGCAGCGGGTCGCGCGCCTCCAGCAGGGCGGCCAGGTCCGCGGCCAGGGCCTGTTCGCGCGCGCCGCGCGCGGCCAGGAGCATCGCCGCCAGTCGTGGATGGGTGCCCAGTTCCAGCATCTTCCGGCCGGCCGCGGTAATGGATCCGCCCTCCAGCGCGCCGAGCCGCTGCAGCAGCTCGCGCGCCGAGGCCAGCGCACCGGGCGGCGGCGGATCGACGAAGCGCAGCTCGTCGCTGCCCCAGGCGGCCAGTTCCAGCGCCAGCCCGGCCAGTTCGACCTGGGCCATCTCCGGCCGCCGCTGCGCCTCCAGCCGCTGCGACTGCGGCCACAGCCGCCAGGCCACGCCGGGGGCGACGCGCCCGGCACGGCCGGCGCGCTGGTCGGCCGATGCCTGGGAGATCGGGACCGCCTCCAGCCGCGAGAAGCCGCTGACCGGATCGAAGCGCGGTTCGCGCGCCAGGCCGGAGTCGATCACCACCCGCACCCCGGGCAGGGTCACCGAGGACTCGGCCACGTTGGTCGCCAGCACCACCCGGCGACGGCCGTCGGGCGCCGGCTGCAGCACGCGCGACTGCTGCTCCACCGGCAGTTCGCCATGCAGGGCCTGTACTTCCACGTCGGCCGGCAGGGAGGCGGCATCCAGTGCCGTGCCGACCCGCGCGATCTCGCGCTGCCCGGGCAGGAACACCAGCACGTCGCCCGGATGCTGGGCCAGGGCCTGCTCGACCGCGCGCCGCGCCTGCGCCTCCAGCGACTCGTCGCGGCGCGCGGGGAAGTGGCTGACCTCAACCGGAAAGGAACGGCCCTCGCTGGACAGGCGCGGCGCATCGAGGAAGCGCGCCAGGCGCTCGCCGTCCAGGGTCGCGGACATCACCACGATGCGCAGGTCCTCGCGCAGCTGCGCCTGCACGTCCAGGGCCAGGGCCAGGCCCAGGTCGGCCGACAGGTGGCGCTCGTGGAACTCGTCGAACAGCAGGGCGCCGATGCCTTCCAGCAGCGGGTCGTCCTGGATCATGCGGGTGAGGATGCCTTCGGTGACGACCTCGATCCGGGTGCGCGCGGACACCTTGTTCTCGAAGCGGATGCGGTAGCCGACCGTGCCGCCCACCTCCTCGCCCAGCTGCCGGGCCATGAACCCGGCGGCGCTGCGCGCGGCCACCCGGCGCGGCTCCAGCATCACGATCTTCCGCCCCTCCAGCCAGGGCGCAGCAAGCAGGGCCAGCGGCACCTGGGTGGTCTTGCCGGCGCCGGGCGGTGCCTCGAGGACCAGGCGTGGCTGCACGGCAAGGCTGTCCCGGATCGCGGGCAGCAGCGGGGTGATGGGGAATTCCATGGGCCGGCGTTCGAAGCCGCGCCATGCGACGCGGCCGTGCTGGGTCTCGTTGGGAACCGGGGCGCATTATCGGCGATGCACGGGCCCGGCCGTGGTGCCCGGCTAGAATGCGGGCCCACCGCGAATCGCAAGACCGCTCCATGCACCTGATCGACATCGGCGCCAACCTGACCCACGAAAGCTTCGAGCGCGACCTGGACGCGGTGCTGCAGCGCGCGCGCGAGGCCGGGGTGGTGCAGATGGTGGTGACCGGCGCCAGCCGCGAGCACAACCCGCTGGCGCTGGAACTGGCGCGGCGCCATCCGGGCGTGCTCTACGCCACCGCCGGGGTGCATCCGCACCACGCCACCGAGTACACCGCCGAATGCGACGCCGAGCTGCGCGCGCTGCATGCGCACGCGGAGGTGGTGGCGGTCGGCGAATGCGGGCTGGACTACTTCCGCGACTTCTCCCCGCGGCCGGCGCAGCGCAAGGCGTTCGAACAGCAGCTGCAGATCGCCGCCGACCTGGCCGCGGCCGGCAATCCCAAGCCGCTGTTCCTGCACCAGCGCGACGCCCACGCGGACTTCATGGCGGTGATGAAGCAGTTCGACGGCCGCCACGGCCCGGCGGTGGTGCACTGCTTCACCGGCACGCGCGAGGAGCTGTTCGACTACCTGGACCAGGACTGGTACATCGGCATCACCGGCTGGTTATGCGACGAGCGCCGCGGCCAGCACCTGCGCGAGCTGGTGAAGAACATCCCGGCCAACCGCCTGATGGTGGAGACCGACGCGCCCTACCTGCTGCCGCGCACGCTCAGGCCCATGCCGAAGGACCGCCGCAACGAGCCGTCCTTCCTCCCGCACATCGTCGAGGAACTGGCGCGCGACCGCGGCGAGGATCCGGCGACCACCGCCGCCAGCAGCACCGCGGCGGCGCGCGCTTTCTTCCGCCTGCCCGGCTGAGCGCGGCCGCCCGGGCGGCCGCGCCCGCAATCTTGCGGGTCAGCCCTGCGGCGCCGCCCCGTGCATCGCCCTGATCGTGTCGCAGGTCTGCTTCAACTCCTCGGGCGAGGCATTGGCGAAGGCCTCGCGTGCCTCGTCGATGCCGGCGTCGAAGATCGCATCGAACTGCGCGGCGCCCATGTGGCCCCGCTCGACGGTGAGCTGTTTCTGCTGCTCGCGCATCCGTGCACGCTCGGCATCGTCGTACTGGAGGCCGCAGAACTCCGGCGCCACGTACAAGGCTGCGCCCGCGCGCACCATGTTGCGGTGCTGCTCGGCCCCGGGGTCGTCCAGCGACGCTGCCCCGTCGCCGGCCGCTGGTTGGGCGGCATCGGCGGAGCCCGGGTCGGGCGCGGGCTGTTCGCGGTTGCAGGCGCCGGCGGCCAGCAGGATGGCCAGCGCAAGCGCACCGGATTTCAGCTCGAGGTTCTTCATGCAGCCTCCCAGGGCTTGGTGGTGAAGGCGGGCCGGATCGGCGGACCCGGCGGATGGAACGGGCCGGGGGCGGGCAGGCGACAGGTGCACGATCCGGCCGGCCTCACTGGCCGCCGGCCCCGGACGGATCGGCGGGCAACAGGCCGCGGCCAAGGCTGAAGGACTGCAGTTCCAGGTTGCAGCCGCTGCCATCCAGCGACTTCGACTGCAGGGGGATGGCGCCGAGGTAATGGTCCAGCGGCATTCCGTTGCAGCCGCGCAGGTCCAGCGGAAGCAGCCCGATACCCCAGCCGGTACCACCGCTCCACATGCATACCTCCTGGCGGTCGGACTGCCAGCGCACGCAGTCCTGGCCGCCCACCTGGCCGCTTCCGTCCCTGCGCCAGCCGATCGAGGTGGCCAGGGCCTCGTCCGCGGCCAGCTGCTCTCCATCCAGCGGTAGGAAGCGCCGGTCATCCGGGTGCGCTTCGTACTCCAGCAGCTCCTCGTGCAGGCGCGGGTGGCACACCGCCTCGTGCGCCGGAAGCGCTTCGTCCACACCCAGGGTCCACATGGTCTGGCGCACGCGCTGGCGCCGCGCGTCGACCATGATCTCCACCCGTCCGGTACCGAGCCGGGCGCGTTCCTCCGCCGCGAGCGGCGTGCCGGCCAGCCGGCCTCCGCGCACGCGGCCATGCGCCCGTCGTAATCGTGCTGTTGCGGGTTGCGGCCGGCCACCAGGTGTTCCCAGGCCAGCACGACGTGCAGCGCGGGCAGCCTGGCGCGCGCATCGGCGGCAGGGTCCATGACGGCGCTGGCCTGCGAAGCGGTGTCCACGCCTGGATCGCCACCGGCGGTTTCCCCGCAGCCGGCCGCGCGTGCGGACAGCAGGATGACGCCACAGCACGCGGCGCTGGGGTTCAAGTCGTCGCTCCAGGCGTCGGCGGTGGGGACATCGTTCCTCCATCGGGCCGCAGGAAGGGGACACCGATAGCAGGAAGGCCGTTAACGTTCCGCAAGCCGCGCCGCGCGGCGTGACGCCCGTCGCGGATATGCACGCCGCCGTGGGGGCGTCGGCACACGGCGCAACGCCGCGCGCCGCCCCAGGCTCAGCCGCCGCGCAGCCGCTGGTAGGCCTGCAGGTTTACCCACGCGGCCTGCAGCAGCGGCGCCTGCAGGCCATGTGTCCGGGCGCGCCGCCACATGTCGCCGACGATATGCGCGGCTTCCACCTGGCGTCCGCCTTCCAGGTCGCGCAGCATCGAGGCCTTCACGTCCGAGCCTTCCTGCACGAGGCTGGCGCGGGCAATCCCGCGCGCCTTTTCCGGCACCGGCTGGCCTTCGGCGGCGGCCACGGCAAGGCATTCGTCGTGCAGCGCGGCCATGAGCTCGGCGCCGCCTTCCCCGGCGACGATATCGCCCACGCTGGCGCGCACCAGGCAGGTGCCGGCAGCGAGCGCGGCGAGGAAGCTGAACTTGATCCACTGTTCCTGGCCGATGTCGGCGCTGGCGCGGTGGTCGATGCCGGCCTGCGCGCACAGCGCGGCAAAGGCCTCGACGCGCGCGCTGCTGCCGCCATCGCGCTCGCCGAAGGTGATCGAGGCCGGTCGGCCCAGGTGCAGGATCGAACCGTCCTCGCCCAGGGTCGCGCTGATGAAGCACAGGCCGCCGAGCACGTTGCCGCGGCCGAAGCGCGCGTCCAGCGCCGGGTAGTGCTGCAGGCCGTTGAGGATCGGCATCAGCGTGGTGCCCGGGACCATCGCCGGTGCCACCGCCTCGATCGCGCTGTCGAGGTCGTAGGCCTTGCACGACAGCAGCACCAGGTCGAACGGCTGGCGCGCGACCGCGGCCGGCAGCTCCTCCACGGTAAGCGTGGCCACCTGCAGGTCGGCATCGCCCAGCGGGCTGCGGATGCGCAGGCCGCGTTCGCGCAGCAGCGCGGCGCGGGCAGGGCGCACCAGGAAGGTGACGTCTCCGCCGCCCTGGGCCAGGCGTCCGCCGAAGTAACCGCCGGTGCCGCCGGCGCCGAGCACGAGCACGCGCATGGCCTCAGCTCCTCAGGCCCACGCCCCGGCGCAGCAGCACCAGCGAGATCGCCGACAGTACCGCGACGAACGCGAGCATCAGCGCATAGGCCACCCACAGCGGCACGTCGGTGCTGCCGAGCAGGCCGTAGCGGAATGCGTTGACCATGTAGAAGATCGGGTTGGCGTGGGTGGCCGCCTCGGCCCAGGGCGGCAGCAGCTTGACCGAATAGAACACGCCGCCCAGGTAGGTCAGCGGGGTGAGGATGAAGGTCGGGACGATGGCGATGTCGTCGAACTTGCGCGCGTAGACCGCGTTGACGAAGCCGGCCAGCGAGAAGATGGTCGCGCCCAGCAGCACCGTGCTCAGGGTGACCAGCGGATGCGGGATGCGCACCTTGGTGAAGCACATGGCGATCAGCAGCACGATCGCGCCGACCATCAGGCCGCGCAGCACCGCGCCGGCCACGTAGCCGCCGAGGATCACCCAGTTGGGCATCGGGCTGACCAGCAGCTCCTCGACGTGGCGGCCGAACTTGGCGCCGAAGAACGAGGAGGAGATGTTGCCGTAGCTGTTCTGGATCACGCTCATCATCACCAGGCCGGGGACGATGAACTCCATGTAGCTGTAGCCGCCCATGTCGCCGATCCGCGAGCCGATCAGGCCGCCGAAGATCAGGAAGTACAGGGTCATGGTGATCGCCGGCGGCACCAGGGTCTGGCCCCAGATGCGCAGGATGCGGTTGACCTCGCGGCGGACGATGGTGCCCAGCGCCACCCAGTTGGCGGCGCGCGGCGATCTGGATGCCAGCGGCGTGCTGCTCATGCGGCCTCCTTCTGGCCGGTGAGCCGCACGAACAGCTCCTCCAGGCGGTTGCTCTTGGTGCGCATCGAGCGGATGCGGATGCCGGCCGCGTCGAACGCGGCGAACACGCGGTTGAGGTCCATGGCGCGGGGCATGTCCAGGTCCAGGGTGTGGGCGTCCAGCGCCACGAGGGTGGTGCCCTCGATCTCCGGCAGCCGGGCCGGCAGCTCGCCGTCGATGTCGAACAGGAAGCCTTCCACGTCCAGCTTGGCCAGCAGCGCGCGCATCGGCCCCTGCTCGACGATGGTGCCGCGGTCGATGATGGCGAGGTTGCGGCACAGGCTCTCCGCTTCCTCCAGGTAGTGCGTGGTGAGGATGATGGTGGTGCCGGCGGCGTTGATCTCGCGCAGCACGCGCCACATGTCGCGGCGGATCTCGATGTCCACGCCGGCGGTGGGCTCGTCCAGGATCAGCAGCCGCGGCCGGGTCATCATCGCCCGCGCGATCATCAGCCGGCGTTTCATGCCGCCGGACAGGGTGCGGCTCATCACCCGCGCCTTGTCCCATAGGTGGGCGCGGCGCAGCTCCTGCTCGGCCAGCGGGCCGGCCTCCTCGCGCGGGATGCCGTAGAACCCGGCGTAGTTGACCAGGATGTCGTACGGCTGCTCGAACAGGTTGAAGTTGATTTCCTGCGGCACCAGGCCGACCAGGCGCATGGCCTCGCTGCGGCGCGAGACCAGGTCGGTGCCGAACACCTCGACGCTGCCGCTGGTCGGGTTGACCAGCGAGCTGACGATGCCGATCAGGGTCGACTTGCCGGCGCCGTTGGGGCCGAGCAGGGCGAAGAAGTCGCCCGGCGCCACGTCCAGGGAGACGCCCTTGAGCGCCTCCACGCCGTTGCCGTAGGTCTTGCGCAGTTCGCGTACGCGCAGCGCCGGAGCCGCTGCCTCGGGAGAGTGTGGGGTCATGAGGCCTTTCGCGCCTGGAAGGCGCTTGCACGGAGCTGCGGCTATTATAGGTCGCAGCCGGGAAGCCGCCCGGCACACACTGTCCCGAAACGAATACCGTGCCCGTCCAGTTCCCGCTCCGCCTCGTCGAGCGCCGCATGCTCGCGCCCACCATCGGCCACTACGTGCTGGCACGCGACGATGGCCAACCGCTGGACTTCGTGCCCGGCCAGTTCATCCAGATCCACTTCGATTACGCCGATGGCACGCCGGCGCGGCGCAGCTACTCCCTGGCCACCATCCACGACCACGCGATGGGCCCGGGCGAGGCGGTGGAGATCGCGGTCAGCCACGTCCCCGGCGGCGCGGCCACCGCGCTGTTCGAGGCCCTGGAGATCGGCGGGCGGGTGAACGCCAGCGGGCCCTACGGTCGCTTCTGCCTGATGCCCGGCGACCGCAACGCGCGCTACCTGCTGATCGGCACCGGCACCGGCGTGACCCCGTACCGTTCGATGCTGCCGGTGCTGGCCGGGCTGATCGCCGAGCGCGGCATCGATGTGGTGCTGCTGGCCGGCGCGCGCACGCCCGGCGAGCTGCTGTACGCCGACGACTTCCGCGCGTTCGCCGACGCGCACCCGCAGTTCCGCTACGTGCCCTGCCTGTCGCGCGAGCTGCCCGGGACGGGTTCCCCGCATGCGCATGCGGACGTGCGCCACGGCTACGTGCAGCAGCAGCTGCCGGAGTTCGTCCCGGATCCGGCGCGCGACATCGCCTACCTGTGCGGCAACCCGGAGATGGTGGACGCGACCTTCGAGGCGCTGAAGGGCATGGGGTTCGGGGCGGCGCAGATCCGCCGGGAGAAGTACGTCAGCAACAAATGATGCCGCGGGTGCCCATGTGCGGCCCTGCCGCCGGCGCCTGCACGCTGCTGTAAAGGGTGCTTGACAGGCCCGGGGGACGGCCCTATCGTCCACCTGTCAAGCACGCTTTACAGGGAGTGGACATGCCCGGCAGGAAGCACATCGGCGGCATCGGATTCCCCGGCATCGGCCTGGCTTTCGTCGGCGCCGGCATCGCCGGGGCCGCTTCGAAGGAGGGCGTTGTTTCCGCCTTCGCCAGCGCACTGCGGAGCAGGGCCCCATGGACGCACTGAAACCCGCGGTTGGTTGGCTGCTCGGCGGGATCGTCGCCATCGCGCTCGGCCTGGCGGCCAAGCCGCTGCTGCCGGAGCGCATCGCCGACATCGCCTCGGTGATGCTGGTCAGCATCGGCGTCGGTTCGCTGGCCAGCGGCCTGATCCGCTGGCGCCTGCCGGCCCTGTACGAGGCGGCTCCGGCCGACCTGCGCCGGCGCTACACCCGGGAAATCCTGCTGGCGATGGCTGCGTACATGGTCATGGTGGTGGCCACCGTGTCCGTGCTCAGGGACGGTGGGCCGGAAGGCCCGCTGCGGGCACTGGTCGCGCTGCTGCCGGTGCCGCCCATCGCCTTCGTGCTGCGCGCGATGGTGCGCTACATCCGCGACGCGGACGAGATGCAGCAGCGCATCGAGCTGGAAGCGGTGAGCATCGCCACGACGCTGGTTGCGCTGCTGTACATGTCTGGCGGCTTCCTCCAGGCCGCGAAGGTCATCGATCTGCCCGCCGCGGCCGTGATGATCTGGGTGTTCCCGTTGCTGTGCGCCACCTACGGCGTGGCCAAGTTCCTGGTCATGCGCCGCTACCAGTGACCGGTACCGGGCGATGAAGAACCACCTGCGTACGCTGCGCGAGGAACGGGGCTGGTCCCAGGGCGAACTGGCCGAGCGCCTGGAGGTGTCCCGGCAGACGGTCAACGCCCTGGAGACCGGCAAGTACGACCCCAGCCTGCCGCTGGCGTTCCGCATCGCGCGGCTGTTCGGGCGCCGGATCGAGGACGTGTTCATCCCCGACGAGGCCTGAGCGCCGCATCCCTTCCACCCTTCGTTGAACGGGCCCATCCCATGAAGACCCGCAAGACACTGATCCCGCTCGCCGCCGCCACCGCGCTCGCGCTCGCCGGCCGCGGCGGCGGCGCCACCCCGGCCCCGCCGCAGGACGACAACCGCTACGGCGAACTGGTGTTCGAGCCGTGCACCCTGGCCGGCGGCGTGGCCGGCCGCAGCGTGCAGGCGCGTTGCACCCGCTACGAGGTGCCCGAGGACCCGGACGATGCCGGCAGCCGCCGGATCGCGCTCAACATCGCCTGGCTGCCGCCCACCGAGGACGGCGCCGATGCCGCGGACCCGGTGTTCTTCCTCGCCGGTGGCCCGGGACAGTCGGCGCTGCAGGTGTGGCCGCTGCTGGATCCGGCCTTTGCCGAGGTGCGCCGGCAGCGGCACGTCGTGCTGGTGGACCAGCGCGGCACCGGCGGTTCCAACCTCCTGCAATGCGAGCGTGGCTCGCTGGACGGGCTGGATCCGCGCGACACCGAGGCCGCCTTCGCCGCCGTGGTCGGGCTGGCGCGCGAATGCGCGGCGCAGGTCGCCGACCGCGCCGACCCGCGCTTCTACACCACCACCGCGGCGGTGGCCGACCTGGAGGCGGTGCGCCGTGCCATCGGCGCCGAGCAGGTCAACCTGGTCGGCGCGTCCTACGGCACCCGGGTGGCGCAGCACTACGCCCGCCGCCATCCGCAGCACGTGCGCAGCATCGTGCTCGACGGCGTGGCGCCCAACGACCTGGTGGTCGGCGGCGAATTCGCGCGCACCTTCGAGGACGCGCTGGCGCTGCAGGCCGGGCGCTGCCGCGAGCTGCCGGCATGCGCGGAGCGCTTCCCGCAGGATCCGCAGGCGCAGCTGCGGCAGCTGGTCGGGCGCCTGGAGCAGGCGCCGGTGGAGGTCGAGTACCGCGATCCGGCCAGCGGCGAGAGCCTCAAGGGCCGGGTCGACGCCGGCACCGTCACCGGGCTGGCCTTCATGTTCTCGTACATGCCGCAGACCGCGGCGCTGCTGCCGCTGGTGCTGGACGAGGCCGCGCACGGGCGCTACGCGCCGCTGAAGTCGCTGTCGGAGCTGATGGCGCGCGGCACCGCCCAGCAGATGGCGGTCGGCATGCAGTGGTCGGTGATCTGCGCCGAGGACGCCGACCGCCAGCACGAGGCGGCCGCCAGCGCCGAAGGCACCCTGCTGGGACCGCAGGTGGCGCGCATGTTCTTCGCCGCCTGCGAGGCCTGGCCGCACGGCACGCGCCCGGACGACTTCACCGCGCCGCTGCAGTCCGGGGTCCCGGCGCTGCTGCTGTCCGGCGAGATGGACCCGGTCACCCCGCCGCGCTACGCCGAGCGCGTGCTGCAGGGCCTGCCCAACGGCCGCCACCTGGTGCTGCAGGGCCAGGGCCACGGCACCCTGGGCCTGGGCTGCATGCCGCGCCTGCTCGGGCAGTTCATCGAAAGCGCCGACGCCAAGGCCCTGGATGCGTCCTGCCTGGCGAGCATGAGTTACGTCCCCCCTTTCACCAGCTTCAACGGATGGGAGCCCTGATGCGCCACGACCACCACCACGGAGTTCAGCGATGATCGTCGCCCGAGACCTCCACAAGAGCTTCAGGACCCGCACCGGCACGGTGCAGGCCGTGTCCGGCGTGGGCTTCGAGGCCCGCGACGGCCAGATCACCGGCCTGCTCGGCCCCAACGGCGCCGGCAAGACCACCACCCTGCGCATGCTCTACACGCTGATGCGCCCGGACCGCGGCCAGATCGAGGTCGACGGGATCGACCCGGCGCGCGACCCGATGGCGGTGCGCCGCGCCCTGGGCGTGCTGCCGGACGCGCGCGGCATCTACAAGCGCCTGACCGCGCGCGAGAACATCGCCTACTTCGCGCGCCTGCACGGCATGTCCGCCGCACGCACCGCCGAGCGCATCGCCACGCTGTCGGCGGCGCTGGACATGGACGACATCCTCGACCGCCAGACCGAGGGCTTCTCCCAGGGCCAGCGCACCAAGACCGCGATCGCCCGCGCCCTGGTGCACGACCCGCGCAACGTGATCCTGGACGAGCCGACCAATGGCCTGGACGTGATGACCACCCGCGCCATGCGCCAGTTCCTGTTCCGCCTGCGCGACGAGGGCCGCTGCGTGATCTTCTCCAGCCACATCATGCAGGAGGTGGCGGCGCTGTGTGACCGCATCGTCATCATCGCCAAGGGCCAGGTGGTCGCCTCCGGCACCGCCGACGAGCTGCGCGCGCAGACCGGCGAAGCGAGCCTGGAAGATGCTTTCGTCAAGGTGATCGGTTCCGGGGAGGGCCTGCAGGCATGAACGCGCTGACCACCATGTGGATCGTGATGTGCAAGGAACTGCGCGACATCCTGCGCGACCGCCGCACCCTGGTGCTGACCCTGGTGATGGGACCGCTGCTGTTCCCGGCGATCATGCTGGGCATGGGCGCGCTGACCGAGAAGAAGCTGCGCACCCAGAGCGAGAAGGAGCTGGAGGTGCCCACCATCGGCCTGGAGCGCGCACCGAACCTGGTGGCGTTCCTCGCCACCCAGGGCATCCGCGCGGTGCCGGCGCCGGAGGACCTGGAGCAGGCCATCCGCGAGCAGCGGGTTGAGGTGGGCATGCACATCCCCGAGGAGTTCGCCGCGGACTGGCGCGCCGGCCGCCCCGCGCTGGTGGAGGTGCTGGTGGATACCACCCAGCGCGACTCGGCCATCCCCGCCAGCCGCGTGCAGGGCGCGCTGCGCGCCTACGGCGCCCAGGTCGGCGCCTTGCGCCTGCTGGCGCGCGGCGTGGATGCCTCGGTGGCGCAGGCGCTCAACCCGGGCACCCGCGACGTGGCCACCGACGCCGCCAGGCGCGGCCGGGTGCTGGCCTTCATCCTGCCGTACTTCATGATCCTCACCGGCTTCCTCGGCGGCATGGCCCTGGTGCTGGACGCCACCGCCGGCGAACGCGAGCGGCAGTCGCTGGAACCGCTGCTGGCCACCCCGGCCGCGCGCGGGGCGATCGTCAGCGGCAAGATCGCGGCCGCCTGCATCCTCGGCCTGGCCACGCTGCTGCTGTCGCTGCTGGCGCTGAAGTCCTCCGCGCTGATGGCCACCGGCATCACCCGGCAGATGGACGTGTCGATGCTGGCGATCGCCAAGATGCTGTTCGTGCTGCTGCCGATCCTGCTGGTCGGCACCTCGCTGCTGACCCTGCTGGCGGCCTCGGCCAAGAGCCTGAAGGAGGCGCAGAGCCACATCACCTGGCTGATGCTGCTGCCGATGATCCCCAGCCTGGTGCTGATGGCCAACCCGGTGAAGACCGAGGCCTGGCAGTTCGCGGTGCCGTTCCTGGCGCAGAACCAGATGCTGCTGCGGATCATCCGCGCCGAGACGGTGAGTCCGCGGGAGTGGGCGATCTACCTCGGCTGCAGCCTGGGCCTGGCCCTGCTGCTGTGGGGCGCGGCGGTGCTGCGCTACCGCCAGGAGAAGCTGGCGATCTCCACCTGAGGCACCGCCATCCACCGGCGGAAACGGAAAAGGCCCGGCGCTTGCCGGGCCTTTCCTTTGGCCTTGTCCCGGGCGCTTACTCGTTCGGGGTGAAGGCCAGGGTGCGGCGGGTGGTGACCGGAGCATCGATCGGCTCGTACTTCCAGCGGCGCACCGCGTTCATCGCCTCGCGGTCGAAGACGCGCGGCGGGTTGGAACGCACCACGCGCACGTCGGTGACCTCGCCACTGGTGCCGACGGTGAACTCCACCAGCACCTCGCCGGAGGTGCCGGCGCGCAGGGCGTCGGGCGGGTAGCGCGGAGCCGGCATGCTGATCGGGCGCAGCGGACGCGGCGCCGGGGCCTGCTGGGTGGTCGCCGGGCGCGACTGCTGCTGCGCGGCGGCCTGGCGGGCGGCGGCTTCGCGCTGCTCGGCCTCGCGGCGGGCGGCGGCCTCGCGCTCGGCGGCCAGGCGCGCGGCTTCCTGCTGTTCGGCCAGCCGGCGCGCCGCCTCGGCCTCGGCGGCCTGCTGCTGGGCGATGCGCTGGCGCTCGGCGACCTGGCGCGCCTCGGCCTCGGCGCGGGCGCGGGCCGCTTCGGCCTCGCTGCGCTTGGCCACGGCCTGCTGGCCGCTGGAGATGCTCTGGCGGATGCGCGGCAGCGCCGGGTTGCCGGCATCGGCCTTCTCGATCAGCCCGACCAGGCGCTGGGCCTCGTCAAACTGCTCGCGGTTCACCGCCTGCTCGGCGGCGATCACGGTGTACGGCATAAGGTCGGTCAGCGCGCTGGCGACGGTGGCGTCGTCGGGCAGCTTGTCGCGCAGGGCCAGGTAGTACTCCATCGCGTTGTCGCCGGCCGGGGCATACATGCGGTTCTCGCGCAGGGCCCGGGTGGCCAGCTCGCGCAATTCCTCCGCGCCCATCCCCTGGACCTTGGCGGCCACCGCCGGCGCCGGCGCGGCCTCGGCCCCGGCCTGGGCGGAAGGAGCCCCGGCGCTGGCGCCGGCGGCGGTTTCTTCCTGCTTGGAACATGCACCGAGTGCGGCGGCCAGCAGCAGGCAGGCCACGAACCGCGAACCCGGCGGAATCGTCAAGGTCATCTGTACTCCCCCGTGGTGGAACCCGTTTGACTACGGAATACGGCTCCCCGTATCGCGCCGTACGTCCCCGATTGTCAACCGCGCGTCGGCCGCGCACAAGCGTTCGTCGGCCGCGCCGGCGCGCCTACTTGCCGATGCAGAAGCTGGAGAAGATGTGGCCCAGCAGTTCGTCGGCGGTGAGGCGGCCGGTGAGGCCGCCCAGCGCGTCGTGGGCCAGGCGCAGCTGTTCGGCGGCCAGCTCCAGCTGCCCGGCCTCCAGCTCCAGGGCCGCGGCGTCCACCGCCTGCAGGGTACGGCGCAGCGCCTCCAGGTGGCGGGCGCGCGCGCTGAACTCGCCCTCGGCCGCCTCCGGCGCACCGCTGGCGGCCAGCCGCCGCAGGGCCGCGTGCAACCCGTCCAGGCCCTGTCCGGTCAGCGCCGACACGTACAGCGCCCCGTCGCCGGCCGGCGGCGCCGGCAGCAGGTCGGCCTTGTTGTGGATCCACAGCTTCAGCGGCACCTCGCGCGCCACTTCCTCCAGCAGCGCGCGGTCCGGCTCCGGGTCGCGCGCGTCGAGCACCAGCAGGGCCAGGTCGGCGCGCGCGACCTCGGCGCGGGCGCGGCGCATGCCCTCGCGCTCGATCGCGTCGCCGCCCTCGCGCAGGCCGGCGGTATCGGCCAGCACCAGTTCCAGGCCGTCGATCCGCACCACTTCGCGCAGCACGTCGCGGGTGGTGCCGGCGACGTCGGCCACGATCGCGCGGGCGTCGCCGGCCAGGGCGTTGAGCAGCGAGCTCTTGCCGGCGTTGGGCCGGCCTAGCAGCACCGCGTGCAGGCCGTCGCGCAGGCGGCGGCCGCGCTCGGCCCGCTGCAGCAGCTGCTCCAGCGCGGCGCGCAGCCGCTGCAGGCCGGCGGCCACCTGGGGCAGGCCCAGGGTCTCGATTGGCTCGTCGACGAAGTCGATTGCCGCCTCCACGTGGATCCGCAGCCGCAGCAGCTCGGCGGCGATGTCCTCGGCCTGGCGCGAGAACGCGCCTTCCAGCGAACGCCGCGCGGCGCGCGCGGCGCGCAGGTCGGAAGCGGCGATCAGGTCGGCGATGGCCTCGGCCTGGACCAGGTCGAGCTTGCCGTTGAGGAAGGCGCGCTCGCTGAACTCGCCCGGCCGCGCCTGGCGCGCGCCCAGCTCGCGGCAACGCTCGACCAGGCGCTGCAGCAGCACCGGGCTGCCATGCGCCTGCAGCTCGGCCACGTCCTCGCCGGTGAAGCTGTGCGGGCCGGGGAAGGCAAGCACGATGCCGTCGTCGATCACCGCGCCGTCGGCCTCGCGGAAGAACGCGCGCAGGGCGCGGCGCGGCGCCGGCTCGCGCCCGCACAGGGCGGCGGCGATGGCCAGCGCGCGCGGCCCGGACAGGCGCACGATGCCCACGCCCCCGGCGCCGGGGGCGGTGGCGATGGCGGCGATGGTGTCGGACGCGGTCATGGCGGTCGCAAACGGGACGGGGCGTCCGCATTCTCCCGCGGCGCAGGCGGCGGACAAAGGAAACCCGCCTGGCGGCGGGTTCCCTGGAAGCTTACTTGGCGGCCTTGGGCGCCGGCTCGCCGTGGCGCTTCATCATCCACCACTGCTGCAGCAGGCCCAGCGCGCCGTTGGTCACCCAGTACAGGACCAGGCCGGCGGGGAAGAAGGCCATCATCACGCCGAACACCAGCGGCATGAACTGCATCATCTTCTGCTGCATTGGATCCATGCCGGCGGCCGGCTGCAGCTTCTGGGTGAACCACATCACCGCGACGTTGATCACCGGCAGGATGAAGAGCGGATCGCGCGCGGTCAGGTCCTGGATCCACAGGATCCACGGCGCGTGGCGCAGCTCCACCGACTCCACCAGCACCCAGTACAGCGCCAGGAACACCGGCATCTGCACCAGGATCGGCAGGCAGCCGCCCATCGGGTTGATCTTCTCCTTCTTGTACAGCTCCATCATCGCCATCTGGAACTTCTGGCGGTCCTCGCCATAGCGCTCCTTCAGCTGCTGGATGCGCGGCTGGAACTTGCGCATCTTGGCGAAGCTCTTGTACTGGGCGGCCGACAGCGGATACATCAGCGCCTTGACCACCACCACCAGGCCGATGATGGCCCAGCCCCAGTTGCCGAACAGGTCGTACAGGTGGCTCAGCACCCAGAACAGGCCTTCGCCGAGCAGGGCGAGGATGGTGAACTGGCTGTAGTCCACCGCGCGTTCCAGGCCGGGCACGCCCTGGGCGCGGATCTGCGACACAAGCTTCGGACCGACGTACAGGCGCGCCTCGGCGGTGGCGGAGCTGCCCGGGGCGACCACCAGCGGGTTGGCCACCTCGCGCACCAGCGCGCGGTCGCCCACCTTGTCCAGCGAGATCGTGCCCGCCGCCTGCTGGCCGGCCGGCAGCCAGGCGCTGAAGAAGTGGTGCTGCAGCATCGCCACCCAGCCGTTGCTGGCCTGCAGGTTGAGCTTGCCGTCCTCCAGGTAGTCCTCGTCGAACTTGCGGCGGTCGTAGCTGCCGTCGTACCAGGCGGCGCCGTTGAAGCTGAAGGACTCGGGGCTGGTGTAGCCGCGCTCGATCACCGGCGGCTTGCGCACCAGCTGGCGGTAGACCTGGCCTTGCCACGGCGCGCTGCCGGCATTGACCACCTCGTCGCGCACGGTCACCGCGTAGTCGCCGCGCGACAGCACGTAGGTGCGGCGGATCTGCACGCCGTTGTCGCCCTGCCACAGGAACGGCACCTCGACCGTGTCCGCGCCCTCGGCCAGCGCGTACTCGCGCTGCGCCTCGGCCGGGACGAAGCCGGACAGGTGGGTGGGGGCGCCGCCGCTGGCGCTGACCCAGCCGCTCTGCGCCGCATAGAAATGCGTCGGGTCGGCGTCGAACAGGCGCACCGGGGTGCCATCGCCGGTGCGGCTGCGCGGGAACTGCAGCAGGTCGGCCTGGACCACGCTGCCGCCGTCCAGCACCAGGCGCAGCACGTCGCTGCTCACGGTGACCCGCTGCGCGGACGCCGCCGCCGGGGTGGCGGCCACGGCCGGGGCCGGCGCGGTGGCGGCCGGGACCGAACCGTCGGCCGGGACCGCGGCCACCGGCTGCGGCACCGCCTCCTCGGCCACGGCGGTGGTGGGGGCGGACGCGGAGGCCGGCGGTGCGGCCTGCTCCTTGCCCCATTCCATCCACAGCAGGACGGCCACCATCAGCCAGGCGAGGATCAGGAATACGCGGGTCTGGTTCATCAGGGCAGGCAGGCTCAGCCGGAGGGAAGGTCCGGCAAGGAATCGGAGGGAGAAGCGGAAGGAGGAGGCGCCGGCATTGTGCCGCCGCGGGCCGGGCCCGGCAATGCGCCGGCCTTGCGCAGCAGGCGCTGGAACGCCTGCCGGAGCTGCCCGTTGCCGGCGCGCGCCGCGCCCGGACGGGCCACGACCACGTAATCGCCGGGCGCCAGATGCAGGCGCAGGTGGCGGAAGTCGTCCCGCAGCACGCGCTTGATCCGGTTGCGGCCGACCGCGCGCGGATCGACCTTGCGCGACACCGCCAGGCCCAGGCGCGGCTCGCCGTCGCCGGGCAACCAGTGCAGGCCGAGCAGGGCGTCGCCGAGGCGACGGCCGCCCTCGAACACGCGGGAATACTCCACGCGCGAACGGACCCGGGCGCTGCGAGGGAATCGCGCGCGCGGGTCCGTGGTCATCTCGCGGAAGATCGCAGCGGCCCGGGGTCCGGAAGACGGGGCCGCGAGGCGAATCAGGCGCTCAGGCGCTTGCGGCCCTTGGCACGACGACGCGCCAGGACCTTGCGGCCATCGGCGGTCTTCATGCGGGCACGGAAGCCGTGGTCGCGCTTGCGCTTGAGGTTGCTGGGCTGGAAGGTGCGCTTGGTGGCCATGGCGGCACTCGATTCGGTAATGGGGCGAAAGAACCGGAAAGTGTAGGGAGCGCGGGCACTTCGGTCAAGTTCGCGTGCATGCCTCCTGCGCCGGGCCGCGCGCGGCCCTGTGGATGCCCTGTTGATAACAGTGGGAAAAGACGGGCCCGGATGGTAGGCTGGCGCGTCCCGACCCGACCCATGCGGTGGCCCGGCGACGCTTGCGGCGGCGCGGCCACCGCCCGACGAGCTTTGCCTTTCCGATGGATGCCTGGCCCCGCTGTCTGGAACGCCTCGAAGCCGAACTTCCGGCCGAGGACGTCCATACCTGGCTCAAACCCCTGCAGGCCGAGGAGCGCCCCGACAGCGTCGTCCTCTATGCCCCCAATGCCTTCATCGTCGAGCAGGTGCGCGACCGCTACCTGGCGCGCATCCGCGAGCTGGCCCAGCACTTCGCCGGGCACCTGAACGTCTCCCTGGAGATCGGCTCGCGGCCCAAGCCGGCCGAGCCGGTGCCGGCTGCCGCCGCGGTCGCCGGGCCGGCCCCGGCGCGCGCCAGCGCCCCGGCCGAGCCGTTCAACGGCAACCTGGACCCGCACTACACCTTCGAGAACTTCGTCGAGGGCCGCTCCAACCAGCTCGGCCGCGCCGCGGCCTGGCAGGCGGCGCAGAAGCCGGGCGACCGCGCGCACAACCCGCTGCTGCTGTACGGCGGCACCGGCCTGGGCAAGACCCACCTGATGTTCGCCGCCGGCAACGAGATGCGCCGCCTCAACCCGGGCGCGCGCGTGCTGTACCTGCGCTCGGAGCAGTTCTACAACGCCTTCTTCCGCTCGCTGCAGGAGAAGACCGCCGACCAGTTCAAGCGCCAGTTCCAGCAGATCGACGCGCTGCTGATCGACGACATCCAGTTCTTCGCCGGCAAGGACCGCACCCAGGAGGAGTTCTTCCACACCTTCAACGCGCTGTTCGACAGCCGGCAGCAGATCATCATGACCTGCGACCGCTACCCGCGCGAGGTGGACGGCCTGGAGCCGCGGCTGAAGTCGCGCCTGGCCTGGGGCCTGTCGGTGGCGATCGACCCGCCGGACTTCGAGACCCGCGCGGCGATCGTGCTGGCCAAGGCGCGCGAGCGCGGCACCGTGGTGCCGGACGAGGTCGCGTTCCTGCTGGCCAAGAAGATGCGCTCCAACGTGCGCGACCTGGAAGGGGCGCTCAACACCCTGGCCGCGCGCGCCAACTTCACCGGCCGCGCGATCACCGTGGAGTTCGCCCAGGAGACCCTGCGCGACCTGCTGCGCGCCCAGCAGCAGGCGATCGGCATCCCCAACATCCAGAAGACCGTGGCCGACTACTACGGGCTGCAGGTCAAGGACCTGCTGTCCAAGCGCCGCACCCGTTCGCTGGCGCGCCCGCGGCAGGTGGCCATGGCCCTGACCAAGGAACTGACCGAGCACTCGCTGCCGGAGATCGGCGACGCCTTCGCCGGCCGCGACCACACCACCGTGCTGCACGCCTGCCGCCAGATCCGCACCCTGATGGAGACCGACGGCAAGCTGCGCGAGGACTGGGACAAGCTGATCCGCAAGCTCAGCGAGTGATCCGTCCGCGGCCGGCGGCTGCGGTGGACCGAGCTGGGGTAAATTGGGCGGAAAACGGGGGCAGGCTGGGGATAACCCGGGGACAGAATCCAACCCCCAAAACCATCCACAGCTTGTCCCGGATCGCCCGGAGACTTTCCCGCAAGGTTTGTCCTCCAGGAAAAGTTTTCAAAAACAACGGGTTGCTATAGTTTTCCACAGGCTTCGGCGCCCTCCAGCACCACCGCTTTCAGATTTATTCCACATCTCTTTAAAAGCGTAGAGGCACGGAATCCCATGCGTTTCACTCTCCAGCGCGAAGCCCTGCTCAAGCCTTTGGCCCAGGTCGTCAACGTGGTCGAACGGCGGCAGACCCTGCCGGTTCTCGCCAACTTCCTGGTCCAGGTGCAGGACGGGCAGCTCTCGCTGACCGGTACCGACCTGGAGGTCGAGATGATTGCCCGTGCCGCGGTGGAAGACGCGGTGGACGGCGAGATCACGATCCCGGCGCGGAAGCTGTTCGAGATCGTGCGTGCCCTGCCGGACGGCAGCCGGGTGACCATCAGCCTCTCGGGCGAGAAGGTCACGGTGCAGGCAGGACGCAGCCGCTTCTCGCTGGCCACGCTCCCGGCCAACGACTTCCCCTCGGTCGACGAGGTCGAAGCCACCGAACGCATCAGTGTTCCGGAAGCGGCGCTCAAGGAACTGATCGAGCGCACCGCCTTCGCCATGGCCCAGCAGGACGTGCGCTACTACCTCAATGGCCTGCTGTTCGACCTGCGCGAGCAGATCCTGCGCTGCGTGGCCACCGACGGCCACCGCCTGGCCCTGTGCGAAGCGCCGCTGGAGCAGCCGGTGGGCACCAAGCGCCAGATCATCGTCCCGCGCAAGGGCGTGACCGAGCTGCAGCGCCTGCTGGAAGGCGGCGACCGCACCCTGGAACTGGAAATCGGTCGCAGCCACATCCGGGTGAAGCGCGACGATGTCAGCTTCACCTCCAAGCTGATCGATGGCCGCTTCCCGGATTACGAGGCGGTGATTCCGATTGGCGCGGAGAAGGAGGTCAAGGTCGACCGCGAGGTCATCCGTGCCGCCCTGCAGCGCGCCGCGATCCTGTCCAACGAGAAGTACCGCGGCGTGCGCGTGGAGATCTCGCCCGGACTGCTGCGCATCAACGCGCACAATCCGGAGCAGGAAGAGGCCCAGGAAGAGGTCGAGGCGGAGACCAAGGTCGACGGCCTGGCGATCGGCTTCAACGTGAACTACCTGCTGGATGCGCTGGGCGCGCTGCGCGATGAGCACATCGTGCTGGCCCTGCGCGATGCCAACTCCTCGGCGCTGGTGCGCGAGGCCGGCAGCGACCGTTGCCGCCACGTGGTCATGCCGCTGCGCCTCTGACCGTGGAAACCGCCGTGTTCCACGTGGAACCTGTACGACGCCCGGCCGATGCCGGGCGTCTTGCATTGGGAAATCCGGTGCCATGCGGGTAACCCGGCTGCAGCTGCGCGATTTCCGCCGCTTTGGCGAGGCCGGGCTGGAGCCGGGCCCCGGCCTGAATCTGGTGCTGGGCGCCAACGGCGCCGGCAAGACCACGGTGCTGGAAGCCCTGCACCTGATGGCCTATGGCCGCAGCTTCCGTGGCCGGGTGCGTGATGGCCTGGTCCGCCACGAGGCGGAGGCGCTGGAAGTATTTGTGGAATGGGAGCAGGCCGACGCGGTCGGCGTGCCCGCGCTGCGCCGCGCCGGCCTGCGCCATTCCGGCGACGCCTGGACCGGGCGCCTGGATGGCCGCGACGTGCCGCAGCTGGGCGAACTGTGCGCGGCACTGGCCGTGGTGACCTTCGATCCCGGTAGCCACGCCCTGATTTCCGGCGCCGCCGACAACCGCCGGCGTTTCATGGACTGGGGTCTGTTCCACGTGGAACACGACTTCCTCCTGCCGTGGCGGCGCTACGCCCGCGCCCTGCGCCAGCGCAATGCGCTGCTCAAGTCCGGTGGCAGCAATGCCCAGCTGGATGCCTGGGACCACGAGCTGGCCGAGGCAGGGGAGCTCCTGACCGGATTCCGCGAGGGTTACCTGGCCGCGCTGGAACCCCGGCTGCTGGATGTCGCTGCCCGGCTTTCGGCCTCGCTGCCCCTGCAGGGCCTGGAGTTCCAGCCCGGCTGGCGCCGGCACGAGCTGTCGCTGGCCGATGCGCTGTTATTGGGGCGCGACCGCGACCGTGCCCTCGGCTACACCGGCGTCGGCCCGCATCGCGCCGACTGGCGCCTGCGGCTGGCCGGACTGCCGGGCAGGGAAGCGCTGTCGCGCGGGCAGACCAAGCTGGCGGCGCTGGCCATGCTGCTGGCCCAGGCGGCGGATTTCGCGGCCCGGCGCAGGCACTGGCCGGTCATGGCCCTGGACGACCTGCCTTCGGAACTGGACCGCGACCACCAGCACCGGGTGCTGGCCTTCCTCGAGGCCCAACCCGGCGTGCAGGTGCTGGTGACGGCCACCGAACTGCCAGCCGTGCTGGCCGGGCATACCGCGCTGCCCATCCACGTGTTCCACGTGGAACAGGGCCAGATCCGGGCCGGGCAGGGCGGTCCCGGGCCGGGTGGCCCGGCCTGATATAATCGACCGTCACCCCACAGCCACCCGGTCGCCCGCAAGGCGTGCGGCCTGGCTTCCGATTGCGGCGAAGGCATGAGCGAACAGACTCCCAGCTCCACCCCAGGTACTTACGACTCCAGCAAGATCACCGTGCTGCGGGGCCTGGAGGCCGTGCGCAAGCGCCCGGGCATGTACATCGGCGACGTCCATGACGGCACCGGCCTGCACCACATGGTGTTCGAGGTGGTCGACAACTCGATCGACGAGGCCCTGGCCGGCTACGCCAACGACATCGTGGTGCGGATCCTGGAGGACGGCTCGGTGGCCGTCTCCGACAATGGCCGCGGCATCCCGGTCGACATCCACAAGGAGGAGGGGCGTTCGGCGGCGGAGGTGATCCTCACCGTGCTGCATGCCGGCGGCAAGTTCGACGACAACAGCTACAAGGTTTCCGGCGGCCTGCACGGCGTGGGCGTGTCGGTGGTCAACGCCCTGTCCGAACACCTGTGGCTGGACATCTGGCGCGACGGTTTCCACTGGCAGCAGGAATACGCCCTGGGCGAGCCGCTGTACCCGCTCAAGCAGCTGGAGCCTTCGGACAAGCGTGGCACCTGCCTGCGCTTCAAGCCGGCCCAGGAGATCTTCACCGACGTCGAGTTCCACTACGAGGTGCTGGCGCGCCGCCTGCGCGAGCTCTCGTTCCTGAACTCCGGCGTGAAGATCACCCTGGTCGACGAGCGCGGCGAGGGCCGCCAGGACGTGTTCCAGTACGAAGGCGGCATCCGCAGCTTCGTCGAGCACCTGGCCCAGCTGAAGAACCCGCTGCACCCGAACGTGATCTCGGTCAGCGGCGAGCAGAACGGCATCGTGGTGGAAGTCGCCCTGCAGTGGACCGACGCCTACCAGGAAACGATGTTCTGCTTCACCAACAACATCCCGCAGAAGGACGGCGGCACCCACCTGGCCGGCTTCCGCGCCGCGCTGACCCGCACCCTGACCAACTACATCGAGCAGAACGGCCTGGCCAAGCAGGCCAAGGTCAGCTTCTCCGGCGACGACATGCGCGAAGGCATGATCGCGGTGCTGTCGGTGAAGGTGCCCGACCCCAGCTTCTCCAGCCAGACCAAGGAGAAGCTGGTCAGCTCGGAGGTCAAGCCGGCGGTGGAAGCCGTGTTCGGCGCGCGCCTGGAGGAATTCCTGCAGGAGCACCCGCAGGAAGCCCGCGTCATCGTCGAGAAGGTGGTGGACGCCGCCCGCGCCCGCGAGGCTGCGCGCAAGGCGCGCGAACTGACGCGCCGCAAGGGCGCGCTGGACATCGCCGGCCTGCCCGGCAAGCTGGCCGACTGCCAGGAGAAGGATCCCGCGCTATCTGAACTGTTCATCGTGGAGGGTGACTCGGCGGGCGGCTCGGCCAAGCAGGGCCGCAACCGCAAGAACCAGGCCGTGCTGCCGCTGCGCGGCAAGATCCTCAACGTGGAGCGCGCGCGCTTCGACCGGATGCTCTCCAGCGCCGAGGTCGGCACCCTGATCACCGCGCTGGGCACCGGCATCGGCAAGGACGAGTACAACCCCGACAAGCTGCGCTACCACCGCATCATCATCATGACCGACGCGGACGTGGACGGCTCCCACATCCGCACCCTGCTGCTGACGTTCTTCTACCGGCAGATGCCGGAGCTGCTGGAGCGCGGCCACGTCTACATCGGCCTGCCGCCGCTGTACAAGGTCAAGCAGGGCAAGCAGGAGCTGTACCTGAAGGACGACGCGGCGCTGGACGCCTACCTGGCCAGCAGTGCGGTCGACGGCGCCGCACTGGTCCCGGCCGAGGGCGAGCCGCCGATCACCGGCGAGGCGCTGGAGAAGCTGCTGCTGGCCTATTCGGCCGCGCGCGACACCATCCAGCGCAGCGCGCACCGCTTCGACCCGCTGCTGCTGGAGGCGCTGGTCGACTTCGCGCCGCTGGACACCGAGCACCTGGCGCGCAACCCGGAAGGCGCGGCCGAACTCAAGGCGCTGGAAGCGCGCCTCAACCGCGGCAAGCTCGGCACCCCGCGCTTCGGCCTGGAGCTGCTGCCGGCGGCCGAGGACCGCCCGGCCGCGCTGCGCCTGACCCGCCGCCACATGGGCGAGGAAGTGCAGCAGGTGCTGCCGCTGTCGATCTTCGAGAGCGGCGAGCTGCGCCCGCTGCACGATGCGGCGGTGCTGCTGCACGGCCTGGTGCGCGAGGGCGCGCAGGTGATCCGCGGCAACCGCAGCCAGCCGGTGGCCAGCTTCGCCGAGGCCCAGGCCTGGCTGATGGAGGAGGCCAAGAAGGGCCGCCAGATTCAGCGCTTCAAGGGCCTGGGCGAAATGAACCCCGAGCAGCTGTGGGAGACCACGGTCAACCCGGACACCCGCCGCCTGCTGCGCGTGCGCATCGAGGACGCGGTCGCCGCCGACCAGATCTTCAGCACGCTGATGGGCGACGTGGTCGAGCCGCGCCGCGAGTTCATCGAGAACAACGCGCTGAAGGTCGCCAACCTCGATGTCTGAACCGGCCCCGGCGCCGCCGGCGCATGCCGCCGGCGCGGTCCCGACCGCGCGGCTGCCGTGGGTGCTGGGCGCGTTCGCCCTGGACCTGGTGGTGGCGGTGGGCGTGCTGCTGGCCGTGACCTTCGCGGTGATGATGGCCTGGGGCGCCTGGCGCGCCTTCTCCGCCATGCCCGCGCTTGGCGGCAGCGCCGACGCCGCCAGCCTGGCGCGCGCGGTGGGCGAACCCGGCGCGCTGGTGCAGATGCTGGCGGCGATCCTGGGCATGTCCGCGGCGGCGCTGGTGCTGTACTTCTGGCGCCGGCCGGCCACCGCGCACCAGCGCCAGTGGTCGTGGCAGGCGGCGCGCAGTCCGCGCACCTGGGCCCGTGCGCTGGGCGCCGGAGTGCTGGTGTTCGCCGGCAGCTCGCTGGCCAGCTGGCTGATCTCGCTGACCGGTGCCGAACCGGTCCCCTCGAACCTGGCCCTGGTGGACGAGGCCGCGCGGCGCTGGCCGGTGTTCCTGGTGCTGTTCGCCGTGGTCCTGGCCCCGGCCTACGAGGAGCTGCTGTTCCGCCGGGTGCTGTTCGGGCGCTTCCTGGACGCCGGCCGGCCGTGGCTGGGCGTGGTGCTCAGCAGCCTGGCGTTCGCGCTGATGCACGAGGTCCCCGGGGTGAGCGCCAACTCGCCGCTGGCGGTGGCCATGCTGCTGGCGGTGTACAGCGGCATGGGCGCGGTGTTCGCCTGGCTGTACTGGCGCAGCGGCACGCTGTGGGCGCCGATCGCCGCGCATGCGGCCAACAACGGCTTGGCGCTGCTGGTACACGGGCTTGCCTGAGCCGCGTGCTTGACGAAAAGTTAAGCCCCCCGCGAACACACTTTCCCGTGGAACCAGCAAGGGCGGGATCACAATGAGACAGTGGATGCTTGCCGCCGCAATCGCGGTGGTCGTGGCCGCCTGCGCCACCACCACCTCGCCGACCGGCCGCAAACAGTACATGGCGTATTCGGACGCCGAGCTCAACCAGGTCGGCGCCCAGGCCTTCAACGAGATGAAGGCCAAGCAGCAGACCCTCTCCGGCGGGCAGCAGTCGGCCTACGTGCAGTGCGTGGTCCAGGCGCTGGTCGCGCAGCTGCCGGCGGAGTGGCGCTCGCTGCCGTGGGAGACCGCGGTGTTCGTCGACGACACGCCCAATGCCTTCGCCCTGCCGGGCGGCAAGGTCGGCGTGCACACCGGCATGTTCAAGGTGGCGAAGAACCAGGACCAGCTGGCGGCGGTGCTGGGCCACGAGATCGGCCACGTCTACGCCCGCCACACCAACGAGCGCGTCTCGCGCCAGGCCGCCACCTCCGGCGTGCTGGGCCTGCTCGGCGCGGTCGCCGGTGCCCGCTATGGCGACCGCGCCTCCCAGGCCATCACCCAGGGCGGCGGCACC
The DNA here is from genome assembly GCF_003931645.1 of Pseudoxanthomonas sp. SGT-18. NCBI lineage: Bacteria > Pseudomonadati > Pseudomonadota > Gammaproteobacteria > Lysobacterales > Lysobacteraceae > Pseudoxanthomonas > Pseudoxanthomonas sp. SGT-18. The sequence goes on along the minus strand of NZ_RRYJ01000003.1, from coordinate 166,357 downwards.
CTGGCCCAGCTGGGCCTGCTGCTGCCGTTCTCGCGCAACCAGGAGGCCGAGTCGGACCAGATCGGCCAGCAACTCATGGCCCAGGCCGGCTTCGACCCGGCCGAGGCGGTCAACCTGTGGCAGAACATGATCGATGCCGCCGGCAGCCGCCAGCCGGAATGGCTGTCCACCCACCCCGACCCGCAGAACCGGATTGCCAGCCTGCGCCAGCGGGCGCCGACCCTGCAGGGGACCTACCAGGCAGCACGCAACGCGGGCCGAACGCCGCGTTGCGGCTGATAACGTCTTCCTAACATCCGGAACCAGTCCTTTCCGTATTGAGGCAGGTTCTGTTAGGTTTGCCGACCGATCCGCCATCGACCACCGGTGGCACGAAAGAGGTGATCCATGAAATTCCGCAGCAAGCACGCCGTCCTGTCGCTTTTCGTCGCAGCCGCCCTCGGGGGCGTGGTGCTGGCGGAAGACGCCGCCGCGCAGTCGCGCGGCAGCAAGAAGTCGCAGGGGGCCGAGCAGCTGTACCCGCAGGCGACCCGCAAGGAGCCGGCGACCACGTCCTCGCGCAAGGCGGGCAAGAACCTGCAGAAGATGCTGGACGCGTTCAACGAAGAGGACTACGCCCAGGCCCGCAGCCTGGCCGACCAGATCCTGGCCACCGAAGGCACCAACGACTACGACCGTGCCCTGGCCGCGCAGGTCGCCGCCCAGGCGGCTTACAGCGAGGATGACAGCGCTGCCGCCAAGGCCTACCTGGAGCAGGTGCTGCAGTACAACGGCCTGGACAACAACGGCCACTACCAGTCGATGCTGATGCTGGCCCAGCTGCACCTGGCCGACGACGAGGTCGACCAGGGCCTGGCCGTGCTCGACCGCTACCTGTCCGAGACCCAGTCCTCCAAGCCGCAGGACCTGGTGCTCAAGGGCCAGGCGCTTTACCAGGCCGAGCGCTACCAGGAGGCGATCCCGGTGCTGAAGCAGGCGGTGGAGTCGCCGGAAGCCCGGGACAACTGGGTGCAGCTGCTGATGGCCTGCTACGTCGAGTCCGGCCAGCACGGCGAGGCGATCGCCCTGGCCGAGCGCCTGGTGGCCAAGAACCCGGGCGACAAGAAGGCCCAGACCAACCTGGCCACCGTCTACGCCCAGGCCGAGCGCATGGACAAGGCCGCCGAGGTGCTGGAGAAGCTGCGCGCCGCCGGCCAGCTGAGCGAGGAGCGCGAGTACCGCCAGCTCTACGTCACCTATGCCAACATGGAAGGCCGCGAGAAGGACGTGATCGCGGTGATCAACGAGGGCCTGCAGAAGGGCCTGCTGAAGCCGGACTACCAGACCTACCTGGCCCTGGCCCAGTCCTACTACTACAGCGAGCAGATCCCGCAGGCGATCGAGAACTGGCAGAAGGCGGCCCCGCTGTCCAAGGACGGCGAGACCTACCTGAACCTGGCCAGGGTCCTCTACCAGGAAGGTCGCGTGCCGGAGGCCAAGCAGGCCGCCCAGCAGGCCCTGGCCAAGGGCGTGCGCAAGCCCGAGGACGCGCGCAAGATCATCAACCTCAAATAAGTAGTCCAAAATCAGCCGCCGGGCCCTAGGCACAGGGCCTCGGTATTGGTATATGCTTGGCGGTTCATGCGGTTTTCACCGTGCATCACGGAACCGCCGGGTTCCAGCCTCACAATCGAGCCATTGGCGCAATGACTGAACAACTGGTCGTCCACAGGAACTACGAAGAAACCGAGGACAGCGGGCTAAGCTGGCCGCGCATCATCGGCATCGCGTTCGTCATCGCGCTTCATCTGGCGGCGCTGATGCTGCTGCTGATCCCGGCCGTGGCCCCCAAGGCGGAGAAGGAGAAGGAGCGCGCCATCCTGGTGACGCTGGTCGACGCCCCGCCGCCACCCCCGCCGCCGCCGCCGCCGCCGCCGAAGCAGGACAAGCCGCCGCCGCCGATCAAGGAGCTGTCGCCGCCGAAGCCCTCGCCGGTGCCGCCGCCGCCGGAGGCTCCGCCGATCGACGTTCCGGAACCGCGGCCGACCGACGTGTTCCAGGAGCCGAGCCCGCCGGCGCCGCCGGCCCCGCCGACCGACATCGCGGCCAGCGTGGACATCTCGTCCAAGAACATGAACCCGCCGCGCTACCCGCCGGCCGCCGCGCGCGCCGGCATCGAGGGCGAGGTGATCCTGGTCATCGACGTCGACGCCAATGGCAATGTCACCAACGTCACGGTCGAAAAGTCCAGCCGTAACCGCGACCTCGACCGTGCCGCCGTGGAGGCGGCTCGCAAGTGGCGCTTCAATCCCGCAGTCGTGGACGGCCAGAAGGCGGCCGGTCGCGTCCGGGTCCCGGTGAACTTCACCCTGGGTTGATGTCCGAACCCCGTGGCGGCCCGCCGCCACGGTAGCCGGGCCTACGTTTCCGCCTTCCTTCTACAACACCACCAAACCAAACAAAGGTAAGCGTCATGCTGCAGGAACTCTTCATCGCCGCCGCTGCCGGGGGCAACGCCTCCGCCCTGAACCAGATGGGCTTCGACCACCTGCTCCACGAGATGACCACCAAGCCCGGTGAGTTCGCCGTCTCCTGGATCGTGCTGCTCGTCCTGGTGTTCATGTCGGCGGCGTCCTGGTACTGGACCATCTTCAACGCCATCAAGAACATGCGCCTGAAGGCCGCCGCCGACCGCGTGGTCAACGCCTTCTGGGAAGCCCCGAACGCGCAGGAAGCCATCCGCGTGATGGAAGAGCAGCCGCGCAGCGAGCCGTTCTCCAAGATCGCCCTGGACGCCGCCCAGGCGGCTGCCCACCACCAGCGCACCGAAGGCGCCGGCGCCGGCCTGGGCGAGAACCTGAGCCGCTCGGAGTTCGTCGACCGCGCCCTGCGCCAGGCCGTGACCCGCGAGAGCGCCAAGCTGCAGTCGGGCATGGTGCTGCTGGCCACCGTCGGCGCGACCGCTCCGTTCGTCGGCCTGCTGGGTACCGTGTGGGGCATCTACGGCGCCCTGATCCGCATCGGCGCGACCGGTTCGGCCTCGATCGACGCCGTTGCCGGCCCGGTGGGTGAGGCGCTGATCATGACCGCGATCGGCCTGTTCGTCGCGATCCCGGCCGTGTTCGCCTTCAACTTCTTCAGCAAGATCAACAGCGCCACGATCGCCAAGTTCGACGCGTTCGCTCACGATCTGCACGACTTCTTCGCCACCGGCTCGCGCGTGCGCTGAGCCGGTACCGAAGCGTCGTTCCAGCCTAGACGGAGAGCCCCATGGCCTTCAGTACCGACAACAGCAGCGGTCCGATGAACGACATCAACGTCACGCCCCTCGTGGACGTGATGCTGGTGCTGCTCATCATCTTCATCATCACCGCGCCGCTCATGGCGCATAAGGTGAAGGTCGAGCTGCCCGAGGCCAACCTGGTCCGCTCGCACGACGAGGAGAACGATCGCCTGATGCCGATCACCATCGCGGTGACGGAGGATGGCTCGCTCTACTGGAACGACGAGCCGATCACCCGCGAGGTGATGGAGTCGAGGTTGTCCAGCGTTGCCCAGCAGACCCCGCAGCCGCCGCTGAACCTGCGCGCGGACCGCACCACCCGCACCGGCATCATCCAGGATGTCATCAAGGTGGCCCAGGGTCAGGGCATGCTCGACATCGGTTTTGTCGCCACCAAAGAGAAGGGGCAGTAACCCATGGCTTTCAGTACGGGTGGCAACAAGGGCCCAATGGCGGAGATCAACGTCACGCCGCTGATCGACGTGATGCTGGTCCTGCTGATCATCTTCATCGTGACCGCGCCGATCATGACCTACCCGATCGACGTGGCCCTGCCGCAGCGGGTGCTCAACCCGCCGCCGGTCACGCGTGAACCGCCGCCGCCGATCGACCTGCGCATCGACGCCTCCAACCAGGTGTACTGGAACAACGGCCCGGTTGCCCTGGCCAACCTCCAGCAGCTGATGGAGACCGAAGTGCAGCGCGATCCGACCAACCAGCCGGAGCTGCGCATCGATGCCAGCGGCGACTCGCAGTACGAAGTGCTGACGCGCGTGCTGGCCGCGGCCAAGAACGCGGACATGAAGAAGATCAACTTCGTGCAGTAACAGTGCCCTGGCGGCCCCGCCTCCTGCAGCGGTAGGGTCGCCGGGACCAGCACTGGGATAACGCCGCCTCCGGGCGGCGTTTTTCGTTTCACGCTGCCGCGGCGCCGGCCCCGCTCCGGTTACGGCACGGCGTGGCCCCGAGCGGTGCGCCAGACCCGTCCCCGGAAGGCGGGCGGCCGCTGCGCGGCAGCGCCGGACAGCAACGCAGCGTCCCCGGAGCCCGCGGCGGAAGCCGTCGGGCCGGCGCGCCGCGTCCCGGGCTGCATGCAGTACCGCCACGTGGAACCCGCAAACCGGATGGCGGCGCCCGTACCGGACCTGTTGCCCGGCAGGTCCGGTACGGGCGCACTTGCCTGTGGCCGGTCCGGCGGCGGCTGGCCGCGACCGCCGCGGGGCACTCAGCCAGTGCGGCCGAGGATCCCGAGATAGGCGCGGACGGTGGCGTCCAGGCCGGCGTAAAGCGCCTCGCCCACCAGGGCATGGCCGATGGAGACTTCCTCGATCCCCGGTACCGCGGCGAGGAACTGGCCAAGATTGGCCTGGGACAGGTCGTGCCCGGCATTGACCCCCAGCCCCGCGGCCTGGGCCCGCCGCGCGGTGTCGGCGCAGGCGGCCAGTGCCGCCCGGGCATCGCCGGCGGCATGGGCCTCGGCATAGGGGCCGGTGTAGATCTCGATGCGCTGGGCACCGACCTCGGCCACGCGCTCGACCCGCGGATTGCCCGCGTCCACGAACAGGCTGACCCGGCAGCCTAGCGCCCTGAACCCGGCCACCTGGTCGGCCAGGGCCTGCAGGTCGCCTTCCAGGGCGAAGCCGTGGTCGGAGGTCAGCTGGCCGTCGCTGTCCGGGACCAGGGTGACCTGGGCCGGGCGTACCTGCCCGCACAGCGCCAGCAGGCCGGGATAGCCGGGACGCGGCGGGGCGAAGGGGTTGCCCTCGATGTTCAGTTCCACGCCGTAACCTGCGGTGGCCGCGGCCAGCGGCGGCAGGTCCTCGGCGACGATATGGCGCCGGTCGGGACGCGGATGCACGGTGATGCCGTGGGCGCCGGCGGCCAGGCAGGCGCGCGCGGCCTCCAGCACGTCCGGCTCCCGGCCGCCGCGCGAATTGCGCAGCACCGCGACCTTGTTGACGTTGACGCTCAGCCGGGTCATGGCGCCGGCGGGCTGTCGCCGCCCTGGCGCACGGCGGCCTCGCGCCGGCGCGCCTCGGCCAGCTGGCGCAGGCGCAGCAGCTCGGCCGGATCGACCATCGCCACCTCGTCGCGGCTGCCCTGGCCGATCCGCTCGCGGTACCAGCCGACCACCCAGGCCAGCAGGAAGCCGGCCATCATCAGCAGCCACAGGGCCAACAGCCCGGCGCTATGGGTGGTCAAGGCAAGCATCAGGGCCCCCAGGGCCAGCAGCAGGTACAGCCAGTGCATCGCGATTCTCCGCAGATCGGCGCCCCCTCGTGCGCCCCGGCGCCGCCATGATGCCGCCGCCGGCGGCCGCCGGCCAGCCCGCGCATCCGCCAGCGTGGCCGCCCGTCGCCTACAGCACCGGCGACAGCAGGCGCGCGAACGCCTCCGGCAGGCGGTGCCGCCACAGGCCCATGGGGCGGTCCAGGCGGACCCGCGTGGACTGCTCCATCTCCCCTTCCAGCAGCTGCGCCAGGGCCTCGCAGGTCTGGCGGTCGCGCAGCATCATCGAGGCCTCGAAGTTGAGCCGGAAGCTGCGGTGGTCGAAGTTGGCGCTGCCGACCACGCACAGGTCGTCGTCGGTCACCAGGGCCTTGGTGTGGAGCATGCGCGGGCCGTACTCGTAGACCTTGACCCCGGCCTTGAGCAGCTCGTCGAAGTACGAGCGCGCGGCCAGGGTCACCAGCAGCGAGTCGCAGCGCCGCGGCACCAGCAGGCGCACGTCCAGCCCGCCCAGCGCGGCCGAGGTCAGGGCCATGCGCGCCGCCTCGCCCGGCACGAAGTAGGGCGTGGCCAGCCATACCCGGCGCCGCGCCTCGTGGATCGCGGCCACCTGCAGGCGGTGGATCGCTTCCCACGAGGAGTCCGGGCCGGACACCAGCAGCTGGGCGAAGATCCGGCCGCGCGGAGCCTCGGGCCAGTAGGCGGGATCACCGAACCGGGTGGGTTCGGTGCAGTCGGCGTAGATCCAGTCCTCGACGAAGGCCAGCTGCATGCTGCGCACCACTTCGCCCTCCACCCGCATGTGCAGGTCGCGGAAGGCGCGATCGCGGACGGTCTCGTCGTGGTCGTCGGTGATGTTGATCCCGCCGATGAAGCCGACCGCGCCGTCGATCACCACGATCTTGCGGTGGTTGCGCATGTTCAGCCACGGCCGGGTGAACGGCCGGAACTTGGTCGGATGGAACCAGCAGAACTGGCCGCCGGCCTCGACCAGCGGCCTGAGGTGGCGTTCGCGCAGCGGCCCGGAGCCCACCGCGTCCAGCAGCAGGCGTACCTCGACGCCGGCGCGGGCACGCTCGGCCAGCGCCTCCAGCAAGCGTCCGCCGGTCCTGTCGGGGCGGCAGATGTAGTACTCCAGGTGGATGTGGTGGCGGGCCCTGGAGATGGCCTCCAGCAGGGCGGTGTAGGTCGCGTGGCCGTCGACCAGCCAGTCTGCGCGGGTGGCGGTGGACGGCGGCAGTCCGGTGGTGGACTGGGCCACGCGCGCCAGCTCCACCGCGCTGTCGTCGGCCGGGCAGATTGCCGAGTAGTGGCCCATGCCCGAGCGCGAGCGCCCGCGCCGCAGGCGCTGCCGCTTGATCCGCTGCGGGCCGAGCAGGAAGTAGACCAGGAAGCCTATGTAGGGCAGCAGGGCCAGGGACAGCACCCAGCTGAGGGTGGCGACCGGCTCGCGCTTCTGCAGCACGACCCAGGCGACCAGCCAGGGGATGTACAGCAGCCAGGCCACGGCGAGGTAGAGGCCGAGGTTCGGAACCGAGCTGACGGCCTGCCAGGCGGCTTGGATGAGGTCGGGCATGGCGGCGATTCTAGGCGGGCCGGCGGCGACGCGGGGGTGAGGGCGTCGCAGCCGCTGAGACGCGGCCGTGGCAGGCTGGGCCCATGCACGGACCTGTCATCAAGGGGCGCGGCGCGCGCGGCTACCTGCCGGGGCGGTTCGAGGCCACCACCACCGAGGCGGTGGACGACGGCTGGGCGCCGCCGGAGGCCGACACCGAATCCGGCCCGGATCCGTCGCGCCCGCGCACCCGGGTCCAGGAGGAAACCGCGCGCAGCATCATCAGCCGCAACAATTCCCCGGACGTGGGCTTCTCGCAGTCGGTGAACCCCTACCGCGGTTGCGAGCATGGCTGCTCGTACTGCTTTGCCCGGCCCTCGCATGCCTACCTCAACCTGTCGCCGGGCCTGGATTTCGAGACGAAGATCTTCGCCAAGACCAACGCGCCGGACCTGCTGCGCCGGGAACTGGCGCGCCCCGGCTACCGCCCCAGCCCGATCGCGCTGGGCATCAACACCGACGCCTACCAGCCGCTGGAACGCAGGCTGCAACTGACCCGGCAGCTGATCGAGGTGCTGCTCGAGTGCCGCCACCCGTTCACCCTGATCACCAAGAACGCGCTGGTGGAGCGCGACCTGGACCTGCTGCAGGCCGCCGCCGCGCTCGACCTGGTCCATGTGCACTTCTCGGTGACCTCGCTGGATCCGCACCTCAGCGCCCGCCTGGAACCGCGCGCCGCCGCCCCCCACGCGCGGCTGCGGGCGATGCGCCGCCTGCACGAGGCCGGGGTTCCGGTCGGAGTGATGTTCGCCCCGGCCATCCCGTGGGTGAACGACCACGAGCTGGAGCGGGTGCTGGAGGCGGCGCGCGAGGCCGGCGCCACCAGCGCCGGCTACATCCTGCTGCGGCTGCCACACGAGGTGGCGCCGCTGTTCCGCGACTGGCTGCAGGCGCACCTGCCCGACCGCGCCGAACACGTCATGAGCACGGTGCAGCAGATGCGCGGCGGGCGCGACTACGACTCCGGTTTCGGCACCCGCATGCGTGGCCAGGGCCGCTACGCCGACCTGCTGGAGCAGCGTTTCGCCCTGGCCTGGCGCCGCTTCGGCTATGCGCAGGCGCGGCAACGTCCGCTGGCCTGCAGCCGCTTCCAGCCGCCACGGCCGCCCTCGCCGCAGGGCGAACTGTTCTGAGCGCCCGCGACGGCCGGCTCAGGCCGGCGGCTGGCAGGAATCGCGCACGATCAGGTGTGGCCGCACGCTGGCCACCGGCAGGGCGACGGTGTCGCTGCGGATCAGCGCGGCGGCGGCGATGCGACCGGTGTCGCGGATGTGCCGGCGCACGCTGGTCAGGGCCGGCCACAGGCGCGAGGCCAGCGGGCTGTCGTCGTAGCCGACCACCGACAGGTCGCGCGGGATGCTGATGCCCGAGCGCAACGCGACCTTGTAGACGCCGGCGGCGATCTCGTCGTTGCCGCAGAAGATCGCGGTGGGCCGGTTGCGGCCGGCCAGCAGCTGCTCGGCCGCCGCCACGCCGGACTCGAACGAGTAGCTGGCCTCGATGATCCGCGACTTCGGCACCACCATGCCGCGCCGCGCCAGTGCCTCGACGAAGCCCTCGGTGCGCTCCCGCGCCGAGCGGTAGGTGGTGGCGCCGGTGATCAGGGCGATGTCGCGGTGGCCCAGGTGCAGCAGGTACTCGGCCGCCTCGATCGCGCCCTCGCGGTCGTGGGTGACGATCATGCGGTTGTCGCTATCGTCGAACGCCGCCGAGACAATGCGGGTGTAGCGGCAGCCCATCTCCGCCAGCATGTCGGCCAGGGCCTGGTCCTCGGACGCGCGCGGCACCAGCATGACCCCGTGCAGCTTCTGCTGCTGCACGAAGCGGCGCACGCCATCGATGTAGCCCGGGGTGCGGCTGTCGCAGGGGTGCACCACCAGTTCGAAGCCCGAGTCGCGCAGCGCGTCCAGCGCGCCGTACTGCATGTCGACGATGTATTGCGCGGTGGGGTTGTCGTAGACCATGCCGATCAGGAAGGAGCGGCGGAACGCCAGGCCCCGGGCCATCGGGTCGGGCGTGTAGCCGACCTCGCGCATCAGCGCCTCGACCTTCTCCCGGGTGTCCTTCCGCACCAGCGGGGAGTTGTTGATGATCCGCGAGACGGTCTTCTTCGACACCCCGGCAAGCCGGGCGATGTCGTTGATGGTGGCCGGCTTGCCTGCGGGGAGGCGGGCCACTTCAGGACTCTTGCTCGCTGGCATATCTGGCTTCCCGTGGACAGGGGCCTGATTCTATCCGCGCGCGGCCTGCGGGCAGGAACCAGGGGGCGGTGCAACGCTCCGTCCCCGAGTGCCCGCGCCGCGGCGGCATGGCCGCAAGCACCGGCAACGCCCGCGGCGCGCCGCCGCATTGCCGGCGGACGCGGGTGCCGCGCGGGAGGCCCGTCCCGCGCATGCGCCGCCGCGTCCGGCCACTACAATGACACCGATTGGCCTCGCCCCAGCGGCGGGCTGCCTGCGGTCCCACAGCCACAGCCAAGGAGTCGCGATGTCCGCGCGTGTCGTGTGTTTCGGTGAACTGCTGCTGCGCCTGGCCGCGCCCGGCCGCGAGAAGCTGCTGCAAAGCCCGCAGCTGGAGGTGCGGGTGGGCGGGGCGGAGGCCAACGTGGGCGTGTCGCTGGCCCGGTTCGGGCACCGCGTGGCCATGGCCAGCACCGTGGCCGACAACCCGCTGGGCGAGGCCGTGCTCGGCGAACTGCGCCGCCACGGGCTGGACACTGCGGCGGTGCGCCGGGTGCCCGGGCGCATGGGCCTGTACTTCCTCGCCCCCGGCGCCATCCACCGCCCGGCCGAGGTGCTGTACGACCGCGCCGGCTCGGCCTTCGCCCTGGCCCCGGCCGATGCCTACGACTGGCCGGCGCTGCTGGCCGGCGCCGACTGGCTGCACCTGTCGGGCGTGACCCCGGCGCTGGGCGCCAATACCGCCGCCGCGGCGCTGGCCGCTGCGCGTGCCGCGCGTGCCGCGGGGGCCAGGGTGTCCTTCGATGGCAACTTCCGGCCGAAGCTGTGGGAGGCCTGGCAGGGCGATGCACCGTCGATCCTGCGCGAGCTGATGGCCGAGGCCGACGTGCTGTTTGCCGACCACCGCGACATGGGCGTGGTGCTGGGCGGGCAGTACCCGCAGGCCGAACCGCTGCAGCGGGTGCAGGCGGCCGCGGCCGACGCCTTTGCCGCCTTCCCGCACCTGCAATGGCTGGCCTGCACCCTGCGCACCCCGCGCAACGTCGACCACCACGCCCTGGCCGGCGTGCTGGTCGGCCGCCAGTCCGGCACCGCGCTGGCGCCGCAGGAGGAAGTGGGGCCGATCGTGGACCGCATCGGTGGCGGCGACGCCTTCGCCGCCGGGGTGCTGCACGGCCTGCTGCGCGGCTGGGAGCCGCAGCGCACGATCCGCTTCGGCCTGGCCGCCGGCTGCCTCAAGCATTCGATCCCGGGCGACTTCAACCTGGTGTCGGAGGCCGAGGTCGAGGCCCTGGTCGGCGAAGGCCGCTACGACGTCAGACGCTGAGCGGCGCCGGCGCGGGCGTGGGCCGGGCCCTTCCGGGTACCGCAGGGCGGGCCGGACCTGCTCGGCCCGGCTTCAGATGATGCGTAGGGTGATGGCCTTCAGCACCGCGCGGGTGCGGTCGCGGGTGCCGAGCTTGTCGAGGATCGCCGAGACGTAGTTCTTCACCGTGCCCTCGGCCAGGAACAGGCTGCGCGCGATTTCCTTGTGGGAATAGCCGCCGGCCAGCAGCCGCAGGATCGCCACCTCGCGCGGGCTGAAGCCCTCCTCAGGAGGGGTGTCGTCGCGGAAGCGGAAGCGCGCGCGCACCGGCTCGGTGGAGACCGGCGCCAGCAGGGTGCCGCCGGCGGCCACATGCCGGATCGCCTCGTGCAGTTGCTCCGGCGCGGCGTCCTTGAGCAGGAAACCCTGGGCCCCGGCCTCGCGCGCGTGCAGCAGCAGGTCGGCCTCGTCGAAGGTGGTCAGCAGCAGCACCGGGGTGGGGTCGCCGCGCCCGCGCAGGGCGTGGACCATGGCGATGCCGTCCAGGCCGGGCATGCGCACGTCGCTGAGGATCACGTCCACCGGCTGCGCGGCCACCGCCTCGAGCAGGGCATGGCCGTCCTCGGCCTCCAGCGCCACCACCAGGTCCAGCCGCTCCAGCAGGGCGCGCAGGCCGGTGCGGACCAGGGCCTGGTCGTCGGCGAGGGCCAGGCGCAGCGCGGATCCGCTCATGCCGGCAGCCTCGCCTGCAGGCGCAGGCTGCCGCCCGGGGTCAGGCCGACGTCCAGCCGCCCGCCCAGCGCGGCCAGGCGTTCGCGCATGCCGGACAGGCCGTTGCCCTCGCGCACCGGGCCGCGGCACTGGCCGTCGTCGTGGATGTCGATGGCCAGCCCGCCGTCCTCGCGCTGCAGCCGGACCCGCACCGTGCCGGCGCCGGAATGGCGGGCGGCATTGGTCAGCGCCTCCTGCACCACGCGCAGCAGGGTCTCGGCCACGGCCGGATCGGCCACCCGCACGCCCGGGTCGATCTCCAGCTCCAGCCGCGGGCGCGGGAACGGCGCGGCAAGCGCGCGCAGCGCGGTGGCCAGGTCCAGGCCACGGTCGTCGCGCAGCGACTGCACCACCTGGCGGATGTCGGCCATCAGCTCCCCCGACAGCCGCTCGGCCACCACCAGCTCGTGGCGGCCTGCCAGCTGCGGCTCGCCCAGCAGCAGGCGCAGGTTGAGCCGCATCGCGGTGAGCTTGTGCCCGGCCACGTCGTGCAGCTCGCGGGCCATGCGCAGGCGCTCGGCGTCGCGCGCGCTGTCTGCCAGCAGGGCGCGGGTGGCCAGCAGGTCGGCATTGACCCGGGCCAGGGCGTCGCGCGAGCGCTCGGCCGAGGTGGCGTAGTGCACGCAGATCGCGGCCAGGGCCTGGAACCCCATGTTGATCAGGACCATCGGCTCCGGCTCCTGGAAGCCGGCGCGGCGCAGGGCGATGCAGAAGGCGATGTTGGCCACCGCCGCCGCGGCCAGGCAGGTGCGAGCCGGCCAGGCCGAAAACATGCACGCCACCCAGATCACCAGCAGTACCTGCGAGGCATTGACCCGGTAGCTGAGCCCGCCCAGCGCCAGGATCACCGGCGCCATCGCCACCAGCACCAGGTCGCGGCTGCGGCGCCAGTGCTCGGGCAGCAGCTGCAGGGCGAGGAACAGCAGCAGGAACGCGCCCAGCAGCGCCAGCGCCAGCGGCTGTTGCTCCGGCGTGGCGAAGCGCAGCGCGTAGCCCACGGTGAGGATGGTCAGCAACCCGGCCAACGGCAGCGGGCGCAGCAGGGGTTCGAGCATGCGGCGCATGGGCGCATGCTCGGTCCTGCCCGGCGCCGAGGCAATGGTCCCGGCGCAGGAAGTGACTTCCGGCAGGTGGGGGCGGCTCAGCCGGCCTTGCGCCGCGCCGGGGCCTTCTTCGCGGCCTTCTTGGCGGTGGACTTGCGCGCGGCCTTCTTCGCCGGGGCCTTCTTGGCCGGCGAAGCCTTCTTCGCCGGGGTGCGCTTCTTGGCCTTGAGGCTCTGCTCCAGCAGGGACATGAAGTCGACCACGTTGGTGGTGGTCTCCTCCGGCGCGTCCGGCTCGTCGTCCACCTGGGTGGTGCCGCCGGCGCTCTTGATCCGCTTGCGGATGATGGCCTGCAGCCGCTCGCGGAACTCGTCGCGGTAGTCGTCCGGGGTCCACTTGCCGCTCATCGAGTCGATCAGCTGCTCGGCCATCTGCAGTTCCCTGGCGCTGATCCGGTAGTCGGAGGCCGAACCCTCCGGCAGCTTGTGCTCGGCCGGATCCACCAGTTCCTGCGGATAGCGCAGCAGCATCAGGATCAGCGCATCGCCCTGCGGCAGCACCGCGGCCAGGTATTCGCGGGTGCGGATCACCACCCGCGCGATGCCGGCGCGGCCGCTGTTGCGCAGGGTCTCGCGCAGCAGCACGTAGCCCTTCTCGGCCTTCTTGCCCGGGACCAGGATGTACGGCTTCTCGTAGTAGCGCGGGTCGATCTCGATCGCGTCGATGAAGGTCTCCACCTCCACCGTCTCGTGGCTCTCCGGCGCGGCGGCCTTGATGTCCGATTCCTCCAGCACGACGTAGCTGCCCTTGTCGTACTCGAAGGCCTTGACCACCTCCTTCCACGGCACTTCCTCGCCGGTGTCGGCGTTGACCCGCTCGTAGCGCACCGGCTTGTGGTCGCGCGAGTCGAGCATGCGGAAGTGCAGGTCGGTGCGGCGCTCGCCGGACATCAGCGAGACCGGGACGTTGAGTAGGCCGAAGGAAAGGGTGCCGGTCCAGATCGGGCGGGCCATGGCGGAGCCTCGGGCGACGGGGACTGGAGGGTTAGCACGGGCGCCGTGGCGCGGCCGTGAGCGACGCGCACAGGCGCGCGGACGCGGCCCCTCACGCGTTCTTTAGCGGCCTGGCGCAAGCATGGGCGTTCCCGCCGGACAGACCACGAGGCAGAGCATGTCCCACCGAGACCGCAAGGACCCGCCGCCGCCCGGCAAGGAGCGGCAGCCCCCCACGCCCGCCGAGGAGCAGAAGCGCAAGCGGCACGAGGACCGCAACCAGGACGAGGCGCTGGAGGAGACCTTCCCGGCCAGCGACCCGGTATCGCCGTTCGTGCCGGCCAAGCTGCCCGAGTAGGCGCTTTCCCCGCGCGGGCCCGCGACGCAGAAGGCCCCGCATCGCGGGGCCTTCGTGCATCGGCGTGGCGGCGGGATCAGCCGCTGACCGCGGCCACCGCGCGCGCCACGTACTCCAGGTTGCCCTGGTTGAGCGCGGCCACGCAGATGCGGCCGGTGCCCACGGCGTAGATGCCGTACTCGTCGCGCAGGCGGTCCACCTGCTCGCGGCTCAGGCCCGAGTAGGAGAACATGCCGGCCTGCTGCGAGATGAAGCCGAACTCCGGCCGGCCCAGCTCGGCGAGCTTGGCCACCAGGCCTGCGCGCAGGGCGTGGATGCGCTCGCGCATCTGCGCCAACTCCTCCTCCCACAGCGCCCGCAGCTCGGGGCTGGTGAGCACGCCGGCCACCAGCGAGGCGCCGTGCGCCGATGGGCTGGAGTAGATGGTGCGGATGATGCGCTTGATCTGCGACTGCACCGCCCTGGCCTGTTCGGCGGTGGCGGCGACCGCGCTCAGCGCGCCCACGCGCTCGCCGTACAGCGAGAACGACTTGGAATAGGAGCTGGCGACGATGAAGCTGTCGATGCCGGCGTCCACCAGGATGCCGATCGCGGCTGCGTCCTCGGCGATGCCCTTGTCGAAGCCCTGGTAGGCCATGTCCACGAACGGGAACAGCTGGCGCTCCTTGAGCACCTGCGCCACCTGCTTCCACTGCTCGACGGTCAGGTCGGCGCCGGTGGGGTTGTGGCAGCAGGCGTGCAGCAGCACGGTGGTGCCCGGCTGCAGCTGCTGCAGGTCGGCCAGCATGCCGGCGAAGTCCACGCCATGGGTGGCGGCGTCGAAGTAGGTGTAGTCCCTGACCTCGAAGCCGGCGGCGCTGAACACCGCGCGGTGGTTCTCCCAGCTCGGGTTGCTCAGCGCCAAGGTGGCGTGCGGCAGCACCTTGCGCAGCAGCTCGGCGCCCACGCGCAGCGCGCCGGAACCGCCCACGGTCTGGGTGGTGGCGACGCGGCCGGCGGCCAGCAGCGGCGAATCCTTGCCGAACAGCAGCTCGCGGGTGGCCTGGGTGTAGGCCGGCAGGCCGTCGATCGGCAGGTAGCCGCGCGGGCGCGCCGCCGCGGCCAGCGACTGCTCCACCTGCTGCACCGCTTTGAGCAGCGGGATCCGTCCCTGTTCGTCGTAGTAGATGCCGACGCCCAGGTTGACCTTGGTGGCACGGGTATCGGCGTTGTACGCCTCGGTCAGGCCCAGGATCGGGTCGCCGGGAACCAGTTCGACGTTCGAGAAGAAGGACACGGCTTGGCTCTGTGCGGTGGGATGGGACGGGAACGGGCGCCGCCGTGGCGCGGCGCCGCAAAAACCGCCCAATCGTAGCAGGGTCCCGGCGGCGGCTCGACCGTTTCCGCCGAGACCGTCGCCGCGCTCAGCGGCGCAGTTCCATGCCCAGCAGCAGGGCGCGGCCGGGACCGGGCTCGTAGTAGCGGCCGTTGGATTCGTTCACGATCACCGACCCGGCGTATTGCCGGTCCAGCACGTTGTCCACCCGCGCGAACGCGCGCAGGCGGCTGCCGCCGGCGTCCCAGCTGCGCGCGGCCTCCAGGTGCAGCAGGCCGTGGCCGGCGGCCGACTCGCTGCCGGCGTCGTTGACCGGCACCGCATCCAGGGCCAGGCCTTCCAGTGCCGCCTCCCAGGCCTGGCCACGCCACTGCAGCCGCGCCCAGCCCTGGCGCCGGGCCACGCCGGGGATCGCGGCGCCCGCGGCCACCTGGCCGAAGCCGTCGCTGAAGCGCGCATCCAGCCAGGTCGCGGCGACCTGCAGCGACCACGCCGCCGTCAGCGGCAGGCGCGCCGACAGCTCGGCGCCTTCGCGCCGCGCCCCGCCCACGTTGCGGAAGCTGGAGCGCCCGCCGCTGTTGCTGGCCACCGCCAGCTCGTCCTCGGTATCGACCCGGAACAGCGCCGCCTCGACCGCGGTGCCGGCATCGCTGCGCCACTTCAGCCCCAGCTCGAGGTTGTCGCTGCGCGCCGGGCGCAGGTCGAAGGCCAGGCCGGCGCCGCCATCGGCGCGGTAGGAGAGCTCGTTGAAGGTCGGGGTCTCGAAACCGCGCCCGGCCGACAGGTACAGGCGCAGATCGTCGCTGGCGCTGAACACCAGGCCCGCCACCGGGGTGAAGGCGGAGTAGCGCACCGAACCGCTGTCGTCCGGATTGCCGGCGGTGACGTAGCGGTCGTTGGCCTCGAACCGCACCTGGCTGTGGCGGGCACCGGCCTGCAGCGCCCAGCGCGGGGCCAGCTTCCACCAGGCCTGCAGGTACTGGTCGAAGCTGCGCACGGTATTGACCTCGTCGCGGCGCAGGGCGCCGCGCACGCCCAGGCGCGGGCCGCCGTCGCCGGGCAGGAAGTTCTCGTAGCCGTGGCGGTCCTGGCGCTGGCGCTCGAAGCTGGCGCCGGCGGTGAGTTCGAAACGGCCTCCCGCGTCCCGCCAGGCCACGCGCGCGTCGGCCCCGCCGTAGGCGCCATCCAGGTCGATCACCCCGCCGGAGTGCAGCGGATTGGCCTGCGCCGCCGGCGGCACCGCCAGGTACTGCACCACGTCGCGCTGCCCGGCCCAGCTGCTGGCGCGCAGGTTCCAGCCGCCGCCCAGCGGCTGCCGCCAGTGCAGGCCCAGCTGGTCCTGGCGCACCGACTTGCGGGTGTCGTAGTCGTGCGCGACCGCGGTCGCCTGGCGCGGGTCGGCCTGCATCTGCGCACGGGTCAGGCCCAGCGGGTCCTGCGCGTCGGGGGCGTGGAAGTGGTTGCCGACCAGCTCGATCCGGCCGCCACTTTCCAGGTCGCGGTGCAGGCGCGCGTTGAGCGAGCTGCGCCTGGCCTGGCCGTGGTCACGGTAGCCGTCGCTGTCGAGGACCGCGGCGGAGACGTTGTAGCCGGTGCCGCCGGCGGTGCCGCGCAGGCGCGCGCTGCCGGCCAGGTGGCCGTAGCGGCCGGCGGTGGCGCGCAGGTCCAGGCTGGGTTCGGGCGTGCCATCGGCGCTCCACAGCTGGACCACGCCGCCGGAGGAATTGCCGTACAGCGCCGAGAACGGGCCGCGCATGACCTCGATGCGGTCGCCGGCGGCCAGGGCGAAGTGCGAGACCTGGCCCTGGCCGTCGGGCATGGTCGCGGGGATGCCGTCGGCGTACAGGCGCACGCCGCGCACGCCGAAGGTGGAGCGCGCGCCAAAGCCGCGGATCGACAGCTGGGTGTCCTGGGCGCGGTTGCCGCGGTCGCGCGCCAGCAGGCCGGGAATGCCGGACAGCACCTCGGAGACATCGCTGCGCGGCCGCGCCGAACCGGCCTGCAGGTCGACCACGTCCAGCGAGGCCGGCAGCTCGAACGCGGGCACCGAATCCAGCCGCGCGGTGACGAGCACGCCAGGCAGGTCGGCCGGCACGCCCTCCGGTTCCGGGGCGGCGGTGGCGGCAACGGGAGTGAGCGCGCCGGTGGCGCCGGCCAGGAGCAGGGTCGCGGTCTTCATCGGGGGCCAATGGCGTGCAGAAGCGGGTGGCGCAAGTCTAGGCATGGCCCCGTTAGGTGTCCGCTACGGGCGCCGCTCATGGCAATGCGCAATGTGCTTCTGCCGAACCGTAGCGAGCCGGCAGCCCCGGGATAATCGCATCTTTACCCCCCGGGAGCGGCGCGCCGTTCCAATCGAAGGCGAACGATCCACGGAGGCAGCGCCATGCGCATCACCATCATCGGCGCCGGTTTCGCCGGCAGCGTCCTGGCGACCGAACTGGCCCGCATCGCCCCCACTGGCGTGGACCTGTGCCTGGTCGGCAATGCCGACGGCTTCGGCCGCGGCGTGGCCTACGGCGAGGCCCGCCCCGAGCACCTGCTCAACGTGCGCGCCCGCGAGATGGGCGCCACCGCCGACCAGCCGGCCGAGTTCGCGCGCTGGCTCAACCTCACCCGGCGCGCGGAGGACAGCTTCCTGCCGCGGCTGGTGTACGGCGAGTACCTGTACTCGCGGCTGCAGTCGGCAGCGCAGGTGTCGCTGGCCGGCTTCAGCCAGGTGCAGCAGGAGGCGGTGGCGGTGGAGCGCGAGGGCGACGCGTTCCGGGTGCTGCTGGCCGACGGCGCCGATTTCCTCACCGACCGGGTGGTGCTGGCGGTCGGCGCGCTGCCGCCGCAGCGGCTGCAGGGCGTCGGCCCGCGGCTGCTGGTGGACCCGGCCTACATCGCCTGGCCGTGGCAGAAGAACCTGCGCGGCGAGGACGCGCTGGCGCGGGTACCGGCGCAGGCCCGGGTGCTGGTGATCGGCACCGGCCTGACCATGGCCGACACCGTGGTCACCCTGCTGCGCCGCGGCCACCAAGGCCCGATCACCGCGATCTCGCGCCGCGGCCTGCTGCCGCGCCCGCACCTGGCCGAACCCAGCCCCCCGATCGCGCTGCCGCCGACCGTGCTGCACGCGCTCAACAGCGGCGACGTGCGCCAGCTGCTGCGCGCGCTGCGCAGCCTGGCGCCGATCGTGCCGGACTGGCGCAGCCTGGTCGATGCGCTGCGTCCGTTCCTGCAGGGCTACTGCGCGGGCTGGCGGACGTGCAGCGCGGCCGCTTCCTGCGCCACCTGCGCCCGTACTGGGAGGTGGTGCGCCACCGCCTGCCGCCCAGCGTGCACGAGGAGCTGGAACAGCTGCGCGGCGAGGGCCGCCTGGTGGTGCGTGCCGCGCGCCTGCTGCGCGCGCGCCGCGGCGAGGAAGCGGTGGAGGTGGTGCTGCGCGAGCGCGGCCAGGCGCACGCGCTGGCCGAGCAGTACGACGTGCTGGTGCGCGCCACCGGGCTGGACACCGACATCGAGCGCACCAGCCACCCGCTGGTCGGGCAGCTGCGCGACGCCGGGCTGGTCAGCCCCGATCCGTTCGGCCTGGGCCTGCGCGCCAACGAGCGCTTCGAGGCGCTGGACCGCCACGGCGCGCCGGTGCGCGGGCTGTACTGCATCGGCCCGCTGCTGCGCGGGCAGCTGTGGGAAATCATCGCCGTGCCGGAACTGCGGGTGGCCGCGCGCGAACTGGCCCAGCAGCTGCTGCGCGCGCCCGCGGCTTCGGTCCGGGTGCAGCGCGAGGGCGCCCTGCCGCGCGGCGCGCGTGCCCTGCGCGCCGGCGCGCGCTAGCGCCCGCGCCGGTTCAGACGTCGCCGTCCTCGGCCCAGCCCTCGCCGCTGCCGCGGTGCAGGACGCGGTCGCCGTCGCGCACCGCGCCGGCCGGCAGCGCCGGCAGCCCGGCCAGGCGCGCGTAGACCGGGGTGAAGTCCGGCGCGGTGGCGTCCATCAGCTGCTGGAAGCTGTCGATCACGAAATACGTCTTCTGGTAGGTGTCGATCCGGTAGCGGGTGCGCATGATCCGCTCCAGGTCGAAGCCGATCCGGTTGGGCGCGTCCGACTCCAGCGAATACTGCGACTCGCCCGCCGAGGACACGATGCCGGCGCCGTAGATGCGCAGCCCGCCGGCCTGGCGCACCAGGCCGAACTCCACCGTGTACCAGTACAGCCGGGTCAGGTTCTGCAGCGCCTCCGGGCCGATGCCGTGCGCCTTCACCCCGCCGCGGCCGTATGCCTGCATGTAGTCGGCGAACACCGGGTCCATCAGCAGCGGGACGTGGCCGAACAGGTCGTGGAACAGGTCCGGTTCGGCGATGTAGTCGATCTGCTCCGGGCGCCGGATCCACCAGGTGACCGGGAAGCGGCGGTTGGCCAGGTGCTTGAAGAAATCCAGCTCCGGCAGCAGGCCCTCGACGCCCACCAGGGTCCAGCCGGTGGTCGCGCCCAGCACCTCGTTGAGCTGGTCGAAGCGCGGGATCGCGCGCGCGTCCATGCCCATCGCGTCCTGGGCCCGCAGGAACTCGTCGCAGGCGCGGCCGACCAGCAGCCTGCGCTGGCGCTCGTAGAGCGTGCCCCAGGTGGCGTGGTCGTCGGCGCTGTAGTCGTCCCAGGGCTGCTCGACGATGGCGGTGGTGTAGACCGGGACATAGCCCTTGTCGGTCTGCAGGCGTTCGGATTCGACGCGGCGGGGCGTGGCCATGGCGGGGTCTCCGGAACTGGCGGGGCGTCCCCCAGCCTAGGACCGATCCCGCGCAACCGGGTTGCAAAGTTGCGGATATCCCGGCGCCTGGCGCAATGTTGTTGCGTCACAACCGTGGTGCACTGCAACGAATGGCCGCCACCGTCGAACTCGACCGCACCGACCTGCGCCTGCTGGCCCTGCTGCAACAGGAAGGCCGCGCCGCCAATGCCGAACTGGCGGCGCGGGTGAACCTCAGCCCCTCGGCCTGCCTGCGCCGGATCCAGCGGCTGGAGGCCTCCGGGGTGGTCACCGGCTACGGCGCGCGCCTGGACCCGCGCGCGCTGGGCCTGGGCCTGCAGGCCTTCGTTCGGGTGCAGCTGGAGAAGCACGGCACGCCCGGCATCGACCGCTTCGTCGCCCATGTGCAGGACTGGGAGGAGGTGGTGGCCTGCCATGCCCTGACCGGCGACATGGACTACCTGCTGCACGTCTACGTCGAGGACCTGGAGCACTTCTCGCGCTTCCTGCTCGACCGCCTGCTCAACAACACCGGGGTGGCCGACGTGAACTCCAGCTTCGTGCTGCGCACCGTGAAAGAATCCCGCGGCCTGCCACTGCCGCGGCGCTAAGGTGGCGGCAACCCGCCCGGCGGGAGTTGCCATGTACAAGGTCATCGGAGGCGTGCCGATCCAGCCGGTGCACCGCGCCAGCTGCCACTGCGGCGCGGTGCGGCTGGAGGTGGAACTGCCGGACGGCGTGGTCGACCCGCGCCGCTGCGACTGCTCGCTGTGCCGGCGCAAGGGCACGATCGTGGCCACCGTGCCGCTGCACCGCCTGCGCGTGGCCGCCGGCCGGGAGCACCTGCGCCTGTACCAGTTCAACACCATGACCGCGCGCCACTGGTTCTGCGGCATATGCGGCATCCACACCCACCACCAGCGGCGCTCGGACCCGAACGAGTACGGGCTCAACGTCGCCTGCCTGGAGGGCATCAATCCTTTCGACCTGGGCGAGGTGCCGACCAGCGACGGCA
This sequence comes from Pseudoxanthomonas sp. SGT-18, assembly GCF_003931645.1. Taxonomy (NCBI): domain Bacteria; kingdom Pseudomonadati; phylum Pseudomonadota; class Gammaproteobacteria; order Lysobacterales; family Lysobacteraceae; genus Pseudoxanthomonas; species Pseudoxanthomonas sp. SGT-18. The sequence goes on along the minus strand of NZ_RRYJ01000003.1, from coordinate 145,548 downwards.
TCAACCATCCCTCCGACCGCGCGCCCGGCTGAGCGTCCCGGGGGATGGCCGACGGCACGGGTGCGCGGCGCCTTGCAGCGTCGATAATCCCCCTGCCCCGGTCCGTGGACACACAGGCAAGGGGGACGCCATGAAACCGTTGCTGTTGACCGCCGCAGCCACCCTGCTGCTGGCTTCCTGCGCCAGCGCATGGCCGGATCGCGCCGACCCGGGCGCAATCACCGACCTGCCCCCGCGCTTCCAGGTGCTCGACGCCGCTACCGGCGCCACCTCGCCGGTGGCCGGGCCGGCCTGCCGCAGCCCGCTGCTGGATCCGCGCGACGGCACCCGCCTGCGCCTGCTGCGCTCCACCGGCGGCCTGGGCGACTACACGCCGGAAACGACGCCGCGCTACGGCCTGTCCGCGCGCCAGGCGCTGCGCATCGACTGCAATACCGGCATCGCCATCGCCATCGGCGCGGTGCCCGCGCCGCGGTGACGCTGCCTTGCGGCGCGAGTTGGCTCCAGGTGCCAGGCAGCAGGTCGGGTCAGTGCGCGACCGGAAGGTTCCAGTTCTCGGCCTCCTGTCCGCAGCGCTGTTTGCGGCGCTCTGGTGGCTCAAGTTCGTAGGCACCGAAGGACAGGCGCCATCGCGGGCACTGGTGGTCAGCTTCGTGCTGGCGCTGCTGCATGGCTGGCCGGCCCTGTTTGCCTTGATGCGCAGCCCCGGGGCCGGTCCGTTCGACCGCTCGGTGCGTGCGGCCTTGATCGTGCTGGCGCCTGTCGCCGTCATGCTGGCGCTTGCCGCTTGCGACGTCCTGCTGCCGGCGGCGGCGTGGCCGGATACGGCCACTGGCATCTGGCTGTTCTGCCAGCTTGTTGCGGTGCCGGCGTGCTGGGCACTCGCCCGCCTGGACTTTGCACGCCGTCGCTCGTCGGCCTGACGCTTCACCCGGTCAGGTGCAGCAGGACGCGTGGCGCGCTCCCGTCGCCCGGCGGGCAGGACGACGGTAGCCAATGACGCCGGCGCGGACGGGGCGGCCGCGCCGCGTGGTGTCAGAAGCGGTTGTCGCCGTCCAGGATGCGGCCCAGCCCGCCCAGCACCGAGCCTTCGCCGCGGTTATGGCCGCCGGCCTGCGGCGCGGCCTGCAGCATGCGTCCGGCCAGGCGCGAGAACGGCAGCGACTGCAGCCAGACCTTGCCCGGTCCGGTCAGGGTGGCCAGGAACACGCCCTCGCCGCCAAACAGCATGCTCTTGATGCCGCCGACCGGGCGCACGTCCATGCTGACGCTGGCGTGGTAGCCGACCACGCAGCCGGTATCCACGTCGATGCGCTCGCCGGCGGCCAGCTCGCGCTCGACCACGCAGCCGCCGGCATGGATGAACACCCAGCCGTCGCCCTCGAGCTTCTGCATGATGAAGCCCTCGCCGCCGAACAGGCCGGTGAGGATGCGGCGCTGGAAATGCACGCCGACCTGCACGCCGCGCGCGCCGGCCAGGAAGCTGTCCTTCTGGCAGATGATGCGGCCGCCGTGCTCGTCCAGCTTCATCGCCAGCACCGTGCCCGGGTAGGGCGCGGCGAAGGCCACCTTGGCCTTGCCGCTGCCGGTGTGGGTGAACATGGTGGTGAACAGGCTCTCGCCGGTGATCACGCGCTTGCCGGCCGCCAGCAGCTTGTCCATGAAGCCGCCGCCCTGGCCGCGGTGCGAGCCGTCGCCGAAGATGGTGTCCATCTGCACCGCGGCGTCCTTGAACATCAGCGCGCCGGCCTCGGCGATGGCGCTCTCGCCCGGATCCAGCTCGATCTCGACGAACTGCATCTCCTGGCCGTGGATGCGGAACTCGATCTCGTCGGCGCGGGCGCGGCCGGCATTGCGCGGCAGCGGCGGCGGCGTGGCGGCCGGGTCGCCGGGCACGCCGTCGACCAGCTCGGCGATGTTGCGCACCGGCAGCCAGTCGCCCATGCCCTCGCGCCAGGCCAGCAGGCCGGGGTTGCGCGCGGCCTCGGCGCGCGCGCTGTCGGTGTCCATGGGGCCGAGGCGGCGGTTGCTCGCGGGGTCGTGCAGGTACCACTGGGTCATGGCGGCCTCCTGGGGGGGAATCGCGGGCCGAGTCTAGGACCGCGCGCCGGGATGCGCAGGTGCCGGATGTCAGCCCGGCACCAGGGGCCACGCCCGGTGTTCAGCCGGGGTTGGCGGCCACCTGCAGCACCGCGGCTTCGGCGGCGCAGTCGCGTTGCGGTACGCGGCCGGCGGCGCGCGCGGCAGCGAGCTCGCGGCGCGCGGCGGCCAGGTCGGCCTGGAACGCCGGCTCGGCCTGCAGCCGGGCGAAGGTGGCCATGCCCATGAAGCGGCCCTCGACCACGTCGCTGGTCCAGTGCACGTTGCACACCACCCGGCTCTCGCCGAAGGCGCGGCCGCGCGCCAGCAGGGCATCGCTGTGGCCCGGCGCGGCCTGCGCCAGCACCAGCGACCACAGCGTGCCGATCGCGGTATGCCCGGAGGGATAGGAACCACTGTGCGCCAGGCGTGCCTCGTCCTGCGGGGTGCAGGTGGGCGCGTGGTTGGCCAGGAACGGCCGCGGGCGCTTGTAGTGGTCCTTGGCCTTGCGGGTGGAGCGGGAAGCATCGGCCAGGCTGCGGCGCAGCAGGCGCCAGGTGGCCGGGGTGTGTTGCAGGTCGATCTCCACGCCCAGGGCGCAGGCGAACAGCGGCGCGGCCTGCGGGAACTGCAGCTCCGCGTCCACCGCGGCCTGGGCGAAGCGCGGGGTACCGTGCAGCGCCAGCGCCGCTTGCATGCGCGCCTGGTCCAGCGCGGCCGCTTCTCCGGACGGCGGCGGCGGCAGCAGGGCCAGGCTGTCGGGCACGGCGGCGTCGGGCAGGTAGCCGATGGCCCAGCCGGGCCGGCTTTCCGGCACGCCGTCGGCGGCCAGTGCGGGCGCGGGCGGGGTGGGGCGCGCGCTGCACGCGGCCAGCGCGGCGCCAAGCAGGACGGGAACCAGGGCCCGCCGCCAGCGGGCCGGCGCGGGGGCGGAAGCGGAAGGCATGGGAGGTCCTGCGCAGGGGAACAGGCCGCCGATTATCCGCGGCCCACCGTGGGCGCGGATGTGCGGGCGGTCATGCCGCCGGGCTCAGGGCTCCGCGGGAGGTCCGCGCCGCGGCGGCGGGAAGCGCAGCACCACGCCGCGCACCGGTGGCCGACGGTGCCACAGCACCGGCACGTCGCGCGGCGGCGGGGGTTCCAGGGTGTCGGCGTCGGTGCCGGCCTGGGGGGAGCCGGCGTCCTCCTCTTCGTCCTCCCAGCTGTAGCGCGGGCGTGGCGGCAGCGGGTCCGCGCGCCACCACAGCAGGCCGGCGAGCAGGCCTGCCAGCGCCCCGCCCAGGTGCGACTGCCACGACACCCCGGGCTCGTGCGGGAGCACGGTCACCAGCATGCTGCCGTAGAACAGGAAGCCGATCATGCCGGCGGCGATCGAGGCGCGGTCGCGCCGGCGCAGGCCCAGCACGGCGACCATGAACATCAGGCCATGGGTCAGGCCGCTGGCGCCGAGGTGGCGGCTGCCCGGATCGCCCAGCAGCCAGGCGCCCAGGCCCGAGCCCAGCCACAGCAGCGGCAGTGCGCGCAGGGTGGCGCGCGGATACACCGCGCCGGCGAGGGTGCCGAGGATCAGGATCGCGCCGGCATTGGCGCCCAGGTGCTCCGGCGAGCCGTGCAGCAACGGCGCGGCGAGCAGGCCGATCCACTGGCCGATGTCGCGCGGCGCCACTGCCAGGGCGCGCACGTCCAGCCCGGGCTGGGAAACGAACACCACCAGCAGCAGGAACACGAAGGCCAGGCTGGCGTTGAAGGCGCGCAGGATCCTGCGCCGGTCGCTGCCGGCCTGGGGCATGGGTTCGGTAGGGGCGTCCATGAACCCTGCATGGCGCCTGCCTGGCGCCGAATCAACCGGGTCCGGACAAAAAGAAGGGCGCGGGAGGGCGCGCCCAAGGAGCCACTCACCCTGCCGGGAGAGAGAGAAGGCAGCACCGGGAGAGCCCGGTCGCCGGGTCCGGCGGCCACCCTGCCAGGCGCCGGACCAATGCACGGCGCAACGTTGTCACAGGCGTCGTTAACGTTTCATCTGTGACCCGTGAAGCCGGCATTGGGCGGCCGCGGTTACTGCCGCAGGTCGCGTAGCGGCGCCGGCGCCGGCTGCCCCGGGGTGGCGCGCCAGGGGTTGATGTCCAGGCCGCCGCGGCGGGTATAGCGCGCCTCCACCGACAGCCACTGCGGCCGGCAGCGGGCCAGCACGTCCAGGAAGATCTGCTCCACGCACTGCTCGTGGAAGCCGGCATGCTCGCGGTAGCCGGCCAGGTAGCGCAGCAGGCTGCCGCGGTCGATGCGCGGGCCGCGGTAGCGCAGGTGCACGCTGCCCCAGTCCGGCTGGCCGGTCACCGGGCAGTTGGACTTGAGCAGGCCCGAGTGCAGGTATTCCTCGGCCACCTCGGCCGGATCGGCGCGCAGCACTTCCGCCTGCGGCGGGCCGTAGTGGTCGATGTCCACGTCGGCATCGTCGATGCTGGCGCCTTCGGCGCCTGCCGCCATCGGCGGCAGGCCGAACTCCACCCGCACCGCGGCGCCGGCCGCCTGCGACAGGTCCGCGGCGATGCGTGCGCGCAGCGCGCCGGCATCGGCGAAGCGCTCGCCGTTGAGCGAGTTGAGGTACAGCTTGAACGACTTGGACTCGACCAGGCAGGGCGAATCGGCCGGCACCAGCACGGTCGCGGTGGCCGCCTGCGGGCGGCCGCGGCCGTCCAGCCAGCCCAGTTCGTAGGCATGCCAGCGGTCGTGGCCGGTGAATGGCAGCGCCGCGCCTGCCTGCAGGCCCAGTTCGGCGCGGGCGCCGGCGCGCGGGATCGGGAACAGCAGCGTCGGGTCGTAGCGGGTCGGGTAGGCGACCTCGCGGCCGAGGCTGGAATCGTGCGGGGTATTCATCGGCACATTCTAGGGAAGCGCGCCTGCACGGCGCTTGTCCGCCTCAGCGCGGCGCCAGCGCGATCAGGGCGATGGCGGCGATGGCCAGGGCGATGGCGGCGCGGTTGAGCCGGGAGGTGGGTTCGCCGAAGGCCAGCACGCCGACCAGGGTGCCGGCCACGACCACGCCGATGTTCATGGTCGCGAACACCGTGGCCGGGCTGTCCGGCAGCGCCTGGTGGGCGCGCACGTAGAACACGATGTTGCCGAAGTTGAGCAGCCCCAGGGCCAGGCCCGCGGCGGCGTGGCGCAGCCCCGGGCGCATGCCTTGCGCCAGCATCCGCCACAGCTGCCAGGCGGACATGCCGAAGAACGCCAGCACGAAGGCCACCAGCAGCGCGGCCGATGCCGGGGTGCCGGCCATGGCCAGGCGCTTGAGCACCACGTCGACCACGGCGAAGCCGGCCCATACCGCCAGCAGCAGGAGCCAGCCGCGACTGCCGGAGGGCGCAGCGGCCGGGCGTGCCAGGATGCCCAGCACCGCCAGCAGGCCCAGGCCGAGGCCGGCCAGCTTCATCGCCCCGGCGCGCTCACCGAAGAACACGAAGGCCGCGGCCAGCGACAGCAGCAACGACAGCCGCTGGGCCACGTCGGTGCGCACGATGCCGGCGTGGCGCACCGCCGCGGCCAGCACCAGGAACAGGGTCGGCAGCAGCGCCGCCAGCACCAGCAGCGCACCCCAGGGTGCGCCAGGCTGGTGCAGGGCGGCCGCCGGCGGCTTGAGCAGCCAGGCCGACAGCAGGGCCGCGGCCAGGTAGTTCCAGGTGACCATCTGGCCCACGTCCCAGCCGCGGCGCGGCGCCAGCTTCAGCAGCACCGAGACCAGGACGCTGCAGGTCACGCTGAGCAGGAGGAAATGCATGCGCGGGGAGGCGGGCGGGAAGGCGCCATTGTCGCCGAGTGGCGGGCGCGGCAGCCACACCGGCGCCGCGCGGCCGGTCTGTATCATGTGCGCATGACCGCAAGCGCCTTCCCCGACGAGTCGACCACCCTGATGCTGCCCGGCCCGGCCGGCGCGCTGGAGGTGGCCGTGGACCTGCCCGAACCGGGCGACGCCCGCCCGCTGGTGGCGGTGGTCTGCCACCCGCTGCCGACCGAGGGTGGGACCATGCACAACAAGGTGGTGACCATGGTCGCGCGCGCGCTGCGCGAGCTGGGCGCGACCACGGTGCGCTTCAACTTCCGCGGCACCGGCGCCTCCGAGGGCGAGTTCGACCGCGGCGTCGGCGAGCGCGAGGACCTGCGCGCGGTGGTGGACTGGGTGCGCGCCGCGCGCCCGGGCCAGGCGCTGTGGCTGGCCGGGTTCAGCTTCGGCTCCTACGTCAGCCTGTCCAGCGCCGCCGAGCTGGCGCCCGATGCGCTGATCTCGATCGCGCCGCCGGTGGCCGGACGCGGCTGGGACTTCTCCGGCATCCAGATCCCCGAGGTGCCGTGGCTGGTGGTGCAGGGCGACCAGGACGAGATCGTCGACCCGCAGGCGGTGTACGACTGGATCGATTCGCTGCCGCGCAAGCCGCAGCTGGTGCGCATGCCCGAGACCAGCCACTTCTTCCACCGCAAGCTGATCGACCTGCGCGGCGCCATCCAGCACGAGGTCAAGGGCTGGCTGTCGCAGGCATGAGCGCAAGCGGCGTGCGCACCCCCTCGCAGGTCTACGCCGAGGGCGCCGCGGCCGGGCGCTGGCGCGACGACCCGGCGCAGCACCCGGCCCTGCGCGAGCTGGACCGCATCCACCAGGCGCTGCTGGCGCCGCCTTCCGGCGGCCTGCTGTCGCGCCTGTTCGCGCGCCCGGCGGCGCCGGTGCGCGGCCTGTACTACTGGGGCGAGGTCGGGCGCGGCAAGACCTTCGTGGTCGACCTGTTCTACGAATCGCTGCCGTTGCCGGTGTACTCGCCGGGCACGGACAAGCCGCAGGTCAGCAACGGCAAGTACCGCACCCACTTCCACCGCTTCATGCGCGGCGTGCACGAGCGCCTGCGCGAGCACGCCGGCGAGGCCGACCCGCTGGCGCACATCGCCCGGCGCTGGCGCGGCGCGCTGAAGGTGCTGGTGCTGGACGAGTTCTTCGTCACCGACATCGGCGACGCCATGCTGCTGGCGCGCCTGCTGGAGCGGATGTTCGCCGAGGGCGTGACCCTGGTGACCACCTCCAACACCGCGCCGGAGAACCTGTACCGCGACGGCCTGCAGCGCGCCAGCTTCCTGCCGGCGATCGACCTGCTGCAGCAGCACTGCACCGTCCTGCGCTCCGATGGCCAGGAGGACTACCGCCTGCGCGCGCTGACCCGTTCCCCGGTGTACCGCGCGCCGCTGGACGAAGGCTCCGACGCCTGGCTGGCCGAGCGCTGGCGCGAGCTGAGCGGTGGCGACGCGGCCCACGCGTGCAACATCGAGATCGACGCGCGCAAGATCCCGGTGCGCGGCCGCGGCAAGAGCATCGCCTGGTTCGACTTCGCCGCGCTGTGCGACGGCCCGCGCGGCACCACCGACTACATCGAGATCGCGCGCGAGTTCAACACCGTGCTGCTGGGCGGCATCCCGCGCATGGGCGCGGTGAACGAGGACGCGGCACGGCGCTTCGTCAACCTGGTTGACGAGCTGTACGACCGCCAGGTCAACCTGGTGTGCACCGCCGACGCGGCCCCGCCGCAACTGTACGAAGGCCAGCGCCTGGGCGGCGCGTTCGAGCGCACCGCTTCGCGCCTGATCGAGATGCAGAGCGCCGAGTACCTGGCCACCCCGCACCGCGCCTGAGCCTCAGCGCGGCGCCGTGCGCAGGCGCCAGGCGCACAGCCACAGCCAGGACAGGTACAGCGCGACCACCGCTTTCTGCGAGGCCCCGCGCGGCAGCTCGCGCCACAACGCGTGCAGCCACAGCCCGGCGAAGGCCAGCAGCGCCAGCAGCAGCGCCGCCAGGGCCCGTCCGCGCCAGTGCGGATCGCGGTGCAGCGCAGCGGACTGCAGCAGCATGCCGCTGCCGACCAGCAGGAACGCGGCCATCGCCGCGATGCGGTGGACCAGCGCCTCCAGGTCGTCCACCGGGTACCCGGGTGCCGGTCCCGGCCAGGCGGCGGTGGCCGCCAGCGCCAGCGCGCCGCCGCACAGCAGCACGGGCACCAGCGCGTAGCGCGCCCGCGGCTCCAGCGTGCGCCGCAGTTCCAGCGCCAGCAGCACGATGCCCAGGGCCAGGCCGTAGTACCCCGCGCGCAGCCACGCGCTCCAGGCACCGGACAGGTACAGGCTCAGCGGCGCCAGCCAGGGGTCGTATTCCGGGCGCAGCGCCTGCACCGCCACCGCGGCCAGCAGGAAGTGGGCGAGGCTGCCCAGCACCAGGGTGCTGGCCACGGACCTGGGGTCGGGGGCAGGCATGCGCATGCCGGCAGTGTCGCAAAGGCGCGGGGCTGGCGCAGGCGGCGGCCCGGACGAGTCCGCCAACAGGGTGCCTGTTCCGAGATATGGGGTTGCCATGATCCTGGTACCCCACTATCTTGTGTCGCGTCGGTACCCGCGCCGCGGCGCGGGTTTAAAAGGGAAGTCCGGTGGGCCGCAAGGCGAATCCGGCACTGCCCCGCAGCGGTAACCGGAAACGAACCCGCACCAACGCACTGGGCCAGGGCCTGGGAAGCGGCGGAAGTAGGCGGAGGGAAACCTCCACGTCCGGAAGTCCGAAGACCTGCCGACAGCCGCGCCAAGCACACCGCGCGGTGCCGGTCACGGAATCCCCGGAGGGGGGAAGACTGGCGAAGCAGGGTCCGCCGCAGCCGCGCTGCGTCGCGGCCGTTGCGACGCTGCCTTCGCATCCTCCGCATCCGCACCGGATCCGCGTTCCCCGAGGGAGGGACGCGGGGTGCATCACGCCACGGAGGATGCGCATGACATCCCAGGACACCCCCTCGCCGGTCGCCGGCGCGGCCCCGGCCACCGCAGCCATGGCCGCCGCCGGCCACGCGCTTGCCGACGCCCCGGTTCCCACCCCGCCCGCCGCGCGCGCTGCCGCACCGGCCCCGCCGCCGGCAGCCACCACCTGGATCACCAAGGAGGCCGGCAACCGCCGCCTGCCATTCGACCCGGCGCGCCTGGAGCGCAGCATCGATGCGGTCGCGGCCGAGTTTCCCCAGCTGGACATCGGCGACTACAAGCGCGCCGTGCTCGGCTTCGTCGCGCGCAAGCAAGCGCTGTCGGCCGACGACCTGGTCGACCACCTGGTCCGCGAGGCGGAGGCGCGCGTGGACCTGGCCGCGCCGGAATGGGAGTACTTCGCCGCGCGCCTGTACCTGCGCCGCCTGTACAAGCGCGCCAGCCGCAACCGCTTCTACGACGTGGCACGGAAGTACGGTTCCTATGTCGGCCTGCAGGAGAGCCTGGCCGACCGCGGCATCTATTCCAACGACATCCTGCGCGCCTACTCCAAGGAGGAGCTGGAGGAGGCCGGCCGCCTGCTCGACCCGGAGCGCGACAAGCTGTTCACCTACAACGGCCTGTACCTGCTGGCCACACGCTACCTGGCCACCGACCAGGCGCGCAACGTCTACGAGCTGCCGCAGGAGCGCTGGCTGACCATCGCCCTGTACCTGATGCAGGACGAGAAGCCACGCCAGCGGCGCATGCAGCTGGTGGGCGAGGCGTACTGGGCGCTGTCCAACCTGTACATGACGGTGGCCACGCCGACCCTGCAGAACGCCGGCAAGGTCGGCGGCCAGCTGTCCAGCTGCTTCATCGACACCGTCGACGACAGCCTGCAGGGCATCTACGACTCCAACACCGACATCGCCCGCGTGTCCAAGGGCGGCGGCGGCGTGGGCGCGTACCTGGGCTACGTGCGCGCCGCCGGCGCGCCGATCCGCGGCGTGCCCAACTCCTCCGGCGGCGTGGTGCCGTGGATCAAGCAGCTCAACAACACCGCCGTCTCGGTGGACCAGCTGGGCCAGCGCAAGGGCGCGGTGGCGGTGTACCTGGACATCTGGCACCGCGACATCGAGGCCTTCCTCGACCTGCGCCTCAACAACGGCGACCAGCGCCTGCGCGCGCACGACGTGTTCACCGCGGTGTGCATCCCGGACCTGTTCATGGAGGCGGTGGAGCGGCGCGGCGACTGGTACCTGTTCGACCCGCACGAGGTGAAGCAGGCCAAGGGCTGGTACCTGCAGGACTTCTACGACGAAAAGCGCGGCGAGGGCAGCTTCCGCAGCAAGTACCAGGAGCTGGTCGAGGACGGGCGCATCAGCCGCAGGACGGTCCGCGCGATCGACCTGTTCAAGCGGATCATGGTCTCGCAGCTGGAGACCGGGAACCCGTTCATGTTCTACCGCGACGAGGTCAACCGGAAGAACCCGAACAAGCACTGCGGCATGGTGTATTCGTCCAACCTGTGCACCGAGATCCTGCAGAACCAGAGCCCGACCCGGATGATCCAGGAGGTCGTCTCCGGCGACCAGATCGTGACCACGAAGCAGGCTGGCGACTTCGTGGTCTGCAACTTGTCCTCGATCAACCTGGGCCGCGCCGTGGTCCAGGCCGAGGGCCAGGGCGACCTGATCAGCGACGTGCTCGAGCGCCTGGTACCGATCCAGGTGCGCATGCTCGACAACGTCATCGACCTCAACCAGCTGCCGGTGCCGCAGGCGACCATCACCAACCGCAAGTACCGCGCGATCGGCCTGGGCACCTTCGGCTGGCACCACCTGCTTGCACTCAAGGGCATCCACTGGGATTCGAAGGAGGCCGAGGACTACAGCGACGCGCTGTACGAGCGGATCAACCGCCTGGCGATCCAGGCCAGCATGGAGCTGGCGAAGGAAAAGGGCACCTACCCGGCCTTCCCCGGCAGCGACTGGCACACCGGCGCCTACTTCCGCGAACGCGGCTACAACTCGCCCGAGTGGCTGGACCTAGCCGCTCAGGTGGCGGTCAACGGCCTGCGCAACGGCTGGCTGCTGGCGGTGGCGCCGAACATGTCCACCGCGCAGATCGCCGGCTCCAGCGCCTCGATCGACCCGGTCTACTCGGCGTTCTACTACGAGGAAAAGAAGGACTACCGGCGCCCGGTGGCCGCACCCGGCCTGTCGCTGGAAACCTGGCCCTACTACGAGAAGGGCGCGTGGAAGGTGGACCAGTTCGCCTCGGTGCGGCAGAACGCGCGCCGCCAACGCCACGTGGACCAGGCAATCAGCTTCAACCTCTACGTACCTTCCTCGATCCGCGCTTCGGTGCTGCTGGAGCTGCACCTGGAGGCTTGGCGGCAGGGGCTGAAGACGACCTACTACGTGCGTTCGAACGACATCGAGGCTTCGGAATGCGAATGGTGCAGTAGCTGACTGCGCGCGCTCGCGCTTGCCAGGTTCCACGGTCCCGTTGCGAACCGTGGGCCCCGCTCATCAGCCTCCACACCCCCGCGCCTTCGGCGCCCCCCTGACTCAGGGGGGGCTTTCCCCCAGTGAGCTGGTCGCCATGGGCGATTGGCAGAGAGAGACGAACCATGAACGTTGTAGCCGCACCGCGTACTGCCACCCGGCTGGACCGCATCCGCATCCTCGAGCCGCGCCATCCCAACCGTTCGACCGGGATCATCAACGGGACCACCTCGGGCATCCTCAACTGGAACGACATCCCCTACCCGTCGTTCTACCGCGCCTACAAGGAGCTCTCGACCAACTTCTGGATCCCGGACGAGGTCGACATGAAGGGCGATGCACGCCAGTACGGCGAGCTGTCGGCGCGCGAGAAGAACGCCTTCGACTCGATCATCGGCCTGCTGGCCACCCTGGACTCGCCGCAGACCCGCTTCATCTACAACGTGGCCGAGTACATCACCGATCCGGCGGCGCACGCCAACGCGGCGATCATCGGCCAGCAGGAAGTGATCCACAACGAGAGCTACAGCTACGTGCTGGCCTCGATCACCGACCTGGCCAACCAGAACCGGGTGTTCGAGATCGCGCGCACCCACCCGACCATCCTGCGCCGCAACGCACCGATCATGGCCGCATACGAGGACTTCATGCGCGAGAAGACCGCCGAGACCCTGCTGCGCGCGCTGATCCAGTCCTCGATCCTGGAAGGCATCAACTTCTATTCCGGCTTCGCCTACTTCTACAACCTGGTGCGGCAGAACCGGATGGCCGGCACAGGCAAGATCATCAGCTTCATCAACCGCGACGAGCTGGCGCACACCAAGTTCATCAGCGAGGTGATCCGCGCCATCGTCGGCGAGAACCCGGAACTGCAGACCGACGAGCTGACCGACTACGTGCACGTCGCCTTCCGCCACGCGATCGAGCTGGAGACGCAGTGGACCGGCGAAGTGCTGGACGGGATCGACGGAATCGACGTGGACGAGATGATCCGCTACGTGAAGTACCGCGCGAACAAGATGGCCGGGATGCTGGGAATCGAGTCGCTGTACACGGAGACCACCGACAACGTCATGCCCTGGATCCGCGCCTACGCCGACAACTTCACCCAGACCAAGACCGACTTCTTCGAGATGCGTAATGCCTCGTACAAGAAGACCAACGCGGACAACGGATTCGATGAGCTATGAGCCACGTGACTCGTGATTGGTCATTCGTGATCGGAAAGAGCAAAGCTGCTTCGGCGCCAATCACGGGACCCGGACATTGACCTCGAACCCTCGCCTTTATCGAATCACCAATCCCGGCCTTCATGCGCCTCCTGATCGCCTACGCATCCCTCAGCGGCAACACCCGCGACCTCGCACGGCAGGTGCGTGGGCACTGCGAGGCGCATGGCCACGCCGTGACCTGGCTGGAGGCGGGATTGCACGCGCTGGCCGACGCGGGCGATCCGCGCCATGACCTCTACCTGCTGGGCAGCTGGACCGACAACGGCGGGCGCACGCCGGCGGAGATGAAGCAGTTCATCGCCGACCTGGTCGCGGCCGTGGGCAAGCCGGCCAACGTGGCCGTGTTTGGCACCGGCGAGACCCAGTGGGGCGAGGAGTACTACTGCGGCGCGGTGCGGCGCATCGCCCGCTTCTTCGATTCACCCTTCCCGCGCCTGGAAATCGAGCAGATGCCGCATGGGCAGCGCGATGCGCTGGCCATCGCCCGCTGGACCGACCAGGTGCTGGCCGCCACCGGAGCCGCTGCCCATGCAGATCCTGCACGCCGCCTCGCCTGAGGCCCATGCCGCCGCGCTGGCGGCCCATCCCCGCCTGCTGGTGGACTACTGGAAGGACGCCTGCCCGGGCTGCACCATGCTCGATCTTGCGCTGCGCAGGTTCGCCACCGAGCCGGCCGCGCAGGGCCTGGTGCTGCTGAAGGTGAAGCTGGAGGAGGTCGGCGAGGACTTCTTCCGCGGCCTGGGCCTGCGCCAGACCCCGACCCTGGCGCTGTTCCGCGATGGGGTGGAGACGGCGCGGCTGCCGGGCTTCCAAGGCCCCGCGCAGCTGGCCGCGGCAGTCGCGGCGTACCTGTAGCCGTCGCCTCACGCGCGCCTTTCCCTGGATCGGCGATGATCGGGCCGGGCCAACAGGGAGAACGCCGCCATGTCCGAAGCCGTCCCCGCCGAAGCGCGCCCCACCGAGGCGCGCCTGATGAACATGGTCTTCCCCGACCACACCAACCACCTGGGCACGCTGTTCGGTGGCCAGGCGCTGGCGTGGATGGACATGGCCTCCTTCATCGTCGCCTCGCGCTACGCGCGTACCACGGTGGTGACCGCGCGCTCGGAGCAGGTGGACTTCAACCAGCCGATCCACAAGGGCGACCTGGTGGAGGTGATCGCGCGCCTGGTGAAGGTGGGCCGCAGCTCGATGAACGTCGAGGTCGAGGTGATCACCGAGAACCTGCTCAGCGGCGAGCGCAAGCTGTGCACCCGCGGGCAGTTCGTGATGATCGCGCTGGATCCGCTGGGCCGGCCGACGCCGGTACCCAAGCTGTTGGCGGGCGCCGCGGCCGACTAGGCCACCCCGGGATCGATCCCGGGATGGCGCTGTTGCCAGGCGGCCAGCGCCTGGCGGTACTCGTCCAGGGCTTCGGCGTAGAGGTCGTACACGCAGATCGGGCAGCCGCTCTCGCAGCATTCGGACGGCAGCGGCTTTTCCGGGGGCTGCGGCGGTGGATCGTCCGCCGGGAAAACAGGGTCGGGTGGCATCGCGAAAGCGTAGCCGATCACCGTGCCGCGCAGGCAGCCGACCCGGCTGCGCCGCGGACGCCTGTTATTCAGATTTTCGCCACCGATAGTGTGACGAGCTCGGCACTCCCGGCGGCGAAAGACCCCTGTGCAACCGCCCGGGCGGCGCTGCGCCGGGCCAAGGGATCGCTACCAATCCGCAGAGACCGTCGATCGTATTGAGGATCTTCATTAGGCCTGCTCAATCGCCGTGCAGCGGGCGCCGATAGATGGGCACACCCGGAACCGCCCGCGCGGCTCCGGGCATCCCCCGACCAGGCGCCCCGGGCGGCTCCGCCGTCCTCCAGCCGCAACAACCTCCCCCCGAGGCAGTCATGAACGAGTTCCTCCAACGCTTTACCGTCGGCAAGCGAATGTTCGCCGGCTTTGGCTTCCTGCTGGTGCTGATGGCCGCGATCGCCGTGGTTTCGGCGACCTCGCTGTCCACGCTGGAAAAGCACCTGGAAACCATCGCGGTCGAACGTGTCACCAAGACCGCGCTGGCGAACACGCTGTACGACAGCGCCAACCTGCTCAACATCGACATGCAGGCCATGATCCTCGCCGAGAGCGACGAGGAGCGCCTGGCTGCGCAGCAGCGGATCAAGGAAACGCGCGAGAACTTCGCCGCGACCTACGAAAAGCTGGATGCGATGCCGGCGCGGGAGGAAGGCAAGCGCCTGCTGGCGGCCATCAACAAGGCCCGCGTGGACGCGGCGCCGCTGAACGACCATGTCGCCAAACTGGCGCTGGAAGGCAACATCGCCGAGGCCACCACCTATCTCAACGGCGAGGCAGGCGCCGGCCTGAAGACCTGGCGCGAGGCGGTCAACGCCTATGTCGAGCGCGAAGCCCGCCAGATGAAGGCGGCGCACGAGGAGGCCGTGGTGGCCACCAGCCGCGCGCGCACCACGCTGTTCGCGGTCCTGGGCATCGCAATCGTCTTCGGGGTGTTTCTGGCGGTGGTGTTCACCCGCAGCCTGACCGGCCCGCTGGGCCTGGCCGCGGCGGCCGCCCGCGACCTGGCCGCCGGCAGGACGGATGGCACCCGCCTGGTCGGCGGTGCCGATGAGGTCGGTGACGTCCTGCGCGCCGTGCAGGCCACCCGCGAGTCGGTCCAGACCGTGATCGAAGCGACGAAGGAGATGGGCCGCCAGCACGACCTCGGCGCGATCTCCGCGCGCCTGGATCCCAGCGTGGTCCAGGGCGACTACAGCAGCCTGATGGAGGTCGTGAACGCGGTCGTCAACGAGCACGTCCAGGCCGCGCTCACGGCCGGGCGCCTGGCCGGCGCCTACGCCCGCGGCGACCTGCACGACGACTTCCCGCGCGTGCCGGGCGAGAAGGCCGTGCTGATGGAGGCGATGGACGGGGTGAAGGCCAACCTGCTGGCGCTCAGCGAGGAGATCGGCAACCTCAGCACCGCCGCCGTGCATGGCGACTTCAGCCAGCGCGGCGACGAATCCCGCTTCGAGTTCGGCTTCCGCGACATGGTCGCCAACCTCAACCGCCTGATGCACACCTCCGACACCAGCCTGCAGTCGCTGGCCCAGGTGCTGCAGGCGGTGGCCGACGGCGACCTGACCGTGCGCATGGACGGCGACTACGAGGGCGTGTTCGCGCAGATGCGGGATGCCGCCAACACCACCGTGCAGAACCTGACCAGCATCGTC
This sequence comes from Pseudoxanthomonas sp. SGT-18, assembly GCF_003931645.1. NCBI lineage: Bacteria > Pseudomonadati > Pseudomonadota > Gammaproteobacteria > Lysobacterales > Lysobacteraceae > Pseudoxanthomonas > Pseudoxanthomonas sp. SGT-18. The sequence goes on along the minus strand of NZ_RRYJ01000003.1, from coordinate 129,751 downwards.
AGCCGCATCCAGGAGGCTTCCGGCAGCATCAACACCGCCGCCGCCGAGATCTCCCAGGGCAACGCCGACCTGGCGCGCCGCACCGAGCAGCAGGCCGCCAACCTGGAGGAAACCGCCGCCTCGATGGAGGAGCTCACCTCCACCGTCAAGCAGAACGCCGAGCATGCGCGCCAGGCCAACCAGCTGGCCATCGGCGCGGCCGACGTCGCCTCGCAGGGCGGCGCGGTGGTCGGCGAGGTGGTGCAGACCATGACCGCCATCGAGGATTCCTCGAAGAAGATCGCCGACATCATCTCGGTGATCGACGGCATCGCCTTCCAGACCAACATCCTGGCGCTCAATGCCGCGGTGGAAGCGGCGCGCGCCGGCGAGCAGGGCCGCGGCTTCGCCGTGGTCGCCTCCGAGGTGCGCACCCTGGCCCAGCGCTCGGCCGGCGCCGCCAAGGAGATCAAGCAGCTGATCGACGACTCGGTGGGCAAGGTCGCCAATGGTTCGGCGCTGGTGCAGAAGGCCGGCACCACCATGGGCGAGATCGTGGCCAGCGTGCACCGGGTGACCGACATCATGTCCGAGATCTCGGCCGCCTCGCAGGAGCAGACCGCGGGCATCGAGCAGGTCAGCCAGACCGTGGTGCAGATGGACGAGACCACCCAGCAGAACGCCGCGCTGGTGGAGGAGGCTTCCGCCGCGGCGCGCTCGATGGCCGAGCAGGCCGGGCAGCTGGTGGAGGCCGTGGCGGTGTTCCGCCTGGCCGATGGCCTGGGCCAGTCCGCGCTGCGCGCGCCGGCGCACAGGCGCCCGGCGGTGGCAGCGGCCCGGCCAGCGCCTGCGGCGCGCCCGCGCGCGGCCGCGGCGGCGCCGGTGGCGGCGGCGACCGCCGACGACGGCGAGTGGCAGGAGTTCTGATCCCCCGCGTTCCGGAAGGCCGTCCCTCGCGGCCTTCCAGGCAGGAAGACGCCGGCTTCGCGCCGGCGTTTTCCTTTGTGGCGCGGCCTCAGCCGAGGGCGATCCCGGCCGCTTCCAGCGCGCTGCGGGTCGGCGCGTCGCCGTCCGGGGCCACCGGCCGGGTCAGCTCCCACAGGAAGCGGACGCGGAAGCCAGCGGCTGCCGCGTCCTGCGCGGTCCACAGCACGCAGTAGTCGCGCGCCAGGCCGCATACGTGCACCTCGTCGATGCCGCGTTCGCGCAGCCAGCCGGCCAGGCCGGTGGCCGGGCGGCTGCCGCCGGGGCCATGGTTCTCGCGGAACGCACTGTAGGAATCCACCTGCGGCCGGGTGCCCTTGCGCAGCACCAGGTCGGCCGCGCTCCAGTCCACCCGCGGGTCCAGCGCGGCGCCGGGCATGCCCTGCACGCAGTGGTCCGGCCACAGGGTCTGTGGCTGGCCGTGCAGTTCGACCTGCGCGAACGCTTGGCGACCGGGATGGGCGCTGGCGAAGGAAGCGTGCCCGCGCGGGTGCCAGTCCTGGGTGGCGACCACGGTGCGGTAGCTGCGCGAGCGCAGCAGCGCATCGATGGCCGGGACGATGGCATCGCCCTCGTGGCAGGGCAGGGCGCCGCCGGGCATGAAGTCCGGCTGCAGGTCGACGACGATCAGGGCGGTGGTGTCGGGATGCATCACGGGGAACCGGGCCTGCCGCGGCATGCGGCGGGCCTGCAATGATGCCGCGGATGCCCCGCGCGGGGCATCCGCCCGCGCGCGGCCTCAGGCGATCGAGGCGCGGTAGATCGACTCGATCGAGGCATCGAGGGCCTGGTTGAACTCCTCGTCGCACTGCTGCGCGCCCAGGCCCTCGGTCAGGGCGCGGCTGAAGCTGGCGATCACGCCCGGGTTGCGGGCGAGCCTGGCGTTGGCCTCCTCGCGGCTGTAGCCGCCGGACAGGGCCACGACCTTCAGCACCGACGGATGCGCGACCAGCTCGGCGAAATAGCCGTCGATGCTGGGCAGGGTCAGTTTGAGCATCACCGGGGTGGCGGCGTCGATCGTGTCCAGGCGCTGCAGCAGGCCGCGCTTGAGCTCGGCCTCGATCGCCTCCTTGTCGGCGGCCTTGATGTCCACCTCCGGCTCGACGATCGGCACCAGCCCGGCGGCCAGTACCTTGCGCGCCAGCTCGAACTGCTGGTCCAGCACCGCGGCGATGCCGGCGGGGTTGTTGGCCTTGATCACCGAGCGCTCCTTGGTGCCGAACACGCCCTTGGCCTTGGCCCGCGCCAGCAGCTCTTCAAGCCCGGGGATCGGCTTCATCAGCTGCACGCCGCCGTCCTCGGCCTCCAGGCCCTTGTCGATCTTCAGGAACGGCACCACCTGCTTGCGCTCCCACAGGAAGCGCGCCGCCTCCTCGCCGGCGAAGCGGTCGTCCAGGGTGCGCTCGAACAGGATGGCACCGAGGATGCGCCTGCCGTCGAAGGCCGGGCTGGTGACGATGCGCTCGCGCATGCGGTGCACCAGGGCGAACATCTCGGCTTCGTTGGCGTAGGCCGACTCGTCGATGCCGTACAGCTTCAACGCCTTGGGCGTACTGCCGCCGCTCTGGTCGAGCGCGGCGATGAAACCCTGGCCTGAAGCAATGCGGTCACGCTGTTCGCGGTTGATGGTCACGGCTGTTCCCTTGGCTAGGTTCGGGGGCCGACGATCTTAGCCGCCGGCCCGTAAGCGCGACGTGCCGCCGGCGCCAGACAACGCTGTCAGGGCGGCGCCTGCACACCGACATGTGGGCGATCTCGTGCAACATGTCCGCCCGCGCCAAGCCTTCCGCCGCCGTCCCCGATGTCCGTCCAGGCCGCCACCGCCCCACCCCCCGCCGCCGCGGCACAGGCCGCGCTGGCCGCGTTCCTCGCCCGCCACCGCCGCCTGTTCGTGCTCACCGGCGCCGGGATCAGCACCGGTTCCGGCATCCCCGACTACCGCGACGCCGACGGCGCCTGGAAGCGCACGCCGCCGATCACCCTGCAGGCCTTCACCGGCGACGGCCACACCCGCCGCCGTTACTGGGCTCGTAGCCTGGCCGGCTGGGCGCCGTTCGCCGCGGCCCGGCCCAATGCCGCCCACCACGCCCTGGCGGAACTGCAGCGCAAGGGCCGGGTCGCCCGGCTGCTGACCCAGAACGTGGACGGCCTGCACCAGCGCGCCGGCAGCACCGGGGTGATCGACCTGCACGGGCGCCTGGACCACGTGGCGTGCCTGGGTTGCGGCCTGCGCCTGCCGCGCGCCGGCTTCCAGCAGCAGCTGCTGGCGTGCAATCCCGGCTGGGACGCGCACCTGGCCGCGGTGGCGCCGGACGGCGACGCCGACCTGGAAGGCGTGGACTTCGCCGCCTTCCAGGTGCCGGACTGCCCGGCCTGCGGCGGCATGCTCAAGCCGGACGTGGTGTTCTTCGGCGAGAGCGTGCCCCGCGCCCGGGTCGAGGAGGCCACCGCCGCCTTGCACGACAGCGACGCGCTGCTGGTGGTCGGCTCCTCGCTGATGGTCTGGTCCGGCTTCCGCTTCGCGCGGATGGCGGCCGAGGCCGGCATCCCCCTGGCCATCCTCAACCGCGGCCGCACCCGCGCCGACGGGCTGGAGGCGGCCAGGCTGGAAGCCGACTGCGCCCGGGTCCTGCCGGAGCTGGTCGCCGCGTTGTGAGGCGGCGGTGCGGATCGCGCGACGCTGCGATCCGGCCACGGCCTTGCAGCGCCACCGCGGTGGGGCTGCAATGCGGGGCCCACCGGTAACCGCCTCGCCATGAGCCAGCTGTTCACCCCGCTCCACCTCGGTCCCCTGCAACTGCGCAACCGCATCGTGGTCGCGCCCATGTGCCAGTACTCGGCGCACGACGGCGTGGCCTCGGACTGGCACCACATCCACCTCGGCAACCTGGCCCTGTCCGGCGCCGGCCTGCTGATCCTGGAAGCGACCGCGGTGCAGGCCAACGGCCGCATCACCCATGCCGACCTGGGCCTGTGGAACGACGACCAGGAGGCGGCGCTGGCCGCGCTGCTGGCCTCGCTGCGGCGCTGGTCGCCGATGCCGCTGGGCATCCAGCTGGCGCATGCCGGACGCAAGGCCTCCACCGCGCGGCCGTGGGAGGGCGGCGGCCCGATCGCCGCCGGCGAGCCGGGCGGCTGGACCACGGTGGCCCCTTCCGCCCTGCCGTATGCCGGAGACCACCCCCTGCCGCAGGCGCTGGACGCGGCCGGCATCGATGCCCTGGTCGAGGCCTTCGTGGCCTCGGCGTGCCGCGCCGCGCGCCTCGGCCTGGACCTGATCGAGCTGCACGCCGCGCACGGCTACCTGCTGCACCAGTTCCTGTCGCCGCTGAGCAACCACCGCGACGACGCCTACGGCGGCAGCCTGGAGAACCGCATGCGCCTTCCGCTGCGGGTGTTCGATGCAGTGCGCGCGGCACTGCCGGAGCAGGTGGCGCTGGGCATGCGCATCTCCGCCAGCGACTGGGTCGAGGGCGGCTGGGACCTGGAGCAGAGCATCGCCCTGGCGCGGGAACTGGACGCGCGCCGCTGCCACTTCATCCACGTCTCCAGCGGCGGCCTGGATCCGCGCCAGCAGATCGCCGTGGGCCCGGGCTACCAGGTGCCGTTCGCCGCGGCGATCCGCGGCCAGGTGCGCATGCCGGTGATCGCGGTGGGCCTGATCACCGAAGCGCGCCAGGCCGAGGCCATCGTGGCCGGTGGCCAGGCCGATGCCGTGGCCCTGGCCCGCGGCATGCTCTACGACCCGCGCTGGCCCTGGCATGCCGCCGCCGAGCTGGGGGCGAAGGTGCACGCACCGCCGCAGTACCTGCGCTGCGAGCCGCACGGGGCGCGCGGCCTGTTCGGCTGAGGCGGTGGTAACAGCTGCAACCGCCGCGCGCGCCGGCCGTGGCTCGCATACCATGGCCGGCCTATGCGCCACGACTACATCCTCGCCCTCTCCTGCCCGGACCGTACCGGCATCGTCTACCGCGTTTCCGGCCTGCTGTTCGGCCAGGGCTGCAACATCCTCGACGCCCAGCAGTTCGGCGACGAGGAGACCGGCCGCTTCTTCCTGCGCGTGCACTTCGACCTGCCCGCGCCGGAGGCGTACCCGGCGCTGATCGAGCGCTTCGGCCACCTGGCGGCGGAATTCGGCATGGACTGGCAGGTGCATGACGCGCGCCGCCGTGCGCGGTTGCTGGTGCTGGTCAGCAAGCAGGGCCACTGCCTCAACGACCTGCTGTTCCGCGCCCACAGCGGCCAGCTCAACGTGGACATCGCCGCGGTGGTCTCCAACCACCTCGACTTCGCCGCGTTGTCGGCCTCCTACGGGGTGCCGTTCCACCACCTGCCGGTGGACAACGGGAACCGCCCGCGGCAGGAGCAGGCGATCCTGGACCTGGTCGAGCGCGAACGGGTCGACCTGGTGGTGCTGGCGCGCTACATGCAGATCCTCTCGCCGCGCATGTGCGAGGCGCTGGCCGGGCGCGCGATCAACATCCACCACAGCTTCCTGCCCAGCTTCAAGGGCGCCCAGCCCTACCACCAGGCGCACGCGCGCGGGGTCAAGATCATCGGCGCCACCGCGCACTACGTGACCCCGGACCTGGACGAGGGCCCGATCATCGAGCAGGACGTGGCCCGGGTGGACCACGCCATGACCCCGCGCGACCTGATCCGCGTCGGCAGCGACATCGAATCGCAGGTGCTGGCACGTGCGGTGCGCCGCCACGTCGAGCACCGCATCCTGCTCAACGGCCACAAGACCGTCGTCTTCCGCTGAAGCCAGCGCAGCCTTCCTGGCGCCGGCAGGGGCGCCGTTCCGTGCGGGCGTCGCCGGCATGCACCGCAGCTATTCCGTGGGCCATCGCGTACGCATGCGTGCGTACCGGGCGCGCCTGCGCGGGCGCCACCGGACGCCTGCGGATTGTCGCAGTGCAGCAGCAAGCTCCTGATCCAAAAGCGGTTTCCGGACCAGAAAAAATATTCACACAGCCGTGAGTGAGTGTTGACAGCGCGGTTTCCGCCTTGCAGTATCCGGGCACGCTTTCGTGCTTAACCGGCAATCCTTGGGAGGGGATCCGCATGGCAAGTCGTCTGGTCGCGTCCGCATACGTGGCAACGTTGCTCGCTTTACCTGTTTCCGCCCTGGCGCAGGCCACCGGCCAGGCGCTGGAATCGCGGTCCCAGCCTGGCGGCGCCCAGGAACTGGACGCCATCGTGGTCACCGCGACCCGCCGCAGCGAGAAGCTGCAGGACGTGCCGCTGAGCGTGACCGTGCTCGGCCAGGAACAGCTCGATGCCAAGGGCATCGTCGGCTACGAGGGCCTGGCCCATGAAACCCCGGGCGTGGTGCTCAACCGCCCCAGTGCGAACTTCAACAATTTCACCGCGCGCGGCATCGCCACCAACGGCTACAACGCCAACCTGCAGAGCACGGTGGCGATCTACATCGACGAACTGCCGATCTCGGCCAATGGCAACTCGACCGTGCTCGACCCGAGCCTGTACGACGTCGAGCGCATCGAGTTCCTGCGCGGCCCGCAGGGCACGCTGTTCGGCTCCGGCTCGCTGGCCGGCGCGCTGCGCATCCTGACCCACGCGCCCGACCCCAACGCCTTCGACGCCTCGTTCCTGGCCGACGTCGGCGTCACCGGTTCCAGCTCGCTGCGCCAGCGCTACAACGCGATGGTCAACATCCCGCTGGCGCAGGACACCATGGCCCTGCGCGTGGTCGGCTTCTCGCGCAACGAGGACGGCTACATCGACAACCTCGGCACCGGCGTCAAGGACGCCAACGTGCTCAAGGCCTGGGGCGGCCGCGCCACCCTGCTGTGGGAGCCGACCGACCGCTTCTCCGCGCAGGTGCGCCTGTCGCGCGAGGAGAGCACGCCGGAGGATTCCTCGCTGACCAACCCGGACCTCGGCCGGGACAAGCGCTACTCCGACCGTCCCGACATGTTCAACGGGACGATGGACAACTACAACCTGACCCTGGACTACCAGTTCGACGGCGCCCACTTGACCAGCTCCTCGACCTGGTCGGACTACGACGCGGCGTTCAACGTGGACCTGGCCGGCACCTACGGCCAGGCCTTCGCCTTCGCCCTGGACGCGCCGTTCAACAGCAAGACCTTCGTCCAGGAAGTGCGCCTGGTGTCCGACACCGGTGGCCGGTTCGAGTGGGTGCTCGGCGGCTTCCACTTCAAGCGCGACCGCGACGTCTACTTCGGCTACCGCTCCAACGAGGAATTCCTGCAGCGCAGCGGCATCACCGGCCTGCCGGACGAGTACTACCTGCGCTTCCTCAGCACCGACGTGTCAAAGGAGCAGGCGCTGTTCGGCCAGCTGACCTACCACTTCAACGACGACTTCTGGGCCACCCTGGGCCTGCGCTACGGCAGCACCCAGGCCCAGGCCTTCACCGCCGCCGGCGGCTACAACAGCGACTACCTCACCCAGGCCTACCTGTACGCCTTCTTCGGCATCCCCGGCGGCCCGGTCACGATCACCCCGGTCGAGGCCGCCACCGGCGCGAAGGCCAAGGAAACCGGCCCGTCGTACCGGCTCAGCGCTTCCTGGCGCCCGGTGCCGTCGGTCACCACCTACGCTGCGGTCGCCACCGGCTTCCGCGCGCCGGTGGTCAATGCCCGCGCCGGATCGGTCAGCACCATCGACCCGGACGACCTGGTCATCCCCTACGGCGCCGATTCGGACAAGCTCATCAACTACGAGCTGGGCATGAAGGGCAGCTGGCTCGACGGCCGCCTGGCCGCCAACCTGGCGCTGTACTACGTCGACTGGAACGACATCCAGGTGCAGGCCAACCGCGTCTCCGACCAGGTCCAGTTCGCCACCAACATCGGCGGGGCCTACAGCCGTGGCCTGGAGTTCGAGCTGATGGCCATGCCGAACATGGACTGGACGATCGCACTGAACGGCTCGTTCAACCGCGCCCGGGTCGATGAACTGACCCCGCAGGAGGCCACGATTTCCGGCACTGTCCTCGGCGCGCGGCTGGCCGCGCCGGAGTTCAGCGCCTCGCTGGTCACCAGCTACCGCTTCGACTTCATCCGCGGCTCGGAGGGCAATGCCTCGCTGGCGATCGTCCACGTCGGCGACTTCCCCGGACAGTTCCAGTACGTGCCCGGCCAGCCGGGCGTGGTCAGCCCGACCTTCGACTACACCGACGCGTACACCGTGGTGAACGCCAATGTCGCCGCCGCGTTCGACCACTACACGGTGGGCATGTACGTGGAGAACCTGTTCGACGACCGTTCGGTGACCTACGTGCATCCGGAGGCGTTCCTTGACGGCCGCTACGCGCTGGTGCGGCCGCGCACCGTCGGCGTGCGCGTGGGGTACCGGTTCTGATGGCCGCGCTTCCGGCCAGCCAGGCGATGCCCGGCGCGCAGCACGCGCGACCGGGCGCGCGGGCATGGATCGTGCTGGCGATCCTGTGCCTGGTCTACGTGCTGAACTTCCTCGACAGGCAGCTGCTGTCGATCCTGGCCAAGCCCATCCAGGACGAACTGGGGGTCACCGACTCCCAGCTCGGCCTGATCGGCGGCCTGTACTTCGCGATGTTCTACTGCATCCTGGCGATCCCGGTCGGCTGGCTGGCCGACCGCACCAACCGGGTGCGGGTGCTGGCGTTCTCCTGCGCACTGTGGAGCGCGGCCACCGCCGCCTGCGGCATGGCTTCCTCGTATCCGCAGCTGGCGCTGGCACGCATGACCGTCGGTGTCGGCGAGGCCGGCGGCGTGCCTCCGTCCTACGCGATCATTTCCGACTACTTCCCGCCGGGCATGCGCGGCACCGCGCTGAGCCTGTTCAACCTCGGCCCGCCGATAGGCCAGGCCTTGGGCGTGGCCTTCGGCGCCTCGATCGCCGCGGCCTACTCCTGGCGCCTGGCGTTCATCTGGGTCGGCGTGGTCGGGGTGGTGACCGCGCTGGTGGTGTGGCAGGTGGTGCGCGAGCCGCGCAAGGGCGGGCTGGATGCCGCGCCCGGAGCGGTGGCTGCCGCCGCCGAGCCGGCTCCGCCGTTCTGGCGCACCTGCCGCGAGTACTTCGCCAACCCGGTGCTGCGCGGCATGGCCCTGGCCTGCGGCGCGACCCAGTTCATCACCTATGCGGTGCTCAACTTCACCGTGCTGTTCCTGATGCGCGAGAAGGGCATGGCGCTGGAGCAGGTGGCGGTGTGGTACGCGCTGGTGATCGGCACCGGCATCTGTGCCGGCATGTTCGCCTCCGGTCGCCTGATCGACCGGCTGTCGCGCCGGTCGAAGACCGCCTACGCCTACCTGCCGGCCGCAGGCCTCGCCCTTGCGATGCCGCTGTTCGCCCTGTTCGTGTGGGCCGACCGCTGGCCGCTGGCGCTGGCCTTCCTGTTGCTGCCGACCGGACTGAACTACTTCTACCTGTCGCCGGCGGTGACCCTGGTGCAGGAGGAAGTGCGACCGAACCAGCGCGTGCTCTCCGGCGCGCTGCTGCTGCTGGTGATGAACCTGATCGGCCTGGGCCTCGGCCCGGCCTACCTGGGCATGGCCAGCGACTTCTTCCGCGCCAGCCACCCAGACAACTCGCTGCAGATGGCGTTCTACACCCTGATCCCGTTCTACCTGCTGGCGGTGGGCATGTTCCTGCGGCTGGCGCGCACCATCCGACTCCAGGCTTCGCAGGAGACCACCCCGTGACCCGATCCACCTTCCGCTCTCTGGTCGTGTCCGCGGTCCTGGGCTGTGCCGCGCTTCCGGGTGCGGCGTGGTCCCAGGGGCCGGTCGTCCACGCCCCCGTCGGCGCGCTCCGGGGCGAGGCGCTCGACGGCGGCATCCATGCCTTCCTTGGCATTCCCTACGCCGAGCCGCCGGTGAAGCAGCTGCGCTGGCGCGCGCCGGTGCCAGCCAAACCCTGGAAGGGCACCCGCAAGGCCACCCGCTTCGGCCCGGCCTGCGTGCAGCCGCCGCCGCGCCCCGGCAGCATCTACTCGCCAGGCGAGGCCCTGCCGACCAGCGAGGACTGCCTGTCGCTCAACGTCTGGGCGCCGGCCGAGGCGAAGGACGCGCCGGTGTTCGTGTGGATCCACGGCGGTTCGCTGGTCGCCGGCTCCAGCCGCGAGCCGATGTACGACGGCGCGCGCCTGGCCGGGCAGGGCATGGTGGTGGTGAGCATCAACTACCGCCTCGGCGTGCTCGGCTACCTGGCCCATCCGGACCTGAGCGCCGAGTCGGCAGACGGCGTGTCCGGCAACTACGGCCTGCTCGACCAGATCGAGGCGCTGCGCTGGGTCCAGCGCAACATTGCCGCGTTCGGCGGCGATCCGGGCAACGTCACCATCGCCGGCGAGTCGGCCGGCGCGCTGAGCGTGATGTACCTGATGGCCGCACCGCCGGCGCGCGGCCTGTTCCACAAGGCCATCGCCCAGAGTGCGTACATGATCACCACGCCGGCGCTGCGCGAGGCCGTGCATGGCATGCCCGCGGCCGAGGAGTCGGGCCTGGAGCTGGGCCGCAAGCTCGGCGTGCGCGGCCTGCCGCGGCTCCGTGCCATGGACCCGCAGGAGCTGACGGTGAAGGCGGCGATGTCCGGTTTCCTGCCGTTCGGCAACGTCGACGGCAAGGTCCTGCCGGCGCAGCTGGTGGAGGTGTTCGACCGCGGCGAGCAGGCGCCGGTGCCGATCCTGGCCGGCTTCAACGAGGGCGAGATCCGCTCGCTGCGCTTCCTGCTGCCGCCGAAGCCGGCCGATGCCGCGGCCTACGAGGCGGCGATCCGCGCCGCCTACGGCGACCTGGCCGAAGCGATGCTGCAGCGCTATCCGGCGACCGACCTCGACGCGGCGATGCTGGCCACCACCCGCGACGCGCTGTACGGCTGGACCGCCGAGCGGCTGGTACGCAAGCAGGCCGAACTGGGCCTGCCGTCGTACCTGTACTACTTCAACCACGGTTACCCGGCCGCCAGCGACGCCGGCCTGCACGCATTCCACGCCGCCGAGCTGCCGTACGTGTTCGCCAGGCACGACCGCACCCCGCCGCAGTGGCCGAAGGCACCGGACTCCGACGGCGAGCGGGCGCTGACCGCGGCGATGTCGGGCTACTGGGCCTCGTTCGCGCGCAGCGGGCAGCCGGTCGTCGCCGGCCAGCCGGCGTGGCAGCCCTATGGCCAGGCGCGCGCCTACATGGCCTTCGACGGCGCGCCGGTGCCGGGCGAAAAGCTGATGCCGGGCATGTACGAACTCGTGGAGCAGGTGGTGTGCCGCCGCCGCGCGCAGGGCGGCCAGCCCTGGCACTGGAACGTCGGCATCGCCGCGCCGCCGCTGCCCGCCGGAGTGCCTGGATGTCCGTGATCCATGGCCAGATGCAGGCCTGGGCGCTGACCATCGACAGGTTCCTGGAGCATGGTGCCAAGTGGCACGCCGGGGTCGAGGTGGTCACCGCGGCCGAGGATGGAAGCACGGCGCGCGTCGGCTACGCGGACCTGCAGCGTCGCAGCCGCGAAGTCTCGGAACTGCTGGCCGGGATGGGCGTCGGTCGCGGCGACGTGGTCGCCACCCTGGCCTGGAACACCCAGTCGCACATGGAGACCTGGTACGCGGTGATGGGCATGGGCGCGGTCTGCCAGACGCTCAACCCGCGCGTGTCCGAGGCACACCTGGCGACGATGCTGGAACAGTCCGGCGCGCGCGTGCTGGTCGCCGCCGCCGACCTGGCGCCGCTGGCGCGGGCCATCGCCACGCGCGCCGGGTCGGTCGAACGGATCCTGTCGATCGATGGCACGGCCGTGGCGGACGATGCTGCGCCGGCGATCGAACCACTGGAGCGTCTGCTCGACGCGGGATCCGGTGCGCCGCGCAAGCCGGCCGGATGGGGCGGCTTCGACGAACGCCTGCCTTGCGGCCTGTGTTTCACCTCCGGCACCACCGGCGCGCCGAAGGGCGTGACCTACACCCATCGCGGCGTGTTCCTGCATACGCTTCGTGCACTGCAGGCCGACACCATGGCGCTGTCGCAGCGCGACAGCGTGCTGCTGGCCGTTCCTATGTTCCATGCAAACGCCTGGGGCGTGCCGTTCGCCGCGCCGGCGGTGGGCGCGAAGCTGGTGCTGCCGGGTCGCCATCTCGATGGCGCCCGCCTCGCCAGGCTGATCCGCGACGAGGACGTCACCGTGGCGATCGGCGTGGCCACCGTGTGGCTGGGCCTGGTCGACCATCTCGATGCGCACGGCGGCGAGGTGCCCTCGCTGAAGCGGATCCTCGTCGGCGGCGCGCCGATGGCACCGGCGCTGATGCAGCGCATCGAGCAGCGCCTGGGGGCGGTGGTGCAGACCAGCTGGGGCATGACCGAGCTGTCGCCCACCGGCACCGTCGCCCTGCCCGACGATCCCGGGCGCGCCCCGCACCTGTCCGGGCGCCCGGCGCTGGGCATCGACCTGCTGCTGACCGACGCCGACGGCGTACCGCTGCCGCAGCAGCGCGGCTGCGAGGGGCACCTGCGCGTGCGCGGGGCCAGCGTGGTCTACCGGTATTTCGGCCAGCTCGAACCGGCGGTGGACGCCGATGGCTGGTTCCCCACCGGCGACCTGGCGCGCATCGACGAGCATGGCAACCTGGTCATCACCGGTCGCGCCAAGGACCTGATCAAGTCCGGCGGGGAGTGGATCAACCCGGCCGAGATCGAGGAGATCGTCGGCCGGCTCCCGGGCGTGTCGTTGGCCGCGGTGATCGGGCGGGCGCACCCGAAGTGGGGCGAGCGCCCAGTGCTGCTGGTGGAGATGCGCGCCGACGCGGACACCACCGACAACGAGCTGCTGGACGCGCTGCGCGGCGCGGTGCCCTCGTGGTGGATGCCGGATGAGATCATCCGGGTGGAACGGATGCCTTTGGCAGCGACCGGCAAAATTGACAAAATGCGGCTGAGGGCCGAATTCGGCGGCGCACAATGGCGACGGGAGGCGTGATGTCTCCGGCCAGCGCATATGCCGGGCGGCATTGGAGGCTGCAGGGTGCCAAAGGCGACGACGTCCGGATCCCGGCGGGGTGGTGCGAAGAAGGCCGGCACCACCCGGACCGCGCGCACCACCAAGGCGGCCCAGCGCGCGGAGATGACCGAACAGATCCTCGACGCGGCCGAACACCTGTTCTCCCGCGACGGGCTGTACGGCGTCACGCTGAAGGACGTGGCCGAGCGCGTGGGCGTGCACCACACCCTGGTCAACTATTACTTCAAGGACAAGCAGACGCTGTTCGACGCGGTGATCGCGCGTCGCGCCGGCGTCACCAGCAGCGCGCGCATGCAGGCGCTGGACGCCTACGAGGAAGCCTGCAAGGGCAAGCCCACGGTGGAAGGCGCGTTGCGCGCGTTCCTGGACACCGACCTGGACCTGTACAGCCAGGGCGGCGAGGCGTGGAAGAACTACGGTGCGCTCGGCGCGCTGATGTCCAACACCCGCCACGGCGGCGAGCTGATGGACCAGCACTTCGACCCGGTGGTGCTGCGCCTGATCGGCCTGCTCAAGCGCGCGCTGCCGGAAGCGGCCGAGGAGGACATCTTCTGGGGTTACCACTTCGTCACTGGCGCGCTGATGCTCACCCTGGCGCGCACGGGGCGCATCGACCGCCTCTCCGGCGGCCTGTGCCGCTCGGACGACTACGAAGCGGTGAAGGCGCGCATGGCGAAGTTCATGGCCGCCGGCTTCAAGACCATCTGCAAACCGCGGAACGGAACGCGTTCGAAACCCGGCTGAGCGCCGGTGCGCTCCCGTTCCGTGCCTCACGACAAACGGGAGTTCGATGATGCCACTGAAGGGAAGGACAGCGATCGTCACCGGTGCCGGCGGCGGCCTGGGTCGCCAGCATGCGCTCTACCTGGCGCGCAAGGGCGCGAAGGTCCTGGTCAACGACCTGGGCCTGGAGGCCGCCGAGGCGGTCGCCGCGGAGATCCGCGCGGCCGGCGGCGAGGCGATGGCGGTGGCAGCTTCGGTGACCGACGAAGCCGCGGTCGCGGCGATGGTGCAGCGCGCGCATGACGCATGGGGCCGCATCGACATCCTCATCAGCAACGCCGGCATCCTGCGCGACAAGAGCTTCGCCAAGATGGACCTGGACGACTTCCGCCTGGTGGTGGACGTGCACCTGATGGGCGCGGCGATCTGCTGCAAGGCGGTGTGGGAGGCGATGCGCGGGCAGAAATTCGGCCGCATCGTCCTGACCACCTCGTCCAGCGGCCTGTACGGCAACTTCGGCCAGGCCAACTACGGCGCGGCGAAGATGGCGCTGGTCGGGCTGATGCAGACGCTCGCCATCGAGGGCGCCAAGTACGGGATCAAGGCCAACTGCCTGGCGCCGACCGCGTACACGCGGATGATGGAAGGCATCCTGCCGCAGGAGCAGCTGGACGTGCTGGATCCGGCGCTGGTCAGCCCGGCGCTGCTGCCGCTGGTGGTCGACGACGCGCCGACCCGCGCGATCGTCTGCGCCGGTGCCGGGCATTTCGCCCGCGCCTACGTGACCCTGACCGAGGGCCGCCATCTCGGTGGTGGCGACGACGCCGGCGAGCGGCTGATGGCGTCGTGGGACGCGGTGTCCGATCCCGGCGGCCAGGTCGTGCCCGACTACGGCTTCACCCAGGCCGAGCGCGAGGTCGCCAGCGCGCTGCGCGCCAGGTCCGGCGTGCCCGCCTGAACCCGGGGGGATCGCCATGACCGACGTGTTCCTTGTCTCGGCCGTGCGCACGGCCATCGGCGCGTTCGGCGGCAGCCTGCGCGACGTGCCGCCGTCCGTGCTGGGCGTGGTGACCGCGCGCGAGGCGATCGCCCGCGCGGGTATCGATCCGTCCGCGATCGGCCATGCGATATACGGGCAGGTGCTGCCCAGCGAGCCGGCCGACGCCTACCTGGCCCGGGTGGTCGCGGTGAAGGCGGGCGTGCCGGTGGCGGCGCCGGCGCTCACGGTGAACCGGCTGTGCGGCTCGGGCCTGCAGGCGATCGTGTCGGCGGCCCAGTCGCTGCTGCTCGGCGACTGCGAGGTGGCGCTGGCCGGCGGCGCGGAGTCGATGAGCCGGGTGCCGTTCCACGTGCCCAGCCAGCGCTGGGGCCGCAAGCTCGGCGACGCGGTGATGGTGGACGCGCTCAACGAGGGCCTGAAGGACCCGTTCGACAAGGTGCTGATGGGCATCACGGCGGAGAACGTGGCCGAGCGCCACGGCATCGACCGCGAGCGGCAGGACGCGCTGGCGCTGGAGAGCCACCGGCGCGCGGCGCGGGCGATCGCGGAGGGACGCTTCGAGGGCCAGATCGTGCCGGTGGAGGTGGGACGTCGAGGCAGGGAGACGGAGTTCCGCGTGGACGAGCATGTGCGCGCTGGCGTCACCGCCGGCGACCTGGCCGGCCTGCGGCCGGTGTTCAAGACCGACGGCACGGTGACGGCTGGCAATGCCTCGGGCATCAACGATGGCGCGGCCTCGGTGGTGCTGGCCACGGGCGAGGCGGTGCAGCGGCACGGGCTGAAACCGCTGGCCCGGTTGGTCGCCTACGCGCACGCGGGCGTGGAGCCCATGTACATGGGCATGGGCCCGGTGCCGGCGACCCGCGCCGCGCTGGCGCGCGCAGGGCTGCAGGTCGGGGACCTCGACGTGGTCGAGTCCAACGAGGCCTTTGCCGCGCAGGCCTGCGCGGTCGCCGATGCGCTGGGCCTCGATCCGGAGAAGACCAATCCCAACGGCAGCGGCATCTCGCTCGGTCACCCGGTCGGTGCGACCGGCGCGATCATCACGGTGAAGCTGGTGCACGAGCTGCACCGCACCGGCGGCCGTTACGGCCTGGCGACGATGTGCATCGGCGGCGGCCAGGGCATCGCCGCGATCTTCGAGCGGGTCTAGGCGAGGGGAGGCCACATGCCGTCGCCACGCGACGGCATGCGGGGCAAGGCCGCAAACAGCGGCAGCAATACCCGCGCGCGACCGCGGCCCGTGGCGTGCGTTCGGGGCGTGGCTTCGTTCCTTTCCTCTCCCATCCCGGGGAGAGGGGGCTTCAGAACCCCACCCACTCCCGCAACGGATGGGTCGGATCCGCCAGCAGCCGCAACGCCAGCAGCAGCGACACCGTCACCAGCAGCGGCTTGATCACCTTCGCACCCTGGCGCATGGCGAAGCGCGAGCCCAGGCGTGCGCCCAGCACCTGGCCGGCGCCCATCACCAGGCCGACCTTCCACAGCACCGCGCCGGACCCAACGAACACCGCGAACGCGCCCAGGTTGGAGCCGAAGTTGAGGAACTTGGTGTGCGCGGTGGCCTTGAGGATGCCGAACCCGGCCAGGCCGACGAAGCCCAGCATCAGGAACGAACCGGTGCCCGGGCCGAACACCCCGTCGTAGAAGCCGATCACCGGCACGAAGGTGAGGGCGAAGGCCTTCTCGCTGATGCGTCGATGCCGCTCCACCGCGCCGACGTCCGGCTTGAGCCAGAAGTACAGGGCGATGCCGAACAGCAGCAGCGGCAGCACCGCGCGCAGCCAGCTCCCGGGGACCACCGTCGCAAGCAGCGCCCCGGCGACTGCGCCTGCGGCCGCGGTGAGCGCCATCGGCAGCTGCGCGCGCAGGTCGACGTGGCCATGGCGGGCATAGCTCCAGCTGGCCGTGCCGGCGCCGAACAGCGACTGCAGCTTGTTGGTACCCAGCGCCTGCAGCGGCGGGATGCCCGCCAGCAGCATCGCCGGGATGGTGACCATGCCGCCGCCGCCGGCGATGGAATCGATGAAGCCGGCCAGCAGGCCGGCGAGGAACAGCAGCAGCAACAGCTGCAGGGCAAGCTCGGGCATGGGACGCGGGGCCTCGGCGCGGATGGGCCGGCAGGGCGGGCATTGTAGGCGCTGCCTGGAGGGTGCCCACGGCCGATGGTTACAGGTCGAAGCCCAGCAGCAGTGGGTCGTGGTCCGAGCTGCGCCACGGGCCGGGCTCGTTGCGCCCGGCGTAGCCGGCGTCGTCCGGCTCGTCGGCGTTGACGTGCCACTCGGCCGCCCCGCGCAGCGCCGGCGCCAGCGCCGGGCTCAGCAGGGCGTGGTCGAGGCGCCCGCTGAGGCCGTCGTACACGTAGCTGTACGGCCTTTCGACCCTGGCCGCGGCGAACGCGTCCACCCAGCCCTCGCCATGCAGCCAGTGCAGCGGATCTTCCATGGCATAGGCGTTGAAATCGCCCAGAAGCACGATGCGCCGGGCGCGGCTGCCGGCCGGCACGGTTTGCAGCCAGGCATGCAGGCGCCGCGCCGATTCGGTGCGCAGCGCGTTCCAGCAGCCCTGGCCGTCGCCCTGGTCGGCGTCGGCGCCGGTCGCTTCGCTGCAGCCCTTGGACTTGAAGTGGTTGGCGACCACGACCAGGTCGCGCTTGCCGCCCTTGCGCACGAAGGCCTGGGCCAGCGGCACCCGGCTGCGCGCGCCGAACGGGCCGCCTTCCAGCACCGCCGGGGCGCCGCGCGGCTCGACCCGGTCGGCGCGGTAGATCAGGCCGACGCGGATGCTGTCGCTGCCGGGGCCGCGGCCGGGGTCGACGAAGCGCCACTGCGCGCCACCGGCGTTGAGCGTGTCCACCAGCTGGGCGATGCTCGAGTCCGGCCCGTAGCCGTCGTTCTCCAGTTCCATCAGCGCGGCGATGTCCGGGTCCAGGCCGTGCACGGTGGCCACCAGCTTGGCCAGCTGCGCCTGCATCGCCGCGTGGGTCTTCGCCCCGCGCGGGGTGGGGAAGCCGCCGCCGCGGCCGTCGCCGTTGAACAGGTTCTCCAGGTTGAACGCCGCCACCTTGAGCGTGCCGGGCATGCGCGGCGGCTGCGGGCGCGGCGCCGCCTGCAGCTGCAGCGGACGCTCGACCTGGATCCGCCAGCTGCCGTGGCGGCGCTCGAGGATGCCTTCCACGCCGTGCACCACGCTGCCCACGCGCGGGGTGGTGGCACCGCCGAGGTACGCGATCGTGGCCGGGTTGCGCTGGCTGCTGCCATCGTCCAGCAGCAGCCGCTGGCGGGCGTTGGCCGCGGCCAGGCGGGCGTGCTCGGGGGTGCCGGGCAGGGCCAGCTCGCTGGGCTGCCACTGGCGTCCGGCGAAACTCACGGTCAGTTCGCCGTAGCGCTCCAGGGCGTGGGTACCGGTCACCGTCAGCGGCGCCTCGATGCGCACGCGCATGCCCTGCAGCGGTTCCCAGCGTTGCGGCAGCGCGGCCAGGCGCACCGGCTCCACCGGGATGGCGGCGCGGCAGGGGCCGATCCGCGCCGGCGCCAGCGCGCGCAGGCGGTCGGCACCGGCGCGCAGCTCCACCAGTTCGCCGCTGACCTGGCAATGCATGCCCGGGCCGAAGCCCGGCGGCACCTCCGCGTCGGCGTCGGCCTGGACCAGCAGCGCGTCGGGGGTGTCCGGGTCGCCGTCGCCGGCGTCCTGCAGGTAGAAGCCACCCAGCCCGGCGCGGAAATCGGCGCTGACCACGCCCTCGACCTGCACCGGGGCCGCCTCGGCCCCGCCGCGGTGCAGGCTGCCGATGGCGACCGTGGCCGGCGCCTCGGCCAGCGCCAGCGCGGGCGCGGCCAGCAGCAGCGGGGCGAGCAGGAAGCGGGCGTGGCGGCCCGGCATGGAACGGCGGTACTGCATGGGGATCCTTGGCCGCGGGGGCCGCAAACGAGGACGCCGCCCGGGGGCGGCGTCCTTGGTGGTTCGCGTGCTGCGCTTACTTGAGGTTGTCGAGCATCCAGTCGACCGTGGCCTGGACCTGCTCGTCGGTCAGCGCGGGGTTGCCGCCCTTGGGGGGCATCACGCCGGCGCTGCCGGTGAAGCCCTCGATGGCGTGCTTGTACAGCGTGTCCTTGCCCTGGGCGATGCGCGAGGCCCACGCGCCCTGGGACAGGGTCGGGGCACCGCCGACGCCGCCGCTGTGGCAGGCACCGCACAGGTTCTGGAAGATCACCGAACCGTCGGTGGTGCCGCCGTAGGCGACCTGCGAGGCGGCGGCGGCCGCGGCAGCCGCGGCGGCGGCGGCCTGGGCGGCGGCGCCGGTGTCGCCGGCGTAGACCGCGCCGACCGGCGCGATGCGCTCCTGGGTGCGGGCGGCGGCCGAGGGCGAAACCTCCGGCGGGATGCGGCCGTGCAGGTGGGAAGCCAGCAGGATCAGGCCGAGGGTGATCAGGGCCAGCATGCCCAGCACCATCGAGAAACGCTTCAGGAATTCCAGGTCGTAGTTGCGCACTTCGCGTCCTATTGGCGAGCGGCCCGGGGCCGCAGCTGGCCGATTATAGGGACGGACGCGCCGGCTTCGGAAGCGCGGCGCCCCGCAGGGGGCCGCCGGATGGCCCGCAGGCGGCCCTGTGTCGCAATTTCCTGCTGCGCCGCAGCAGGAAGCGGTAACCCCGGCAACTGCCCCCGGACACCGCCGGCCCGGCGCGAATCGCCCTGCGGACGCGGGGTTGCGCAGCCCCGGCGCGGATGCGCGCCGGGGCCGGGCCGCCGCCGCCGCCGCGCCCGTCGCGGCTTGCTGCCGCGCGAATTGACAGCGCTGACAGTTTGGCCGGAGCCTCTGCGCCGACCGGTCCAGCCCTTCCGGAGGGCGGTTGCCGTCCGGGGCCCAGATAACGTCACCAGGGAGGAAGCACCTTGAGCAGCAAGCTTGCCGGCGCGCGCGCGCCGGGCGTCCGCATCGGTACCACACTGGCCACGGCGCTGGCCCTGGCCCTGCTGGCTGGCTGCGGCAAGAGCGAGGCCGACGCCGGCGCTCCGGCCGCCACCGCGGCCGCCGCCGACGGCAGCATCAACCCGGAGAACTGGCCGCAGGTCGAGTGGCCGCTGCAGGCCGACGCGGAGGTCGAGCAGAAGATCGACGCGCTGATGGCCAGCATGACCGTGGAGGAGAAGGTCGGCCAGATCATCCAGGGCGACATCGCCTCGATCACCCCGGACGACGTGCGCAAGTACCGCCTCGGCTCGATCCTCGCCGGCGGCAGCTCCGACCCGGGCGGCAAGTACAACGCCAGGCCGGAGGAGTGGCTGAAGCTGGCCGACGCTTTCTGGGAGGCGTCGATGGATACCTCCGGCGGTGGCAAGGCGATCCCGGTCATCTGGGGCATCGACGCCATGCACGGCCAGAGCAACGTGGTCGGCGCCACCCTGTTCCCGCACAACGTCGGCCTGGGCGCGACCCGCAACGTCGAGCTGCAGCGCCGGATCGGCGAGATCACCGCGATCGAGACCCGCACCACCGGCATGGAGTGGACCTTCGCCCCGACCGTGGCGGTGCCGCAGGACGTGCGCTGGGGCCGCGCCTACGAGGGCTACTCGGAGAACCCGGAGCTGGTGGCGCAGTTCGCCCGCGCCATGGTGGAAGGCCTGCAGGGCAAGGCCGGCGCGCCGGACTTCCTGGACGACCGCCACGTGATGGTCTCGGTCAAGCACTTCCTCGGCGATGGCGGCACCAGCAAGGGCCGCGACCAGGGCGACAACCTGGCCAGCGAGGCCGAGCTGCGCGACATCCACGCCGCCGGCTACGTCACCGCGATCAACGCCGGCGCGCAGGCGGTGATGGCCTCGTTCAACAGCTACCACGGCACCAAGCTGCACGGGCACAAGCCGCTGCTGACCGACGTGCTCAAGGGCCGCTTCAACTTCAACGGCTTCGTGGTCGGCGACTGGAACGGCCACGGCCAGGTCAAGGGCTGCAGCAACGACAACTGCCCGGCCACCTTCGCCGCCGGCCTGGACATGGCCATGGCCCCGGACAGCTGGAAGGGCATGTACGAATCCACCCTGGCCGCGGTCAAGGACGGCATCCTGCCGATGGAGCGGCTGGACGACGCCGTGCGCCGGATCCTGCGGGTGAAGTTCCTGATGGGCCTGTTCGACAAGCCCAAGCCCTCGCAGCGCGCGCTGGGCGGCAAGTTCGAGCTGCTGGGCGCGGCCGAGCACCGCGAGGTCGCGCGCCAGGCGGTGCGCGAGTCGCTGGTGCTGCTGAAGAACCAGGGCGGCCTGCTGCCGCTGTCGCCGAAGCAGCGCATCCTGGTGGCTGGCGACGGCGCCGACAACATGGCCAAGCAGGCCGGCGGCTGGACCCTCACCTGGCAGGGCTCCGGCACCACCCGCGCCGACTTCCCCAACGCCGACACCATCTGGGACGGCCTGCAGCGCGCGGTCAAGGCCGCCGGCGGCAGCGCCGAGCTGGCGGTGGACGGCAAGTACAAGGCCAAGCCCGACGTGGCCGTGGTGGTGTTCGGCGAAGAGCCGTACGCCGAGTTCCAGGGCGACATCGCCAACCTGCTGTACAAGCCGGGCAACGACGCCGACCTGGAGCTGATCAAGCGCCTGAAGGCCGACGGCATCCCGGTGGTGGCGGTGTTCCTCACCGGCCGCCCGCTGTGGATGAACCGCGAGATCAACGCCGCCGACGCCTTCGTGGTCGCCTGGCTGCCGGGTTCGGAAGGCGCGGGCGTGGCCGACGTGCTGCTGCGCAAGCCCGACGGCAGCGTCAACCACGACTTCAAGGGCAAGCTGAGCTTCTCCTGGCCGGCGCAGGCGGCCGAGGGCAACGTGCGCTCGCCGGACTACAAGGCGCTGTTCCCGTTCGGCCACGGCCTGACCTACGCCGACAAGGGCGACCTGGACCCGCTGCCGGAGGACTCCGGCATCGACGGCCTGCACGCCGCCCCGGGCGTGTACTTCGCCAACGCCATGCTGGCCCCGGGCCTGGCCATGCGCGTGGAGAACGCGCAGAACCACACCGCCCAGATCACCACGGTGCCGGCCGGCTTGCACGACGACAGCATCCGCGTCACCGCGGTCGACCACGAGCGCCAGGAGGACTCGCGCCGCCTCGCCTGGTCCGGCACGACCCCGGCCACGGTCTCGGTCTACGCCGAGCCGGCCGTGGACCTGTCGCGCGAGACCAACGGCGACCTGCTGCTGGTGCTGACCCTGCGTCCGGACCAGGTGCCGGCTGCCGGCAACGTCGACCTCAGCGCCGGCCAGGGCCGGCCGGTGGCGTTGCGTGAGGCGCTGGCGAAGCTGCCGGCCGGGCAGTGGACCACGCTGGGCGTGCCGCTGAAGTGCCTGGCCCACGCCGGCGCCGACGTGTCCGCGCTGGACGTGCTGGCGCGCCTGCACAGTGACGCGGCGACCACGCTGTCGATCTCGCGCGTGGCGATCGGCGCGGTCAGCGAGGCCGAGCACATCGTCGACTGCCCGCGCGGCGAGTAAGGCGACACCCGGGGCCGGTGCCTGGCACCGGCCCCGCACGCGGCCACCGGCGGGCAGCCGGGGCCGGTGTTTCGCGCAAAACTTTGCTGCAACGCAGTGGCCGCGGCGCCCTGCGCATGGCCTGGCCCAAGCAACCATGCGCCCCGCCGCGGCGGCCGCGGGCAGCCGCCAGGCCCGCACGGTGGCGCGTTTTACAGCGCTGCTGCGGCCACCGATAAGACAGCGCTGTCAGGCGTCGAGGGGAGGGCCGGTCCGCGCACCAGGGCGTACGCGGCCCGGAGGATGCCGGCGATCCGCCGGTGGCCCCGGTTCCACCTTCCGCGCCGGAGCTGCGCAATACGGCGGCCAGCCGCCGCCAGCCCAATGGATCTGGAGGAACCGGAGTGAAACTCGCGACGCTGGACATCGCCATCGTGCTCGCCTACCTGGCCGGCATCTTCATCCTCGCGCAGCTGGTTTCGCGCGAGAAAGCCGGCCACCAGAAGTCGGCCTCCGACTACTTCCTGGCCAGCAAGTCCCTGCCATGGTGGGCCATCGGCGCTTCGCTGATCGCGGCCAACATCTCCGCCGAACAGATCATCGGCATGTCCGGCTCCGGCTACGCGCTGGGCCTGGCGATCGCCTCCTACGAATGGATGGCCGCCGCCACGCTGCTGGTCGTCGGCAAGTTCTTCCTGCCGGTGTTCCTGCGCAACAGGATCTACACCATGCCGCAGTTCCTCGAGGAACGGTACGGCACCCGCATCCGCACGCTCATGGCCGTGTTCTGGCTGGGCCTGTACGTGTTCGTGAACATCACCTCGATCCTGTGGCTGGGCGCGATCGCGGTGAACCAGGTCACCGGCATCGACCAGATGACCGCGGTGGTGCTGATCGGCGTGTTCGCGCTGGTGTACCAGCTGTACGGCGGGCTGAAGGCGGTGGCGCTGACCGACATCGTGCAGGTCACCCTGCTGGTGCTCGGCGGCCTGATGGTGACCGGCCTGACCCTGTCGCAGATCGGCGGCGGCGAGGGCATCTTCGCCGGCTTCCAGCACCTGTGGGACGCGCACCCGGGCCACTTCGAGATGATCCTCGGTCCGGACAACCCGTTCTACAAGGACCTGCCCGGCATCAGCGTGCTGGTCGGCGGCATGTGGATCATGAACGTCAGCTACTGGGGCTTCAACCAGTACATCATCCAGCGCGCGCTGGCGGCCAAGGACCTGAAGGAAGCGCAGAAGGGCGTGCTGTTCGCCGCGTTCCTGAAGCTGCTGATGCCGGTGATCGTGGTGCTGCCGGGCATCGCCGCGGTGGTGCTGGCGCCGTCCCTGGACCGGCCCGACCAGGCCTATCCGACGATGATGCGACTGCTGCCCAGCGGCATCCTCGGCCTGGTGTTCGCCGCGCTGGTGGCGGCGATCGTGGCCTCGCTGGCGTCGAAGATCAATTCGGTGGCGACCATCTTCACCCTGGACTTCTACGCCAAGATGCGCCCGGACGCCGGCCAGCCGAAGCTGGTGCGGGTGGGGCGCATCGCCGCCGCGCTTTCGGTGCTCATCGGCATCCTCACCGCCAAGCCGCTGCTGGGCAGCTTCGACCAGGCCTTCCAGTACATCCAGGAATACACCGGCTTCTTCACCCCGGGCATCGTGGCGATCTTCGTGCTGGGCCTGTTCTGGAAGCGCGCCAACCAGGCCGGCGCGCTGGCCGCGGCGATCGGCTCGTTCGTGCTGTCGATCGTGCTCAAGCTGGCCTGGCCGGGGCTGCCGTTCATCGACCGCGTCGGCCTGGTGTTCCTGCTGGCGCTGGCGCTGGCGGTGGGCGTATCGCTTGCCACCGCGGCGCAGCGCGAGGGCAGCGACCTGATCCGCACCGACGACGTGGACTATTCGACCACCGCCGGGTTCAACATCGGCGCCCTCGGCGTGGTCGCCATCCTGGTGGCGCTGTACGCGACCTTCTGGTGAACGCGGGAGCGCACGACGGACGGCAGCAGGACCCGCGCCCGGGACCAGTCCCGGCGCGGGCCCGGATCGAGGACGTGGCCGCCGCGGCCGGCGTCTCGATGAAGACCGTCTCGCGCGTGCTCAACAACGAGCCGGGCGTGCGCGAGGCCACCCGGCTGCGCGTGCGCGAGGCGGTGGCGGCGCTCAACTACCGCCCGGACCCGTCCGCGCGCAGCCTGGCCGGCAACCGCTCCTACCTGGTGGCGCTGCTCTACGACAATCCCTCGCCGAACTACCTGATGGAGGTAGTCACCGGCGTGGTCGATGCCTGCGAGGCGCACCACTACGGCATGGTCATGCAGCCGGTGGCGCACCGGGCGCCGGGCTGCGTGGAGGCAGTGGACGCGCTGCTGTCCGGCGCGCGCCTGGACGGGCTGATCCTGACCCCGCCACTGACCGACAGCGACGCCCTGCTGGACCGCCTGGACCAGCGCGGCATCCCGTTCGCCTGCATTTCCCCGTACAAGCGCGAGGGCCGCATCGGCGTGACCCTGGACGAGCACGACGCGGTGTGCGAGCTGGTGGCGCACCTGGTGGCGCTGGGCCACCGCCGCATCGGCCACGTGCGCGGGCATCCGGACCACGGCGCCAGCGAGTGGCGCCTGGCCGGCTACCGCACCGCGCTGCGCCGCGCCGGCCTGCGCTACGACCCGGAACTGGTGGTGCCGGGCGAGTTCTCGTTCGATTCCGGGCTGGAAGCGGGACGCCGCCTGCTGTCGCTGCAGCCGCGGCCCACCGCGATCTTCGCCGCCAACGACGACATGGCCGCCGGCGTGATGCGCGCGGCCAGCGAGATGGGCCTGCGGGTGCCTGCCCAGGTCTCGGTCTGCGGCTTCGACAACACGCCCATCGCCAAGCACATCTTCCCGCAGCTGACCACGGTGCAGCAGCCGACCCGGGACATGGCCCAGGTGGCGACCATGCAGCTGCTGGCATCGATCCGCGACCGCGGCGCCGGCAGCATGGTGCACATGCCCTACGCGCTGCAGCTGCGCGATTCCACCGGGCCGGCCCCGCCCGACTGAGGCCGGTCCGCCGCGCTCACGCGGCCTCGCGCACCACGATCCGCAGCGGATCGTCCCACTGCCGCAGCAGCTCGGCTTCGCGGGCCTTGGCCGCGTGCAGGTGCGCTTCCTTGACGTGGCCGTAGCCGCGGATCTGGTCCGGAATGGAGGCGATCTGCGCGGCCAGGCCGACGTTGCCGGCGTCCAGCTTCGGCAGCAGGCGCTCGATGGTGGCGAAGTAGTCCTCCACCAGCTGCCGCTCCTTGCGCCGCTCGGCGGTGCGGCCGAACGGATCGAACGCGGTGCCGCGCAGGAACTTCAGCTTCGCCAGCCAGCGGAACGCGGTGAACACCCACGGCCCGTACTCGCGCTTGACCAGGCGGCCGTGCTCGTCCTTCTTCGCCAGCAGCGGCGGGGCGAGGTGGAAATGCAGGCGGTAGTCGCCCTCGAACTGCTGCTGCAGGCGGCGCTGGAAGTGGCCGCCGGTGTACAGGCGCGCGACCTCGTACTCGTCCTTGTAGGCCATCAGCTTGAACGCGTAGCGCGCCACCGCCTCGGTCAGCGCGGTGGAGCCGGGCACGCGTTCCTGTTCGGCGGCGCGGACCTTCTCCACCAGCTTCGTGTAGCGCTCGGCGTAGGCGCGGTCCTGGTAGGCGGTGAGGAATACGCGGCGGCGCTCGACCAGTTCCTCCAGGCTGCGCGACAGGCGCAGGTCGTCCAGGGGCAGCGGCGCGACGTTGCCGGATGCCGCATCCAGCGGCCAAGCCTGGCCGCTGCCGGCGGCATCGGCCGCCGAGGCCGGCAGGCCGCGCCATTCGCGCCCGCCGCTGGCCGGGCGCGGCGCGCTGGTGCTGCCCCATTCGCTGCCTTCCCAGTCGCCGGGCGGCAGCACCTGCAGGTCGTCGGCGATGCCCTCGCTGGCGGTCACCGGGTTGGACACCAGGCCGGCGGCGCGCGCCACCGCATCCGGGTCGACCGCGGCCAGGCGGCCCCAGGCGAAGGCCTGCTTGTTCATCTCCACCGCTGCGCCGTTGAGCTCGATCGCGCGCATCAGCGCACCCTCGGACAGCGGCACCAGGCCCAGCTGCCAGGCATGGCCGAGCATGAACAGGTTGGTGGCGATGGCGTCGCCCAGCAGCGCGGTGGCCAGCTGGGTGGCGTCGAGCAGGCGCGGCTCGCGCCCGCCCAGGGCCAGCCTCACTCCGGCGATGATCTCGGCCGCGGGAAAGTGCAGGTCAGGCTGGGTGGTGAAGCTGCCGGGCATGGCCTCGTAGGTGTTGAGCACCACTTCCGAGCGCTCGGCGCGGACCTTGGACAGCGCCCAGTAGTCGTTGACCACGACCATGTCGCAGCCCAGCACCAGATCGGCCTCGCCGGCGGCAATGCGCACGGCATGGATGTCGGCCGGCCGGCGCGCCAGGCGCACGTGGGTGGTGACCGCGCCGCCCTTCTGCGCCAGGCCGGTCTGGTCGAGCACGGTCGCGCCCTTGCCTTCCAGGTGGCCGGCCATGCCCAGCAGCGCGCCGATGGTCACCACGCCGGTGCCGCCGACGCCGGTGATCAGGATGTTCCAGGGCCGCTCCAGGTCGGTACGCGGCTGCGGCGCGGGCAGGTTGTCGAGCAGGGCCGCGGCCTCCGCGCGCGGGCCCTTGCGCGGGCGGCCGCCATGCACGGTGACGAAGCTGGGGCAGAAGCCCTCGACGCAGCTGTAGTCCTTGTTGCAGTTGGACTGGTCGATCTGGCGCTTGCGCCCGAACTCGGTCTCCTGCGGCAGCACCGACACGCAGAAGCTCTTCTGCCCGCAGTCGCCGCAGCCCTCGCACACCAGGGTGTTGACCATCACCCGCTTCGGCGGATCCTCGAGCTTGCCGCGCTTGCGCCGGCGGCGCTTCTCGGTGGCGCAGGTCTGGTCGTAGATCAAGATCGACACGCCCTTGACCTGGCGCAGGCGCCGCTGCACTTCGTCCAGTTCCTTGCGGTCGTGGAACTCCACGCCCGGCGGGAACAGTTCGCGCCTGTGCCAGCGCGAGATGTCGTCGCTGACCACCACGATGGTGTCGATGCCCTCGGCGCGCATCTGCCAGGCGATGTCCGGCACCGTCAGGGTGCCGTCCACCGGCTGGCCGCCGGTCATGGCCACCGCGTCGTTGTAGAGGATCTTGTAGGTGATGTTCACCTTCGCGGCGACGGCCTGGCGGATCGCCAGCGAGCCGCTGTGGAAGTAGGTACCGTCGCCGAGGTTCTGGAACACGTGCTCGGTCTCGGTGAACGGCGCCTGGCCCGCCCAGGTGACGCCTTCGCCACCCATGTGGGTGAAGGTGTCGGTGGAGCGGTCCATCCAGGTGACCATGTAATGGCAGCCGATGCCCGCCAGCGCGCGCGAGCCTTCCGGCACGCGTGTGCTGGTGTTGTGCGGGCAGCCGGAACAGTAGTGCGGCACGCGCGGGAACTGCGCGCGCGGCAGCGCCATCTCCGCCTCCTTCTCCTCCATCCAGCGCAGGCGCTGCTCGATGGATTCGGTCGTGAAAAAGCGCTGGATGCGGCGGCCGATCACCCCGGCGATGGTGGCCGGGGTCAGCTCGCCGGTGGACGGCAGGATCCACTCCCCGGCCTCGTCGTACTTGCCGACGATGCTCGGGCGCCGGCCCCAGGCTTCCGGCCAGTTGTAGAACTGCTCCTTCATCTGCCGCTCGATGAAGGCCCGCTTTTCCTCCACCACGACGATGTCCTCCAGCCCGCGGGCGAAGGCGGCGATGCCCTGCGGCTCCAGCGGCCAGGTCATGCCGACCTTGTACACGCGGATGCCGATGTCGCGGCAGGCTTCCTCGTCCAGGCCCAGGTATTCCAGCGCCTGCAGCACGTCCAGGTAGCTCTTGCCGGTGGTGACGATGCCCAGCCGCGCGCGCGGCGAGTCCAGCACGATGCGGTCGACCCGGTTGGCGCGGGCGAAGGCCTGCGCCGCGCGCACCGCGTAGCGGTGCAGGCGCATCTCCTGGTCCAGCGGCGGATCGGGCCAGCGGATGTTGAGTCCGCCCGGCGGCAGCTCGAAATCCTCCGGCAGCACGATCCGGCGCGCGAACGGGTCCACGTCCACCGAGGCGGAGGATTCCACCGTCTCGGCGATGGTCTTGAAGCCGATCCAGCGCCCCGTGTAGCGGCTCATCGCCCAGCCGACCAGGCCCAGGTCGAGGATGTCCTGCACCCCGGCCGGGTTGAGCACCGGCATCATCGCGCTGACGAACTCGTCCTCGCTGCCGTGCGGCAGGGTCGAGCTGCGGCAGGCATGGTCGTCGGCGGCCAGCGCCAGCACGCCGCCATGCCTGGAGGTGCCGGCGGCGTTGCCGTGCTTGAACACGTCGCCGCAGCGGTCCACGCCCGGGCCCTTGCCGTACCACATGGCGTACACGCCATCGACCTTCGCCCCGGGGAACAGGTTGGTCTGCTGCGTGCCCCAGACCATGGTCGCGCCCAGGTCCTCGTTGAGGCCCGGCTGGAAGCGCACCTTGGCCGCTTCCAGGTGCTTGCGCGCGCGCCACAGTTCCAGGTCGAAGCCGCCCAGCGGGCTGCCGCGGTAGCCGCTGATGAAGCCGGCGGTGTCGAGCCCGGCCGCCGCGTCGCGCAGCTGCTGCATCAGCGGCAGGCGTACCAGCGCCTGCACGCCGCTGAGGTAGACGCGGCCGTCGCGGCGCGTGTAGCGGTGTTCCAGGGTGTAGTCGGCGTCGAAGGTGGCGAGCCCGGGCTGGTCGGCGGACGCGGGCGAAGTCAGTTCGGCGGTGCTGGTCATGACAGGCCTGGAGCGTGGGCTGGGCCGGGCGCCCGGCTGTAGCGCAACATCATAAACAAGCGCGCATGGACGGGCATGACACACTGCGGCGCGAACCCGTGCCGCGGCGGCCACGAAGTGGGACAATAGGCGCCCCCCACATCCCGCTTTCCCCGATGAACCGCATGCATGCGCAAGCCGGAACCGATCCGGATTGCCAACCTGCCGATGCCGGGAGCCGCTGAGGCACGCCATGGCATTGGACGCATTCGCACTGATCCTGGCCATGCTCGCCCTCGGCATGGCCATGGGCCGCACCACCCTGCTGCCGGACAATGCGTCCGAGGTGCTCAACCTGGTGGTGCTCTACGTCTGCCTGCCCGCCGCGGTGCTGCTGTACGTGCCGCGCCTGCACCTGCAATGGTCGCTGCTGGGCATGGCGCTCACGCCCTGGCTGCTGATGGGCGCGACCTGGCTGCTGGTGGGCCTGGCCGCGCGCCTGTGGAAGTTCGGCCGCGAGCAGTACGCGGTGCTGCTGCTGTGCGTGGGCCTGGGCAACACCAGCTTCCTCGGCTATCCGATGGTGCGCGCGCTGCTGGGCGAGAGCGCGGTGCAGTACGCGGTGGTGTACGACCAGTTCGGCACCTTCGTGATGCTGTCCACCCTGGGCCTGTACGTGTGCGCGCGCTACAGCGGCGACGCGCCGCCGGGCCCGCGCCAGGTGGCGCTGCGGATCGCGCGCTTCCCGCCGGCCTGGGCGCTGCTGCTGGGCCTGACCCTGATGCCGGCCGAGCCGCCGCACTGGATCGGCGCCGGGCTGCAGCGGCTGGCCGACGCCATGCTGCCGCTGGTGATGCTGGCGGTGGGCCTGTCGATCCGCCTGCGCCTGCCGCGCGAGGAGCTGGGCCCGCTGGCCACCGGCCTGGCGCTCAAGCTGGTGGTGATGCCGGCCATCGCCCTGCCGCTGTCGCTGCTGTTCGGCATGCCGCCGCTGATGCTGCGCGCCAACGTGCTCGAATCGGCGATGCCGACCATGGTCTCCGTCGCGGCCCTGGCCATGGCCCATGGCCTGGCGCCGCGGCTGTGCGCGGGCCTGGTCGGCTACGGCATCGTCGTATGCCTGGCCACGCTGCCGGCCTGGGTCTGGCTGCTGGGCCGGTTCCACGGCTGAGGCGGCGCGGCGGGGCATCGCCGCCGCGCCGCGCGCGCCGGGCTCAGGCTTCGACCGCCGCCGGCGCCGCGAACAGCCGGATCGGGCGGATGCCGTGGGTGCGTTCGGCCAAATCGGCGGTTTCCACCAGCGCCGCCAGCTGCTGCCGGTACAGGTCCAGGAACGCGTCCTCCAGTGGCAGCACGGCGCGCGCAAACGCGAACGGGTCGGCGCCGGCGCTGGAGTAGTGGCCGCAGCGCTTGAGCAGCAGCTGGCCCAGCGGCTGCCCGCTGCCGGGGACGGCGTCGTCGAGCCTGCCGAGCAGGGCGCCCACCTGCTCGCGGCAGCGCTCGGCGCGCGCATGCACGCGCGGCCGCAGCACTTCGTCGCCGCTGCCCATGCCGGCGTGCATGCGCATGCACACCCGCGCCTCCTGCAGGGTGCGCGCCAGCTCCGGCCAGTGCGCGTGCATCCTGGCCAGCAGCGCCAGGCGCGCCTCGGCCTCGTCGCGGGCCGCGCCTTCCAGGGTGTCCACCGCGTGCCGCAGGCGCCGCGCGAACACCGCCAGGATGCGCCGGGCCAGGCGCAGGTCCGGGGTATCCGCGGCCACGCAGGCGCCGTATTCGGCGCGCAGCGCGCCGGGGTCGGGCGGGCTGCCGTCGGGCATCACGAAGTCTTCTTCCTGGTCGAGCAGGGCGATCCACAGCGCCAGGGCGTCGGCGCGCTCGCGCAGGCGGTCCAGGCGCTGCCACAGGCCGGTCGCTTCCGGGCCGAGGCGGCGCAGTTCGTCCACGCTGCCCTGCCAGTCGAAGGCCGCCGCCGGCAGCAGGCCGGCTTCGGCCGGGTCCAGCAGCGGCACGCTGCCGAGCATGCCGTTGGTGTAGCGCTGCCAGGCCGCGGCGGTGGCGTCGGCCAGGCGGCCGCGGCCGAGCAGCTCGGCCGCGCCGATCAGCTGGCGCGGGCCGTAGTCCAGCTCCATGCCGGCGTAGTAGTGGGCGGTGACCTGGCGGCACAGCGCGGGGAAGTCGGCGAACAGCGCGGCGGCGGGACGGTCGTCGCGGAAGATGCCCGGCGCCTGCAGCGCCTGCGCGTTCGCGATCCGGGCCTGGTCGGCCGGATGCGAATCCCAGTAGCGCGTGGTGTCGTCGGACTGCAACTGGGCCTCGACCGATTCCCAGTCCTGCCTGCCCCACTGCTGCAGGCGCTGGGCGGTGGCGCCGGGCAGGTCGTCGACCAGGCGGCCTTCGCCCCAGGCCTTGCGGTTGAGCCGGTCGACCTCGTGCCAGGCATGTTCCAGCGCGCGCATGCGCAGCGCGGTCGCGGCGAAGGCCTCGCTGCCGGCGACCGTGGCCTCGTAGCGGTCGGCATCGAACTCCATTTCCTGGGACAGCCGCCGGCTCATGCGGAAGCTGAGCTGGAACATCCCGCGCAGCAGCAGGCGCGTGGCCCACAGGCAGGCCAGGGTCGCCAGGCAGGTGAGGTGGACGATGCCGCCCATTTCCTCGTCCTCCAGCCAGCGCCGCAGGCGCCCATCCCAGGCATCGTCCTGGTAGGCGCGCGACTCCAGCCAGTAGTTCACCCGGTTGATCAGGTGCGCCGCGCGCATGCCGCCGCGCTGGGCGAAGTGGCCGAACTCGTGGGCCAGCACCCCGACCAGCTCGCGCGCGCTCATGCCCGCCACCAGCGGCAGGCCGATGGTGAGGGTGCGCGCGCCGCCGAGCAGGCCGGCCGGGCCGGGCACGAACTGCACCCAGGCGTTGACCTGGTGGGTGAGGTGGATCGCGCGCGGCGGACGGATGCCGATGGCCGCGCACAGCGCGTGCACCGCGGCGGTGAAGCCGGGGTCCTGTTCCGGTTCCAGGCGTACCGGTTCCGGGGCGCGGGTGCGCGGGGCGAAGAACGGCTTGAGCAGGAACACCACCAGCACGCCGATGATGAAGCCCGGCGCGGTCCAGCCGACCAGGCGCAGCATGCCGTGGCCGCTGCGCGGGGCCCACTCCAGGTAGTAGTGCACGCCCAGCCAGGCCAGCCCGGCGACCAGGCCCAGGTAGGCCAGGGGTATCAGGCAGGACAGCACCGCCACCAGCCACAGCAGCAGGTCGTACAGCGGCTTGCGCGGCGGGCGCGGGATCGAACCGGGACGCAGCTGGCGCAGCTGCGTGGTGGGCGCTACGGCGTTGCCGGCGGGCATGCCGGCGGGAATCGAGGACATCGTGCCAGGCCTCCTTGCGATGGCAGGGCGCATGCATGCCAGCCGCGCCGCCACGGGCGTCTTCCCCTGCCCGCGGACCTGTTCCATGGTTCGGCTGCGGCGGCCTGGCCCCCCTGGCCGCCGCGCCCGAGCATAGCCAAGCGCGCGGCGCGGCGCGAACCGGCGGCGCGGCTCAGTCCGCCGGCACGGTGCGCGGCAGGGCCCATTCGCGCAGCGCGCGGACCTGCTCGGCCATCAGCACCGACAGCGGGCGGGTGGCGCGGATCTCGTCCATCAGCAGGGTGGTGTCCAGCGGACGCTGCTCGGCGTGAGCGGCATACAGGCCGGAGACGATGGCCTGCTCGAGCTCTGCGCCGGAGAAGCCCTCGGTCGCGGCCGCCAGCGCCGACAGGTTGAAGCCCTGCGGCTGCAGCCCGCGCGCGGCCAGGTGGATGCGCAGCAGTTCCACCCGGGTGGAGGGGTCGGGCAGGTCGACGAAGAAGATCTCGTCGAAGCGGCCCTTGCGCAGCAGCTCGGCCGGCAGGTGCTGGACCTGGTTGGCGGTGGCCACCAGGAACACCGGCGCCTTGCGCTCGGCCATCCAGGTCAGCAGGTAGCCCAGTACCCGGCGCGAGACGCCGCCGTCGCCATCGCCGGAGTCGGCGGCCACGCCCTTCTCGATCTCGTCGATCCACAGCACGCACGGCGCCAGCTGGTCGGCCGAGGCCAGCGCCGTGCGCAGGTTCTGTTCGGTCTCGCCGTGGTACTTGGCGTACAGGGTGCCGAAGTCCAGGCGCAGCAGCGGCACCCCGAAGCCGCCGGCGATGGCCTTGGCCAGCAGCGACTTGCCGCAGCCCTGCACGCCCAGCAACAGGATCCCGCGCGGCGGCTCCAGCCCCGGCGGCGGGCTGCCGGCGAACGCGGCCTGGCGCAGCTGCACCCAGCGCTTGAGCCGGCGCGCGCCGGCGACTTCGTCCATGGCCGCCGCGTCGTATTCGTAGTGCAGGTGGCCGCTGCGGTTGAGCAGTTCGAACTTCAGCCTGGCCAGCTGCGGCAGGTCCGAGGCGGTGAGCGCACCGTCGGCGTGGATCAGCTGGCGGGCGATGCGGCGGGCGTCGTGCAGGTCCAGCCCCTGCAGGTGGCGCACGATCTGCTGCACCGCCTCGGCCTCGACCTCCACCCGGCGCCCGCCGTTCTCGCGGGCGTAGGCCTCCGCCTCCTCGCGCACCAGCTTCAGCAGCGCCGCCGCGTCCGGCAGGCGCGGGGTGAAGCGCACCGCCATGGCTTCCAGCTCCGGCGGCAGTTCCACCTTCGCCCCGACCAGCACGATTACGTGCGGCTGGCAGTGGCGGCGCTGGAGGATGTCGCGCAGCAGGCGCTGGTGGCTGGCGTAGCCCAGGTAGGGGTGGAAGTCGAGCAGCAGGTAGATGCCGCGCTGGTCGGCCTCCTGGATCGCGCGCAGCACCGAGGAGGCGTCCGGCGGGCCCTGCGGCGGATCCTCGCGGTCCAGGTCCAGGCGGCGCAGGCCCTCGGTGATGGTCCAGCGGTGCAGGGCCCGCCACACGTGCAGCAGCGACTGCCGGAACAGCTCCACCACCCGGTCCTCGTCGCGGGTCTCGACCACCACCAGCGGCGTGTTGGCGCGGATCAGGGCGGTCAGGTTCTGCAGCTGGCTCATGGCACGTCCGTGTCGGGGAGGCGGGGAAAGATAGCAACCCGCCGGGCTTCCTACCGCCTCCACCGGGGGCGGTGTAACCTGCGGCCAGCCCAATGGGAGCAAGCGGCGGATGAAGACGATCCTGGTGGCCGGGTCCAAGGGCGGCGTGGGCAAGACCACGATCGCCACCCATCTGGCGGCGCACGCGGCACTGCAGGGCCGGCGGACAGTCCTGGCCGACGCCGACCCGCAGGGATCGGCCACCCGCTGGGCGCAGCGCCGCGCCGCCCTGGACAGCGCCGTGCTGCCGGTGGACGCCAGCACCCGCCGCGGCTGGGAGCGGCTGCCGGCCGACGCCGACCTGGTGGTGGTCGACGCCGCCGCCGGCGCCCTGGCCGCCGACCTGGAGCGCTTCCTGGAACGCGCCGACGCGGTGGTGGTGCCGCTGCAGCCCTCGGCGCTGGACATCGAGGCCACCGTGGCCTTCCTCAACACCCTGGCCAAGGTGCCGCGGGTCCACGCCCGGCGCCTTCCGGTGGGGCTGGTGCTCAACCGCAGCAAGCCGTGGACCAACACCAGCCAGCAGGCGGTGCAGATGCTGTCCGATTGGCCCTATCCGCTGGTGGCGCAGCTGCGCGACACCCAGGCCTACACCGTGCTGGTGGGCCTGGGCCGCAGCCTGTTCGACTACCACTCCGCGCAGGTGCGCGACCACCAGGGCGACTGGGAGCCACTGCTGCAGTGGCTGGACCAGGCCTGACCTCCCGCCTCTGCGAGGACATCCCGTGCGTGAACTGATCCTGCTGCGCCATGCCCATGCCGAACCCGGGGCCCCCGGCCAGGCCGACATCGACCGCCCGCTGTCGGCCCACGGCCTGGCCGAGGCCGAGGCCGCCGGGCGCTGGCTGCTGGCCCACGGCCTGCTGCCGGACCGCGTGCTGTGCTCGCCGGCGAGGCGCGCGCGCGAAACCCTGGAAGCGGTGCTGGCGGTCACCGGCTACGCCGAGCAGCGCCTGGAAGGATCGATCTACGAGGCCACCCCCGGCACCCTGATCGGCCTGCTGGACGAGCAGCAGGAGGTGGAGCGGCTGATGCTGGTCGGCCACAACCCGGGCCTGGAGCGGCTGGTGGCCCTGCTCGACAGCGGCCGTTCGGACGAATACCGCGGCATGCCCCCGGCCGGGCTGGCGGTGCTGTCGCTGCCGACCGCGCAGCCAGTGGAACCGGGCGTGGGCCGCCTGACCGCATTCTGGTGGCCTTGAGCGGATGCGGTACCCGCGCTGGTTGCTGGCCCTGGCGTTGTGGCCCGCGCTCGCCGCGGCGGCGGTGCAGGAGCCGGCCGCCGTCGCCGCGCCGGCGGTGACGCTGTACGAGCTGGATACCGTCCACAGCCGGCTGGAATTCGAGGTGCGCACCCGCGTCGGCCAGCGCCTGCGCGGCCAGTTCCCGCGCTACGAGGGCCTGGTCGACCTCTTGCCCGACGGCCGCCACCGGGTACGCTTGCGGATTTCCACCGCCTCCGCCGAGATCCCGGGCAAGCCGCGCTACACCGGCTGGATGCGCGGCGAGGCCTTCTTCGACACCCTGCGGTACCCCTGGATGGAATTCGTCTCCGACCCCTTCCCGCCGGACGCGCTGGCCCGCGGCGGCCGCCTGCACGGGCGCCTGACCCTGCGCGGCGCGACCCGCGGCGAGGTGCTGGAGGTGCAGCCGGCGCCCTGCGCCCGTCCCGGCCTGGACTGCGCGGTGCAGGTGGAGGGCGACATCGTGCGCAGCGACTACGGCATGGGCGACTGGCAGCTGGTGCTGTCCGAGCGGGTGCGCTTCACCATGCAGGTGCGCCTGCGCGAGGCGGGGCCGCGGTGAGGGCCTGGACCCGGCCACTGCTGGCCGCGTTGCTGGCGCTGGCGGCCAGCGCCTGCAGCACCCTGAGCCCGCAGCTGCGCGAGCAGGCCGCGGCGGTGGCGGTGGCCGGGCGCGACGCGCAGCTGGACTGCGAGCGCGCCGACCGCTGCGCCGCCCCCTCGCCGCTGCGCGAACTGGCCGGCGAGGCCTTCGCCGAGACCGCCAGCGCGCCCGACGGCCGCACCCGGCACCGCGCGCTGATCCTGGACGAGGGCGGCGAGGCGCTGCTGGCGCGGATCAACCTGATGCGCAGCGCCACCCGCCGCATCGACCTGCAGACCTACATCTTCGACAAGGACGACAGCGCGCGCCTGGTGCTGGACGAACTGCTGGCCGCGGCCCGCCGCGGGGTCAAGGTGCGGGTGCTGATCGACCAGCTCTCGGCGATCGCCGACCTCCGCATCCTGGCCGCCCTGGCCGGCGCGCACCAGAACCTGGAGCTGCGCATCTACAACCCGACCTTCGGCCGCGCCAAGCCCAACTACCTGCACTACGCGGCCAGCGTGATCTGCTGCTTCCGCCGCTTCAACCAGCGCATGCACAACAAGCTGCTGGTGATCGACGACGCGGTCGGCATCTCCGGCGGGCGCAACTACCAGGACGACTACTACGACTGGGACAGCCAGTACAACTTCCGCGACCGCGACGTGCTGGTGGCCGGGCCGGTGGTGCGCGAGATGCAGCGCAACTTCGCCGCCTACTGGAACGACCGCCGCAGCGTGCCGGTGGAGCGGCTGGACGACGTGGCCCGGCTGCTGCTGTCCTCCGGCGTGCCGGAGATGCCGCCGGCCACGCCGGCGCGCCCGGAACGGGTGGAGCGGATGCGCCAGGCGGCGGCCGACGCCGGGCTGGTGGAGGAGCGCCTGGCCCGGCGCGCGATGGCGGTGGGCCCGGTGGAGTACCTGGCCGACGTGCCGAAGAAGCACCGCGAGGGCGAGAGCCGGGTCAGCGGCGCCTCCGGGCTGGCCGGGCTGCTGGCGCAGGCACGCGAGGAAGTGCTGCTGCAGACCCCGTACCTGGTGCTGTCCGACAGCGCGGTGGAGATCTTCCGCCAGCTGCGCCAGCGCGAGCGGCCACCGCGGGTGGTGGCCTCGACCAACAGCCTGGCGGCCACCGACAACGCGATCGTCTACGCGCTCAGCTACAAGTACAAGCGCCGCAACGTGCGCGAGCTGGGCTTCGACATCTACGAGTACCGGCCGTTCCCCGAGGACCCGCCGGTGGACCCGGCGCTGGGCGCCTGGCAGCCGGGCGACGCCGAGACGCAGGATCCTTCGGTGCCGCGCAGCGAACTGCCCGGTGCGGTCTCCGGCTCCGGCGGCGGGCGCGGCCGCGCCGACGACGACCGCCGGCAGGTGCGCGACAAGCTGCGCACCGAGAGCCGGCCCTCGCTGCTGAGCACCAGCCACCCGGCCAACCGCCCGGTGCCGGTGCGCGCCCAGGGCAAGCGCCCGCGCATGGGCCTGCACGCCAAGTCGATGGTGATCGACCGCCGCATCGCGGTGATCGGCACCCACAACTTCGACCCGCGCAGCGAGACCTACAACACCGAGGGCGTGGTGGTGATCGAGGACCCGGCCTTCGCCGGCGCCCTGGCCGCCAGCATCGAGCGCGACATCGCCCCCGGGAACTCCTGGACCGTGGCCCCGCGCGCGCGGCCGCCGGTGCTGTCCGGGCTCAACTACAGCATGAACAAGGTGCTGGAGAAGTCGCCGGTACTGGACCTGTGGCCGTGGCGCTACGCCACCAACTACGTGTTCCAGCCCGGCCCGGAGTGCCCGCGGCCGCTGCCGCGGCGCGACCCGCGCTTCCACCAGTGCTACGTGGCGGTCGGCGACTTCCCCGAGGTCAGCCTCGGCCCGCGCTCGATCCTGACCCGCATGCTGACCGCCTTCGGTGCCGGCCTGGTGCCGATCCTCTGAGCCGGCGGCGATAATCGCCGCCCCTTCCGCGCAGGAGCAGCACCGATGGTGTTCCGTGGTCCGGTCGACCTGGACGAACTCAACCGCCTCAGCCGCGGCACCCTGATCGAGCACCTGGGCATCGTGTTCACCGCCGCCGGCGACGACTGGCTGCAGGCGACCATGCCGGTGGCGGGCTTCACCCGCCAGCCGTACGGCCTGCTCCACGGCGGCGCCTCGGTGGTGCTGGCCGAGACCCTGGGCAGCAGCGCCGGCAACCTGTGCCTGGACACCCGCGTGCAGCAGGCGGTGGGCCTGGAGATCAACGCCAACCACCTGCGCGCGGTGCGCGAGGGCGTGGTCACCGGCACCGCGAAGGCGGTGCACGTGGGCCGCAGCACCCAGGTCTGGGACATCCGCATCGAGGACGGACGCGGGCGCCCGGCCTGCGTCTCGCGCCTGACCCTGGCGGTGGTCGCGGTGGCCGCGCCGCAGGCCGGCGCGGCCTGATCCGGCGCCGTCGCCGCGGCAAAGCCGGCGCCCATCCCCAACCGGGCGCCGCATCCGGTATCGTGCGCGTCCTATGGACCACGCTCCCCCACGAGCCGCCCGGCGCCGTGCCCGGCCCGGATCCGGCGTTGCCCGCCTGTTCCGCTACCTCTACCGCGTCCCGCTGCTGCTGCTGCACCTGCTGCTGCCGCTGCCGCTGACCGTGCTGTGCCAGGTCACGCCGCTGGCGCGCCTGCGCTGGGGCGGCGAGACCCTGGGCGACCGCGCGGTGCGCGCCTGGTCGGGCGGGCTGATGTGGGTGTTCGGCTTCCGCCTGGTGCGGATCGGCCAGCCGCTGCCGGGGCCGGTGCTGTTCGTGGCCAACCACGTCAGCTGGGTCGACATCGAGATGCTGCACAGCCAGCGCATGATGGGCTTCGTCGCCAAGCGCGAGATCGCCGGCTGGCCGGTGGTCGGCTGGCTGGCCACCCTGGGCCAGACCATCTACCACCAGCGCGGCAACACCGACTCGCTGGCCGGGGTGATCGCGGTGATGCTCGAGCGCCTGCGCCAGGGCCGCGCGGTCGGCGTGTTCCCGGAAGGGCGCACCCGCGACGGCAGCGCGGTCGGCCCGTTCCACGCGCGCATCTTCCAGGCCGCGGTCGAGGCCGGCGTGCCGGTGCAGCCGGTGGCGCTGCGCTACGGCGAGCGCGGTGACGCGCAGACGGTGGTGGCGTTCGGTCCGCGCGAGAGCTTCGTGGCCAACTTCCTGCGCCTGCTGGGCGAACCGGCGCGGCGCGCCGAGGTGCATTTCCTCGAGCCGATCGCGCCGGGCCAGGTCGAGGGGCGCCGCCGCCTGGCCGAGTTGTCGCGCGAACGCATCGTGGCGGTGATGGAACGCTGATCCGGGCGCCGGGCACTTGCGCCGTCCGCGTCGTCCGGCGAATGATTGCCGGTGAAACTGCAAGTCCCGCTCCCCCGGATGCTGACCGCCGCCGACTTCCAGCCGCCGCGCCTGCTGCGCAATCCGCACGTGCAGTCGGTGCTGGGCTCCAGCGCCCTGCGCCGCCACCGCGGCCTGCGCGCGCTGGCCGCCAGCGGCGCCCAGACCCGCGAACTGATCCTGGACGGCGGCAACGGCGTGCGCCTGCAGGGCTGGCACAGCCGGGTGCCGGGCGTGCAACCGCGCGGCATGGCCCTGCTGCTGCATGGCTGGGAAGGCAGCGCCGAGTCCGGGTACATGCGCATGGCCGCCGCGCGCCTGCTCGGCTGCGGGCTGGAAGTGTTCCGCCTGAACTTCCGCGACCACGGCGGCACCCACCACCTCAACGAGGACCTGTTCCACTCCAACCGCCTGGACGAGGTGGTGCACGCGGCCGCCGACATGGTGGCGCGGCTGCGGGTGCGCGACCTGGTGGTGGCCGGCTACTCGCTGGGCGGCAACTTCGCCCTGCGCCTGGGCCTGCGCGCGGCGGTGGCGGGGCTGCCGCTGCGCCACATCGCCGCGGTCTGCCCGCTGGTGGACCCGGCCAGGACCATGGACCACATGGAACGCGCGCCGCAGATCTACGACTGGTACTTCCGGCGCAAGTGGCGCAGTTCGCTGCTGCGCAAGCGCGAACTGTTCCCGGACCGCTACGGCTACGACGACGCCACCCTGCGCCTGGACATGCGCGGGCTGATGGGCTGGCTGGCCCAGCGCCACGCCGGCTTCGGCTCGGTCGAGGCCTACTTCGACAGCTATTCGATCGCCGGCCGGCGCCTGGCCGCGCTGGACGTGCCGGCCGACATCCTGATGTCGCGCGACGACCCGGTGATCCCGATCGACCATTTCCAGGACTGGCAGCTGCCGGCCTGCGCGCGGCTGGAGGTGGCGTCCTGGGGCGGCCACTGCGCGTTCCTGGAGAGCCTCAACGGCGACGGTTTCGCCGAGCGCTGGGTGGCCGAACGCCTGTGCGCGGCACTGCCGGCCGGCTGAGCCCCGCGCCTTCCGGTCCGCGCCGGCGCGGCCTCGGCTACGCTGTGGCCCACCACCACAGGGAGGCAGACACATGCGCATCTGGAGCGACAGTTTCCCCGCCGGCGGCCCGATCGCCGCCGAATTCGCGCTGGGCGCGATCGACGGCTTTGGCGGCAACCGCAACCCGCACCTGGCCTGGGACGGGGTGCCGGAGGGCACCGGCTCGCTGGTGCTGCTGTGCATCGACCCGGACGCGCCGACCGTGCCGGAGACCGTGGGTCGCGAGGACATGGAGATCCCGGTGGAGCAGCCGCGCACCGAGTTCGTGCACTGGGCCATGGTCGACATCGCCCCGGCGGTGGTGGCGATCGAGGCCGGCAGCTGCAGCGACCGCCCGACCCGCGGCGGCAAGCGCCAGCCGCCGGGCCCGGAAGGCGCGCGCCAGGGGCTGAACGACTACACCGGCTGGTTCGCCGGCGACGCGCACATGGGCGGCGACTACTACGGCTACGACGGCCCGTACCCGCCATTCAACGACGCCCGCGTGCACCGCTATTTCTTCCGCCTGTTCGCCCTGGACGTGCCGCGGCTGGACGTGCCCGACCGCTTCACCGCCGCCGACGCGCTGCGCGCCATGCAGGGCCACGTGCTGGGCGAGGCCGCGGTGCACGGCACCTACACCCTCAACAGCCGCCTGGGCTGAGCCTGCGCGCGGCGCCGGGGTGGAGAAGATCGACCTCAAGCGCAGCCTGGGGCCGCTGTACCGGCCGGCCCCGGGCATCGTCGAGCTGGACGTGCCCGCGTCCGGCTTCCTGATGGTCGACGGCCGCGGCGACCCGGACACCGCGCCGGCCTGGCGCGAGGCCGTGGAGGCGCTGTACGCCGTGGCCTACGCGGTGAAGTTCGCGCTGAAGCGGCGGCGCGCGCTGGACTACGTGGTGATGCCGCTGGAGGCGCTGTGGTGGTCGGACGACCTGTCCAGCTTCGTCCGCGGCGACCGCGCTGCCTGGCAATGGACCGCGATGATCATGCAGCCGCCGGAGGCGGACGCGGACCTGGTCGCCGAAGCGGTGGCCGGCGTGCGCGCGAAGAAGGCGCTGCCGGCGCTGCGGCGGCTGCGCCTGGAGAGCTTCGCCGAAGGGCGTTGCGCGCAGCTGCTGCACGTCGGTCCGTACCGGGACGAGGGGCTGGCCATCGCCCGCCTGCACGCCTGGATCTGCGAGCGTTCGGCGCTGCGCGGGCGCCACCACGAGATCTACCTCGGCGATCCGCGCCGCAGCCGGCCGGAGAAGCTGAAGACCCTGCTGCGCCAGCCGATGGCATGAGCCGCCATGCCGGCCGCGGCGGCGTGTCCGGCCGCGGGCGGCTGCCGCGCGGCGCGGTTACTGCGCCGGCATCAACACCAGCAGGGCGGTGCCCAGCAGGATCCGGTAGACGGCGAAGCCGGTGAAGCGGTGGGCCTTGATGTAGCCCATCAGCCAGCGCACCACGCCGAAACCGGTCGCGGCGGCGGCGGCGAAGGCCAGGGCCACGCCGGCCCAGTCCTCGCCGCCGAGCCCGCCTTCCATGGCCAGTTCCAGGAAGGCGTAGGCGCTGGCCGCGAACATGGTCGGGATGCCGACCAGGAACACGAACTCGGCGGCGGAGGCGCGCCGGCTGGTGCCGGCCAGCATGGCCATGAAGATCGCCGCGGCCGAGCGCGAGGTGCCGGGGAACACACCGGCCACGCCACGGTATCCCGGACTTCCAGCCGAGGACCCACGCGATGAGCACCGATTACGAGAAACGCCTTCTGCAATGGCTGCAGGACGCCTATGCGATGGAGCAGGCGGCACCTGTCGGTCAATGCGCACGAACCGATCAAGGACACCGGCCTGCGCCGGACCTATCCGAATTGGCTCTCGCGCGAGGGCGCGCGCGGCATGGAGTACAACGCCTGGGGGCAACCGCCCAATCCTCCCGCGCACGAGGTCGACCTGGTGTTCACGCGGCTGCTGTCCGGGCCGATGGACTACACCCCCGGCATCCTCAGCCTGAAGGGACGCGGCGGCCAGCCGATCCCCAGCACCCTCGCCCGCCAACTGGCGCTGTACGTGACCATCTACAGCCCGATCCAGATGGCCGCCGACCTGCCGGAACATTACGAACGGCACCGCGAGGCGTTCCGCTTCATCGAGGACGTCGCCGTGGACTGGGACGATACGCGCGTGCTCAACGGCGAGGTCGGCGACTACGTGACGATCGCGCGCAAGGATCGCCATAGCCGCGACTGGTTCGTCGGCAGCATCACCGACGAACATGGCCGCGTATTGCCGATCGATCTCTCCTTCCTCGAGCCGGGCGTTCGCTACCGCGCCGAGATCTACCGCGACGGCGACACCGCCGACTACCGCAGCAACCCGTTCGCATTCGTGCGCGAAACGCGCGAGGTGGGCAGCGCGGACCGGTTGGAGTTGAAACTGGCGCCGGGCGGCGGCGAGGCGATCCGGTTCGTGCCGCTGGGGCCGGCGCGCTAGCGCGAGCTTCAAGTTCGTCATCCCCGCGCAGGCGGGGATCCAGGGACTTTCGTGCCGATCACGGCAAAGTCACTGCCCCCCCGCCCACGCGGGGGCGACGAACAGATTTTCCCCGAACAGCAGTGCGCTTGCGGCGGAGATGACGCGTTTTGTTGACCGCTCTCAGTCCGGCCGCAGCCTCAGCAACGCCGCATCCAGCACGCGCGGCGCCACCCTGCCGTCGGCACCGCCGAAACTCGCGCTGCCGCCTCCCGGGGTGAGCTCGCGGTATCCGCCGTCGTAGTCCCAGGTCGTCACGTACACCGTCGCGCCGCGCAGGTCGTCGGGATCGCCCAGCGCATCGGCCGGCAGCGTGATCGTGATGCGGCGCGCGGCCCTGTCCACCTCCAGTTGCGCCCCGGGCGACACCGGCGTGCCTTCATGATCGGCAGCGGCGCCGTCGGCGCCGGTCAGCGCGTTGGCCCAGCCGCCGATGCGCAGCCGGTAGTTCCAGTGCAGGCCGTCGGGCAGCGTCGCGTTCTGCAGCGGCATCAGCGTCGCGCCCGATCGTCCCGGCAGGCCGAGGTAGACGGTGAAGGCGACGTGGTCGAAGCCGTTCGGCGCGTTCCATTCCGAGACCACGCTGTGCATCTCCAGTTCCAGCCGCAGCGAACCGCCG
Source organism: Pseudoxanthomonas sp. SGT-18 (assembly GCF_003931645.1). Classification (NCBI taxonomy): domain Bacteria; kingdom Pseudomonadati; phylum Pseudomonadota; class Gammaproteobacteria; order Lysobacterales; family Lysobacteraceae; genus Pseudoxanthomonas; species Pseudoxanthomonas sp. SGT-18. Next base: position 86,419 of record NZ_RRYJ01000003.1, on the reverse strand, counting down.
CTGGTCAGCGCCCGCACGCGGCGCAGGTCGCCGGGCCGCTCGCGGCTCCAGCCCGGATCGGCGGGATAGCGGTAGCGCCCGTCCGGCCCGGCGTCGTCGCCCTCGGGATCGTCCTGCTGCGCCAGCAGCCGCCACTCGCGCGCCACCCGGAACGTCGCTGGCGCCGACATCGCGCCGGTCGCCGGTTGCCAGGCGACCAGCCGGTGCCCTGCCTGCGGATCGACCAGCGCGTCGGTGCGCAGCCGCAGCGACCAGCGGCCGTCGTCGCCGGCCTGCGCGACCTGGGCGCGGCCGAGGTCGCCGTCGATCACCAGTCGCACCGGACCGGCGCCCGGCGCGACGCCGCGCACCTCGAAGTCACCTACCTGGTCCGGATCGCCAGGCATCGTGATCGTCATCGCATCCGGAGCGCGCGGGATGCCGCCGCTGGCCGGCGTCGCACGCCACACCCAGCCCGCACGCGGCGGCAGCACCAGGTCCAGGCGCCCGCCCGCACCGACGCGCTGCGCCGGCGCCTCGCCGTCGATCGAGAACAGCGCATCGAGCCGGGTTCCCGCCGCCAGACCGGTCTGCAGTCCGTCCAGTAGCACCGGCCGGTCCGCGGTGTTGAACACGACCAGCGCGCTTTGGTCCGCGGCGTCCATCCGGTAGACCAGCGCGCCCGGCGCCGCCGCCTCGGCGCGCAGCACGCGCGGCGTCCCGCGCGAGAACACCCGGTTCCCGCGGCGAAGCGCGATGGCGCGCTGCAGGTAGCGGTAGAGCGGTGCGTCGCGGTCGAAGTGGTCGCGCCCGCCCGAGCCGTAGCCGGCGGCGAACATCGCGTCGCGCTGGCCGCGGAAGCCCTGCTCGGTGCCGTAGTAGATCACCGGGATGCCGGGCAGCGTCATGACTGCCAGCAGCGCCTGCCGCAACGCCGCTTCGCTGCCGCCGGCCAGGAACCGCTCGACGTCGTGGTTGTCCACGAACGTCGGCATCAGCCACGGATCGGCATGCACGCGCAGCATGTCCTCGATGCGCCAGCCCAGCTCGGCGGCCGGCCGGCCGCGCGCAAATACCTCGCCGAGCGTGCCGTACAGCGGGAAGTTGAGCATGCCCGGCAGCAACGGGCCGTCGGCGTCGCGCGTGTACGCCTCGATCCGCCGCGCCTGGGTGTCGTCGAACGCGCGGTCGATGCCGAAGCCCTCGCCGAACACGTGGAAGCCGGCGCCGCCTGCGAACGGCCGCAGCCGCAGAATGCCCGGCGCCTGCGGGTCGTCGCTGTAGAGGAAATCACGGAAGTAGCGCTCGGGCACGTAGAACGCAGTGTCGACGCGGAACGCATCCACCCCCACCTGCCCGATCCAGTCACCGTAGATGCGGCGCAGCGCGCGGCGCACCTCGGGGTTCTCGGTATTGAGGTCGTCGAGGCCGGCCAGCTGGTAGTCCAGCTCCTGGCGGCGCTCGCCGAAATCGGCGATGTCCGGCGTCCAGTGGTAGATGCCGCGGGCGCGGTCGCGCGGATCGCGCGGATCGTTGTGCTGCAGCGGTGCCGGCCGCACCCGCGTGGCGTCGTGGCGCACGCAACGGCCGGGGGCGGTGCACGAGAAATGGTCGGCAGTGTGGTTGACCACGATGTCCTGCACCAGCCGCATGCCGCGCGCGTGCAGGCCGTCGGCCAGCGCGCGATAGGCCACGAGGTCGCCGAAATGCGGATCGACCCGGGTGAAGTCCTGCGCCCAGTAGCCGTGGTAGCCGCCGTACTGCGCACGCGCGTTCCACCACTGGTTGGCTACCGGCGGGGTGATCCACAGCGCGGTCGCGCCCAGGTCCTGGATGTAGTCGAGCCGCCGCGCCAGCCCGGCGAGATCGCCGCCGCTGAAGCGGCGCGGATCAGCCGGGTCGTATTCGCCGCCGCCCTGGTCGTCGTTGCCCGGATCGCCGTTGTCGAAGCGATCGATCATCGCGAAATAGATGACCTGATCGCGCCAGTCGCGCGCCGGCTCCGTGGGCGCGGCCGCCACGGCCGCGCCGGACAGCCACATGCCGGCCAGGCACGCCAGCTTGTTCATGGTCCGCATGTTTCCTCCCTTCCTGCGCTCCAGCCTCGCCCGGGACCGATGCCCTTCCGCCCGCGGCGGCGCCATGGTGCCTCGTGAAATCGATTCCACCCTGGCTGCGGCCATTGAATACGTATGCAAGAAGGACGCGCGAGGTATGCCGCTGTCTACCATACGTGCCAGTCGCGAACGGACCATTCTGCTGCGTGCAACCCACGTCCAGACAATCACCCGGACGCACAACTCGACATCACAACATTGCCTGGGAGGGGAAAATGTTGAACCACAAGCGCAGCGCGCTGAGCATCGCGCTGGCCGTCGCCCTGACGCCGACGCTGGCCATGGCCCAGTCCGCCACCACGTCTGCCGACACCACCGCGTCCGAGCAGCAGGCCAAGGCCGAAGAAGCCGCCAACCCGCCCGCCGACGGCGCCATCAAGCAGCTCGACTCGGTCACCGTCACCGGCATCCGCCGTGCGATCGAGGCCTCGATCATCACTAAGCAGGCCGAGAACACCATCGTCGAGGCGATCTCGGCCGAGGACATCGGCAAGCTGCCCGACGCCAGCATCGCCGACTCGCTCGCGCGCCTGCCCGGCCTGACCGCGCAGCGCTACGGCGGCCGCCCGCAGGAGATCAACATCCGCGGCTTCGCCGGCGACTTCTCGACCGCGCTGCTCAACGGCCGCGAGCAGGTTAGCTTCGGCAACAACCGCGGCGTGGAGTTCGACCAGTATCCGTCCGAGCTCATGAGCCAGGTGGTGGTGCACAAGACCACCAGCGCCGAGCTGGTCGGCCAGGGCCTGTCGGGCACGGCGAACATGAAGACGGTGCGCCCGCTCGACTACGGCGAGCGCGCCGTCGCGATCAACGTCCGCGGCGACATGAACCGCCTTGGCGACCTGAAAGACTACGGCAACCGCCTCAGCGCCTCCTACATCGACCAGTTCGCCGACGACACCTGGGGCGTGGTGCTCGGGCTGGCGCATATGGACAGCCCCGGCCAGAGCAAGCAGTACGAGTCCTGGGGCTACAGCAACGGCATCATCGGCGGCGGCAATGCCTACCGCTCGGAGATCGACAACAAGCGCGACGGCGTGATGGCCACCGTGCAGTTCAAGCCGAACGACCGCTTCGAGTCCACGCTCGACCTGTTCTATTCTGAGTTCAAGCGCAAGGGATCCAAGTGGGGCCTGCAGTACGGCCTGGCCTACGGCAGCGGCTCCACCCTGGAAAGCGCCGAGTACCAGAACGGCACCACGGTGTCCTCGCAGTGGAGCAACATCTCTCCGGTGGTCGTGCGCAACGACTACAACGAGACCGACGACAAGCTGATCTCGGTCGGCTGGAACAACAAGGTCTCGATCAACGACCACTGGACCGCCACCGCCGACGTCAGCTATTCGCGCGCCAAGCGCGACGAGACCCTGCTCGAAAGCTATGCCGGCCTGGCCGGCGATGCCAGCGACAGCGGCACCTTCACCTACAACAGCAATGGCTGGTACGACAGCTACCTCGGCGCGGACTACGGCGACGCCTCGAACCTGACCTTCTATGACCCGGACAGCTGGGGCGGCGCGCGCGCCCAGGCCGGCTACCTGAAGTATTTCCAGGTCAAGGACACCCTCTCGGCCGTGCGCCTGGACCTGTCGCGCAGCTTCGACAGCGGCTTCATCAGCAACCTGCAGTTCGGCGCCAACCTCACCGACCGGAGCAAGAGCCGCGCCTCCACCGAGTACACCCTGTGCACCACCGCGGCCTGCACCAACAACGTCGAAATGGCCGTGCCGACCCAGTACGTCAAGGGCACCGACTTCAACTTCGCCGGCATCAGCCGGGTGCTGCGCCTTGACGTGCTGGGGATGCTCAATGACGGCGTCTACTACCTGGTCGGCAAGGACGACCCGGACATCAACAACAAGAACTGGCAGGTCGACGAGCAAGTAGCCACCGCCTACGCGCAGCTCAACCTCGACGGAGACCTCGGGCCGGTGTCGGTCAAGGGCAACGTCGGCATCCAGGCGGTCAACGTCGACCAGGAATCGGAGGGCGTCGCCACCTTCGACGGCGTGGCGCTGGGGGACAGCAATACCCAGGGCACCTCCTACACCAACTACCTGCCGAGCATGAACCTGTCGTTCGGCTTCCCGCACGAACAGGTGCTGCGGCTGGGCGCTTCGCGGCAGATGGCGCGCCCGCGCATGGACCAGATGGCGGGCAACGCGGTCTTCAGCTACGACCAGACCAAGCAGAAATGGACCGGCAGCGGCGGCAACCCGAACCTCAAGCCCTGGCTCGCCGATGCCTACGACCTGTCCTACGAGAAGTATTTCGCCGGCGACAAGGGATATTTCAGCGCGGCGTACTTCTTCAAGGACCTGAAGACCTACATCTACAGCCAGACCGTCCAGTACGACTTCAGCCAGCTGCCGATCTCGGCCGAGACCCTGGCCTCGTACTCGTCCAGCACGATCGGCGAATACACCCAGCCGGTCAACGGCGAAGGCGGCAAGATCCGCGGCTACGAGCTGGCATTGTCGGTGCCGCTGGACATCCTGTGGTCGCCGCTGGAAGGCTTCGGCATCGTCGCCAACTACTCCGACACCACCAGCGAGATCCACCCCGACGGCCCGGGCACCACCCAGCCGCTGCCGGGCCTTTCCAAGTACGTCTCCAGCATCACCGCCTACTACGAGCGCCACGGGTTCTCGGCCCGCATCAGCAGCCGCCACCGCTCGCAGTTCCTGGGCGAGGTGCAGGGCTACGGCGGCGACCGCGAGCGGGTGATGTTCGGCAAGGAAACCGTGACCGATCTGCAGCTCGGCTACACCTTCCAGAGCGGCCGGCTGGCCAACCTGTCGCTGCTGCTGCAGGTCAACAACCTGGAGAACGAGCCGTTCCGCTCCAACAACGACTCGCTCAACGAGCGCGTCAACAAGTACTACGAGTACGGCCGCACCTACCTGCTGGGCGCGAACTACCGCTTCTGATCCTCCAGCCTGGATGCATGCACGGCCCGCCGCTCACCACGGCGGGCTTTTTTTGGACGCCCCGCTTCGAGCACCACCGCGACGGCCCCTGCTTGTCGCAGGAGGGACTTCAGTCCCGACGGGCTCTACCGCAAAGCGTCGGACTGAAGTCCCTCCTGCGACAAGCCCCGCTGCCGTGTCGGCGGAATCGTCCACAACGAACGCAAACGGCGCCAAAGCAAAAGGCCACGGAGCACATCCGTGGCCTTCTTCGTGCAGCGATGTTCGTCCGGCCTCAGGCCTGCCTGGCGAAGAACGCCGAATAACCGGGTAACGCCAATCCTTCGCCGCGCACTTCCCCGCTCGCCGGCCCCGGCGCGTCGAGCCGCTCCCAGCGTCCCGCCGGCAGCGGCGCGACTGCGGCCTCGGGCGAGAGATTGAACGCCACCAGGAGCATCTCGCCCTGCAGCTCGCGCCGGAACATCAGCACCGGTTCCGGCGCATCCACGAACTCGATTGCCCCGGCCACCAAGGCAGGCTGGGTCTTGCGCCAGGCCAGGAACGCACGGAACGCGTTCAGGACCGAGCCCGGGTCCGGCTCCTGCACCTGTACCGCGTGCGTCCGGTGCTCGGCCGCGATCGGCAGCCACGGCTTGCCGGTGGTGAAGCCCGCGAGCGGCTCGTCCCGCCACGGCATCGGCGTGCGGCAACCGTCGCGCCCCTTGAAGTTGGGCCAGAAGGTGATGCCGTAGGGATCCTGCAGCGCCTCGAACGGCACTTCCGCCTCGCCCAGGCCGAGTTCCTCGCCCTGGTACACGCAGACCGAGCCGCGCAGCGAGCACAGCATCGCGACCAGCATCTTCGCCAGTTCGGGCCGCGCCGGCTTCCCGCCCCAGCGGGTCACCGCGCGCTGCACGTCGTGGTTGGAGATCGCCCAGCACGGCCAGCCATCGCGCATCGTCGCTTCCAGGCGCTCCACCGTCCCGCGGATGTAGGAAGCGCTGAAATCGTCCACCAGCAGCTCGAAGCTGTAGCCCATGTGCAGGCGCCCCGGCGCGGTGTACTCGGCGGTGGTCGCCAGCGAATCCTCCGAGGAAATCTCGCCGAGCGTCACCGTACCCGGGTACCGGTCCAGCAACCCGCGCAAGCGCTCGAGGAACCCGAGGTTCTCCGGCTGGGTGTTGTTGTAGTAGTGGTACTGGAACGCGTACGGATTGTCGGGGCTGAAGCCCCGCCCCAACCGCAGCTCCATCGGCTTGGCCGGGTTGTCGCGCAGCGCGGGATCGTGGAAGCAGAAGTTGATCGAATCCAGCCGGAACCCGTCCACGCCCCGGTCCAGCCAGAACTTCACGTAGTCCAGCGTGGCTTGCTGCACTTCCGGATTATGGAAGTTCAGGTCCGGCAACGACGCCCGCGTGCACCGCTATTTCTTCCGCCTGTTCGCCCTGGACGTGCCGCGGCTGGACGTGCCCGACCGCTTCACCGCCGCCGACGCGCTGCGCGCCATGCAGGGCCACGTGCTGGGCGAGGCCGCGGTGCACGGCACCTACACCCTCAACAGCCGCCTGGGCTGAGCCTGCGCGCGGCGCCGGGGTGGAGAAGATCGACCTCAAGCGCAGCCTGGGGCCGCTGTACCGGCCGGCCCCGGGCATCGTCGAGCTGGACGTGCCCGCGTCCGGCTTCCTGATGGTCGACGGCCGCGGCGACCCGGACACCGCGCCGGCCTGGCGCGAGGCCGTGGAGGCGCTGTACGCCGTGGCCTACGCGGTGAAGTTCGCGCTGAAGCGGCGGCGCGCGCTGGACTACGTGGTGATGCCGCTGGAGGCGCTGTGGTGGTCGGACGACCTGTCCAGCTTCGTCCGCGGCGACCGCGCTGCCTGGCAATGGACCGCGATGATCATGCAGCCGCCGGAGGCGGACGCGGACCTGGTCGCCGAAGCGGTGGCCGGCGTGCGCGCGAAGAAGGCGCTGCCGGCGCTGCGGCGGCTGCGCCTGGAGAGCTTCGCCGAAGGGCGTTGCGCGCAGCTGCTGCACGTCGGTCCGTACCGGGACGAGGGGCTGGCCATCGCCCGCCTGCACGCCTGGATCCGCGAGCGTTCGGCGCTGCGCGGGCGCCACCACGAGATCTACCTCGGCGATCCGCGCCGCAGCCGGCCGGAGAAGCTGAAGACCCTGCTGCGCCAGCCGATGGCATGAGCCGCCATGCCGGCCGCGGCGGCGTGTCCGGCCGCGGGCGGCTGCCGCGCGGCGCGGTTACTGCGCCGGCATCAGCACCAGCAGGGCGATGCCGAACAGGATCCGGTACACGGCGAAGCCGGTGAAGCGGTGCGCCTTGATGTAGCCCATCAGCCAGCGCACCACGCCGAAACCGGTCGCGGCGGCGGCGGCGAAGGCCAGGGCCACGCCGGCCCAGTCCTCGCCGCCGAGCCCGCCTTCCATGGCCAGTTCCAGGAAGGCGTAGGCGCTGGCCGCGAACATGGTCGGGATGCCGACCAGGAACACGAACTCGGCGGCGGAGGCGCGCCGGCTGGTGCCGGCCAGCATGGCCATGAAGATCGCCGCGGCCGAGCGCGAGGTGCCCGGGAACACGCCGGCCACGACCTGGGCCAGGCCGACCAGGACCGCGACCTTCCAGCTGATCGTGGCCACGTCGCCGCGCTTTCCCGCGTAGTGCTCGGCCACCAGCATCCAGATGCCGCCCAGCACCAGCGCCCAGGCGATCGGAGTCACCGTCTCCGGCAGTTCCCAGCCGGCCAGGCGCACCGGCAGGCCGACCAGCGCGGTAACCAGGAACGCGACCGCCAGCTTGGCCACGTAGTCGCGGGTGGCCGGGTCGCCGAGGCTGGTCGCCAGCTCCCACAGCCGGCGCCGGAACACCAGGGTCACGGCGAGGATCGCGCCGGCCTGGATCACGATGTTGAAGAAGTCCGAACGCGCGCCCAGCCAGTGCTGGGCGATCAGCAGGTGCCCGGTGCTGGAGATGGGCAGGAATTCCGTCAGTCCTTCGAGGATGCCCAGCAGCAGGGCGGAGAGCAGTTCGGACACGTGGCGGCGTCGTCGGTTGGGAGGGCGGCCCCAGCATACGCGAGCAAATGCTGCACTGGCACATCCCCAAAAAGGTGCATTGCTCGCACCAAAATAATGCACCTGTTTGGTGCCTCGTTCCCCTTCCCGGACCGGAAGTTCAGTCAAATCAACCGCTTGTGACGAGTGTGATGGTTGGCACGGACCCTGCTACGGAACGGGTACCCATCAACCCGAGGTTGCACAGCGATGTCCGTGGAAAACGTTGAGAAGCTGATCAAGGACAACAAGGTCGAGTTCGTCGACCTGCGATTCGTCGACATGCGCGGCATGCAGCAGCACGTCACCTTCCCGGCCAGTATCATCGAGGACTCGCTGTTCGAGGACGGCAAGATGTTCGACGGCTCCTCGATCGCAGGCTGGAAGGGCATCAACGAGTCGGACATGCTGCTGATGCCGGATCCGGAGACCGCGCTGCTGGATCCGTTCGCCGCCGACCCGACCCTGGTCCTGACCTGCGACGTGCTCGACCCGGCGACCATGCAGGCCTACGCGCGCTGCCCGCGCGGCGTGGCCAAGCGCGCCGAGGCCTACCTGAAGTCCTCGGGCATCGCCGACGCCGCGTTCTTCGGCCCGGAGCCGGAGTTCTTCATCTTCGACGCGGTGCGCTTCGCCAACGACATGGGCCACACCTTCTTCGAGATCGAGTCCGAGGAGGCGGCCTGGAACAGCGGCACCAAGTACGAGACCGGCAACACCGGCTACCGCCCGGGCGTGAAGGGCGGCTACTTCCCGGTCGCCCCGCACGACTCGCTGCACGACCTGCGCGCGGAGATGTGCAAGGTGCTGGAGGAGGCCGGCATCCCGGTCGAGGTCCACCACCACGAGGTGGCCACCGCCGGCCAGTGCGAGATCGGCACCCGCTTCAACACCCTGGTGCGCAAGGCCGACGAGCTGCTGACCCTGAAGTACATCGTCAAGAACGTCGCCCACCGCAACGGCAAGACCGCCACCTTCATGCCCAAGCCGATCGTCGGCGACAACGGCAGCGGCATGCACGTGCACCAGTCGCTGTCCAAGGACGGCAAGAACCTGTTCTCCGGCGACGGCTACGGCGGCCTGTCGCAGCTGGCGCTGTGGTACATCGGCGGCATCTTCAAGCACGCCCGCGCGATCAACGCCTTCGCCAACGCCGGCACCAACAGCTACAAGCGCCTGGTCCCGGGCTTCGAGGCGCCGGTGATGCTGGCCTACTCGGCGCGCAACCGCTCGGCCTCCTGCCGCATCCCGTGGGTGTCCAGCCCGAAGGCCCGCCGCATCGAGATCCGCTTCCCCGACCCGCTGCAGTCCGGCTACCTGACCTTCACCGCGCTGATGATGGCCGGCCTGGACGGCATCAAGAACCAGATCGACCCGGGTGCGCCGAGCGACAAGGACCTGTACGACCTGCCGCCGGAGGAAGAGAAGAACATCCCGAAGGTCTGCTCCAGCCTCGACCAGGCGCTGGAGGCGCTGGACGCGGACCGCGAGTTCCTCAAGGCCGGTGGCGTCATGAGCGACGACTTCATCGACGGCTACATCGCGCTGAAGATGCAGGAAGTCACCAAGTTCCGCGCGGCCACGCACCCGCTGGAATACCAGCTGTACTACGGCAACTGACCGGCTGCGGCGCGGGGGCGACCCCGCGCCGCAGCCGCATCCGTGCGCGATACCGCCGTCCGCCAGGGGGCCGGGCGGCAGTGGAAGGAGAGAGAAGCGAAGCAAGCAAAGGGGATTCCCGGGCCTGCATGACCTCCCCCAAGAAGTCGGATGCAGCCTGCGAATCGGTGCGCCGCCGCCGTCACGGAGCGGCCATGTCGAAAGGGAACGGCCGGGCCACCCGGCCCGGCCGCTCCCGGAGTTCCGAACGCCGGCCGCAATGGCCGGAACCTCCACCATCGGGATGCGAACATGAAACTGATCACCGCAATCATCCGGCCGTTCAAGCTTGACGAGGTGCGCGAAGCCCTCGCCCAGGCTGGCGTGTCCGGCATCACCGTGACCGAGGTCAAGGGCTTCGGTCGCCAGAAGGGGCACACCGAGCTGTACCGGGGCGCCGAGTACGTCGTCGACTTCCTGCCCAAGATCAAGATCGAGACGGTCGTGACCGACGACCGCGTCGACGCCGTGCTGGAAGCCATCCAGCAGTCGGCGGGCACCGCCAAGATCGGCGACGGCAAGATCTTCGTCACCGCCGTCGAGCAGGTCATCCGCATCCGCACCGGCGAGATCGGCGCGGACGCGCTCTAACCCCACCCCGGAGAGAACCATGAAGACGCGATTCCTGGCCGGGTGGAAGACCCGGTTCTATTCCGTGTGCCTGATGATGCTGGTTTCGGCGCTGGCGACCACCGCCTTCGCCGCCCAAGCGCAGGAAACCGCCGCGCCGCCGGCCGAGGAAGCCGCCGCGGCGGTCGCCGCCGCCGCCGATGCCACGGCCGACGCCGCTGCCGCGGTCGGGGAAGCGGCCGCCGAGCCCGCCGCCGCCGAGGAGGCGCCGGCCGAGGAGGAGGCGAGCCTGGATTCGGGCGATACCGCCTGGATGCTGACCTCGACCCTGCTGGTGCTGCTGATGATCGTGCCCGGCCTGGCCCTGTTCTACGGCGGCCTGGTGCGCAGCAAGAACGTGCTGTCGGTGCTCAGCCAGGTGCTGGTGGTGGCCTCGATCGTGATCGTGCTGTGGGCCTTCTACGGCTACAGCGCGGTGTTCACCGAGGGCAACGCCTTCTTCGGCTCGTTCACCGAGAAGTCGTTCCTCAAGGGCATCGGCGTCGACACCCTCAGCGGCACCATCCCGGAGCTGCTGTTCGTGGCCTTCCAGTCCACCTTCGCCGCCATCACCACCGCGCTGATCGTCGGCGCCTTCGCCGAGCGCATCAAGTTCAAGGCGGTGCTGCTGTTCTCGGTGCTGTGGTTCACCTTCAGCTACCTGCCGATGGCGCACATCGTGTGGGGCGGCGGCTACCTGGGCGAGCTGGGCGCGATCGACTTCGCCGGCGGCACCGTGGTGCACATCAACGCCGGCGTGGCCGGCCTGGTCGGCGCCTACTTCGTCGGCAAGCGCCTGGGCTTCGGCCAGACCGCGCTGAAGCCGCACAACGTGCCGTTCACCTTCATCGGCGCCGCCCTGCTGTGGATCGGCTGGTTCGGCTTCAACGCCGGCTCGGCCGCCGCCGCCGACGGCACCGCCGCCCTGGCCTTCATCAACACCATCCTCGCTACCTCGGCGGCGGTGGTCGGCTGGACCCTGGTCGAGGCCATCAGCAAGGGCAAGCCGTCGGCGCTGGGCGCCGCCTCCGGCGCGGTCGCCGGCCTGGTCGGCATCACCCCGGCCTGCGGCACGGTCGGTCCGCTGGGCGCGATCGTGATCGGCCTGGCCGCCGGCGCGATCTGCGTGTGGGGCGTCACCGGCCTGAAGAAGCTGCTGAACGTGGACGACACCGCCGACGTGTTCGGCGTGCACGGCGTCGGCGGCATCGTCGGCGCGGTCCTGACCGGCGTGTTCACCGCGCCCTCGCTGGGCGGCACCGGCGACGCCGACTTCTCGATCGGCAGCCAGGTCTGGATCCAGGTGGTCAGCATCGGCTTCACCATCGTCTGGTGCGCCGTGGTCACCGTGCTGGCCCTGCTGGTGGCCAAGCTGGTGTTCGGCCTGCGCGTCAACGAGGAGGCCGAGCGCATCGGCCTGGACATCAGCTCGCACGGCGAGTCCGCCTACGAGGTCTGAGTGGCATCGCGCCGCGGGCACAGGCCGCGGCGCGCTTCCTGCAACAACCGCGGTGGCGCCGCCCGGCGCCACCGCCCGATCCCCGCGCGCTGCCCGAGCGGCCGCGCCTGCAATGCGCCGAGGTGAACCGTGTTCCGCCTTCCCGTCACCCATGCGCGCCGGAGGCAGTGCTTGCCGCCGCCGCCGCGGGGCGGTGCAATGGGGCATGAGCCCGGACCTGCGCACGCTCTTTCCCGCCGTCCTCTGCCTGCTGCTGGCCGCCTGCGCGCACGCGCCGCAGCGCAGCCCGCTGGCGCAATGGACGCCTTCGCCCAACCACGACGCCCGGCGGCCCTCGCTGGTCGTGCTGCACGCCACCGAACAGGGCTCGGTGGCGGAGAGCCTGCACACGCTGCGCACCCGCAACAGCGGCGGGCCGGTAAGCGCGCACTACCTGGTCGGCGCCGACGGCAGCGTGCACCAGCTGGTCGACGACCGGCGCCGTGCCTGGCATGCCGGCGGTGGCAGCTGGGGCGCGCTCACCGAGCTGAACTCTGCGTCCATCGGCATCGAGCTGGACAATGATGGCGCCGCACCGTTCCCGCCCGCGCAGATCGAGGCCCTGCTGCGCCTGCTCGAGGACCTGGCCACGCGCCTGGGCATCCCGCGCCACGCGGTCATCGCCCACGCCGACCTGGCGCCCACGCGCAAGCGCGATCCCGGCCCGCGGTTCCCGTGGCAGCGCCTGGCCGAGGCCGGCTTTGGCCTGTGGCCGGATCCGGCCGATGGCGAACCGCCTCCCGGTTTCGATCCGTGGCTGGCGCTGCAGGCCATCGGCTGGCCGCTGCACGACCCGGCCGCGGCGGTGCGCGCCTACCGCCGCCACTACCGCGGCGACGAGGCCGACACCCTGGACGCGGAGGACCTCCGCATCCTGCATTCGCTGGTCCTGCAGGCGCGGCGCCGGCGCTGACCGCCACCCGCGGCGGCCATCGCCGCCATCGGCGCCATGCACTAGATTGGTGCAATGTCGATGAGCGCCGTAGCCGCACCCACCCTCGAACACCTGGCCACGCCCGTGGTCTGGGCCGATGCCCAAGCGCGGATCGCCGGGGTCAATGCCGCCTTCCCGCGCTGGCTGGGGATCGGCCCGCGGCGCCTGGTCGGGCAGCCGCTGGCGGCGCTGGAGCAGGAGGGCGACGCCCTGGCCCGGTTCCTGGAGCAGGACGAGCGCGAGATCCTGCGCCTGCACCGCATCGCCCTGGGCCTGCCCGGCGAGGCCCCGCGTCTGGCCGATGGCTGGGTCACCCGGGTCGAGGGCGGCTGGCTGCTGGAGGCCCATCCCTGCGACGACCTGACCCTGCCGGACGCGGCCCAGGCCCTGCCCGGGGCGTTGCAGGCCGCGCTCAAGGGCCTGGCCCACGAGTTGCGCAACCCGCTGGCCGGGCTCAAGGGCGCGGCCCAGCTGCTGTCGCGGCGTGCCGCCAGCCGCCAGGACGATGCCGGCGAGCGCGAGCTGATCGAGCTGATCGGCTCGGAGATCGAGCGCCTGAGCAGCCTGGTCGACCAGTTGCTGTCGCCGGCGCCGCAGCGGCCGCACGCGCCGTTGAACATCCATGCCGTGCTCGAGCGCGTGCTGCGCCTGGCCGAGGCCGAGGCCGAGGGCCGCCGCCCGGTGCGCATGCAGCGCGACTACGACCCCTCGATCCCGGAATTCCCCGGCGACGCCGACCGCCTCGCCCAGGCGGTGTGGAACCTGGTCAACAACGCTTTGCAGGCGGGAGCCTCGACCATCATCCTGCGCACCCGCTTCGAGCATGGCCTCAACATCCGCGACCACCTGCACGCACGCGCGCTGCGGGTGGAGATCGTGGACGACGGCCGCGGGGTGCCGGAGGAGCTGGCCGAGCACCTGTTCCTGCCGCTGGTCAGCGGCCGCGCCGAGGGCACCGGCCTGGGGCTGGCCCTGGCCCACCAGGTGGCGCGCGAGCACCGCGGCACCCTGACCTTCCGTTCCCGCCCCGGCCATACCGTTTTCACCCTGCTGCTGCCGCAGACCGAGCCTGAAGGAGAGACCGCCGCATGAATTCCGAGAGCCGCCGCGTCTGGGTGGTGGACGACGACCGCTCGGTGCGCTTCGTGCTGGCGACCGCGCTGCGCGACGCCGGCTACGAGGTGGACGGCTTCGAGAACGCCGCCAGCGCGCTGGCGGCACTGCGCGTGCGTGGCGCCCCGGACCTGCTGTTCACCGACGTGCGCATGCCCGGCGACGACGGCCTCAAGCTGCTGGACCGGCTCAAGTCCGCGCACCCGCAGCTGCCGGTGATCGTGATGAGCGCCTACACCGACGTGGCCAGCACCGCCTCGGCCTTCCGCGGCGGCGCCCACGAGTTCCTGTCCAAGCCGTTCGACCTGGACGACGCGGTGGCGCTGGCCGCACGCGCGCTGCCGGCCGAGGGCGCGCCGCCACCGCCGCCGGTGCCGGCCGCCGCCGCCGAGGAGGCCGCCAGCCAGGAGCTGATCGGCGACACCCCGGCCATGCGCGCGCTGTTCCGCGCGATCGGCCGCCTGGCCCAGGCGCCGCTGTCGGTGCTGATCACCGGCGAGACCGGCACCGGCAAGGAACTGGTCGCCAGCGCCCTGCACCGCGAGTCGCCGCGCGCCGATGGCCCGTTCGTGGCGCTCAACACCGCCGCGATCCCGGCCGAGCTGCTGGAGAGCGAACTGTTCGGGCACGAGGCCGGCGCCTTCACCGGCGCGCAGAAGCGGCACGTGGGCCGCTTCGAGCAGGCCAACGGCGGCACCCTGTTCCTGGACGAGATCGGCGACATGCCGGCCTCGCTGCAGACCCGCCTGCTGCGCGTGCTGGCCGAGGGCGAGTTCTTCCGCGTGGGCGGCCGCGAGCTGATCCGGGTGGACGTGCGGGTGATCGCCGCCACCCACCAGGACCTGGAGGCGCTGGTGCAGCAGGGCCGCTTCCGCGCCGACCTGCTGCACCGGCTCAACGTGGTGCGGCTGCAGATCCCGGCCCTGCGCGAGCGCCGCGGCGACATCCCGTTGCTGGCCACCACCTTCCTGCACCGCGCCTCGCGCAAGCTCGGCGGCGGTGCCAAGCGCTTCGAGCCGGCGGCGCTGGCCGCGCTGCAGGCGATGGACTGGCCGGGCAACGTACGCGAGCTGCAGAACCTGTGCTGGCGCCTGGCCGCGCTGGCCCCGGGCGAAACCATCACCCTGGAGGACCTGCAGGTGCTGCAGGCCCCGGTGGCGGCGCCGCCGGCGGCGCCGGCCAGTGCCGCGCAGTGGGACATGCAGCTGCGGCAGTGGGTGCTGGACTGCCTGCGCGCCGGCGCCCGCGACCTGCACGCCGAGGCCCGCGAGCGCTTTGACCGCGCCCTGCTCAACGCCGCCCTGGAGCACACCGGCGGGCGCCGGGTGGAAGCGGCGGCGCTGCTGGGCGTGGGCCGCAACACCGTCACCCGCAAGCTGGGCCCAGGGCGCCGCCGCGAGCGCTGAGCGGCGTGGCCCCGCTGCGGTGCGGGCGCGCCGTCGCGGATGGGGGGCCGCGGCCCTTGATTGCCCGGCAACGCGCCAGCGGACACCATGGCGGTCCGTTCCACTGACCGGTGCACGTGCATGAAGACTCCCGCCCATCCGCGAATCGCATTGCCCGCCCTGGCGGCCCTGGCCCTGCTGGCCGGCTGCAGCACCACCGAGCCGGTGGCCCCGGCACCGCCGGCGCCGGCCGAGCCGGTCGCCACCAGCACCGCGCAGGAAGCGCGCGTGGCGCTGGCCTCGGCCTCCGGCAGCCGGGTCAGCGGCACCCTGGTCCTGGTGCCGATGGACGGCGGCGTGCACGTGCGCGGCCAGGTCGGCGGGCTGCCGGCCAACGGCCAGTTCGGTTTCCACGTGCACGAAAAGGGCGATTGCAGCGCGGCCGACGCCACCAGCGCCGGCAGCCACTTCAACCCGGCCGGTGCCCCGCACGGCCGCGCCGGCAGCGGCGCCCACCATGGCGGGGACATGGACAACATCAGCAGCGACGCCGAGGGCGTGGCCACGGTCGATGCGCACCTGCTAGGGGTGACCCTGGGCGGCGGCGCGGCCAACGACATCGCCGGGCGCGCGGTGATCGTGCATGCCGACCCGGACGACTACCAGAGCCAGCCCACCGGCAACGCCGGCGCGCGCGTGGCCTGCGGGGTGATCAAGGTCGTGCGCTGAGCGGCACCAGGGCCCTCCCCTCCGGCGGACGGAGGGGGCCGGGTCCCGGGCCGCGCGCGAAAACCCGCGCTGCAAGGCGGCGCGGCCGGGGCCACGGTCCGGGCCGCGCTCCGGTGTGCAGGGGCGTGGACGCATCCGCCGCACGCGGGCGGGAAGACGCCGCAACGGCTGCGGGATGCAGCCTGCGGATCAGGCCGCTTGCGAAAGCAGGGCGCGCGCGTCCTGCTGGCCGTTGGCGTGCACGTACAGCACCGGGATGCCGTGTGCCTCCAGCACCGCGGCCAGCTGCCGCTGGCGCGCCAGGAACAGCTCGTACAGCCGCTGCAGGCGCTCGCACTCGCCTTCGCCCGGGGTGCCGCCGTGGTAGTGCGCGCACCAGCCGGCCGGGTCGAACAGGGCCATGCGCGCCTCGCCGTCGGCCAGCCGCAGCAGCGGTTCGGGGCCGGCGTCCAGCCATTCCTCCGAGCCCGGCGCCAGCAGCGCCGCCTCGATCAGGTTCCACAGCGCCGACAGGCCCTGGTTGTCGTACTGCATGGCCATCATCGCCGCCAGGTCGTGGGCGCTGAGGTAGCGCGCATGCTCGATCCGGGCGCGGAAGCCGTCCTGCGCCAGCAGCGCGGTGTCGGCACCGGCCATGCCCTGCGGCAGCAGGCTTTCCTCCAGCGCGCCGGCGACCACCGCCAGGGTCTGCGGCTCGCCGGCGAGGATGAAGGGCAGCACGCGCAGGCCGCCGCCGGTCAGGGCCGGGTCGGCCTGCAGCGGCAGCGGGACGTCGCCGTCCGCATCGGTGCCGAAGGCGACCACGCGCGGGCCCTGGTTGCGGCCCGGGGCACGCATGTGCAGCTCCTCCAGCCGGCGGTGCAGCGACCAGCCCGGGCGCAGGGCCTCGGCCGGGTCGAAGTGGGCGGCGGCCAGGACCAGGTCCAGCGAGGCGACGTCCGGCACCAGCCGCGCCAGGTCGCGGCCCACGGCCACCGCCAGGGTGCCGGCCTCTTCCTGGGACAGCGCGGCGCGGCCGGGCGCCTGCCCCCCGGCCAGCTCCAGCGCGAACACGCCACGGAACACGGTGTCAGCCACGCGCAGTCCTCCGCCGGGAAGGGTGGGACTGGCGGCGCGGGCCGCCGTTCATCGCGAAATGGGTCTGCATCGTTGGCCGCCTGACGGCTGGGGGATACACTTCGGCCATTATGCATTCGGTCGCGTATGCAGACCGTAATCCCGATGGAATCCACCCGAGGTCATCCCATGCCATCCACCCGCCCCGTCGCCATCCTCGGCGGCGTCCGCATCCCGTTCTGCCGCCAGAACACCGCCTACTCCGACGTGGGCAACCTCGGCATGTCGGTGCGCACCCTGGGGGCGCTGGTCGAGCGCTTCGGCCTGCACGGGCAGCAGCTGGGCGAGGTGGCCATGGGCGCGGTCATCAAGCACTCCTCGGACTGGAACCTGGGCCGCGAGGCGGCGCTGTCGTCGGGCCTGTCGCCGCTGACCCCGGGCATCACCCTGCAGCGCGCCTGCGGCACCAGCCTGGATTCGATCATCACCATCGCCAACAAGATCGCGGTCGGGCAGATCGACTCGGGCATCGGCGGCGGCTCGGACACCACCTCCGACGTGCCGATCGTCTACGGCAAGAAGCTGCGCGCGCGCCTGCTGGCCGCCAACCGCGGCAAGACCTTCAAGGACAAGCTGGCCGCATTCAAGGGTTTCCGCCTGTCCGAACTCAAGCCCGAGTTCCCGGGCGTGGCCGAGCCGCGCACCGGCAAGAGCATGGGCGACCACTGCGAGGACATGGCCAAGCAGTGGAACATCTCGCGTGACTCGCAGGACGAGTGGGCGGTGTCCTCGCACAGGAAGCTGGCCGCCGCCTACGAGCGCGGCTTCTTCTCCGACCTGATCGCGCCGTTCCGCGGCGTGGAGCGCGACAACATCCTGCGTCCGGACACCTCGCTGGAGAAGCTGGCCACGCTCAAGCCGGCGTTCGACAAGACCTCCGGCCGCGGCACCCTGACCGCCGCCAACTCGACCCCGCTGACCGACGGCGCCGCGGCGGTGCTGCTGTCCACCGAGGAGTGGGCCCGCGCCCACGGCCACGAGCCGCTGGCCTACCTGCGCGACGCGCACGTGTCGGCGGTGGACTTCGTCCACGGCGAGGGCCTGCTGATGGCGCCGACCGTGGCGGTGGCCGAGATGCTCCGCCGCAACAACCTGACCCTGCAGGACTTCGACATCTACGAGATCCACGAGGCCTTCGCCGCGCAGGTGCTGTGCACCCTGCGCGCCTGGGAGAGCGAGGACTACTGCCGCACCCGCCTGGGCCTGGACGCGCCGCTGGGCCGGATCGACCCGGAGAAGATCAACCCGGTCGGTTCCTCGCTGGCCACCGGCCATCCGTTCGCCGCCACCGGCGCGCGCATCATCGCCACCGCGGCCAAGCAGCTGGCCGAGCGCGGCGGCGGCCGCGCCCTGGTCTCGATCTGCACCGCCGGCGGCATGGGCGTGGTGGCGATCGTCGAGCGCTGATCCCGGCGCCGGCGCAACGAAGAAAGGCGGCCCTGGGGCCGCCTTTCCTTTTCCGGGTCGCCGGGATCCGCGCCGCGGCGGATCACTCCACCAGCCGCGGCAGGCCGTTGGCGTCGCGTTCCTCCGGGGCGGCGTCGGCCGGCGGCTGGAGCAGGCGCGCCGGCAGCGGTTGCACCGGTTCGCCGCGTCCTGCCAGCAGCGCGTTGGCGTAGGCCTGCGCGGCCAGGGCGTGGTCGCCGGCCTCGGCCAGGCCGTCGCCCAGCAGTTCCCAGGCCTCGGCACCGGCGCCCTGTTCCAGCGCCCGCTGCAGGAAGTCGCGCGCCTGCGGCCACTGCTCCTGCTGCCTTGCCAGGCGCGCCAGCGCCACCAGCAGCGCCGGGCTTCCCGGGTGCTGCTGCAGCCAGCGCTGGGCGCTGGCCCGGCGCGAATCCACGTGGCCGACCGGCAGCCGCGCGTACAGGTCCACCAGCTCCTCGTCCCAGTGCGCGTCCAGCGCCTGCTCCAGGTGGCGCATGGCCGCCTCGTGCCAGCCCAGCGCGGCGGCGCGGCGGGCATAGGCCCCGACCACCGCCGGCTCGGTGCGCAGGGTCTTGGGCATGGCTTCCCAGCGCTCGGCCAGCAGGTTGGCGTCGTCGGTCTCCTCCAGCGAGGCGGCCGCCAGGTCGAGCTCCAGGGTGGCCAGCTCGTCGGCCGGCAGCACTGCCTGCTGGCGCAGCGCGCCGAGCAGGCCGTAGGCCTCGCCGGCGCGGTGCACCGCGGCCAGGGCGCGGGCGCGCAACAGCAGGCCGCGCGGCGGCAGCGGCTGCGCCTCGGCCACGTCCAGCGCGTTGATCGCGTCCACCGGACGGCCGCGCGCCAGCATGCGCTCGCCCTGCAGCACCGCGTGCAGCACCGGGTCGCGCTGCGCCAGCTGCGCCAGCCACTGCGCGGCCGCGGCCTCGTCGCCGCGTGCATCGGCCGCGCGCACCGCGCCGGCCAGGGCCAGGGTGCCGGCCTCGGCATCGTCGGCGGCATTGCCGAGCAGGCGTTCGCCCTGGCTCCAGCGACCGCCGTAGACCGCGCGCATGCCCTCGATCAGGCGCCCGCGGCCCTGGCGCTTGCGGTAGCGGCCCCAGGCGCGGAACGGCAGCCGCAGCAGGTGCCAGGCCGCGCCCAGCACCACCAGCGCCAGCGCCGCCAGGGCGATGGCCACCGGCAGGCTGGTGCTGTAGTCGTAACCGCCGGTGCGCACGATCACCCGGCCCAGCGCGGCCGGGTCCTGCTGCGCGATCCATTGCGCGGCCAGCACGCCCAGCACCGCCGCGACCAGCAACGCCACCAGCCATCGATACGGCTTCATTGCACACTCCTCGCTTCGCGCGCGGCCCGCAGCTGCAGCAGGGTGGCTTCCAGCACCGGTTCCTGCAGTTCCAGCGGCTGGCCGCGCAAGGCCTGCAGTTGACCCTGAACCTCGCGCAGGGCGGGTGAATCCGGCCACAACCGGCGGATCGCCGCCTGCGCGCGCTGCAGCGCCGAACCGAACGCCGGCGCGTCGCCGCGCTCGAGCGCGGCGCGGGCCAGGGTCAGCTCCAGCTGCAGGGTGGTTTCGGCGGCGATGCGCTCGCTGCCGGTCAGCAGTTCGTGGCTGCCGGCCGGGCGCACCTGCACCAGCGGCGCCAGCGCGCGCTGCCACCACGGTTGCGGGCGGCCTTCGTCGGCCGCCGGGGCTTCCAGCGGCAGGTCGGCCAGGCGCGCGGCCACCGCGTCCAGGCGCGCGGCGATGGCCGCGCGCGGGCCGGGGCCGAGCCGGTCCAGCGCGGCGCGCTCCTCGGCCAGGGTCTGGCGCAGGTTGAGCAGGCCGGGGTCGTGCAGGCCCTCGAGCAGGCTGGCGGCCAGCGCGTAGGCGCGGCGCGCGCCTTCCACGTCGCCGGCGATGCGCAGGCGCTGTGCACCCATCACCAGCAGCAGCTCGGCCTCGTCCAGGCGCGCGCTGCGGCTGCCGTCGCGGCTGCTGGCGGCCAGCCGCGCGACGTTGTCCTCCAGCAGCGCGTTGCGCTGGCCCAGGCCCAGTACCTCGTCGCGCAGCACGCGGTTGGCATTGGACGCATCACGGATCAGGCGCGACTGGGTGGCCAGGTCGCTGCGCAGGTTGTCCATGCGCGCGATCAGGGTTTCCAGCTGGCGCGCCTGGTCGGCGTTGCGGTCGTGCAGGCGCGCCTGTTGCTGGCGCCAGGCATGCCAGGCGAAGGCGCCGGCCAGCACCAGTACGAGCGGGACCAGCAGCCACGCGAGCGCGCGCGTGGATGGCCGGCGGGAAGGGGGAGTCTCGTTCACGGCTGCATCCTGTTCGGCCGGGCGGGGGGTGCCGCGCTCCAGGCGGCCATCCGGCCAGCGGCAAGCATCGCTTGGCCGCCGCCGCGCCCGCAAGGACTCACCCGGCAACCAGCTGTTGCGCCAGCGCCGCCAGTGCCGCCGGGCGCGGGCTGGCGGCGGAGGCGACGCGGGCGAAGCCGCGCGCGCGCGCCAGTTCCGCCAGGCGTTCGCTGGCGGCGGCCACGGCGCAGCGGCGCAGGACCGCGACCGCGTCCTCCGGCCAGCCGTCCAGCACCCGTTCCAGCGCCTCGCCGCTGCTGACCGCCACGCAGGCCGGGCCCTGCAGCGCGCGCAGCGCGGCCAGCGCGCGCGGCGCCGGCGGCAGCGGCTCCCTGCGGTAGACGTCGGCGCGCAGCACCCGCGCGCCGCGGCCTTCCAGCGTCGGCGCGATCATCCCGCGTCCGCCCGGGGCGGTGACCAGGCCGACGCTGGCGGGCGCGGCCAGCGCGGGCAGCGCCAGCACGCCCTCGCTGTCCATCTGCGCCGGGGCCTGCGCCCGGGCCACGCCGGCGCGGCGCAGGGCGGCGGCGCTGCCGGCGCCCACCGCCAGCCAGGCCTGGCCGGGACCCGGCCGCAGCGGGCGCAGGGCCGCGGCGGCGCGCACCGCCGCCGGGCTGGTGAACAGCACCGCCTCGCAGGCCAGGGCCGCGTCGAGCGCGCGGCGGGCATCGTCGTCGTCGCAGGGGCGCAACGCCCACGGCGACAGCGCCAGCAGGCGCGCGCCATGCCGCGCGGCGGCGCGGCGCATGGCGTCGTGGCCGCCGGCGGGGCGCAGCGAGACCAGGGTCCAGGGCGGAGGGGGTGCAGGCATCCGCGCATTATGCGGGCCGCGGACCGGCCCGGGCCGGGCTTCCGCTACCCTTTGCCGATGACCACGAACGAGCCGCATGACCCCGCCCTGGCCGCCGTGCGCGCGCAGCTGTGCGCGATCCCGCTGGCGCGCCAGATGCAGATCGAGATCGTCCATGCCGGCGACGGCCGCCTGCGCCTGCGCGCGCCGCTGGCGCCCAACATCAACGACAAGGGCTCGGCCTTCGGCGGCAGCCTGGCCTCGCTGATGACCCTGGCCGGCTGGGGCCTGGCCACCTGGCAGCTGGCCCGCGCCGGGCACCCGGCCGACGTGTACGTGGCCGACAGCCACGTGCGCTACCTGGCGCCGCTGTACGACGCGCTGGAGGCGGAGGCCTGGCTGGAGGAAGGGCAGTGGGAGGATTTCCTCGCCACTTTCCGCCAGCGTGGCCGCGCGCGCTGCCGGATCGCCGCGCGCATCGCCCTGCCCGGCGGCGGCGATGCGACCGTGTTCAGCGGCCGCTACGTGGCCATGGCCGGCGGCCGCGCCGCCGGGGCCAGCTGCTAGCATGCCGGCCATGGCCCGCCGGAGGACGACGATGCGCATTCCAGGGATCCTGCTGCTGCTGGCGCTGTGCGCGCTGGTGCTGCCGGCGCATGCCATGGGCAAGCGCCAGGCGCAGGCCCTGGGCCAGGCGCAGGAGGCGTTCGCCGCGGCGGTGCGCTGGAGCGACTACGAGGCCGCGCTGCAGCTGGTCGATCCGGAATGGCTGGCCGCCCACCCGGTCAGCGGGCTGGAACTGGAGCGCTACCGCCAGCTGCAGGTGACCCGCTACCGCGAGGGCACCAGCTCGGTGCTGGCCGACGGCAGCGTCGCGCGCGAGATCGAGGTCGGCGCGGTCAACCGCCACACCCAGGCCGAGCGCACCGTGCGCTGGCGCGAGCTGTGGCGCTGGGACGCGCAGGCGCGGCGCTGGTGGCAGGTCTCCGGGCTGCCGGACTTCTGGGACGGGCACTAGCGGCGGCGCGGCGCGGGGCATGTGCGACAATCGCCGCCCCGTCCCATCCGCATGAAGAACGCGCGCCGTGAATCTTGAGACCCTGATGGCCTTCGCCGGCCGCCACCCGATGCTGTCGCTGGCGCTGGCCGGTCTGACCGTGGCGATCATCTACACCGAGATCGTGCGCCTGCTGCGCGGCTACAAGGCGCTCAAGCCGTCGGAGCTGGCGCTGGTGGCCAACCAGCCCGGCGCCCTGGTGGTGGACCTGTCGGCGATCGCCGATTTCGAGAAGGGCCACATCGCCGGCAGCCGCAACATCATCCCCAGCCAGTTCGACCCGGCCGGCAAGCTGCTGGCCGGCGCGAAGCAGTCGCCGGTGGTGGTGGTGTGCCGCACCGGCATGGCCTCGGCCGGCGCCGCGCGCAAGCTGAAGAAGGCCGGCTTCGAGCAGGTGTACTGGCTCGACGGCGGGCTGGTCGCCTGGCAGGCCGCGGGCCTGCCCCTGGTCAAGGGCCGCTGAGCCCGGCCGCGCCCCGGGGCTACCCGCGTCCGGCGCACGTGCCATAATCCCGCGTTCCGTTCCCGGCCGGTTCAGCCGGCCATCCAACCAGCGATTCCGGAGTCCGAAATGTCCGACGAAACCACCAACGGCGCTGCCGCCCCCGCCCCGCAGGAAGCCGCCGGCGCGGCCTTCAGCGTCGAGAAGATCTACGTCAAGGACGTTTCCTTCGAGTCGCCCAATTCGCCGGCGATCTTTAACGAGCAGGGCCAGCCGGACCTGCAGCTGAACCTCAACCAGCGCGTGCAGCGCCTGAACGAGACCGCGTTCGAGGTCTCCCTGCGCGTCACCCTGACCTGCAAGGTCGGCGAGAAGACCGCCTACGTGGTCGAGGTCGACCAGGCCGGCGTGTTCGGCATCGCCGGCCTGCCGCCGCAGGGCGTGGACGTGCTGCTGGGCACCCAGTGCCCGAACATCCTGTTCCCGTACGTGCGCCAGCTGGTCAGCGACCTGGTCCAGGCCGGCGGCTTCCCGCCGTTCCTGCTGCAGCCGATCAACTTCGACGCGCTGTACGCCGAGACCCTGCGCCAGCGCCAGGCCCAGGCTGCGCAGCAGCAGGCCGCCGAGGGCGACGTGGCCTCGGCCGAGCCGGCCGGCAACGCCTGATCCGGCGGCAAACGCGCATCCGATGACTGCCGCAACCGGCAGCAGCAGGCTGGCGGTCCTCGGGGCCGGGTCGTGGGGCACCGCCCTGGCGACCCTGACCGCCCGCAACGGCCTGGCCACCACCCTGTGGGGCCGGGACGCGGTGGTGGTCGAGGCCATCGACCAGCGCCACGAGAACCCGCGCTACCTCCCGGGCATCCCGCTGCCCGGGAACCTGCGTGCCACCACCGACCTGGCCGCGGCCGTCGCCGGCTGCGACTGGGTGCTGGTGGTGGTGCCCTCGCATGCCTTCACCGAGACCCTGCACGCGCTCAAGCCGCTGCTGCCGGCCGGTGCCGGCGTGGCCTGGGCGACCAAGGGCTTCGAGCCCGGCTCCGGCCGCTTCCTGCACGAGGTTGCCGCCGACGTGCTCGGCCCGGGCGTGCCGCTGGCCGTGGTCACCGGCCCCTCGTTCGCCAAGGAAGTCACCCTGGGCCTGCCCACCGCGGTGACCGTGCACGGCGAGGACCCGGCGTTTACCCGCAAGGTCGCCGCGGCCTTGCACGGCCCCGCGTTCCGCGCCTACACCGGCGACGACATGGTCGGCGCCGAGCTGGGCGGGGCGATGAAGAACGTGCTGGCGGTGGCCACCGGCGTGGCCGACGGCATGGAGCTGGGCCTCAATGCCCGTGCCGGCCTGATCACCCGCGGCCTCAACGAGATGCTGCGCTTGGCCGCGGCGATCGGCGCGCGCCCGGAGACCCTGATGGGCCTGTCCGGCCTCGGCGACCTGGTGCTGACCTGCACCGGCGACCTGTCGCGCAACCGCCGCCTGGGCCTGGCCCTGGGCCGTGGCAAGGAGCTGCACGAGGCGGTGCGCGAGATCGGCCAGGTGGTCGAATCGGTGCAGACCGCCAACGAGGTCATGCGCCTGGCCAACCGCCACGGCGTGGAACTGCCGATCTCCGCCGGCGTGCACGCCGTGCTGCACGGCGAGCTGACCCCGCGCCAGGGCCTGGAGCAGCTGCTGGCCCGCGAACAGAAGCCGGAATACCCGGAAACCCTGTTCCGCTGAGGGCTGCCCGCGCCGGCTCGCGGCGCGGGTCCCCGTGATGATGGATCGACCGGAGCCGCCATCGCAGGCGGCGGCCGGGTGTAGCCGCCGCCGCGGAAGCCGCCTCAGCACCTGCCCTCATCAGCACATGAGCACATGCCATGCATGGCGTGGGCTTTCGCGTGGACGCCGCCGCGTGCCGCTTCCTACATTCGTTGCCCCGGAGGCATCCCCAACGACGAGGTGAGGCAATGAAGGCAGTTGCAGCGCTGCTGTGGTCAGGCACCGCATTGCTGGCCACGCTCCTGCCGGCCGCCGCCGCCGAGGCCGCCGCGCGCTTCCCGAAGGAAGGCATCTGGCGCGGCGAGTTCACGGTGGACGGCGACCCGATCCCGTTCAACTTCGAGGTCCGGGGCCGCGACGCGGCCGACGCCAGCTTCGAGCTGATCAACGGTTCGCGCCGCGATCGCTTCGTGGTCGAGCGCGTGTCCGACGACACCCTGTCCGTGCCGATGAACACCTACGACGCCGCCCTGGTGTTCACCGTGCGCGACGACGGCACCCTCGCCG
Organism: Pseudoxanthomonas sp. SGT-18; assembly: GCF_003931645.1. Classification (NCBI taxonomy): domain Bacteria; kingdom Pseudomonadati; phylum Pseudomonadota; class Gammaproteobacteria; order Lysobacterales; family Lysobacteraceae; genus Pseudoxanthomonas; species Pseudoxanthomonas sp. SGT-18. The sequence goes on along the minus strand of NZ_RRYJ01000003.1, from coordinate 60,991 downwards.
GCGAGTACCGCGACCTGGTGCCCAGCCGCAACGGCGCGCGCAACATCCCGTTCACCGCCGAGCACGGCAAGGCCTGGCGCTTCGTCGAACCCGGCCGCGAGCAGCCGGCCGGGGTCGACCTCAGCGGCAAGTGGGCGTTGCAGCAGTCCGACCAGGCGCGCCTGCGCGACGACAACCCCGACGAGCGCCGCAACCGCCGCAACCAGGTCGGCCTGTTCCAGCAGCAGGGCAACCGCCTGACCGGCGTGATCATGACCGCGGTGGGCGACTCGCGTGAGCTGGAGGGCGTGGTCCAGGGCAACCGCTTCTGGCTGTCGCACTTCAGCGGCCCCAGCCCGCGCCTGATCAAGGGCACGATCGACGAGGACGGCAACCTGCAGGGCGTGTCCGGCTCGGGCATCTACAACGTGGTGCGCTTCGAGGGCCGCAAGGACCCGGCGGCCGAGCTGCCCGACCCCTACCAGCTGACCTTCCTCAAGGACGGGCAGAAGCGCATCGACTTCAGCTTCCCCGACCTGCAGGGCCGCACCGTCTCCCTGCGCGACGACAAGTACAAGGGCAAGGTGGTGATCGTCGAGGTGATCGGCACCTGGTGCCCGAACTGCACCGACCAGACCTACTTCCTGGCGCCGTGGTTCAGGCAGAACAGGCACCGCGGGGTCGAGGCGGTGGCGGTCGCGTTCGAGCAGGAGGACAGCTTCGAGTACTTCCAGAAAGTGCTGGGCAAGTTCAAGCAGTACTTCGACATCCAGTACGACATCGTGTTCGGCGGCATCGCCGACAAGAAGGTGGCGACCGAGAAGCTGCAGGGCGTGAACTACCTGGCCGCGTTCCCGACCACCTTCATCATCGACCGCAAGGGCGAGGTGCGCGAGATCTACACCGGCTACACCGGCACCGTGACCGGCGAGTACTACGAGCAGTACGTGGCCCGCTTCAACGCGCTGCTTGACGAACTGCTGGCCGAGCCGGACCCGTACGCCAGCGCCGATGGCGGCACTGCGCCGCCGGCCACGCTGGCCGCCGCACCCTGAACCCGGCGCCTGCCGCGGCGGCGGCAGGCGCCATCGCAACGAGGAAGCACCATGAGGGACTGGAAACAGGCCGCCCGCGGCCTGCTGCTGGGCGCGCTCGCCCTCGCCGCGGCGCCGGCGCCGGCGCAGGAAGAAGTGGAACTGGACTGGCGCTGGCGCGCCGAAGCGGTGCCCGGCGCGCCGGGCGAGGTCGAGCTGGTGGCCAACGCGCCGGTGCGCCCGGGCTGGATCGTGTACGCCGCCGGCTTCGACGCCGGGGACTTCGGGCCGCGCCCGGCGCGGCTGGCGGTGGAGTCCGGCGGCCAGGCGCTGCAGCCGCTGCGCGCGGAAGGCGCGCAGGAACGCAGCGGCAGCAACTTCGCCGGCGAGTACCGCTATGCCTACTTCGCCGGGCAGGCCACCTTCCGCCAGCGCGTGCGCCTGGAGCCGGGCGCGCGCGAGGTCAGCGGCACCCTGGCCGGGCAGAGCTGCCACGAGGGCAGCGGGCTGTGCACCCTGTTCAAGGCACCGTTCGCCGTCGTGCCGTGAGGAATGCCGTGGACGCTGCCGCTTTGCGCACGCGCCGCCGCCGTCGTGGCCACGGGCCGCGCCTGCTGCTGGGCCTGGCCCTGGCCGCCGCGGGCCTGGCCGCGCTGCCGTGGCTGGCCGGCGCGGCCGCCACCGCCACCGGCGCACCGGCCGCCGCCGACCTGCCCGCGCTGCGGGTGGAGCTGGGCCGGCGCCTGTTCTTCGACCCGCTGCTGTCCTCCGACCGCAGCACCAGCTGCGCGTCCTGCCACCGCCCCGAGCGCGCCTTCGCCGACGACGTGCCGGTAAGCGCCGGCGTGGGCGGACGCCTGGGCCGGCGCAACACGCCCTCGGTGCTCAATGTCGCCGCGCGCACCTCGATGTTCTGGGACGGCCGCGCCGAGACCCTGGAGGAGCAGGCGATCTTCCCGATCGAGAACCCGCTGGAGATGGACCTGCCACTGGAGCAGGCGCTGGCGCGGCTCAACGCCGACCCGTCCTACCGCGCCGCGTTCGAGGCCGCCTACGGCGGTCCGGCCACCGCGCGCAGCCTTGGCCGGGCCCTGGCTGCGTACCAGAAGACCCTCGAGTCCGGCGATTCGCCCTACGACCGCTACGCGCGCGGCGACGACGGCGCCATCAGCGAGGCGGCGCGCCGCGGCCGCCTGCTGTTCATCGGCAAGGGCAAGTGCGCGGACTGCCATTCCGGCGAGGACTTCACCTCCGACCGCTTCCGCAACATCGGCCTGTACGACGGCGCCGGGCTCGCCGACCGTGGCCGCGGCGAAGTCACCGGCAACCCGGCCGATGACGGCCAGTTCAAGGTGCCCTCGCTGCGCAACGTGGCGGTGACCGCGCCGTACATGCACAACGGCATGTTCGCCACCCTGCGCGAGGTGCTGGAGTACTACAACGACCCGGACCGCGTGGTACCCGGCGCCCACGGCCGCGATGCCTCGATGGCCGGCCCGCTGGGCCTGGACGCGCAGGAGCTGGACGACCTGGAGGCCTTCCTGGTGTCGCTGACCGACGCGCGTTACGCGCCGCTGCTGGAGGCGCGGCGATGAGCGCGGTCGCCATGCCCCGTACCCTGCGCGCGCGCTGGCCGTTGCTTGGCGCATTGCTTGCCGGCGCCGTGGTCCCGTCGCTGCATGCGAAGGACACAGGACCGCCGGGCCTGCTGCCGGTGGAGCAGGCGTTCGCCCTGGACGCGCGGCTGCAGTCGCCGACCCGGCTGCGCCTGCACTGGCGCGTGGCCGACGACTACTACCTCTACCGCGAACGCATCCACGTACGCGCGCTGGACGATGCGCCGGCGCCGGAACTGCGGTTGCCGCCGGGCGTGGCCAAGGACGACCCGTACCTCGGGCCGGTCGAGGTCTACCGCGGCGAGGCAAGCGCCGAGGTCGTGCTGGCGGCGCCCGCGGCGCCGGCCACGGCCACCCGCCTGCGCGTGGTGGTGCAGGGCTGCCACGAGGTCGAGCCGCTGGTCTGCTATCCGCCGCACGCCACGGTGCTGCGGATCGACGGCGGCCTCGTGCGGGTGGAAGGCGCGCCGGACGCGGGCGCCACCGCCACCGTAGCCGTGGATGCCGGGGTAGCCGGCGCGACGGGATCCGGAACCGCCGCAGCCGCCGCCACCGGCGCTCCGGCCGTGGCCGCGCTGCTGCTGTCGGCCGTGCTTGGCGGCCTGCTGCTCAACCTGATGCCCTGCGTGCTGCCGGTGCTGTCGCTGAAGGTATTGTCGCTGGCCGGATCCGGCGGCTCGCCGCGCCATGCGCGCCGCCGCGCGCTGGCCTATACCGCCGGCGTGCTGCTGGCCTTCGCCGCGCTTGGTGCCATCGTGCTGGCCCTGCGCGGCGCCGGCCTGGCCGTGGGCTGGGGCTTCCAGCTGCAGCAGCCGGTGGTGGTCGCGTTCCTGGCCTGGGTGATGCTGGCATTGGGCCTGTCGCTGTCGGGCGTGGTCCTGATCGGCACCCGCCTGGGCGGCGCCGGCCAGGCCCTGGCAGGCCGCGACGAGTTGGGGGGCGATTTCTCCACCGGCGTGCTGGCGGTGGTGGTAGCCAGCCCCTGCACCGCGCCGTTCATGGGCGTGGCCCTGGCCGCGGCCTTTGCGCTCCCGGTCGCGGCCGCGCTGGGTGTGTTCCTGGCGCTGGGGCTCGGGCTGGCGCTGCCGTTCCTGCTGGCGGGCTTCGTCCCGGCGCTGGCCACGCGCCTGCCGCGCCCGGGGCCGTGGATGGAAACCCTCAAGCAGGCGCTGGCCTTCCCGCTGTACGCCACCTCCGCGTGGCTGGCCTGGGTGCTGGTGCGCCAGCACGGCAGCGAGGCCCTGGGCTGGCTGCTGGCCGGGATGCTGTGGCTGGCACTGGCGCTGTGGGCCAGCGAGCGCCTGCGCCACGTCGGCAACGGCGGACCGCGGCTTGCGGCCTTGCTGCTGGCGCTGGTCGCGGCCTGGCCGCTGTACCGGATCCACGCCCTGCCGACGGCGGCACCGGAGCCGGCGCGGCAAGCGGCCGACGGCAGCCTGCCGTACTCGGCGCAGGCGCTGGCGCGGCTGCGCGCCGACGGCCGCACCGTGTTCGTGAACATGACCGCCGACTGGTGCGTGACCTGCAAGGCCAACGAGCGCCGGGTGTTCGCGCGCGCGCCGTTCCGGACCGCCCTGCATCGCAGCGGTGCGGTCTACCTCAAGGGCGACTGGACCCGGATGGATCCGGAGATCACCGCGTTCCTGCGCGAGCACGGCGCGGTCGGGGTGCCGCTGTACGTGGTGTTCCGCCCCGGGGGCGCCGGCCGGGTGCTGTCCACCGTTCCCACCGAGGCCCAGGTCGAGGCCGCGCTGCAGGGAGATGCCTCATGAAACGCACGTCCGCCCGCGCGCGCCACCGCCGCTTCGCCTGGCTGCCCCTGGTGCTGTGCGCCGCCATCGCCCAGGCCGCTGCGCCCGCGCACGCGCCGCCGCTGGAGCAGTGGCGCGGCCAGCCGGTGCTGCTGAACTACTGGGCGACCTGGTGCGCGCCGTGCCTGCGCGAGATGCCGGAGCTGGATGCCTTCGCCGCCGCGCAGGCCGGCAAGCGCGCGGTGCAGGTGGTGGGCATCGCCCTGGACGAGCCGGCCAGCGTGCAGGCCTACCTCGCGCGGCGGCCGGTGCGCTACCCGGTGCTGGTCGAGGCCGTGGACTACGGCCAGGCCGGCAGTTCCGCGCGCTATGGCAACCGCCTGGGTGTGCTGCCGTACTCGGTCCTGCTCGACGCGCAGGGCAGGGTGCTGCGCAGCAAGGCCGGCCCGCTCACCGCCGCCGAACTGGCGGCCTGGACGGCGGCGGCGCGCTGAGCCGCCGCCGTGCATTCCTTCCACGACCCCGGAGTCCCGCCATGAAACCGCTGCGCCCGACCCTTGCCGCCCTGCTGCTGGCCGCCACCGCCGGCGCCACCGCCGCACCGCTGAGCTACACCATCGACCCGACCCATACCGATGTGCTGGTGAGCTGGGACTACCTCGGCTTCGCCCGCCCCACCGCGCGGCTGGAGGCCACCGGCACCGTGGTCTACGACCCCGCCAGCCCCGCCACCTCGCGGGTGGACGTGGTGCTGCCGCTGGCGAGCTTCGACGGCCACGTGGAGCGCCTCAACCAGCGCGTGCAGCGCGAGGACTATTTCGATTCCGGGCGCTTCCCCGAGGCGCGCTTCACCAGCCGCTCGGTGCGCGTGGACGGCCAGCGCCTGCAGGTGGCCGGCGACCTGACCCTGCGCGGGGTGACCAGGCCGGTCGAGCTGGAAGCCGTGGTGACCCGCGCCGCGCAGCACCCGGCCAAGGACGCGCCGGCGCTGGGCGTGTCCGCCAGCACCCGCATCCGCCGCAGCGAGTTCGGCCTGGTGCAGCAGCTGCCGCACATCGGCGACGAACTGGAGATCCGGATCCAGCTCCTGGCCCTGGCCGGCGGCGTGCAGTAGGCCTGGCGCCAACACCGCATCCGGGATGCACGCGCCTGGCACGCGCGGCGCTGGCATCCGGATGCGGCTTAGGCTGCGTAGGCCGGGGCGCCGCACTCCAATGGCACCGGCCGTGGCAGCGGCCCGGATCCCGCCAGTCTTCGATGGCGCACGCAGGCGCGGCACGCCTGGTGCGCCCGCCCGCATGGCCTTGGCTACTGCGCGGCGCTCAGCGCCGGCGGCGCAGCAGGGTGCCGGTCTCGCGCCAGTGCGGCACCGGCCATTCCGGCGTGGCCTCGCCGCCGGCGACACGGCGCACGTCGCGCACGTCGGCCCCGACCATGCGCGCGACCAGCTCGGCGGTGTAGTCGCGCAGCAGGCGGTCGCGGCGCAGCAGCAGCCAGGTGGTGCAGGTGGGCAGCAGGTGGTCGGCCGGCAGCGCGACCAGGTCCTCGCCCTGGATCGACTCCACCGCCATCTCCGCGACGATGCCCACGCCCAGGCCGCTGCGCACGTAGGTCGCGATCAGGTCGGCATCGCGCGCGGTGACCGCCACCTGCGGTTCCAGTGCGGCGGCGCGGAACGCGCGCTGCAGCGAGGAACCGGGCTCGCGGCTGGATTCGTAGCTGACCAGCGGGTAGTGCACCAGGTCGTCCAGCTGCAACGGCCGGCCCAGGCGGGTGAGGCGGTGCCGCGCCGGCACCACCACCACCCGCTCCCAGTGGTACAGCGGCAGCCGGATGTCGCCCGGCGGCGGATCACCGCTGCTGCTGACGATGGCCAGGTCGGCCTCGCCGCGCGCCAGGCGGGCCAGCGATTCGCCGTCCCCGCCCGGCGCCAGGTGCATGGCCACCTGCGGGTAGCTGCGCTTGAGCGCGGCCAGCACCGGGGGCAGCACGTGGCGGGCCTGGGTGTGGGTGGTGGCGATGTGCAGTTCGCCGCCGCTCTCGCGGCGCAGGTTCTCGCTCAGCGCGCGGATGTTGGCCGCATGCGCCAGCAGCGGGCGCGCGTGCTCGAGCACGCGTTCGGCCGCCGGGGTCAGCGCGGTGAGGCTGCGCGCACGGCGGGTGAACAGCAGGAAGCCCAGTTCCTCCTCCAGCTGCTTGATCTGCTTGGACAGTCCCGACTGGGTGGCGTGGACCTTGCGGGCCGCAAGCGTGATGTTGAGCCCGGCATCGACGATGGCGGCGAAGTAGCGCAGCTGGGTCAGGGTCATCGCGGGACACGGAGCGTGGTCGCTGCGCGAGTCTGTCATGGCGTCCGGCCCGTGGACCGCCCGCGGCCATGCGCGATGCTCATGACGACATGAGCAGGCGGCCTATGCGCAAAAAAAGAGCCCGGCACGAGGCCGGGCTCCGGGTGGCTGGCGCGAGGGAGAGGGGACACGCCAGCACTGTCCCCGCAGGGCGGGCGGGGGAGAGAGACCTCCCGCCCTGCGCGGAGGACGCGGGTTACCAGGTGAAGCGCGGGCCCACGAACCACTGGGTGTCACCGTCGACGAACTTCACGTCGCCGCTGATGCCCCAGTTCTGGTTGAACTTGGCCAGCGCACCGACGCGGCCGTAGAACTCGCCGTCGTACTCGTCGCCGTCCTCGTAGCCGGCCATCACGTAGCCTTCCAGGTTCGGATGCAGCGAGCCGCGCACGCCGACCTCGGCGCTCCAGCCGTCGTAGTCGAAGCCGCGGCCGGCATCGAACTTCTCGTAGGCGACCTTGGTGACCAGGTCGACCGCCGGGGCGACTTCGCGGTTGTAGCCGACGCCGAAGCGGTACTGGTCGAAGTCGACCGAGCTGTGGTCGATCTCCTGGTTGCTGTAGCCGCCGAACAGGTGGAAGTTGGGGGCGATGGCAACCGAGCCGTCCACGCCGAAGCCGTCGGCGTCCGCGCCGTCGGTATTGGTGGCGGTGTAGCCACCCTGGACATAGTTGTACGACACACCATCGGCAGCGCTGGCAGCGAACGGCAGGGTGGCGACCAGGGCCAGGGCAAGCAGGGAATTCTTCTTCATGTACGGACTCTCTTGTCTCGTTGTTATGGGCCTATGAACGAAACGTTCCCGTTCACGGCAGGCGCATTATTCGCCCCCACCCGCAACATGGCCTGAATATAGAACTGACCAGTACATGAATTAGCGGCGCATCCGGGGAACTTTTGGAAGCGCCGCGTCGCAGCGTCCGAGGGGGTTCTACGCCCGCAGGGCGGCTGTGCCGTCCCACTGGGGAGTACCCCGGTGCCCAGGCCCGGGGAGGGATGGGCTCGGCGAGGGCAGCGGACAGCTGGCCGGTGCGTTGCAGGCCGACGGCGTAAAGATCCGAAGGGATCTTCCTGGCGTCTTCGAAGGCCCGACCAACGCTGCCTGGGAGCGTCCGTCTTCCTGGAACCCCGTGGCGGCTCTGCGCAGGAAAGCGGATTTCCGCCCTCCGCTGGCCTGCATGCGGCCGACGGCGACCGCGGCGCCGGATGGCGCCGGCTTCGGCCGCCCACACGCGCTCCGCGCGACAGGTCAGGCGCCTGCGGGCGACGGTTGCTCCTGGCGCAGGTCGGGTGGCACCGGCGCGGGCGCGTAGCCGCGCAGGTAGTCCATGTGGCCGGGCATGCGGGCCACCGTGCCCAGCACGTTGCCGCGGACATCGCCCAGGAAGCGCTGCAGGTCCTCGCGCGACATCACGTCGGCGGACGGATGGTAGTGCCGTGGGACGATGCCCTGGCCCAGCATGACCTGCACCCAGGAGTTCTCGGCGAACAGTTCGCCGGGCTGGTGGAACACCAGGCCGGTCTCGCGGAACAGGTCGATGCGGTGCTGCAGGCTCGGCGGCAGCCGCATCGAGGCCACCTCCTCCCAGTACGGCGAGTCGCGGCGCTCGGTGGCGTGGTAGTGCAGCACCACGAAGTCGCGCACGTGCTGCAGTTCGGCGTCCAGCTGCGCGTTGTAATCGTCGATGGCGGCCTGGCTGAGCACCCCGGGGAACGACTGCAGCAGGCGCACGATGCCGCGCTGGATCAGGTGGATCGTGGTCGATTCCAGGGGTTCGATGAAGCTGCCGGCCAGGCCCAGGGCCACGCAGTTCTTCTCCCAGCAGCGCTGGCGCTGGCCGGGGCGGAAGCGTACCGGCCACGGCGCGCGGATCACCTCGCCCTCCAGGCTGGAGAGGAAGGCCTCGCGCGCCTGGTCATCGTCCATGAAGCGGCTGGAATAGACGATGCCGTTGCCCACGCGGTGCTGCAGCGGGATGCGCCACTGCCAGCCCGCCGTCCCGGCGATGGCGCGGGTATACGGCACCGCGTCGCGCACCGCGGTGGTCTGGGCGGCGAGGGCGCGGTCGTTCAACAGCCACTGCGACCAGTCGCTGAAGCCCACGCCCAGGGCCTGCCCGATCAGCAGCGCGCGGAAGCCGGTGCAGTCGATGAAGAAGTCGCCTTCGAGCACGTCCCCGCTTTCCAGCTTCAGCGCGCCGATGCAGCCGCTGCCCGGGTCGGTTTCCACCTCGGCGATCTTTCCCTCCACGCGCCGGCAGCCATGGCGCTGCGCCAGTGCGCGCAGGAAGCGCGCGTACAGCGCCGCATCCATGTGGTAGGCGTAGTTGACGTGGTAGTCGGGCAGGTGGGAGAAGCGGTCCTGGTGCGCGGCCTGCAGCTCGATGCAGTAGTCGGCGTAATCGCCGGCCAGGCCCTCCTGCCTGCCGCGCAGCCAGAAGTGCTGGAAGCCGGCCGACCAGTGGTCGCGGCCGCTGCTGCCGAAGGAGTGGATGTAGCGGTGGCCCTGCGCCCTCCAGTTCTCGAAAGAGATGCCCAGCTTGATCGTGCCCTGGGTCGCGGCCAGGTAGTCCTGCTCGCCGATGCCCAGCAGGCGGTGGAAGGTGCGTAGCGGCGGGATGGTGGCCTCGCCCACGCCGACCGTGCCGATCTGCTCCGACTCGACCAGGGTGATGTCCAGCACCCGGCCCAGCGTGCGCGCCAGCGCGGCGGCGGCCATCCACCCGGCGGTGCCGCCGCCGGCGATGACCACGCGGCGGATGGGGGTGGAAGGCAGGCGTGCGTCGTCCATCAGGTCCCCCGTTGCTGCAGCCGTTGCACCAGCTTGGCCCGGATGCGCCGCGCATGCGCCTCGTCCAGCGGACCAAGCACCCCACGCGCGGCCGGCGGCAGGTGGCCGGCCACCTGCCCCTCGTCGTAGCCGAACACGTAGTGCTCGAAGGCGTCGCGCCACAGCGCGCGCTGCTCCGGCGGCAGGCCGCGCAGGCTGGCGATGGCCAGCATCAGGGCGTCCACCGGGTTGTCCATCCACGCCGGCGCGCGCCGCCACCAGTAGTTCACCAGGACGTTGAAGCCCTCCAGGCCTTCCATGTGGTGCCACCACATCGAGGGAATGAACACCGCGTCGCCCGGGCCCAGTTCGGCGGACATGGCGTGGCGCAGCGCCTCGGCGAAGCGCGGGAAGCGCTGCAGGTCCGGGGCGGCCGGATCGACCAGGCTCACCGGCTGCCCGGCCGGGGTGAATTCCAGCGGACCGACGTAGAGGTTGCGCAGCTGCTGCGGCGGGAACAGGGTCACGCGCCTGCGCCCGGCGACCACGCAGGCGATGTTCTCCGGCAGGTCCTGGTGCGCGGCGATGCGGCTGCGGTTGCCGATCCAGATGCTGGCCAGCGGTTCGGCGCCGGGCAGGGCCAGGTCGTTGGCCGCGCGGAACCGCGGCAGCCAGGTGTCGAGCGTGGTGGAGGCGACGTAGATTGCCGGGGGCCGCTCGTGCGCCAGGTACTTGCGCAGGGTGGCCAGGACCACGCCCAGCGGCACCTCCTCGCGGCGGAAATTGAATCCGGCCAGGTCCTCGTCGTAGAAGAAGCGGCCCTCGATATCGGGCGGCCCGACGGTCGCGACCGCCGGCGGCGCATCCGCGCGTTCGCACCCGCGCAGGTAGGCGATGGCGGCTTCGGGCGATTCCCGCGCCGCGGCCACCGCCGGCCAGTGCGCGACCAGGCCGCGCAGGACCAGCGGGCGCGATCCCTGCAGCACCGCCTCGGGCACCATGCCGGGCGCGGCGACCTCCAGTTCCGGGATCGTCCCGCCCGCCGGGCCGGCGGGGTGTCGGCGATGGATGGCCTGTTCGTCCACGGCGCCAGGTCCAGGAAGGGCGTGGCGGCATCGTGCCGCAGCGCGGGGGTGGAAAGAAAGGTCGCCAGGTCCTTCCGGCGACCCGGAAACCGCCGCGCCCGGGAGGGAGGGCGCGGCGGGTTGCTGCACGGTCAGAAGCGGTAGCGCAGGCCGAACATGTAGCGCGGGCCGGTCTGGGTGGCGTAGCGCACCATGTTGCGGTGGCGGGCGTGGATGCGCTGGGTTTCGTCGGTCAGGTTGATGCCCTCCAGGCTCAGCACCAGGTTGTCGGTGACCGAATAACTGACGATCGCATCCAGCTGGCCGTATTCCTCGGTCCAGTTCGGATTCGGGCCCTGGCCGCCGATGCCGTTGAAGAACTTGTCGCGCCAGTTGTACGCCGCGCGCACCTGCCACCGGTCCTTGTCGTAGAACGCGACCAGGTTGGCGGTATCGCTCAGGCCCACCATCGGGTACTGGGTCTCCAGGCTGGCGTTGTCGAAGGTCAGCCCCGAATCCACCTTGGTGTAGTTGGCGGCCAGGCCGAAGCCGGTTTCGCCGAACACGTGCTGGATGCTCAGCTCGAAGCCGTCGACGTGGTCGCGGCGCTGGTTCACCGGCACGGTGATGTCGAACTGCGCCACCGGATCGCCGGGCAGGCCTTCGATGCTGCCGGTCATCTGCCCGGCCGAGTTGAGGCCGGTGTAGGCCACGCCGGGCTGGCCGTCGAAGTTGGCGAAGATGTAGTCGCGGATGCAGGGCAGGTCGGTCTGGCCGCAACCGCCGGTGGAGGTGGCCTCGTTCCAGTAGGCGCCGCCCACCGGCGTGTGCAGCTCGAACGGCGACTCGCGCAGCACCGTGCTGCTGATGAAGTTGCGCACGTTCTTGCGGAAATAGCCGGCGGACACGTAGCTGGCCTCGCCGTAGTACCACTCCAGCGACAGGTCGAAGTTGCGCGATTCCAGCGGTTCCAGCGCGGGGTTGCCGCGGCTGCCGTTGCCGCCGATGGTACGCACGATGTTGTCCAGGCGCTGGCCGCCCTGGATGTCCTGCCAGCCCGGGCGGCCGATGGTCTCGCTGAAGCTGCCGCGCAGCACCAGGTCGTCGCGGATGTGCAGGGCCAGGTCGAGGTTGGGCAGGAAGTAGTCGTACTCGCCGTCCAGCGTGGTGAAGCCCTGCTCGTCGGCGTACTGCACGTACATCTCGTTGGCCGCCACCCAGCTGATGCCGGTGGGGATGCGCACCAGCGCCGACGACTCCACCTCGGTCTTCTCGTAGCGCACCCCCACCGCCACGTCCAGGGGCATGGACCAGTCGAAGGTGTTGGTCCATTGCAGGTAGGCGCTGCGGGTCTTCTCGGTGGTGCGCAGGTCGTCGGTGTAGTCCGGGCGCATCTGGTAGCAGGACGGGCAGGGCTGGCCGTCCGGCTGCGGGATCTGCGCCGCGCGCTGGCGCAGGCGTTCGAAGTCGAACACCAGGAAGCCGTCGCTCCAGCGCGGGTCGCCGGAGTTGCCGAAGGCGTCGAAGTAGCGCGACATGTGGTCCAGGTACCAGATGCCATCGTCGTAGTCGCCCGGGCTGCCGAGGCCGCCCCAGTTGTCGGCCTGCATCACCGAGGCCGCGGTGCGGTTGTCGACCTCGGTGGCGGACACGCCGAAATCCAGCCCGGAGTAGTCGCCGAACTCGAACCGTCCGCGTACCTGGAACTGCTCGACCTCCGAGCGGTTGTAGCTGTTCTGGAACACGGAGCCGGTGACCACCGCGTCGGCCGGACCGACTTCGTCCATGCCCGGCGGCAGGACCACGTTCACGATCGGGATCTCGCCGGTGTAGTCCACCGAGGTGGTGCCGCGCACGAACGCGGCCACGCCAAGCACGCCGGCCGAGCCATACGGACCGTCGGGGCGCGATTCGGCCTTGGCCTTGTGGTAGTCGAACTCCAGGCCCAGGGCGTCGTTGACTTCCCATTCCACGTTGAAGCCCAGCGAATCGCCGCTGTTCTTCGTGGCCAGGCGCATGCCGCCCATGGAGAGGTCGCTGTTGCCGGCCGGGATGTCCTCCGAGTACCAGGTCGGCGCGGCCACCGGGCCGTCGGTCCAGGAGCTGTCGCCGGGCTGGTAGTTGAACCACACCGACAGCTCGCTGCGCTGCTGCTGGACCTTGTTCTCCATGTAGTTGTAGTCCAGCGTCGCGGTGACCGCGTCGCTGGGCGCCCACTGCAGGGTGATGTTGCCGTTGGTGCGCTGGCGCTGGACGCCGTTGACGCTGTAGCCGGTGTTCTGCGGCCGCGCATAGATGTCGTCGGGGCCGGGACGGTTCTGGATGCGTTCGTAGCCGGGCTCGCCCGGCAGCGGCAGGCGGGTGCCGCTGGTGGCATCGTCGCCGGGGAAGGTCAGCCAGCCGTCGGCCACCGAGGCCTGCGAGAAGCCGGAGTCGCGTTCCTGGTAGCTGCCGCTGACCATGACGCCGAAGGTGTTGTCGGCGAAGGTCTGGCTGAAGATGCCGGACAGCTCGCCGGTGAACTTGCTGCCGGCGAAGCTGCGCGGCAGGTTGTCGACCGAGGTGTCGTGCACCGCCTTGAGCCCCACGCTGCCGAGGAACTGGCCGATGTCCAGCGGGCGGGCGGTCTTCACGTTGAGGGTGGCGCCAATGCCGCCGGTGGGGAGTTCGGCGCGCCCGGTCTTGTGGACCTCGATCGCCGAGATCGCCTCGGCCGCCAGGTTGGCGAAGTCGAACGAGCGCGAGTTGGAGGTGCCGCCGCCGCCCGGGCCGAGGTTGGACGCCGGCATCTGCCGGCCGTTGAGCAACACCAGGTTGTAGTCCGGGCTGATGCCGCGCACGGTGACCTTGGAGCCCTCGCCGCTGCTGGTGCGGTCGATGGACACGCCGCTGATGCGCTGCAGGGCCTCGGCCAGGTTGGTGTCGGGGAACTTGCCGATGTCCTCGGCGACGATGCCGTCGACCACGCCCTGGGCGTCGCGCTTGAGGTTCATCGAGGACGCCAGGCTGGCGCGGATGCCGGTCACCACGACCGTATCCAGTTCGCTCACCTGGTCGGTGGCGGGGGCCTCCTGGGCCAGGGCCTGGGTGGCGGGCGGCGCCAGCGCCACCAGCAGGGCGGTGCTCAGCAGGCGGCGGCGCGGCGGCGCGGCTACACGGGAACGCTTCATGGATCCTTCCCCTCTCTCTCGGCGTTGTGTTGGGTGGACAGGCGCCATGCGCCCGACGGGGCCGGATTTGGATGTCAGGTGACAGCGTTGTCAAGCGAAAAACGCAAAATCGGTCAATCCAGGAAGGATGTAGCGCTAACACCCTTCCTGGCTGTTGCCGTGCAACATGGATTTCCGCATGCGCGCCACAACTGCTGGAAAATCAGCAGGATTCGCGATATGTCCGGGGGGTTGTCCGGGCGTTTCCCGGGTGGACCGGGAATGGCCGGTGGATGTCCCGGCGAGGCATCGGCCAGGACAGCTTCTGTCCTGGCCTTGGCGATATGCTGACAACGTTGACATGGTTGTCACCGCCAGCGGATGCGATGCCGGCTCCGGCGCGGGGGGATCGCGGGGCGGGTCGCGCTGGACCCGGGGCTGCGGCGGAATCAGTTGCCGCCGGCGAACCCGTGCTGGCGCCAGGCCTCGAACACGAGCACGGCCACGGCGTTGGACAGGTTGAGGCTGCGGTTGCCCGGACGCATCGGCAGGCGCAAGCGCTGGGCTTCGGGGATCGACCCGAGTACGTCCTCGGGCAGGCCGCGGGTCTCGCAGCCGAACAGGAAGGCGTCGCCATTGGCATAGGCCGGCTGGTCGTGGCGGACCTGGCCGCGGGTGCTCAGGGCGAAGAGGCGTCGGGGGGAGATGCGTTCCAGCGCGGTGGCGAGGTCGGGATGGACCTGCACGCTGGCGTATTCGTGGTAGTCCAGGCCTGCGCGGCGCAGCTGCCGGTCCTCCATGCTGAAGCCGAGCGGCTCGATCAGGTGCAGGCGGGCGCCGGTGTTGGCGCAGAGGCGGATCACGTTGCCCGTGTTGGGCGGGATCTCGGGCTGGTAGAGCAGGACGTCGAAAACGGGGGCTGGCATCCGCGGATTCTAGACGTGCCGGCGGACGGGGCGCTGGAGCGCCTTGCGGCCTGCGCCGCGTCCGCCGGTGTCTTCCGCGGCCCGCACTCAGTTACCCATCGCGGCCAGGCCGCCGACGTGGGCCTGGGCCTGCCCGGCCAGGGTGTTGCCGACCTGCACGGCCAGGGCCTCGGCCTGCTCGCGGGCGACGATCGCGGCGCGCTCGGCCAGCTGCTCGGCGGTGGGGCGGACGTAGACCGTGGCCAGGTCGACGATGCGGCCCTGCATGGCCTGCACGGCCAGGTATTCGGCCTTCTGCGCGGTGGTCGGGCGGACCACGACGGCGGGCAGGTCGACGATGCGGTTGGCGGCCAGCTCGGCGCGCAGGGCCGGATCCGGGCGGACCTCGACCGCCGGCAGGTCGACGATGTGGTCGACGCGCGGGGTCTCGGCGGCAAGGGCAGGCGTCGCGGCGAGGGCAAGGGCCAACGAGGCGGCAAGGGTCTTGGCGTTCATCGTGTGCTCCGGTGTCGTTGATCAGTGGTGTGGTAGTAAGGTAGTACACCTAAGCAGAGGGTGCAAGGAGAAGATGGGGTTCCGGCACGCTGCTTCAGCATTTATTCAGTAACCCTCGGAGTGCTTCCGGGAGCAAGCTGTACAAAGCACGTCGCGTTCCAAGAATTTCTTCTTTCAGATCAATTGGTTGGATTTCTGACCCGGTGTCCGCGGGACGGCGCGGACGTCCGCACGGGGCGGACACCGCGCCGGACAGGGATGCGGACGAGGGGCGTGGTCACCGGTCCGCAGGCCGCAGCAGGGCCGAAATCCGGGACCGGAACGGCCTGGAAGCCGGTGGCGTGTCGCCGCCAGGGCCGGCCGCAGCGCTGGCCCCGTGCAGCTGCCGGCGCAGGGCGTGGAGCGCCAGCCGACGGGGTGGTCGTGCGCCCGTCGCCAGGCCGCGCGGCCTGGCCGGGGAACGCGGAGGTACGGCAGGAACCGGGAGGGCCGGGGTCGGGCGCCGGAGCGGATAGCAGCCTCAGGCCGGATGCGTGCTTCCGGTTGCGGCCGCCGCCTTCGTAGCGGCCGGCCGGGCCCGGGCAACCGTTCTCACCAGGGCAGGACCGCGCCGTCGGGGCCGAGGAACAGGCCGTTGTCGTCCGGGCCCAGGCGGTCCAGCACCGCCAGCAGCGCGGCGGCGGCCTCCGCCGGCAGGGCCGGGGCGCGCTCGCCGCCCATGTCGGTGCGCACCCAGCCCGGATGCAGGGCCACCACACGGATGCCGCGCGGCTGCAGCGCCCGGGACAGCAGCACCGTGCCCATGTTCTGCGCGGCCTTGCCGATGGCGTAGCTGGGGGTGCGGAACTCGCGGCGCAGCGCCAGCGAGCCGATCTCCGAGGACAGGTTGGCGACGATGCCGCCGTCGGCCAGCAGGTCCGCCAGCGCCTGCACCAGCAGGAACGGGCCGATGGCGTTGGTGCGCAGGCTGGTTTCCAGGTCGGCCTCGGCCACCTGGCCGAAGCGCTCGCCGCCGTGCAGCACGCCGGCGTTGTTGAGCAGCAGATCCAGCGGTTGGCCGTCCAGCACCAGCGCCAGTTCGCGCGCCAGTTCCCCGCGGCTGCGCGCGGCGGCCACGTCCAGCGGCAGCACGTGCAGGCGCCCGGGGTAATCCCCGGCCAGGGCATTGAGCGCGGCGGCGCGGCCGGGATGGCGGGCGGTGGCGACCACGCGCGCGCCGCGCGCCAGCAGCTGGCGGGTGAACTCCAGGCCGAGGCCGCGGTTGGCCCCGGTGACCAGGCAGTGGCGCATGTCCGTGTCCGCTCCGGCCGGGATGGCTTGTGGCCTAGTGTAAAGGCTGCCCGTGGCGGCTAGCATCGGCGCACCAATCACAGCACAGGGAGCGTCACGATGAGGATCACGCGCAGGCCGCTCGCCGCGGCCCTGGCCATGGCCATCACCGCCACCTTCGGGGTCGCCGGACTGGCCCCGGCGGATGCCGCCACCCGTCCCGCGGCCGGCAGCGAGGTGCTGATCCCGTACGAGGAGTTCACCCTGCCCAATGGCCTGCGCGTGGTGGTGCACACCGACCGCAAGGCGCCGATCGTGGCGGTGAACATCTGGTACCACGTCGGCAGCAAGGACGAACCGGCCGGCCGCAGCGGCTTCGCCCACCTGTTCGAGCACCTGATGTTCAACGGCTCGGAGAACCACCGCGGCGAGTACTTCGAGCCGTTCGAGCTGGTCGGCGCCACCGACATGAACGGCACCACCTGGCTGGACCGCACCAACTACTTCCAGAACGTGCCCACCACCGCGCTGGACCTGGCGCTGTGGATGGAGTCCGACCGCATGGGCCACCTGCTCGGCGCGATCGACCAGAAGGTGCTGGACGAGCAGCGCGGCGTGGTCCAGAACGAGAAGCGCCAGGGCGAGAACCAGCCCTACGGCCAGGCCGACGACCTGATCTACCGCGCGCTGTACCCCAAGGACCACCCGTACCACCACAGCACGATCGGCTCGATGAACGACCTCAACGCGGCCTCGCTGGAGGACGTGAAGCAGTGGTTCCGTGCCTGGTACGGCCCGAACAACGCGGTGCTGGTGCTGGCCGGCGACATCGACGTGAAGACCGCGCGCGAGAAGGTCACCCGCTACTTCGGCCACATCCCCGCCGGCCCGACCCTGGAGCGGATCCAGGCCGGCCCGGTGAAGCGCGCGACCACGCGCGAGACGATGGAGGACAAGGTCCCGCAGGCGCGCATCTACCGCGCCTGGAGCGTGGAACAATACGGCAAGCCGGACCTGGAGCGGCTGCAGCTGCTGGCCCAGGTGCTGGGCGGCAGCCGCGGCTCGCGCCTGGACCGCCGCCTGGTATTCGAGGACAAGCTGGCCGACAAGGTCAGCGCCTACGTGCTGCCGTTCGAGCTGGCCTCCACCTTCTACGTCACCGCCGACGTGCGCCAGGGCGTGGACCCGGCGCAGGTGGAGAAGGCGCTGGACGAGGAAATCGCGCGCCTGCTGGCCGAGGGGCCGACCGCCGAGGAGCTGGGCCAGGCCAAGATCATGACCAAGGCCTCGGTGGTGCGCGGGATCGAGCGCATCGGCGGCTTCGGCGGCAAGGCCGACGCCCTGGCCGAGTGCGCGGTGTACACCGGCAACCCCGGCTGCTTCCGCGACGCCCTGGAGGTGGTCGCCAACGCCACCGTCGAGGAAGTGCGCGAGGCCGGCCGCACCTGGCTGGGCGAGGGTTCGCACACCCTGGTGGTGCTGCCGGGCGAGCGCCAGGCGCTGGCCGAGGAACCGTCGCCGACCCCGGAACCGTTCAAGCTGCCGCCGCCGGACCGCAAGTACCGCGCGCTGAAGCCGCAGGTGGACCGCAGCAAGGGCGTGCCCATGCCCGACCGCTTCCCGGACCTGAAATTCCCGGCGCTGGAGCGGGCCACGCTCAGCAACGGCACCCAGGTGATCCTGGCCCGCCGCGACGCCGTGCCGGTGGTGCAGCTGAGCTACGAGTTCAAGGGCGGCTTCGCCGCCGACCTGGGCCGCAAGCTGGGCACCTCCAGCTTCACCATGGCCATGCTCGACGAGGGCGCCGGCGAGCTGGACGCGCTGGGCTTCGCCAACCGCGCCGAGTCGCTGGGCGCGGTGCTCGGCGCCGGCGCCACCCTGGACGGCGGCAACGCCTACCTGTCGGCGCTGAAGGAGAACCTGGACGCGTCGTTGCAGCTGTTCGCCGACATGGTCCGCCGCCCGCGCTTCGAGCAGAAGGAGATCGAGCGCGTGCGCGCCACCTGGCTGGCCGGCATCGCCCAGGAGAAGGCGCGCCCCAACGGCGCGGCCATGCGCGTGCTGCCGCCGCTGCTGTACGGCCAGGGCCACCCCTACGCGATCCCGTTCAGCGGCACCGGCACCGAGGAATCCATCGCCTCGCTGACCCGCGAGGACCTGCAGTCCTTCCACGCGCAGTGGGTGCGCCCGGACGGCGCCACCCTGATCGTGGTCGGCGATACCACCCTGGAGGAGATCGTGCCGCTGCTGGAGCGCCACTTCGGCGACTGGAAGGCGGCCGCCCCGGCCCCGGCCGCGGTCGACGCCATCCCGGAGGTGGAGCGTCCGCAGGCGGCGGCGGTGTACCTGATCGACCAGCCCGGCGCGGTGCAGGCCACCATCCTCGCCGGCCAGGTCGTGCCCTCGACCAAGGACCCGTCGACCATCGTGTTCGACTTCGCCAACTCGGTGCTGGGCGGCGAGTTCTCCTCGCGCCTGAACATGAACCTGCGCGAGGACAAGCACTGGGCCTACGGCGCCTACAGCTTCACCACCCAGGCCCTGGGCCAGCGGCCGTGGATGGCCTTTGCCCCGGTGCAGATCGACAAGACCGCCGAGGCCCTGGCCGAGCTGGACCGCGAGGTGCGCGAGTACGTCGGCGGGCGCAAGCCGCCGACCCCGGCCGAGGTGGCCAAGATCCAGGCCACCGAGATCCGCAGCCTGCCCGGTGCCTACGAAACCGCGCGCGCGGTGCTGGGCACCATCGGTGGCATCGTCCGCTACGACCGCCCGGACGACTGGGTGTTCCGGCGCAAGGCCCGGATCGAGGCGCTGACCGTGGAGCAGGTGCAGCAGGCGGCCGCCACCCTGGATCCGGACAAGCTGGTCTGGGTTGTGGTGGGCGACCTCAAGCAGGTCGAGCAGCCGGTGCGCGCGCTCAAGCTCGGCCCGGTCCACGTGATCGACGCCGACGGTCGCCCGGTCGCGCGCTGACCCGTGCGCCGGCGCCGTCCCGACGGGCGGCGCCGGCGGTTGTCCCCCTGTTGCACCGAACCATGGCAGGCTTTCCGGCCTGCCTTCACCTTCCCGGAAGACCCGCATGCGCCTTGCCGCCGCCTCCCTCCTGCTCGTCCTCCCGCTGGCCGCCTGCACCTGGGTGCCCTTGCAGCCCCAGGGCAAGGCCGTGCGCGTGATCGCCGCCGGGGCGGCCCCGGCCGGCTGCACCCGCCAGGGCGAGGTCGAGGTCTCGGTCAAGCACAGCGTGGGCTTCTACCAGCGCGACCAGGTCAAGGTCCGCGACGAGCTGGAGAGCCTGGCCCGCAACGAGGCCCCGGGGGTCGGGGCCAACGTGGTCCAGCCGCTGGGCGAGCCGGCCGGCGGGACCCAGCGCTTCGCCGCCTGGCAGTGTCCCTGAACGGGGCACGCCCCGCCCCGTACGTAAAGGTGCGGTGAAGGCGGGCAACCGGTAGAATCGACGCCCCTTTCGCCTTACCGGCGTGGTCTAGCCATGCTTTTCAAGAACGTCTCGATCGCGGGGCTGGCGCATATCGATGCGCCGCATACCCTGACCTCGGAGGAAATCAACGCGCGCCTGAAGCCGACCCTGGACCGCCTCGGCATCCGGGTGGACGTGCTGGGCGACATCGCCGGCATCCATGCCCGCCGCCTGTGGGATGACGGCATGACGGCCTCCGACGTGGCGACCATGGCTGCGCGCAAGGCGCTCGAGGACGCCGGCATCGGCGTGGAGAAGATCGGCCTGCTGGTCAACACCTCGGTCAGCCGCGACTACCTGGAGCCGTCCACTGCCTCCATCGTCTCCGGCAACCTGGGCGTGTCCGAGGAGTGCATGACCTTCGACGTCGCCAACGCCTGCCTGGCCTTCATCAACGGCATGGACATCGCCGCGCGCATGCTCGAGCGCGGCGAGATCGACTACGCCCTGGTGGTGGACGGCGAGACCGCCAACCTGGTGTACGAGAAGACCCTGGAGCGCATGAGCGCCCCGGACGTGACCGAGCAGGAATTCCGCGACGAGATGGCGGCCCTGACCCTGGGCTGCGGCGCCGCGGCCATGGTCCTGTGCCGCCGCGAACTGGCCCCGGATGCCCCGCGCTACAAGGGCGGCGTGACCCGTTCGGCCACCGAGTTCAACCAGCTGTGCCGCGGCAACCTCGACCGCATGGTCACCGACACCCGCCTGCTGCTGATCGAGGGCATCAAGCTGGCCACCAAGACCTTCGCCGCGGCCAAGCAGGCGCTGGGCTGGGCGGTGGACGAGCTGGACCAGTTCGTGATCCACCAGGTCAGCCGCCCGCACACCAAGGCCTTCATCAAGTCGCTGGGCGTGGATCCGAAGAAGGTCATGACCATCTTCGGCGAACACGGCAACATCGGCCCGGCCTCGGTGCCGATCGTGCTGAGCAAGCTCAAGGAACTGGGGCGCCTGAAGAAGGGCGACCGGATCGCCCTGCTGGGCATCGGCTCGGGCCTGAACTGCTCGATGGCCGAGGTGGTGTGGTAACCCACTCCTGCCCCGCATGACAAAGGGTCGGCTCTGCCGGCCCTTTGCTTTTCCGGCGTCCGGCATCGCTGCCGGGGCCGGGGTGGCGGCGCGGCCTCAGCCGGCGCCGCAGCACTTCTTGTGCTTCTTGCCGCTGCCGCAGGGGCAGGGATCGTTGCGGCCGGGGCCGTCCTCGCGGCGGATCGGGGTGCGCGGAGTCTGTTCGGCGATGTGCTGGTGGTTGAGGTCGGCCAGCATGCCCGGCAGGTCCATGACGATGTCCAGGCGCTCGCGGTAGGCCAGCGGCACCGGCTCCTTCTCCGGGTGTTCCGGATCGACCACCTCGCCGGAGGCCAGGCGCTCGAGCAGGTCGAAGATCTCCTCGATCCACTCGTGCTCGTCCAGCCAGCGGTCCCAGGCCTCCTCGCGCAGGGCCGCGCCCTCGAAGAAGCCCAGCGCCCATTCCCGGCCCACGTCCAGTTCGTCCTCGGCCAGGGCCTCGTCCGCGCTTTCCGGGTCCTCGGGCAGCCACATCAGCGGCAGCAGGTGTTCCGGCAGGTCCTCGCCCTGGCGGGCGCGGGCCACGCACATGTTCCAGTGGCCCTGCAGCAGGGCCTGGACCTCTTCGGCCTCCTCCGGGCTGCCCCAGCTGGGCAGCTTGCCGCCCCAGACCACCGGCTGCCATTCCTCCGGCGGCACCGGCGCAGGTGCCACCGCCAGGGCCGACAGGAAGCCGTCCAGCGCCTCCAGGTTGAAGCCGCGGAAGGGCACGGCGCGCTGTTCAAGCAGGGTGGAGAGGCGTTCGATCTGCGCGTCGTCGAGATAGGGCGGGGGCGTGGCCATGGCGGCTGGAACGGTGGAGGGGCGTGCATGGTAGTCCCTGGCGGGCCGCGGCGGGGCCGTGGCGGGTCCGCGCTGGCCTACAATGCGCGGTTTCCGCGCGAACCTGCTGCCCGTGTCCCAGTTCCCCGGCTACCCCGAGCACCGCCGCCGCTTCGAAGTCCGGCCCGGCATCCACATGTCCTACCTGGACGAGGGCCCGCGCGACGGCGAAGTCGTGGTGATGCTGCATGGCAACCCGTCGTGGAGCTACTACTGGCGCACCCTGGTGGCCGGGCTGGCCGACCGCTACCGCTGCATCGTCCCCGACCACGTCGGCATGGGCCTGTCGGACAAGCCGGACGACCGCCCCACCGCCTCGCCGCGCTACGACTACACGCTGCAGTCGCGGGTGGACGACCTGGAGGCGCTGCTGCGCCATGCCGGGGTCGACGACGCCACCCCGGTGACCCTGGCCGTGCACGACTGGGGCGGGATGATCGGCTTCGGCTGGGCGCTGTCGCATGCGGCCCAGGTCAAGCGCCTGGTGGTCCTCAATACCGCCGCGTTCCCGATGCCGGCGGCCAAGCAGATGCCCTGGCAGATCGCGCTGGGCCGCGACTACTTCGTCGGCGAAGTCATCATCCGCGCGTTCAACGCCTTCTCCGCCGGCGCCTCGTACTTCGGCGTGGAGCGGAAGATGCCGGCCGACGTGCGCCGTGCCTACGTGGCTCCCTACGACTCGTGGAAGAACCGCATCTCCACCATCCGCTTCATGCAGGACATCCCGCTGCGCCCCGGCGACAAGGCCTGGCCGCTGCTGGAAGCGGCCGGCAAGGCGCTGCCGTCCTTCGCCGACCGCCCGGCCTTCATCGGCTGGGGCCTGAAGGATTTCGTGTTCGACCACCACTTCCTCGAGCGCTTCCGCACCGACCTGCCGCGCGCGCAGGTGCATGCGTTCGAGGACGCCGGCCACTACGTGCTGGAAGACAGGCACGAAGTGCTGGTGCCGGCGATCCGCGCCTTCCTCGACGCCAATCCGCTGGCCTGAGCGGACCACGGGGCCTTTCCTTGCAGGCCCGTGCTGGTGCCGCAAGGAAAGCCCGGCGGGAAGCCTTTCCTTTTTCCTTACGGCAGGCTCCTGGGCTCCGGGGAAAAAGGAAGCGCGCGCCGCTCAGCCCGGCGCAGGCAGGAATCCGGCGGGCTCGGGGCCGCCGTGATGGGCGCGCAACTGCGCCGCGGCCCGGCACAGCGCTTCGTACTGTTCGCGCTTCTGCCGTCCCTTGGCGGCAAGCCAGCCCGAGCCCACACCGGCCAGGAGTCCAAGCCACCAGGTCTGGGTTGCGACCATCGCCACCTTGGC
The DNA here is from genome assembly GCF_003931645.1 of Pseudoxanthomonas sp. SGT-18. Lineage (NCBI taxonomy): Bacteria > Pseudomonadati > Pseudomonadota > Gammaproteobacteria > Lysobacterales > Lysobacteraceae > Pseudoxanthomonas > Pseudoxanthomonas sp. SGT-18. Next base: position 37,925 of record NZ_RRYJ01000003.1, on the reverse strand, counting down.
GAGCGCACCGGCGGCGCCCACGCGTGCGCCCCTGGAGCCCAGCTGGCTGGCGCGCTCGACCCAGGTCATCTTCGGATCGAGTATCAGCGACAGGCTGATCACCGCCAGCCCGAGCGCCGACGGCATCAGGTCGCCCACGCCGAAGTCCACGCCAGCGGTCGCTGCCTGCTCCACGGCTGCCTGCAGAGAGGCTTCGGTGATGCCGCTGTCCTTCACGCCTTCTGCCAGGCCCATTGCAACCAGCTGCGCGTGGACCTCGCTGGTGGTCACCACGTCGATGCCCGGATAGCGCTCCAGGGTGTCATTGACGTACTGCACCGACTCGGTGGCCTTGGCCTGGAGCACCTCCACGACCTGGCCCTGGTCGTCGAGGATGCGGATGTCCCAGCCCGGCTGGGTCGCCGATCCGGCCAGATCGGCCGTCCACCCCTCCGGCAGGCCGCCGTTGTTGAAGTGGTCGACCAGCTCGATCTCGAACAGCTTGCCCTTCACCGCCGAGACGAACCCCGGCAACGCGTCGGCCGGGAGCCGGTCGACGACGTCGGCGAAGCTCTCCTTGGCTGCCAGGCCGGGGTAGGCCGCCTCGAATGCCCGAAGCACGTTCTCGGGGACTTCGTCCGGATGGTCCAGCGCATAGGCCAGGGAGATGCCGCCCACGACGAGCAGGTCGAGTAGTTCGTCGCGCCTGCGTGCCTGTTGTGCGAGGCGGACGCGCCGCTCCAGCCGTTCGGACTGGCGCCGGATCCTCTCGCCGTAACCGGCGACCTCCCGGCGGAGTTCCTCGAGGTCGTTGCGGTTGATGGCAAAGCTGTCGATCACCTCGGCGACGACCGACGTGCCACCAAGGGCGAACCCGCCCGTCGCCGCACCCACGGCGGGCGCCGCACGAGCGGCCACCCGGCCGCCGGCGTGGATGCCGGCCCCGGTCAGCGCGATCCCCTTGCCGAGCAGGACGCCCGCACCCGCGGCCGCACGTCCAAACGTGCCTTCCGAGCGGGCTGCCTGAGCCTTGAGCTGCTCTTCCGCGTAGCGCCCCATCCGGGTGGTCGCGGCGCCTCCCCTGGAGATGACCCGGCCGGTGGCCTCGAGTGCGGAACGGACGCCGCCGGCAATCGTTTTCTCGTGCCAGGCGACGTGGCGCGCCACCCCGTAGGTCGCATCGGCGAGGCCTTTCAAAACCGCCTTGCCGCCCTTGGTCCACTTCATCGGCTGTCCCCCCCTGAACCGTCGACGTCCCGATACTGGAAGCAGGCCCTGCCCCGGTCAAGGCAGCCACTGGCCGGGAGCCAGGCAGCGGGTGCACACCCGCCCTGCCTGGCCGGGGACAGCAGGGGTTCCGGGGCCGCCTAGGCCGCGATCGGCGTGACCGGCGGCGAGGACGGGCTGTTGCCGCTGTCGTCCGGTTCGCCGTCGTCGTTGCTGGCGGCTTCGCGCCAGGTCCAGTCGGCCGGGGTCAGCGGTGGCAGGCCGTGGGCGATGCGGGCGCGGTCGCATTGCGAGCTGGCGGCGCCGAATTCCCAGGACGCATCCACCTCGCGGCATACCGAGGGCCGGTTGGGGTGGATGGTGCAGCGCGAGTACACCCCGATGTCCGCGTCCAGCGCCACGCAGCGCACCGGCGGGCCGTAGGTGCCGCGCATGCACAGGCGGTGCGCGTCCAGGCGCTGGGTCAGTGCGGCGGGTACGCCCCCTTCGGTCACTTCATCCGATTCCATCCAGTGGAAGGCGACCCGGTACTGGGTGCAGCAGGCGCCACAGGTGAGGCAGGGATGCATGGGGGGCGGGCCGGGCCTTGCGCGGCAGCAGTTGCGGGTGGCGCGATTCTGCCGCATCCGGTGGCGGCGGCGAAGTGGCGCCGGGCGGTGGGCACGCGCGTGGGATAATCCCCGCATGACTTCCAGCCCCTGCAACATCGCCGCGGCGCTGCCGCGGCTGGCCGCCGAGCGTCCCGACCAGCCCGCGATCCGCTGCCCCGGCAAGCGTGCCTCCGGCCGCGGCCTGGCCCGCTACGACGTGGTCCTCGACTACCGCACCCTGGACACCCGCAGCGATGCGCTCGCCGCCGGCCTGGCCGCGCACGGCATCGGCCGCGGCGTGCGCACGGTGGTGATGGTGCGGCCCTCGCCGGAGTTCTTCCTGGTGATGTTCGCCCTGTTCAAGGCCGGGGCGGTGCCGGTGCTGGTGGACCCGGGCATCGACCGCCGCGCGCTGAAGCAGTGCCTGGACGAGGCCCGCGCCGAGGCCTTCATCGGCATCCCACTGGCGCACGTGGCCCGGCGCCTGCTGGGCTGGGCGCCGTCGGCGAGGAAGCTGGTCACGGTGGGCACCCGCATGGGCTGGGGCGGGACCACCCTGGCCGCGGTCGAGCGCGCCGGCCAGGGTGCCGGCCCGCAGCTGGCCGACACCGCTCCGGACGAGGTCGCCGCGATCCTGTTCACCAGCGGCTCCACCGGCGTGCCCAAGGGCGTGGTCTACCGCCACCGCCACTTCGTCGCCCAGATCGCGCTGATGCGCGAGGCCTTCGGCATCGAGCCCGGTGGCGTGGACCTGCCGACCTTCCCGCCGTTCGCCCTGTTCGATCCGGCCCTGGGCCTGACCTCGGTGATCCCGGACATGGATCCGACCCGCCCGGCCGAGGCCGACCCGCGCCGCCTGCACGATGCGATCGCGCGCTTCGGCGTGACCCAGCTGTTCGGTTCGCCGGCGCTGATGCGGGTGCTGGCCGACCATGGTGCGCCGTTGCCCACCGTGCGCCGCGCCACTTCCGCCGGCGCGCCGGTGCCGCCGGAGGTGGTGGAGAAGATCCGCGCGCTGCTGCCGGCCGATGCGCAGTTCTGGACGCCCTACGGCGCCACCGAGTGCCTGCCGGTGGCGGTGATCGAGGGCCGCGAGCTGCAGGAAACCCGCGCCGCCACCGAGGCCGGCGCCGGCACCTGCGTGGGCCGCCCGGTGGCGCCCAACGAGGTGCGCATCATCGCCGTGGACGACGGCCCGATCGAAAGCTGGAGCCAGGCGCGCGTGCTGGGCGTGGGCGAAGTGGGCGAGATCACCGTCGCCGGCCCGACCGCCACCGACAGCTATTTCAACCGCGAGGCCGCCACCCGCGCGGCCAAGATCCGCGAGGCCCTGGCCGACGGCAGCACCCGCGTCGTGCACCGCATGGGCGACGTGGGCTATTTCGACGAACACGGCCGGCTGTGGTTCTGCGGGCGCAAGACCCAGCGCGTGGAGACCGAGCAGGGCCCGCTGTACACCGAGCAGGTCGAGCCGGTGTTCAACGTGCATCCGCGCGTGCGCCGCACCGCGCTGGTAGGCGTGGGCGCGCCCGGGGCGCAGGTTCCGGTGCTGTGCGTGGAACTGGCCCGCGGCGTGCGCGCCACCGAGTTCGAGCGCATCGCCGAGGAACTGCGCATGCTTGGCAGCCGTACCCCGCAGACCGCGCGCATCGGCCGCTTCCTGCGCCATCCCGCGTTCCCGGTCGACATCCGCCACAACGCCAAGATCGGACGCGAGAAGCTCGCCGCATGGGCGGCCCGGCAACTGGAGAAGGCCCGATGAAGGTGCTGGTGACCGGTGGCGGAGGCTTCCTCGGCCAGGCCCTGTGCCGCGCGCTGCTGGCGCGCGGCCATGCGGTGCACAGCTTCCAGCGCAGCCATTCGCCCGCGCTGCAGGCGATGGGCGTGGTCCAGCACCTTGGCGACCTGGCCGACGCGGCCGCGGTCGCGCGGGCGGTGGCGGGCATGGACGCGGTGCTGCACAACGCCGCCAAGGCCGGCGCCTGGGGCAGCTACGACAGCTACTACCAGGCCAACGTGGTCGGCACCCGCAACGTGATTGCCGCCTGCCGCGCCAATGGCGTGCAGCGGCTGGTCTACACCTCCACGCCCAGCGTCACCCATCGCGCCACCCATCCGGTGGAAGGCCTGGGCGCGGACGAAGTGCCCTACGGCGAGGATTTCCAGGCGCCGTACGCGGCGACCAAGGCCATCGCCGAGCAGGAGGCGCTGGCGGCCAACGGACCGGAGCTGGCGGTGGTCGCGCTGCGCCCGCGCCTGATCTGGGGCCCGGGCGATCCGCAGATCCTGCCGCGCCTGGTCGAACGCGCGCATGCCGGGCGCCTGCGCCTGGTCGGCGACGGCTCCAACCTGGTCGACACCACCTACATCGACAACGCCGCCCAGGCGCATCTGGACGCGCTGGACCGCCTGGCGCCGGATGCGGCCTGCGCCGGCAAGGCGTACTTCATCTCCAACGGCGAACCGCTGCCGATCCGCGAGGTGCTCAACCGCCTGCTGCAGGCCGCCGGTGCGCCGCCGGTCACGCGCAGCATTTCGTTCAAGACGGCGTACCGCATCGGTGCGGTGTGCGAGCGGCTGTGGCCGCTGCTGCGCCTGCGCAGCGAGCCGCCGATGACACGCTTCCTCGCCGAGCAGCTGGCCACCGCGCACTGGTACAGCATGGAGCCGGCGCGGCGCGACTTCGGCTACGTGCCAAGGGTCGGCTTTGACGAGGGAATCATCAGGCTGAAGGCCAGCTGGCAACAGGGCGCATCCGTCACCTGATCACGACCGGCGCTTGGGCAGCATGCCGCTCGACCGCCCCCCGCGGCGCCACCCCGAGGAATGCCCAGATGCTCCATTACGCCGTCGTGTTTTTCGTCATCGCCGTGATCGCCGCCCTGCTGGGTTTCAGCGGCATCGCCGGCGCCGCCACCAACATCGCCTGGATCCTGTTCGTCGTGTTCCTGATCCTGGGTGCGATCTCGCTGCTGCGCGGCAGGCGGGTCTAGTCCGCGCCGGCGCCCCTGGCGCCGCCGGAACCCCAGCACGGGCGTGGCCACTGGCTGCGCCCGTATCGTATCCGGACCCCGGGTTTTCCGGTGCGGCGCCGCCGCGACCGCTAGAATGGCCGCATGCCAAGCCCCCTCGATGCCCTCAAGCCGCTGGCCGGACGCGCCCTGGAAGCGGCGCTCAACCGTGCCGCGGCGCTGGACCCGGATACCCTCGCCGCGCTGGCGCAGCTGGACGGTCGCAGCGTTTCCCTGACCCTGGAGCGCCCGGCGCTGGCGCTGGAAATCCGCGTGCATGACCGCTACCTGCAGGTCGGCCCGCCGCTGCGCGAGGCCGACCTGGCTGTGCGCGGCACCATCGGCGGCCTGCTCGGCCAGCTGCCGTTCCTGGCCGCCGCCGCGCGCGGCAAGCCCGCCGGGCGCCTGCACGTGTCCGGCGACGCCGACCTGGCACGGCGCCTGCAGAAGCTGGCCTCCGGCTTCGAGCCGGACTGGCAGCAGCCGTTCGTGGAGCTGTTCGGCCCGGTGCTGGGCGTGCAGCTGGCCAATGCCGCGGCCGCGGCCCTGCGCGGCGCGCGTGGGCTGGCCGGCGGCCTGGCGCGTTCCGGTGCCGAATACCTGGTGGAGGAATCGCGCGACGTGGTCGGCCGCGCCGAGCTGGCCGCGTTCAACGACGAGGTCGATGCGGTCCGCGACGACGTCGAGCGCCTGGCCGCGCGCGTCGCCCGCCTGCGCGTGCCCGGAGGCGCGCCATGAGGGCCGCGCTGCGCGCCTGGCGCATCGCCCGGGTGGTGCTGCGCTACCGGCTGGACGCGTTGCTGGAAGGCACCCCGGCCGAGCGCTGGCTGCGCCTGGCCAAGCCGTTCGTGCCGCGAGCGGCGGCCGACGTGGCCTCGCAGCCGCGCGGCATGCGCCTGCGCCTGGCGCTGCAGGAACTGGGACCGATCTTCGTCAAGTTCGGGCAGATCCTGTCCACCCGCCGCGACCTGCTGCCGGCGGACATCGCGGCGGAGCTGTCCCTGCTGCAAGACCAGGTGGCGCCGTTCGACGGCCAGGCGGCGCGGGCCATCGTCGAGCAGGCGCTGGGGCGGCCGGTGGAGGCCGCGTTCGCCGGCTTCGACACCCGCCCGCTGGCCTCGGCCTCGATCGCCCAGGTGCACGCGGCGCGCCTGCACGACGGCCGCGAGGTGGTGGTCAAGGTGCTGCGCCCGGGCATCGAGCGCCAGATCGACGCCGACCTCGCCCTGCTGCGCTCGCTGGCGGCGCTGGTCGACCGCGCCCATCCGCGGGCCGACCGCATCCGCCCGCAGGCGGTGGTGGCCGAGATCGAGTCCACCCTGGCCGCCGAGCTGGACCTGCAGCGCGAGGGCGCCAACGCCTCGGTGATGCGCCGCTTCTGGAAGGACTCGCCGGACCTGTACGTGCCGGAGGTGATCTGGTCGCACAGCGCGCAGCGGGCGCTGACCATGGAGCGGGTGCACGGCATCCCCTCCGACGACATCGCCGCGCTGGATGCCGCAGGCATCGACCGCAAGGTGCTGGCGGCCAAGGGCGTGCGGGTGTTCTACACCCAGGTGTTCCGCGACAACTTCTTCCACGCCGACGCGCACTCGGGGAACATCTGGGTCGATGCCGACCCGGCGCGGCGCCACGACCCACGCTTCATCGCCCTGGACTTCGGCATCGTCGGCCAGCTGTCGCCGCGCGACCAGTACTACCTGGCCGAGAACTTCATGGCGATCTTCCGCCAGGACTACCGCCGCATCGCCGAGTTGCACGTGGAGGCGGGCTGGATGCCGGCCACGGTGCGGATCGAGGAACTGGAGGCGGCGGCGCGCGCGGTGTGCGAGCCGTACTTCACCCGGCCACTGAGCGAGGTCTCGCTGGCCGAGGTGCTGGCCAAGCTGTTCCGCACCGCGCAGCGCTACGAACTGACCCTGCAGCCGCAGCTGATCCTGCTGCAGAAGACCCTGCTCAACATCGAGGGCGTGGGCCGGCAGCTGGATCCGCAGCTGGACATCTGGGCGGTGGCCAGCCCGGTGCTTGGGAAGATCCTGCGCGAGCGCTACAGCCCGCGCCGGTTGCTGCGCGAGTTCCGCCAGCGCGCCCCGGAGCTGATGACCCGCGCACCGGAGATGCCGCGCCTGTTGCACGAGTGGCTGGAGCAGCAGGTGCAGGGCCGGCACCGGATGGGCATCCACTCGCCCGACCTGGCCGGGATCGAGCACACCCTGCGGGTGATGCAGCGGCGGGCGGTGGCGGCGATCCTGGGCGTGGGCCTGCTGCTGGTGGCGGCGGTGCTGTACGCGCTGGAGGCCGGCGGTCCGCGCCTGGCCGGGGTGCCGCTGTCGGCCTGGGTCGCCGGAATCGGCGGGTTGTGGGCGGTGCTGGCGGCCTTGCCGCGACGCTGACCCCCGCGCAGCCGCAAGCAACGAACGGGCCCGCCTCGCGCGGGCCCGTTCGCCGCTGCGCCCGCCGCGCCTGGCGGCGGGCTTGCCGGGGCTAGTCGGCCATGGCCGGCGCGGCCGGGGCGGCGGCGCCGGAGCCGGCGCGGGCCACCGCGTTGAAGTCGCCGGCGGCGACCACGCTCAGCTTGCCCGGGGCCAGGTGGCGGGCGATGGCGGCGTTGACCTGGGCCGTGGTCAGCCTGCGGTAGGCCTCGTCCAGTTCCGCGGTGAAGGCCATGGTGCGGCCGAAGTACAGCTGGTCCTGGAGCATGCCCGCCACGTTCTGGTCGTCCGCGCGCGCCTGCGCGCGCTCGGTGAGCAGGCCGGACACCGCATCCTGCAGTTCCGCCTCGGTGATGCCCTCGGCCACCAGCCGCTGCAGTTCCTCGCGCATGGCCACCTCGACCCGGGCCAGGTTCTGCGGCGCGGCGATGGCCTGGATCAGCAGGTTGCCGGCATCGTCCACGCCGTCGGCGCTGTCGTCGGCATGCAACGAGCTGCTGACCCCGTAGCTGAGGCCGTCCCTCTGGCGGATGCGGTCGCCCAGGCGCGACTTGAGCGCGCCGCCGCCGAGGATGCGGTTGGCCACCACCAGCGCCGGGTAGTCCGGGTCGGTGACCCGCAGGGCCACGTTCTGCCGCGCCAGCAGCACCGCGTTGGCCTTGTCCGGGGTCGGCAGCTGCCGCTGCAGCGGCGCGACCTCGGCATGCCGGGTGGCGATCGGCTGGTACGGATGCGGACTGCGCCAGCCGGCGAACAGGCGTTCCAGCTGCGCGCGCACCGCCTCCGGGTCGAAGTCGCCGACGATCGCGATCTCGCCCTGCGCGGTGCCGTAGAAGTCGCGGTGGAACGCCACCACCTCCTCGCGCCGGAGCGCACGCACCGCGGCCAGGGTTTCATCCAGGCTCTGCGCGTGCAGCGGATGCCCTTCCGGCCACGGATCGAAGTGCAGCGCCAGCGCCCGCTGCGCCACCGCGCCCGGCTCGCCGCGCGAGGCCTCCAGCCCGGTGATGGCCTGCAGCCGCAGCTGCTCGAACTCGTCCTCGGGGAAGGTCGGCTCGCGCAGCAGGGTGGCCAGCAGTTCCAGGGTCTCGCCGAGCCGCTCGCGGCGGCCGATCAGCGACAGCTGTGCACCCTGCAGCCCGCCGGCGACCTGGGCCCGGGCCTGCAGCTCCTCCAGCCTGCGGTCGATGGCCTCGCGGTCCAGGCCGCGTGCGCCACGCATCAGCATCGCCCCGGCCAGGCCGGCGGCATGCTGGCGCCCGGCCAGCGACTGCGCGTCGCCGAAGCGGAAGTAGCCGTCGACCACCACGGTGCCGCCGCGGGTGCGCTTGGGCAGCAGGGCCACCCGGAGCCCGTCGCCGAGGGTGAAGCGCTGGGTGCGGGCCTCGATGTTCTGCGGCGTGGGATCGAAGTGCTCGCCGGCGTCCAGCGCCTGGCGCCCGGTGTAACCGGCCACCACCTCGGCCGCGGCCGGGGCCGCCGGCACCTGTACCCGCTGCGGTTCGTCGGTGGGCACGAAGCGGCCCAGGGTGCGGTTGTCGCGGCGCAGGTAGGCGGCGGCGACGCGGTTGACGTCGGCGGCGGTCACCGCGGCGATCGCGTCGCGGCTGGTGAACAGCAGGCGCCAGTCGCCGGCGGCGACGAACTCCGACAAGCCCATGCCCACCGCGTTGACGTCGGTGAAGTACAGGTCGTAGGCATTGGCCACCCGCTGCCGGGCCTGCTCGACCTCGGCCTCGGTCACCGGGTTGCGCGCCAGTTCCTCCAGCTGCGCCAGCAGCACCTGCTCGGCGCGCTCGCCGTCGCCGTCGCGCGGCTGTACCACCACCGCGCTGAACAGGCCCGGCTCGGCCAGGCCGTCGGCACCGGCACCGACGCCGGCGGCGATCCGCGGCTCGACCAGGGCCTTGTGCAGGCGCCCGCCGGGGGTGTGGCCCAGGACCTGCGCCAGCACCACCAGCGCGGCGTTGTCGGCATGGGTGCGGGCCGGGATGTGGTAGCTGGCCATGGCGATGCGCAAGTCGCCGGTGCGGCGCACGGTGACCTCGCGCTCGCCGTCCTGCGGCGGCTCCACCGTGGCCCGCCGCGGCAGCGGCGTGGCCGGCGCGCGCAGCTTGCCGAACGTGGCCTGCACCTTGCGCAGCACTTCCGCCGGGTCGATCCGGCCGGCGACCACCAGGGTGGCGTTGTCCGGGCGGTACCAGGTCCGGTAGAAGGCGCGCAGCTGGCCGATGTCGGCCGCCTCCACGTCCGAGCGCGCGCCCACGGTGGCCTGGCCATAGCCATGCCACTGGTAGGCGGCCGCGCGCACGCGCTGCACCAGCACGCCGCTGGGGTTGTTCTCGCCGGCCTCCAGCTCGTTGCGCACCACCGTCATCTCGCTGTCCAGGTCGGCGCGTTCCAGGCGCGCGTTGACCATGCGGTCGGCTTCCATCGCCAGCACCCAGTCGAGGTTGTCGCCGCCGGCGGGGAAGGAGGCGAAGTAGTTGGTGCGGTCCTGCCCGGTGGTGGCGTTGTAGCGGATGCCGCGGCGCTTCATCTCGCCGCTGATGTCGCGGTGCGCGGGCGTGCCCTTGAACAGCAGGTGCTCGAGCAGGTGCGCGGCGCCGGTCTGGCCGTAGGTCTCGTGCACCGAGCCGACCCCGTAGGTCAGGTTGACCGTGACCGTGGGTTTGGTCGGGTCGGGGAACAGCAGCACGCGCAGGCCGTTGCCCAGGGTGTATTCGCTGATGCCCTCGATGGAGGGACCGGCGCTGACGCCGCGCGGCAGGGCGGGCGCGGCGGCGCCGGCGCCCCAGGCGGGCGCCAGCAGGGCGACGGCGAGGGTCAGGGCGAGTGCATGTCTTCCGGGGATCATCCTTGGTCTCCAGTTGCTGCGGCCTCATGGCCGGCGCCGAGTTTCCCAGAATGCGGCGGCGCGGGCTTGAAGCGTCCCTGAAGCCGCGCCGGCACGGCCGCATGGGCCGCCAGGGCCCGGCGCGCCCTTGCCGCGCCCGCCTTCGTAATCGCCGCCGCGCCCGCGGATAATGCGCGGGTGAACGACATTCCCGGATCCCTCGCCGTCCTCCACGCCGACGACTGCCTGGCGGTGGTGGACAAGCCCGCCGGGCTGATGGTGCACGACAGCCCGCTGGCGGCGGACGAGACCGACTTCGCCGCCGACCGCCTGCGCGCCCAGTTCGGCCGGCCCGTGTACCTGGTCCACCGCCTGGACCGCGCCACCAGCGGCTGCCTGCTGCTGGCCTTCGACCGCGACACCGCCTCGGCCCTGGGCCGGTCGGTGATGGCCCAGCAGCTGGACAAGCGCTACCTGGCGGTGTGCCGCGGCTGGCCGGAGGAGGCGTTCGAGATCGACCATCCGCTGGACGGCGGGCCCGGCAAGCCGCAGAAGAAACCGGCGCTGACCCGCTTCCGGCGGCTGGCCTGCGGCGAGCTGGACGAGCCCTCGGCCGGCTTCCCGACCTCGCGCTACGCCCTGCTGGAATGCGCGCCGGTGACCGGCCGCTTCCGCCAGATCCGGCGCCACCTCAAGCACGCCTCGCACCACCTCATCGGCGACACCAGCCACGGCGACGGCCGCCACAACCGCATCTTCCGCATGCGCGGGGTGCACCGCATGCTGCTGCATGCGTGGAAGCTGGGCTTCCCGCACCCGCGCGGCGGCGCCCGGGTGGAGGTGGTGGCGCCGCCCTCGGGCGAGTTCATCAGGGCGATGGCGCTGTTCGGCTGGAGCCTGCCGGAACACACCGGCGCGGCCGGCTGAGCACGCCGCGGTGCGCCGCCCGCTTACAATCCGGCCATGCCCGTCGACGCGCTCAGCATCAGCCCCGGCCTGGCGATCCCGGAGTCGGAGATCGTCGAGCGCTTCGTGCGCGCCAGCGGCGCCGGCGGGCAGAACGTCAACAAGGTTTCCAGCGCCGTCGAGCTGCGGTTCGACGTCGCCGGCTCGCCGTCGCTGCCCGAGGCGCTGCGTGCGCGCCTGCTGGCGCGGCGCGACCGGCGGCTGACCGACGACGGCGTGCTGGTGATCGACGCGCAGCGCTTCCGCACCCAGGAGCGCAACCGCCAGGATGCGCGCGAGCGCCTGGCGGCGTTCATTGCCGCCGGCCTGGCGGTGCCAAAGCGGCGCATCGCGACCCGCCCCACCCGCGCCTCGCAGCAGCGGCGCCTGGAGGGCAAGCGCGAGCGCAGCCAGATCAAGCGCGGGCGCTCGCGCCGCGACTGGGAGTGAGAATGTCCGAGGCTTCACCCCTGCTGCCGGCGATGCCGGCGCAGGTTCCGCAGACCCCCGAGCGCGGCATGGGCCGCTTCACCCGCTGGCTGGGCCGCCGCGTGCTACGCCTGGGCGGCTGGCGCGTGGTCGGGCAGATTCCGCCGGTCGGCCGGCTGGTGGTGATCGCCGCGCCGCACTCGTCCAACTGGGACGGGATCTGGGGCATGGCTGCCAAGCTGGCGCTGGGCGTGGACATCCGGGTGCTGGGCAAGGCCCAGCTGTTCTGGTGGCCGCTGTCGATCGTGCTGCGCCGGCTGGGCGTGATCCCGGTGGACCGCAGCAACCCGCATGGCGTCGTCGAGCAGGCGATCGACCTGGTGCACGGCAGCGAGCGGATGTGGTTCGTGGTCGCGCCGGAAGGTACGCGCAAGGCGGTCAAGGAATGGAAGCGCGGCTTCTGGAAGATCGCCCATGGCGCCCAGGTGCCGGTGCTGATGGCCTACTTCCACTACCCGGAGCGGATCATCGGCTTCGGTCCGCTGTTCCACACCACCGGCGACATGGAGGCCGACATGGCCGCCGTCCGCGCCTGGTACCGGCCGTGGATGGGCCGCAACCGCGGCACTGCCTGAGGGTCGCCCATGGGCGTGGCGCTGGTCTGGTTCCGTGACGATCTCAGGCTGGACGACCACCCCGCCCTGCGCGCCGCGCTGGAGCGCGGCCTGGTGCCGGTGCCGGTGTACATCCACGCCCCGGACGAGGAGGGCGACTGGGCGCCGGGCGCCGCTTCCAACGCCTGGCGCCGGCGCTCGCTGGCGGCGCTGGCAGCCGAACTGCGGCGCCGCGGCTCGCGCCTGCTGATGCTGCACGGGCCCAGCCTGGGCACGCTGCAGGCGCTGGCGGCGCTGACCGGGGCCGAGGCGGTGCTGTGGTGCCGCCGCTACGAGCCGCGGATCGAGGCCCGCGACACCCGGATCAAGCGGCAGCTGCGCCAGGCCGGGCTGCATGCGGAAAGCTTCAACGGCTCGCTGCTGTTCGAACCGTGGGAGATCGAGACCAGGCAGGGCGACCCGTACCGGGTGTTCACCCCGTTCTGGAAAGCGGCGCGTGCGCACTGGCGCCTGCGCCCGTTGTGGCAGGCGCCGGAGCGCTTGCCCTCGCCGGACCTGGCCGGCGCGCCGGAAGGCCGGCACCTGGACGCGATCATCCCCGAGACCCGCCCGGACTGGGACGCCGGTTTCTGGGAGCAGGCCACCCCCGGCGAGGCCGGGGCGCAGGCGCGGCTGCAGCGGTTCCTGGCCGCGGGCCTGGCCGGTTACGCGCAGGCCCGCGACCAGGTCGCGGCCGACGGCACTTCGCGCCTGTCGGCGCACCTGCACTTCGGCGAGATCTCGGTCCAGCGCGTGGCCGCGGCGGTGCAGGCGGCGGAGGTGGCCGAGGCCGACCGCGAACGCTTCCTGGCCGAGCTGGGCTGGCGCGAGTTCGCCCACCACGTCATGCACCACTACCCGCACGTGGTCGACCAGGACCTCGACCCGCGCATGGCCGGGTTCCGCTGGGCGCGGCCGTTGCGCGCCACCCTCGATGCCTGGGAGCGCGGCCGCACCGGCGTGCCCATCGTCGATGCCGGCATGCGCCAGCTGTGGCACACCGGCTGGATGCACAACCGGGTGCGCATGGTCGTGGCCAGCTGGCTGGCCAAGCACCTGCGCATCCACTGGCGGCACGGCGCGCGCTGGTTCTGGGACACCCTGGTCGACGCCGACCTGGCCAACAACACCCAGGGCTGGCAGTGGGTGGCCGGCACCGGCGCCGACGCAGCGCCGTACTTCCGTGTGTTCAACCCGGTCAGCCAGGCGCAGAAGTTCGATCCGCAGGGCGAATACATCGCGCGCTGGGTGCCGGAGCTGGCGCCGCTGCCGCTGCCGGCGCGGTTCACACCGTGGCAGCACCCGGAGCTGCTGCGCAGGGTCGCGCCGCGCTATCCGCGGCGGCCACAGGTGGACCTGGCCGCGGGCAGGGCGGCGGCGCTGGAGGCGTTGGCGGCGTTGCGGGCCGGCCGGGAAGGCTGATGTGCGGCGCTTGCCGGCGCGATAGGATCGGCATCGCGCCGGGGGGGGGGGGGGGGGACATGGCCGGGACCGGCCATGGCGCGACAACCCACATGCAACGGACAGGAAGCCATCCATGCACTCGATCCGCCGCATCCGCATCACCGCCGCCGAGACGTTCGCCGCATGCGCGTTCGTGGTCGCCGGCCTGGCCTGGTCCGCGCTGCTGCTTGCCGGGGCATGGGCGACCTATGGGTTGGTCCTGGCGCGGCACAACCGCCTCCTCGGCGGCGCCGGGCTGGCCTGCACGGCGGCCTTCCTGCTGTTCGTTGCCGGCTACGGCATCGGCAAGGACCTGGCGATGCGCGACCGGCAGGTGGAAGCCGCCCAGGTCCGCTGAGCCAAGTCCGGAGGGGCGACGATGCCGGAGGAAGCCATCGGGGGCCTGCTGGGTTGGACCGTCCGCGTCGTCGGCTACGTCCTGGTCGACGTGGTGCTGGAAATCCTGGTGACGGGCCTGGGCTATGCGCTGCTGCGCGGCCTCGGCGTGCGCACCCACCCGGAAAGTGCGTGGTGCGCGGTGGTGGGCCTGGCGTTCTGGTTCCTGTGCATGGCCGCGGCCGTGGCCATCTGGCGGCATACGCACCCGGCCTGATCCATCCCCTCCTCCTGGCCAGGCTGCCGGCCTGCAGGCGGATGCTCAGCGTTCGGAGTGTCCACTCTGGTCGTACTCGCGCGGCGCAAGCAGGTCCGGGCGGATCAGGGCCACGAACGCACGCGCCTGCGGCGACAGCACCCGGCCCTTGCGCACCACCACCCCATAGCTGCGCGCCGGGAAGAACGCCGCCAGCGAGCGCGAGCCCAGGCGGGCCTCGTCGCCCTCGGCCAGGCATACCGAGGGGATGATCGACACGCCCAGGCCCATGGCCACGTACTGCTTGATCACGTCCCAGCCGCTGACCTCAAGCGCCACCGTGTACGGCACCCGGTTCTGCTGCAGCACCAGGTCGACCAGGCGCCAGGTGACCTGGCGCTGCGGCGGCAGGATCAGCGGGTATTCGGCCAGGTCGGCCAGTTCCAGCCGCGGCTTGCGCAGCAGCGGGTGCCCGGGCGGCGCGATCAGCCGCTGCTCGAAGCGGTGCGCGGCCTCGTAGCTGAGGTCGGCCGGCACGTCGAGCAAAGTGCCGACCACCAGGTCCACCGCGTCCTCGCGCAGCAGCTCGGTGCCCTCGCTGGTGACCACGTTGTGCAGCACCAGGTGCACGTCCGGGTGCTGCTGGCGGAAGGCGGCGACGATCTTCGGCAGCAGGTAGAGGATGGTCGAGCTGTTGGCCGCGATCCGCAGCTCGCCGGCATCCAACCCGCGCACCCGCTCGCGGAAGGCGTTCTCCAGGCCGTCCAGCTGCTCGACCAGGGGCTGGGCCATCTCGTACAGCAGCTCGCCCTCGCGGGTGGGCACCAGGCGGCGCCCGGAACGCTCCAGCAGCGGCATCCCCAGGTCGCGCTCCAGCGCCTGCAGCTGCAGGGTGATGGCCGGCTGGGACACGAAAAGCGCCTCCGCCGCCCTCGATACCGAGCCCAGCCGCACCGTCTGGCAGAACGCGCGCAGCGGCTTGAGACGGTCGGATTTGTAGGAAAAACGAGGACTTGCAGCGGCACTCACGGCAGCCTCACGGTGGCTATAAGCCTGGCTAATGAACTACATTGACAAAACTGCTTTGTCAAATACCTGGCCAAGCAAGCAGCGTGGACGCCCGACCGATGCAGGAGCACCGTCATGTCCGCGACCGCTGAATCCGCCATTCCCGCTTCGAATCCGGGCCGGCGCCCGGGGCCGGCCGCCGTTCCCAAGGGCGCGGCCGGGCTTTCGCTGACCGAGCGGGTCGCCGGGCAGGAACAGCTGCTGCCGGCGCCGCTGCTGGGGCTGCTGGTGTCGCTGCACCGCACGATCGAGCCGGAACGCCGCGCCCTGCTGGCCGCCCGCCGCGAGCGCCAGGCGTTCTTCGACGCCGGCGGCCTGCCCGACTTCCGTGCCGACACCCGCCACATCCGCGAGGGCGACTGGAAGGTCGCGCCGATCCCGGCCGCGCTGCAGGACCGCCGCGTGGAGATCACCGGCCCGGTGGACCCGAAGATGGTGATCAACGCGCTGAACTCCGGCGCCCACTGCTACATGGCCGACTTCGAGGACTCCACCTCGCCGACCTGGCGCAACCTGCTGGCTGGCCAGCGCGCCCTGGCCGCGGCGGTGGATGGCTCGCTGAGCTTCCAGGCCGGCAACGGCAAGCAGTACCGCCTGCGCCCGTACGAGGAGCGCGCGGTGCTGATCGTGCGCCCGCGCGGCTGGCACCTGGACGAGAAGCACGTGCGCGTGGACGGCGAGCCGATCGCCGGCGGCCTGTTCGACATGGCCGTGTTCGCCTTCCACAACGCGCGCACGCTGATGGCCAACGACCGCGGCCCGTACTTCTACCTGCCCAAGCTGCAGTCGATGGAGGAGGCGGCGCTGTGGGAAGCCGCGCTGTCGCACGTGGAGGCCTTCCTGGGCCTGCCGCACGGGCAGATGAAGGCCACCGTCCTGATCGAGACCCTGCCGGCGGTGTTCGAGATGGACGAGATCCTGCACGCGTTGCGCGACCGCATCGTCGGCCTGAACTGCGGGCGCTGGGACTACATCTTCTCCTACCTGAAGACGTTCCGCGCCCACCCGGACAAGGTCCTGCCCGAGCGCGGCCAGGTGACCATGACCCAGCCGTTCCTCAAGGCGTATTCGGAGCTGCTGATCCGCACCTGCCACCGCCGCGGCGCGCACGCCATGGGCGGCATGGCCGCGCAGATCCCCAACGCCTCCGACCCGGTGGCCAACGAGCAGGCCCTGGCGCGGGTGCGCGCGGACAAGCTGCGCGAGGTCACCGCCGGCCACGACGGAACCTGGGTGGCGCATCCGGCGCTGATCCCGGTGGCGCGCGAGGTGTTCGACGCGCACATGCCCACGCCCAACCAGCACCACGTGCTGCGCGAGGACGTGCAGGTCACCCGCGACGACCTGATCCGCCCGTGCGAGGGCACGATCACCCGCGAGGGCTTCGAGAACAACATCGAGGTCTGCGTGCGCTACCTGGCCGCCTGGCTGGACGGCAACGGCTGCGTGCCGATCCACGGGATGATGGAGGACGCGGCCACCGCCGAGATCGCCCGCGCCCAGCTGTGGCAGTGGCTGCACCACTCCGACCCGCGCGGCCGCCACGCCGACGGCAGCCCGGTGCACCTGGCCGACGGCACCGTCATCGACTTCGCCCTGTTCGAACGCACCCTGGCCGCGCTGCCCGGGCGCCTGGGGGACACCGCCAACCTGCCGGGTGGCCGCCGCATCGCCGAGGCCACCGCCCTGCTCGACGAGCTGACCCGCGCCTGCCAGCTGGTCGAGTTCCTGACCCTGCCGGCCTACGCCCGCATCGACTGACCCACGCCCGCGTCCCGGCCCAGGCCGGGACCCGGGACCTTCCACCACGGACCCATCGAGGCCACCGCGTCCGGCCCGCCGGAACGACGGCAGGACCCCTCGAGCGCAAGAAGCCCACCGCCACGGAGAAGCACCATGAGCACGTTGAAGACCGCCGAGCAGATCCAGCACGAATGGAACACCGACCCGCGCTGGGCCGGCATCATCCGCAACTACACCGCCGAGGACGTGGTGCGCCTGCGCGGCACCATCCCGGTGGAGCACTCCATCGCCCGCATCACTTCCGAGAAGCTGTGGCGCTACCTGCACGAGATGGACTTCGTCAACGCGCTGGGCGCGCTGACCGGCAACCAGGCCATGCAGCAGGTCAAGGCGGGGCTCAAGGCGATCTACCTGAGCGGCTGGCAGGTGGCGGCGGACGCCAACCTCGCCGGGCAGATGTATCCCGACCAGTCGCTGTACCCGGCCGACTCGGTGCCGGCGGTGGTCAAGCGCATCAACAACACCCTGCTGCGCGCCGACCAGCTGCACCACGCCGAGGGCAACGACAGCATCGACTTCCTGCAGCCGATTGTGGCCGACGCCGAGGCCGGCTTCGGCGGCGTGCTCAACGCCTTCGAGCTGATGAAGGCGATGATCGAGGCCGGCGCCGCCGGCGTGCACTTCGAGGACCAGCTGGCCTCGGTGAAGAAGTGCGGGCACATGGGCGGCAAGGTGCTGGTGCCGACCCGCGAGGCGGTGGAGAAGCTCAACGCCGCGCGCCTGGCCGCCGACGTGATGGGCGTGCCGACCATCCTGATCGCGCGCACCGACGCCGAGGCCGCCGACCTGCTGACCTCGGACATCGACGAGAACGACAGGCCGTTCTGCACCGGCGAGCGCACCGTCGAGGGCTTCTTCCGCACCCGCAACGGCCTGGACCAGGCCATCGCCCGCGGCCTGGCCTACGCCCCGTACGCCGACCTGATCTGGTGCGAGACCGGCAAGCCGGACCTGGAGTTCGCGCGCAAGTTCGCCGAGGCCATCCACGCCAGGTTCCCGGGCAAGCTGCTGGCCTACAACTGCTCGCCGAGCTTCAACTGGAAGAAGAACCTGGACGACGCCACGATCGCGAAGTTCCAGAAGGAAATCGCCAGCTACGGCTACAAGTTCCAGTTCATCACCCTGGCCGGCTTCCACGCCCTGAACTACTCGATGTTCAACCTGGCCTACGGCTACGCCCGCAACCAGATGAGCGCCTTCGTCGAGCTGCAGGAAGCCGAGTTCGCCGCCGCGGACAAGGGCTTCACCGCGGTCAAGCACCAGCGCGAGGTCGGCACCGGCTACTTCGACGCGGTCACCCAGGCGATCCAGCAGGGCCAGTCCTCGACCACCGCCCTGAAGGGTTCGACCGAGGAAGAGCAGTTCCAGGACCGCAACGCGGCCTGACGTCCAGGATGCCGGAGTGGCGGCGCTCCGGCACCGCCCCCGGCTGCACGGGTTTGGTGGGTCGTGCAGCCGGGGGTTTCTCTTGTTCCCGCGATGCGTGCGTACCGCGCAAGTTCCCCTTCCCACGGAAGACGAATTCACCAGGCAGGTCGATGCGGACGCCCCGGCTCCCGCGCAGCGCCACTGCGTGCCTGGAGGAATGCTGCGGATCGGGCCTCAGTCGCGCAGCAGCAGCGGTGCGCGGAAGCCGAGGGCCTCGGCCAGGTGGTCGCGGCCGATGCCCTCGCTGGCGTCGAGGTCGGCGATGGTGCGCGCCACCCGCAGCACCCGGTGCAGGCTGCGCGCGGTCAGCTGCAGGCGCTCGGCGGCCTGTTCGAGCAGGGCCTGCTCGCCTGCACCGAGGCGGCAGCACGCGGCCAGCCCGGCCGGATCCAGGCGCGCGTTGGGCCCGGTGCCGCGGGCCTGCTGGCGTTCGCGCGCCGCTTCCACCCGCGCCCGCACCGCGGCGCTGGATTCGCCCGGCGGCGCATCGGCGCGCAGCTGCGCCGGCGGCAGCCGGGCCATGGCCAGGTGCAGGTCGATGCGGTCCAGCAGCGGACCGGACAGCCGGCCCCAGTAGCGCGCGACCATGTCCGGGGTGCAGCGGCAGCGCGCCGACGGGTCGCCGGCATAGCCGCAGGGACAGGGATTCATCGCCGCCACCAGCTGGAAGCGTGCGGGGAACTCGGCGCTGCGGCCGGCGCGGGAGACGGTGATGCGGCCGGATTCCAGCGGCTCGCGCAGCACCTCCAGCGCGGCGCGGCTCCATTCCGGCAGCTCGTCCAGGAACAGCACGCCGTTGTGCGCCAGCGAGATCTCGCCCGGGCGCGGCGGACTGCCGCCGCCGGCCAGGGCAACCGCGCTGGCGCCGTGGTGCGGGGCGCGCAGCGGGCGCTGGCGCCAGCGCGCCGGGTCCAGGCCATGGCCGCTGATCGAATGCACCGCGGCGGTTTCCAGGGCCTCGGCCTCGCTGGCTTCCGGCAGCAGTCCGGGCAGGCAGGAGGCCAGCAGGGTCTTGCCGCAGCCAGGCGGGCCGCTCATCAGCAGGTGGTGGCCGCCGGCGGCGGCGATCTCCAGCGCCCGCCGCGCCTGCAGTTGGCCGCGCACCGCGGCCAGGTCGGGCAGGGCGGGAGCTGCCGCAACGGGCGTGGCCGCGGCGCCGGCCTCGGTCGCGCGCGGCAGCCGCGCCTGGCCGCCCAGCCCGGCGCAGGTTTCCAGCAGGGTGCGCGCGACATAGGCCTCGGCCTGGCGTGCCAGCGCCGCTTCGGCCGCGCTGGCGGCCGGCACCACCAGGCGGCGGCCGTCGCGCGCGGCGGCCAGCACCGCCGGCAGCACGCCGTCCACCGCGCGCAGCTCGCCGGTCAGGCCCAGCTCGCCGAGGAACTCGCAGCCAGCCAGCGCGTCGCGGTCGATCTGGCCGCTGGCGGCGAGGATGCCCAGCGCGATCGGCAGGTCGAAGCGGCCGCCGTCCTTGGGCAGGTCGGCGGGGGCCAGGTTGATGGTGATGCGCCGCTGCGGGTACTCGAACTGCGCGCAGAGGATGGCCGCACGCACCCGGTCGCGGGATTCGCGCACCGCCGCCGCCGGCAGGCCCACGATCTGGGTGGAGGGCAGGCCGCCGGAGAGGTGTACCTCGACCTGCACGGCCGGAGCCGCCACGCCCGCACGGGCGCGGCTGTGCACCAGGGCCAGGCCCATGGTGGATCAGTGGGCGGTGCCGCTTCCGCCGTCGCCGGCGGCCAGCCGGGCTTCCAGCTGCTCCACCGCCCGCTCCAGCTCGTGCAGCTTCTCGCGGGTGCGCAGCAGCACCGCGCGCTGGACGTCGAACTCCTCGCGGGTCACCAGGTCCAGGCGCGACAGCCCGGCCTGCAGCGCGGCGCGGAAGCTGGCCTGCAGCTCCTCGCGCGATTCGCGCAGGCCCGGCGGGACCAGCTCGCTCAGGCGGCGGGCAAGGTCGTCGATGTGGTTCAGGTCGATCATGGGTGCTCCTCCGGCGGGATGGGCAGTGTGCGCCGGCGACGGGGGGCACGGCAGTCGGCGGGGTTCGCGGCGCGGCGTGGGAAAACTCCGAGCCTGGCGCATTGGACAGGAGGCGGGTGCTGCTGGGCAAGCAGCGCGGCGCGGTATCCTGTGCGCCCCGTTATCCCATGTGGCGACCCGGAGACCAACGCATGAAGATGATCATGGCCGTGATCAAGCCGTTCAAGCTGGACGACGTGCGCGAGGCACTCGCCAGCCAGGGCATCGCGGGCATCACCGTCACCGAGGTCAAGGGCTTTGGCCGGCAGAAGGGCCACACCGAGCTCTACCGCGGCGCCGAGTACGTGGTCGACTTCCTGCCCAAGGTGAAGGTCGAGGTGGCGGTGACCGACGACCGCGTCGACGCGGTGGTGGAGGCGATCGTCAAGGCCGCGGCCACCGGCAAGATCGGCGACGGCAAGGTGTTCGTGTACGACCTGGGCCGGGTGGTGCGCATCCGCACCGGCGAGCTGGACGCCGACGCGCTCTGAGGCGCGCCGGCGATCCGGTCGGCGGCTCAGCCGCCGAAGGTGGCCTTGAAACCGCGGTAGAAGCGCTTCCAGCCATCGCGCACGGCGGTGACCCAGCGCGGATCGGCCAGCACCTGCGACACGAACTCGCCCGGCGCGCGGCCGGTCAGGCGCTGCTCGATCTTCAGCGCGTTGGCCAGGTCGCTGCGGCGCAGCTCGCGCACCACCGGGGCGTTGCGCATCCAGCGCGGCAGGCGCAGGGCCGAGGCGAAGTCCAGCAGGACCACGCGGTCGCCGCTGACCATCACGTTGGCCGGGTGCAGGTCGTTGTGGGTGATGCCGTTGGCGTGCAGGTGCGCCAACGCGCCGCGCAGCTGGCGGAAGGTGTCCTCGCTGACCCGGCGCTGCGCGCCCAGCGGTTCGCCCGGCACGAACTCCATCGCCAGCGCCAAGCCGCCGACGATGCCCAGCAGCATCGGCGCGTGCGCCCAGTCGCGCAGGCGGCCCAGCGCGCGCGCCTCGCGCCGCACCAGCAGCCGCGCCAGCGGCGCCAGCGGGGTGCGGCGGTAGCGGCTGTAATCCTTGACCACGGCCACGCGGCCCTTGACCAGGGTGCGGTAGACGTCTGGCTCCAGCAGGCGGGTGCCTTCCTTGAGCAGCACGGGCGCCTCGAACTGCCGCCCGGCGATGCCTGCGGCATCGGCAAAGGTGTTCATGGCTCTTCTTCTTCTTCGTGCCCGCGGGAAGGGGAAGGGGGAGCCGCGGGGTGGGGGGGTAACACCAGGCGCAAATATAAAACCGGCGCGTCTGGTAACTATGAATGTTAAGAAAAGGCTATGTTCCGTTCGCAGAACGGAGCCTTAAAAAGTTCAGGTTTCCCTGCCGCCAGCTGAACGGGTCAGCGCGTGGCGGCGCCGGCGGGGACATGGCCGCCGGGCCGGGTCCGGCTTACTCGCCCAGGGCCTGGGCCACGAACGGCGGGGCCACCAGCACGCCGCGGTGCAGGTGCGCGGTGTAGTAGCGGGTGCCGAAGCCCTTGGCTTCGGCGTCGGCCTCGCGGAAGCCGAAGCCCTGGCCCTTGCGCGCCAGGGTCACGCTCCACCAGCCGGTCGGGTAGCACGGCTGCGGGAACGGCAGGGTCTTGAAGGTCGAGAAGCCGGCCTTGCCCATCTCCGCGCGCATCGCCTTGATCAGCTCCAGCTGCGCCAGCGGCGATTCGGACTGCTGCACCAGGATGCCGTCCTCCTTCAGGGCGCGGAAGCAGCTGGCGTAGAAGTCCTTGTTGAACAGGCCCTCGGCCGGGCCGACCGGGTCGGTGGAGTCGACGATCACCACGTCCACGCTGCCGGCCGGGCAGTTGGCCATGTAGGCCACGCCGTCGTCGAACAGCAGCTCGGCGCGCGGGTCGGCGTTGGATTCGCACAGCTCCGGGAAGTGCTTCTCGGCCATGCGCGTGACCTGCTCGTCGATGTCGCACTGGGTCGCGCTCTCCACGCCCGGGTGCTTGAGCACCTCGCGCAGGGTGCCGCAGTCGCCGCCGCCGATGATCACCACGCGCTTCGGCGCGGCGTGGGTGAACAGCGCCGGGTGCGTGATCATCTCGTGGTAGAGGAAGTTGTCGCGGCTGGTGAGCATCACCGCGCCGTCGATCAGCATCAGGTTGCCCCAGTCGGTCGTGCGGTAGACCTCGATCTTCTGGAAGCGGGACTGCACCTCGTCCAGCTTGGCCTCGACCCGGTAGCCGATGGCCGATCCGGTCGGCTCGAAACGCTCGATGTACCAGTTGTCCTGGGTGCTCATGGGCAGTCCTCGTGGGGAGCAGGGGGTGCCGCGGCGGCGGCCGGGAGGGCGGGGCGCCGCCGGGGGGCGGCGGCGAAGGGCGCGCATTGTAACGGAGCGCGGCGCACGTCGGCGCTAGAATGCGCGTCCTTTTCACCATCCGAGTCCTGCCCGATGAGCGACTGGTCCGCCGACCGCGCCCGCGCCACCTGGTCCATCCCGCACTGGTCCGGGGGCTATTTCGACGTGGCCGACGGCGCGATCCAGGTGCGGCCGCGCGGCGAGGGCGGCCCGGCGCTGCCGCTGCCGGAGCTGGTGGAGGCGGCGCGCGCGCGCGGCATGCAGCTGCCGCTGCTGCTGCGCTTCCCGGACATCCTCGGCGACCGCCTGGCGCAGCTGCAGTCGGCCTTCGCCCTGGCGATGGACGACGCCGGCTACGCCGGCGGCTACACCGCGGTGTACCCGATCAAGGTCAACCAGCACCGCGGCGTGGCCGGCACCCTGGCCTCGCACCACGGCGAGGGCTTCGGCCTGGAGGCCGGCAGCAAGCCGGAGCTGATGGCGGTGCTGGCGCTGTCGCGGCCCGGCGGGCTGGTGGTGTGCAACGGCTACAAGGACCGCGAGTACATCCGCCTGGCCCTGATCGGGCGCAAGCTGGGCCTGGAGACCTTCATCGTCATCGAGAAGCCCTCCGAGCTGCGGCTGGCGATGGAGGAGGCGCGCGCGCTGGGCGTGCAGCCGGGCCTGGGCGTGCGCATGCGCCTGGCCTCGCTGGGCGCCGGCAAGTGGCAGAACAGCGGCGGCGACAAGGCCAAGTTCGGCCTGTCCCCGCGCCAGCTGCTGGACCTGTGGAAGAACCTGCGCGACAGCGGCATGACCGATTGCCTGCAGCTGCTGCACTTCCACATGGGCTCGCAGATCTCCAACGTGCGCGACATCGCCAACGGCATGCGCGAGGCGGTGCGCTACTTCAGCGAGCTGTCGCGGCTGGGCGCCGGCATCCGCTACATGGACGTGGGCGGCGGCCTGGGCATCGACTACGAAGGCACCCGCTCGCGCAGCGAGTGCTCGATCAACTACGGCCTGCACCAGTACGCGGCCAACATCGTGCAGCCGCTGGCCGAGGCCTGCGCGGCGCAGGGCCTGGCCCCGCCGCGGATCGTCACCGAGTGCGGCCGCGCCATGACCGCGCACCACGCGGTGCTGGTGGCCGACACCATCGAGGTCGAGCAGGCGCCGGAAGGGCGCGTGCCGGACCCGCACGACGACGAGCCGGCGGCGATCCGCCACCTGCGCGAGCTGCATGCCGACCTCGACCGCCGCCCGCCGCTGGAGCTGTTCCACGAGGCCCAGCACTTCCATGCCGAAGGCCTGGCTGCCTACGCCCTGGGCCAGATCGACCTGCCGCAGCGCGCGCGCGTGGACGACCTGTTCTACGCCGTGCTCAACGGCGTGCGCGCGCGCCTGGACGGCAACGAGCGCAGCCACCGCCCGGTGCTGGACGAGCTCAACGACCGCCTGGTCGACAAGTACTTCGTCAACTTCAGCGTGTTCGAGTCGATCCCGGACGTGTGGGCGATCGACCAGGTATTCCCGATCGTGCCGATCGAGCGCCTGGACGAGGCGCCGACCCGCCGCGGCGTGGTCGCCGACATGACCTGTGACTCCGACGGCACGGTCAAGACCTACGTCGAGAACGGCGGCCTGGACACCTCGCTGCCGCTGCACCCGGTGCGCCGCGGCGAGCGCTACCGCCTCGGCTTCTTCCTGGTCGGTGCCTACCAGGAGATCCTCGGCGACATCCACAACCTGTTCGGCGATACCGACGCGGTCGAGGTGCGACTGGCCGAGGGCGGCGGCTACGAGCTGGCGCAACAGCGCCGCGGCGACACCACCGACGTGATGCTGGACTACGTGGGCTACCGCCTGGACGACCTGCGCGCGGCTTACGCGCAGCGGGTGCACGACGCCGGGCTGCCGCAGGAAGAGGCGCTGGCCATGGCCGCGGCGCTGGAGGCGGGGCTGACCGGCTACACCTACCTGACCGACTCGCCGTTCGAGTGACGGTGCCGGCGCGCGGCGGCGCGGCCGCCGCCGGCCGTCAGCCGCGGTGCACCTGGAAGCCGGCGAAGCTCTGCGTCACCGGCATGATCTCCAGCCGGTTGATGTTGAGGTGCGGCGGGAGGGTCGCCACGTAGTAGATCTGCTCGGCGATGTCCTCGGCGCTCATCGGGTGCGCGTCCTTGTACAGCGCGTCGGAGGCGGCCTGGTTGCCGTGGGTGCGGACCAGGGTGAACTCGGTCTCGGCCATGCCCGGCTCGATCGTGGTCACGCGCACGCCGGTGCCGTGCAGGTCGCTGCGCAGGTTCAGCGAGAACTGGCTGACGAAGGCCTTGGTGCCGCCGTAGACGTTGCCGCCCGGGTACGGGTACACGCCGGCGACCGAGCTGATGTTGATGACCGCGCCGCGGCGCTCGACCAGCTTCGGCAGCAGGCGGTGGGTGAGCGTGACCAGGGCGGTGATGTTGGTGTCGATCATCACCTTCCAGTCGTCCAGCGAGGCGTGGGTCGCCGGCGCGGTGCCCAGCGCCAGCCCGGCGTTGTTGACCAGCACGTCGATCCCGGCGAAGGCCTCCGGCAGCGCGGCCAGGGCGGCATCCATGGCGGCCGCGTCGCGCACGTCGAAGACCGCCGGGTGCACGTTGTCCGCGCCGAGCTCGGCGACCAGGGACTGCAGGCGGTCTGCGCGGCGGCCGGTGGCCACGACCTTCCAGCCGGCGGAGACGAAACGGCGCGCCGCCGCCAGGCCGAAGCCGGAGGTGGCGCCGGTGATGAACACGGTCTTGGACATCGTGGATTTCCTCGCGGGAGAAACCCGCCGATTCTCGCACCATCACGCGACGGTGGCCCACCGCATGCGAGGCCGGGCTTCGGCCTCCCTGGGCGCTGTGGGCATGGGCAGCACCCCCTGGGCCAGGGGGTGCGCGCCGGCGGGCGCAGGGGGTATGGATGCAGCGGGCACGGGGCCCGGGATTGTGCCGGGCAAACCTTGGGGTGATTCCGCCCGGGGCGGAATCACTGCGCCCTGATCGCCACCGCCGGCAGGCCGCCTTCGGCCAGCGCCTGCTTGGCCGCGGCCAGCTCGCTGGCGCTGCCATACGGCCCCATGCGCACGCGGTACACGGTGCGCCCGCCGGCCTCGCCGGATTCCACCCGGGCGCTGAGCCCGAGCATGGCGATCTTGGCCTTCACTTCCTCCGCATCGCCGGGCGCGCCGAAGGCGCCGGCCTGCAGGATGTAGCGTGCCTCGCCCGTGCCGGTAGCGGCCTGGGCCGGCGCCGGCGGGGCGGGCGTGGGCGCACCGGCATCGCTGCCGGCGGCCGGCATGGCGGTGGAGGCGCCGGCCATGGCCGGGTCCGGCTCGCGCAACGGCACCGGGTCCGGGGCGCGGCCTTCCAGCGCATCGCGGGCGCGGCGCGCCTCCTCGCGTTCGCGGCGGGCCTGTTCCTCGCGCGCGCTGGCGGCCAGCTCGGCGTCGGACATGCGCACCTCGTTGCCCGGCAGCACGGTGTAGAAGTCGTACTGCGGCGGTGGCGGCGCGGCGGGGCGCGCCGGCTCGGCCGGCGCGGTCTCGGCGATGGCCTCCGGGTCGGCCACCGGCGGCGGCTGCGCGTCGGGATCGGCGCGCGGGCCGAAGCGGACGAAGCCGTCGCCGTCCTGCTTCAGCAGGACTGGCGCGCCCAGCACCACCAGGGCGCCGAGCGCCAGGCCGGCCACCAGCCACACCCACGCCGGCCGGCCACTGCTGCCGTTGCGTCGTGCCTGGCTCTTGCCGCGTCTTGCCGCCATCGTCTTCCGGTCTCCGTAGCCTGGTGCCTTACATGCGCTCCGGCGCGCCCACGCCGAGCAGGCCCAGGCCGTTGGCCAGTACCTGCTGCACGGCGCGGGCCAGCGCCAGGCGCGCGTCGCGCAGCGGGGCCTCGTCCACCAGCACCGGCGTGTTCGCATACCAGGTGTGGAAAGCATAGGCCAGGTCGCGCAGGTACTGCGCCACCAGGTGCGGTTCAAGCGACTGGCCGGCCGCCTCCACCACCTCCGGGTAGCGCGACAGTTCCACGACCAGCGTCAGCGAGCCGTCGTCGTCCAGGCGGGCGAGGTTGGCCAGGCCGTTGTCCTGGTCGAAGGCGTAGCCCTTCTCCCCGGCCTGGCGGAACAGCGCGGCCACGCGGGCGTGGGCGTACTGCACGTAGAACACCGGGTTGTCGTTGCTCTGCTGGCGCGCCAGGTCGATGTCGAACACCAGCTGCGAGTCGGGCTTGCGCGCGACCAGGAACCAGCGGGTGGCGTCGCGGCCGACCTCGTCGATCAGGTCGCGCAGGGTCAGGTAGGAGCCGGCGCGCTTGGACAGCTTCACTTCCTCGCCGCCGCGCATCACCGTGACCATCTGGTGCAGCACGTACTCCGGCCAGCCCTGCGGGATGCCCACGTCCAGCGCCTGCAGGCCGGCGCGCACGCGCGCCAGCGAACCGTGGTGGTCGGCGCCCAGCTCGGTGATCGCGCGCTCGTAGCCGCGCTGCCACTTGCTCAGGTGGTAGGCCACGTCCGGCACGAAGTAGGTGTAGGTGCCGTCGGACTTGCGCATCACCCGGTCCTTGTCGTCGCCGAAGGTGGTGGTGCGCAGCCACAGGGCGCCGCCTTCCTCGTAGGTGTGGCCCTTGGCGGTGAGCTCGCGCACGGTCTCCTCGACCTTGCCGTCGCGGTACAGCGAGCTTTCCAGGAAGTAGATGTCGAACTCCACCCCGAACGCGGCCAGGTCCTGGTTCTGCTCGTTGCGCAGGTAGGCCACGGCGAAGCGGCGGATGGCCTCGATGTCCTCGGCGTCGCCGCTGCCGGTGACCGCGTGGCCCTCGATCTGCACGGTTTCGCCGCGGCGGTAGGCGTCGGCCACGTCCTGGATGTAGTCGCCGTTGTAGGCCTCCGCCGGCCACTGCGCGTCGCCCGGCTTGAGCCCGCGCAGGCGCGCCTGCACCGAGCGCGCCAGGTTCTCGATCTGCACGCCGGCGTCGTTGTAGTAGAACTCGCGCTTGACCTTCCAGCCGTTGGCGTCGAGCACGCGGGCGATGCAGTCGCCGATCGCCGCGGCGCGGCCGTGGCCCACGTGCAGCGGGCCGGTCGGGTTGGCCGAGACGTATTCCACGCCGGCGGTGCGGCCCTGGCCGGAGGTGTTGCGGCCGTACTCGGCGCCGTGGCGCAGCACGCCGGCGACCTCGCGCTGCCACGCGCCCGGGGCCAGGTGGAAGTTGATGAAGCCCGGCCCGGCGATCTCCACCCGGGCGATGTCGTCGCTGGCAGGGAAGGCCTCGACCAGCGCCTGGGCCAGCGCGCGCGGGTTGGTGCGCGCGGCCTTGGCCAGCAGCATCGCCGCGTTGGTGGCGAAGTCGCCATGCTCGCGGGTCTTGGGGCGCTCGATCACGAAGTCGGGCGTGGGGGCGTCGGCGGGCAGCTTGCCGGCGACGCGCAGGGCTTCGATACCCTGGCTGACCAGGGCCTTCAGGAGGATCTTCACGGGGGACCGGTTCTGCGGTTTGGCCGCCTATTTTACCCGGTCCGCGGGCCCGGGCCGATGCCCGCGCCGGCGGGGCCTAGAGCAGGCCGCGCGCGGCCATCGACACCGGCTCGCCGTCGCCGACCACGAAGTGGTCCAGCAGCCGCACCTCCACCAGGGACAGGGCCTGGCGGAGCCGGGCGGTGATGGCGCGGTCGGCGGCCGAGGGATCGGGGCAGCCGGAGGGATGGTTGTGGCCGACGATCACCGCCGCGGCGTTGTGCGCCAGGGCCCGGCGCACAACCTCGCGCGGGTGCACCTCGGCGCCGTCGATGGTGCCGGTGAACAGCTCCTCGAACGCCAGCGCCCGGTGGCGGTTGTCCAGGAACAGGGCGGCGAAGACCTCGTGCGGGCGCGGCCGCAGGCGGCGGGCGAAGTAGCGGCCGGCGCTGGCCGGGTCGGTCAGGGCCTCGCCGCGCTCCAGGGCGGCGGCCAGGTGGCGGTTGCCCAGTTCCAGGGCCGCGGCCAGGGCGCAGGCGCGGGCCGGACCCACCCCTGGCAGGCGCGCCAGCGCCCGCGGCGGCCGGTCCAGCAGGGCGCGCAACGGGCCGTGCGCGGCCAGCAGCTCGCGCGCGGTCTGCACCGCGTCGCGGCCGCGCAGGCCGGAGCCGAGGAACAGGGCCAGCAGTTCGGCGTCGGAGAGCGCCGCCGCGCCGTGCGCCAGCAGCTTCTCCCGTGGACGTTCACCGGCTGGCCAGTCGCGGATCCGCATATGCCCAAGGGTGCCGTCCGCGCAGGCTCGCGGGAATCAGGCGGAAGCGCCGCCTGGAGTAAGCTTGTAGCCCTTTCCCGGGTAGGAATTTCCAAGTGATTGCAACGGCCACCGCCGCCCTGGCGGGACAGCGGATCCTGTTGTGCGTCGGTGGCGGGATCGCCGCCTACAAGGCGCTGGAACTGGTGCGCCGCCTGCGCGACGCCGGCGCCCAGGTGCAGGTGGCGATGACCGCCGGCGCCCAGCAGTTCGTCACCCCGCTGAGCTTCCAGGCCCTGTCCGGGCATCCGGCGCGCACCACCCTGTGGGATACCGCCGCCGAACAGGCCATGGGCCACCTGGAGCTGGCACGCTGGGCCGACCGTGTGGTCGTGGCCCCGGCCACCGCCGACCTGCTGGCGCGCCTGGCCCACGGCCTGGCCGACGACCTGGTCACCACCCTGTGCCTGGCCACCGAGGCCCCGCTGGCGGTGGCCCCGGCGATGAACCACCGCATGTGGAAGCACCCGGCCACCGTGGCCAACGTCGAGCTGCTGCGCTCGCGCGGGGTGCAGGTGATCGGCCCGGACGACGGCCCGCTGGCCGAGGGCGAATCCGGCCCCGGTCGCCTGGCCGAGCCGGAGGCGATCGTCGCCGCCCTGGCCGGCGGCGCCGCCCCGGCCGCGGCCGCCACGCCGGGCCTGCTGCAGGGCCTGAAGGTGGTGGTCACCGCCGGCCCGACCTACGAGGACCTGGATCCGGTGCGCTACCTGGGCAACCGCAGCAGCGGCAAGATGGGCTTCGCCGTGGCCGCCAGCGCCGCCCGCGCCGGCGCGGAGGTGGTGCTGGTCGCCGGTCCGGTGCAGCTGCCGACCCCGCCGGGGGTGCAGCGGGTGGACGTGCGCTCGGCCGAGCAGATGCGCCAGGCGGTGTTCGCCGCGTTGCCGGCGGACATCTACATCGGCGCCGCCGCGGTGGCCGACTACACCCCGCGCGCGTTCTCGCCGAGCAAGATCAAGAAGACCGGCACCGGCCAGGTGCTGGCCCTGGACCTGGTGCGCACCCCGGACATCCTGGCCGAGGTGGCCGCGCGCGAGGACGCCGGGCTCAAGCTGGTGGTGGGTTTCGCTGCCGAAACCGACAACGTGGCCGACTATGCGCGGCAGAAACTGACGTCCAAGCGCCTGGACCTGATCATCGCCAACCGCGTGGGCGTGCCCGGCGCCGGGTTCGAGAGCGACACCAACGCGATGACCGCGTTCTGGCCGGGCGGCGAGCGCGACTTCGCCTCCGCGCCCAAGGTGCAGCTGGCCGACGCCCTGGTGGCGCTGGTGGCCGAGAGGCTGCAGGCATGAGCTCCCGGGTGCTGGAGGTGAAGCTGCTGGACCCGCGCTTCGGCGACAGCTGGCCGCTGCCGGCCTACGCCACCGAGTCCAGCGCTGGCATGGACCTGCGCGCGGCGATCGAGGCTCCGCTGGTGCTGCAGCCCGGCGACGCCGCGCTGGTCCCCAGCGGCCTGGCGATCCACATCGGCGACCCGAACCTGTGCGCGCTGGTGCTGCCGCGCTCGGGCCTGGGCCACCGCCACGGCATCGTGCTGGGCAACGGCACCGGCCTGATCGACGCCGACTACCAGGGGCCGCTGCTGATCAGCACCTGGAACCGGGGCCGGGAAGCCTTCACCATCGAGCCGGGCGACCGCATCGCCCAGCTGGTGTTGGCGCCAATCGTGCGAGCGGAACTGAAGGTAGTGGACACGTTCGCGGCCAGCGCCCGGGGAGAGGGCGGTTTCGGCCACACGGGCGTACGGTGAAACAGGGGGCGGGGATGAAGCAGAAGGACGTGGGTCCGGGGCTGTCGCAGGTCCGGCGGGGGGCGCTGCTGCTGGCGGCATTGCTGGCGCTGCTGGCCGGCTGGTTCGCCTGGAGCGGGGTGCGGCAATGGCAGGCCGACCAGCGCCTGGCGCAGCTGGAGGCGGCGCGCGACCAGGTGGTCGAGGCCACCGCCGCGGCGGTGCGGGCGCAGACCCGCGCCCTGGCCGGCCGCCTGGAAAGCGCCGCGGTCGCCGCCGCCCTGGAGGCCGGCGATGCCGAAGCGGCCGCCGCCGCCCTGGTGGACGGCTGGGACAAGGCCGAGCAGGCGCAGGTGCTGCGCGCCGACCTGGCCGCGGCGCATGCCGACGCGGCGACCTTCGGCTACGCCCGCCTGGCCCTGCTGCAGCGCGCGCTGGCGCAGGACGAGGCGGTCGCCACGGTGGTGCGTGACGCCGACCGCATCGCCCTGGGCGTGGCGGCGCCGGTCCGCTTGGGCCAGGACGCCGCGGTCGCCTACGTGCGCCTGCCGCTGGGCGTGCTGACCGCCGCGACCGAGGCCGCGGCGGTGCCCGACGGCGCCTACCTGGCCCTGCGCCAGGGCAACTACAACGTGCTCGAGCGCGGCGACGCCGGCCTCGGCGGCAGCGCCGACGTGCTGTCGCGCCCGGTCGGCCAGGAGGGCCTGCGCGCCGCCGCGGCGGCGCCGGATCCGGGCGCCGGCCCGTTCGGGCTGGGCGCGCTGCCGTGCCTGGCGGCGGCGACGGTGCTGGCGCTGGGCGTGCTGGTGGCGCTGCTGGCCGCCGGCGGCAAGCTGCGGCGGCGCCGCAGCGCCGCCCCGGCGCCGGTGGACGAGGCCCCGACCCTGGGCCAGACCCTGAAGCAGGAGCCGCGCCCGGCACCGGCCGCTTCCACCCCGGCCGCGGCCCCGGCCGCACCGGCGCCGGCGCCGGAAGACGACGTCGCGGTGGACCCGGCGATCTTCCGCGCCTACGACATCCGCGGCGTGGTCGGCAGCCAGCTGGACGCGAAGGTGGCCGCGCGCATCGGCCAGGCGATCGGCACGGTGATGGCCGAGGAAGGCCTCACCGACATCGTGGTCGGGCGCGACGGCCGCCTGTCCGGGCCGGAGCTGGTCGAGGGCCTGGTCGAGGGCCTGCGCAAGGCAGGCCGCAATGTCATCGACATCGGCATGGTGCCGACCCCGGTGGTGTACTTCGCCGCCTACCACCTGCGCGCCGGCAGCGGCGTGGCGGTGACCGGCAGCCACAACCCGCCGGACTACAACGGCTTCAAGATCGTGGTCGGCGGCCAGACCCTGTCCGGGGAGGCGATCGTCGACCTGTACGCACGCATCCGCGACGGCCGCCTGCGCAGCGACGCCCCGGGCAGCTACGCCACCCAGGACGTGGCCGAGGACTACGTCCGCCGGATCGCCGACGACGTGCAGCTGGAGCGCCCCCTCAAGGTGGTGGCCGACGCCGGCAACGGCGTGGCCGGCGAGATCGCGCCGCGCCTGCTGGAGGCGATCGGCGCCGAGGTGGTGCCGCTGTACTGCGACGTCGACGGCACCTTCCCCAACCACCACCCGGACCCGGGCGAGCCGCGCAACCTCGAGGACCTGGTGCAGACCGTCCGCCAGTTCGACGCCGACCTGGGCGTGGCCTTCGACGGCGACGGCGACCGCCTGGGCGTGGTCACCCGCGAGGGCCGCATCGTC
Organism: Pseudoxanthomonas sp. SGT-18; assembly: GCF_003931645.1. Taxonomy (NCBI): domain Bacteria; kingdom Pseudomonadati; phylum Pseudomonadota; class Gammaproteobacteria; order Lysobacterales; family Lysobacteraceae; genus Pseudoxanthomonas; species Pseudoxanthomonas sp. SGT-18. The sequence continues at coordinate 5,397 of NZ_RRYJ01000003.1, read as the reverse complement.
TACGCCGACCGCCTGCTGATGCTGTACGCGGCCGACGTCCTGCAGCGCAACCCGGGCGCGATGGTGATCTACGACGTCAAGTGCACCGGCCGCCTGCAGGACTACATCCTGCGCCACGGCGGCAGCCCGCAGATGTGGAAGACCGGGCACTCGCTGATCAAGGCCAAGATGCGCGAGACCGAGGCCGAGCTGGCCGGCGAGATGAGCGGCCACTTCTTCTTCAAGGAGCGCTGGTACGGCTTCGACGACGGCCTGTACGCGGCCGCGCGCCTGCTGGAGATCCTGGCCGGCCGCTTCGAGTCGCCCTCGGAGGTGCTGGACGCGCTGCCGGACAGCGTGTCCACCCCGGAGATCAAGGTCGCGCTGGAGGACGGCGAGGACCCGCACGCGCTGGTGGAGCGGTTCACCGCCGCGGCCCAGGCCGAGGATTCGGCGTTCGCCGGCGCGCGCCTGACCACCATCGACGGCCTGCGCGCGGACTGGAACGATGGCTGGGGCCTGCTGCGCGCCTCCAACACCACCCCGGTGCTGGTGCTGCGCTTCGAGGCCGACGACGAGCCGGCGCTGGCGCGGATCCGCACCCTGTTCCGCGAGCAGCTGCAGCCGCTGCTGCCCGGGCGCACCCTGCCGTTCTGAGCGGAGCGGGGCCGCCGCGCCGCGGGCGCGGCCGGCGGCCTTACTGCGCCGCGGCGGTGGCCGGTGCAGCGGCGGTGGTGCCGGACTTCAGCGCCCGGTAGCGCTCCAGGGTGGCCTCGATCTCGCCGTCCAGCGCCGCGCGCTGGCGCTCGAAATTGCGCTGCAGCAGCTGGTGGTACAGCAGCTGCGCATGGCGCTGGCGGATGTCGGCGGCCAGCTTCTCGGCCACCGGCTTGCCGGCCAGTTCGCGCTCGGCGGCGGTGCGCAGCAGGGTGACCAGGCCCTCGCGCAGGCTGGCCACGTTGTAGCGCGCGGTCTCGATGCTGTTCTCCACCAGGGTGACGCGCTCGCTGAACACCCGGCGCAGTTCGTTCTCGTCCTGGAAGGTGATGAGCATCGCCTGCTCGGTGCGGCGCCGGGTCTCCTCGGCCATCGCATCCAGCTGCCGGCGCTGCTCCTCCTCGGCCAGCGCGGCGCGTTCCTCCGGGGTCAGCGCGCGCTGCACCTGGCCGGTGCGCATGCCGCTGCTGGCGCTGATCTCGTCGCGCGCCATCCCGGCCGCTTCCGCCGGCAGGGTGTCGGCGCACACGCGCTGCCCGTCCTGGTCCCAGCAATAGAGCTTCTTGTTGGCGGCCTTCTGCTGCGCCATCGCCGGCGCCGGCAGCAGGACCAGTGCCGCCAGCATCGCCAGCGGACGGATGTGTTGCGGCGTCACGGCAGCCCCCTGCGCTGTCAGTCAGCCCGTGTGGTCGCAGCCGTAGCGGGCGCGGTAGGCCAGCAACGGTGCGTGGTACGCCGCCAGTGTGTCGTTTCCGGCGGCGAATGCAAGCAGGTCGGCCAGCCCGGCCACCGCCACCACCGGCACCCCGGCCTCCGCCGCCACCGCCTGCGCGGCGGAGCGGCGGTCCTGCTCGGAGGCGATCTCCTGGCGGTCCAGCGCGACCACGATCCCGGCCACGGTGCCGCCGGCGGCGGCGATGATCCCCAGTGCCTCGCGGATCGCGGTGCCGGCGGTGATCACGTCGTCCACCACCAGCACCCGGCGCCCGGCCAGCGGCGCGCCGACCAGGGTGCCGCCCTCGCCGTGGTCCTTGGCTTCCTTGCGGTTGAACGCCAGCGGCAGGTCGCGGCCGCGGCCGGCGTACTCGCAGGCCAGCGCGGTGGCCAGCGGAATGCCCTTGTAGGCCGGGCCGAACACCACGTCGAACTGCAGCCTGGCCGCGTCCACCGCGTCGGCGTAGCAGGCGGCCAGGCCGGCCAGGCGCGCGCCGCTGTCGAAGCGGCCGGCATTGAAGAAATAGGGCGAGACACGGCCGGACTTGAGGGTGAACTCGCCGAAGCGCAGGGCGTCGGCGTCCAGGGCCAGCTGCAGGAAGCGGGTGCGGTGGTCGGACATGGGGATGGCGGCGGTGGGACGGCGGCATAGGATACGGCCGCGGCGCGCCGCGGAGGCAGCGCCGGCGGGCGCGATTGGGTAGGCTGTCGGCCTGTTTTTCCGACCCGTCCCCGCATGCGCATCATCAGCTTCAACGCCAACGGCATCCGCTCGGCCGCCAGCAAGGGCTTCTTCGACTGGCTGGCCGGCCAGGACGCGGACGTGGTCTGCCTGCAGGAAACCAAGTCGCAGGAGCACCAGCTGGCCGACGCCTGCTTCCGCCCCGACGGCCACCACTGCTTCTACCGCGATGCCACCAGCAAGAAGGGCTACAGCGGCGTGGCGATCTACGCCCGGCGCGAGCCGGACGAGGTGCGCACGGTGCTGGGCCGGCCGGACTTCGACGAGGAGGGGCGCTACATCGAGGCGCGCTTCGGCAACCTCAGCGTGGTCTCGTTCTACATCCCCTCCGGCTCCTCCGGCGAGCTGCGCCAGGGCTACAAGTTCCAGGTCATGGAGTGGCTGAAGCCGGTGCTCGACGAGTGGCTGGCCAGCGGCCGCGACTACGTGCTGTGCGGCGACTGGAACATCGTCCGCTGCCGCAAGGACATCCGGAACTGGACCTCCAACCAGAAGAATTCGGGCTGCCTGCCGCCGGAGCGCGCCTGGCTCAACGGCATGATCGGCCCGGACGAGGGCAGCGACGGCACCCCGCCGCGGCCCGGCGGCTGGGTCGACGCCTACCGCGCGCTGCATCCGCAGGGCGAGGACTACACCTGGTGGAGCAACCGTGGCGCGGCGCGCGCCAACAACGTGGGGTGGCGGATCGACTACCAGTTCGTCACCCCGTCGCTGAAACCGCGCCTGCGCGGCTGCTCGATCTACCGCGAGCAGCGCTTCTCCGACCACGCCCCGTTCATCGTCGACTACGAAGGCGCGCTGCCGTGAACGCGCCCGCGGGCGAGCCGCCGCGCTACAAGGGCTGGGCCGGCATCCGCCGCGCCTTCGGCACGCCGTCGGCGCTGACCCTGGCGCTGCTGGGCTTCGGCTGCGGCCTGCCGTTCCTGCCGGTGGCCTCGATGACCCTGTCCACCCGCCTGCGCGACGGCGGCCTGGACCTGGCCAGCATCGGCCTGATCAGCCTGGCCAGCTTCTTCTACCTGCTGAAGTTCCTGTGGGCGCCGCTGCTGGACCGCTACGTGTTCGCGCCGCTGGGGCTGCTGGGCCGGCGCCGCTCATGGCTGCTGGCGGCGCAGCTGGGCGTGGCCGCGGGCCTGGCCGCGCTGGCCTTCACCCGTCCGGAGCTGGGCGTGGGCCCGCTGGTGGGCTGGGTGCTGTTCACCTCCTTCGCCGGCGCCACCCAGGACTCGGTGGTCGACGCCTACCGCATCGAGGTCGCCCCGGCGCAGGCCCAGGCCGCGCTGGCGGCCACCTATACCCTGGGCTACCGCATCGGCCTGATCCTCGGCGGCGCCGGCGCGCTTTACCTGGCCGAGTTCGGCGGCTGGACCGTGGCCTACCTGGCGATGGCGGCGCTGATGCTGGCGCCGGCGCTGGCGACGCTGCTGTCGCGCGAGCCGGCGGTGCCGGAGGCCACCGTGGTGCGCCGGATCGATTTCCTCGGCGCGTTCTGGCAGCCGTTCTCCAGCTTCTTCGCCAACAACGGCCTGGCCCTGGGCCTGGCCCTGCTGCTGTTCGTCGGCCTGTTCAAGTTCCCCGACCAGGTGATCGGGGTGATGGCCGGCCCGTTCTACCTGGACAGCGGCTACAGCAAGGCCGACATCGCCACCGTGTCCAAGCTGTACGGCATCTGGGCCGGGATCGGCGGCGCGTTCCTGGGCGGGTTGTGCGTGGCCGCGTTCGGCTTCCGCCGCATGCTGTTCGTCGCCGCCCTCGGCGTGGCGCTGTCGAACCTGGCGTTCCTGCTGATGAGCCAGTACCCGTCGCAGATCTGGGCGTTCTACGCGGCGATCACCGTGGACAACGTGGCCCAGGGCTTCGCCGGCACGGTGCTGGTGGCGTTCATGTCCTCGCTGACCGACCGCAACTTCACCGCCACCCAGTTCGCGCTGCTGGTGTCGCTGGCCAACCTGCCGGGCAAGTTCGCCGGCGGCGTGTCCGGCTACGTGGTCGAGGCCACCTCGTACGCGACCTTCTTCGTGCTGTCGGCGCTGACCGTGGTCCCGACCCTGGCCCTGCTGGCCTGGCTGTGGCCGCGGATCCGCGAGGCCGGGGCCGAGCCGGCACGCTGACGGCGGCCGGCGACTCGTATGCGGCGGCGCTTCGTGGCAGTCTTTGCCCCGCCCCCCACCGAGCCGCCAAGGCCATGCCCGACCTGGTGTTGCGCGACATCGACCCGATCCTGGCCGAGCGCATCCAGCGCGTCGCCCAGGCCCGCGGCTGGCCGCTGCGGGAAGCCGTGATCCGGCTGCTGGAGCAGGGCCTGTTCGCGGCCGAGGAAGAGGTGCGCGCGGGCTTCGAGAACCAGGAAGTGGAGGCGCTGGCCGAGGCCATCGCCGCGCTCAAGCTGCTGCCGGCCGGGCGGGACTTCTGAGCCCGCCGGCCGGCGATCCGCCGCCTCAGTGGCGTCCGGAGGCGCGCCGCGCCTGCAGCAGCGCCGCGCCGGCGCGGGCGTGGCCGCGCGCGCCGGCGCGGCGCTGCTCGCGGATGCGCTGGGCGGCATAGGTGAGGGCCGAGGCCATGATCAGGGTGTAGGCCAGCAGCTCGGTGCATTCCTCGGCCGCGTTCTTGAACACGCGCACGTAGTTCTCCGCCAGCAGGCCGTGCCACAGCGTGGTCATGCCGAACAGGCGCGAATAGATCAGCAGCAGCACCAGGCCGATGGTCATCACCGCCGCCGGGCGCGAGCGCAGGAAGCGCGCGGTGGCGTCCAGGGTGGCCTGGCGCTGGCGCAGGGCGTAGCCGAGGCTGGCGGCGGCCAGGGCCGCGACCAGGATCGACCACAGGCCGCGGAACAGCAGGTCCCAGACCGCGTCCAGCTCGCGGATCAGCATGCAGCCGAAGAAGCCGGCCGCCAGCACGGCGAAGCCGCGCTCGTCCGCGCGGGCGCGGGCCAGGCGCACGAACGCCAGCACGGTGGCGACCAGGAAGCCGAGCTGGGTCAGCTCGACCAGCGACCATTCGCCCACGTTGTCGCCCAGCAGCTGGATGTCGGCGTACAGCAGCGCCACCGGGGTGGCCATGACCAGCGCCAGCAGCGCGGAACGGCCCAGGTGGGCCAGCAGGATGTGCCGTTGTTTTTCCATGTCCAAACCCTCGGGGGAGGCGCGCGGGGCCCGGTCGGGGGCGGGCCTGGGGGGGGGGGGGGGGGGGGGAACGCGCGCGTTGGGTAGCGGAATTTTAATTTCGGCAGCCGCCCCCGGCCC
>NZ_RRYJ01000027.1:0-239 GCF_003931645.1 Pseudoxanthomonas sp. SGT-18 | reverse complement strand
CAGGGGCCCCGGACGTGCCGGGGCCCCTGCCTGTGGCGGACGCGGCCCGGGCTCAGAACTCGGCCCAGTCGGCCTCGTTGATCACCGTGGCGGCCTGCGGGCTGCGGCCGGCCGGGCGCGCGGCCTGGGCCTTGTGCACCGGGAACGGCACGGCCACGGCGGCCGGCGCGGCGGCCGGGGACGGCACGTCCAGCCCGCCCTGCAGGCGGAACACCGAGATGGCCTGGGCCAGGCCGGCA
>NZ_RRYJ01000026.1:0-307 GCF_003931645.1 Pseudoxanthomonas sp. SGT-18 | reverse complement strand
AGTTCCACGGCGTGTTCGCGCGCATGCGCGACGACGCCAACGCCACCGTCGACCAGCTGACCTCCATCGTCTCGCGCATCCAGGCCGCCTCGGCCGCGATCAACGCCGGCGCCACCGAGATCGCCTCCGGCAACAACGACCTGTCCCGCCGCACCGAGCAGCAGGCCGCCAACCTGGAGGAAACCGCCGCTTCGATGGAGGAGCTGACCTCCACCGTCAAGCAGAACGCCGACCACGCCCGCCAGGCCAACCAGCTGGCGATCGGCGCGGCGGGGGTGGCTTCCGAAGGCGGCGAGGTGGTCGGCCG
>NZ_RRYJ01000025.1:0-694 GCF_003931645.1 Pseudoxanthomonas sp. SGT-18 | reverse complement strand
GTGTCGACCTCGATGTGCAGCGCCTCGCGGTTGAAGTCCTCGACCACGTTGAAGGTCCGGAAGCGGCGGCCACACGCCAGCGCGTCGGCCATGAAATCCGCTGACCAGACGGCATCGGGCAGCAGGGGAACGTAGAGCGGTACGCGTTCGCGCTTGGGCAGCCGCTGCTTGGCCTTGCGGCGCAGATTGAGCTTCATCGCCTTGTACACTCGGTAGATTCGCTTGTGGTTCCAGTCCGGACGCGCACGGCGCAGGACCTTGCAACACTTCCAAAAGCCGCGGCTCGGGCGATTCTCGACCACCTCGGCCAGGGCCGCGATGATCTCGGCATCCCGTACCGTCCAGTGCACCGGCGGCTGGTACCACGCTGCCCGCGACAACCCAACGCAATCACAGGACCGGCTCAGGGGCCGCGTGTGCACCTCGACCAGGTACCGCACGGCCTCGCGCTTCTGCTCCGGCCCTACAGTTTTTTTGCGATCAGATCCTTCATCGCGGCGTTGTCGAGCGCCAGCTCGGCGTACATCCGCTTGAGCCTGGCGTTCTCCGCTTCCAGGTCCTTGACACGCCGCAGCTCGGAGGCCTCCAGGCCGCCGTACTTCGACTTCCACTTGTAGTAGGTCGGAACGCTGATGCCGGCCTGCCGGCAGATGTCCTTGACCGGCACGCCGGCGTCGGCCTGCTTGAGGATCGA
>NZ_RRYJ01000024.1:0-1168 GCF_003931645.1 Pseudoxanthomonas sp. SGT-18 | reverse complement strand
ATGCAGCTGTGGGCGGCGGTGTTCTTCATCGTCTCGGCCTGGGGCTCGGGCATCGCCACCTCCTCGGCCGAGTTCGTGGTCTACCGGGTGCTGGGCGGCCTGGCGGTGGGCGCGGCCAGCGTGCTGTCGCCGGCGTACATCGCCGAGGTGGCGCCGGCGCGCTACCGCGGCCGGCTGGCGACGCTGCAGCAGATCGCGATCATCTCCGGCCTGTTCTTCTCGTTCCTGAGCAACTGGTGGCTGGCGCGGCACGCCGGCGCCTCGACCGAGGTGCTGTGGTGGGAGTACGAGGCCTGGCGCTGGATGTTCTGGGCCGAGCTGGTGCCGGCGTTCCTGTTCCTGGTGGCGCTGTTCTTCATCCCGGAGAGCCCGCGCTACCTGGTGGCGCGCGGGCTGAAGGACAGGGCCGGCAAGGTGCTGGCGCGGCTGTACGGGGCCGAGGTCGGGGTGCGCAAGCTGGTCGAGATCGACGCCTCGCTGGCCTCCGACCACCACCGGCCGCGGCTGTCGGACCTGGTGAGCAAGGTGACCGGCAAGGTGCGGCCGATCGTGTGGGTGGGCATTGGCCTGGCCACGTTCCAGCAGCTGGTGGGCATCAACGTGGTGTTCTACTACGGGGCGGTGCTGTGGCAGGCGGTGGGCTTCTCGGAGAACGACGCGCTGCTGATCAACGTGCTGTCCGGTGCGCTGAGCATCGGCGCGTGCCTGGTGACGGTGGTGCTGATCGACCGGGTGGGGCGCAAGCCGCTGCTGTGGATCGGCTCGGTGGGCATGGCGGTGACGCTGGCGGTGGTGGCGTGGGCGTTCTCGACCGGGACGCTGGACGCGGCCGGCAAGCTGCAGCTGCCGGGGCAGATGGGCGTGGTGGCGCTGGTGGCGGCCAACGCCTACGTGGTGTTCTTCAACGCCTCGTGGGGCCCGGTGATGTGGGTGATGCTGGGCGAGATGTTCCCCAACCAGATCCGCGGTTCGGGCCTGGCGGTGGCGGGCCTGGCGCAGTGGGTGGCGAACTTCGTGATCACCTGGACGTTCCCGATGCTGCTGGCGGGCATCGGCCTGGCGGCGGCCTACGGGCTGTACGCGGCGGCGGCGTTCCTGTCGGTGTTCTTCGTGCTGCGGTTCGTGCGCGAGACCCGCGGCCGCGAGCTGGAGCAGATGCAGGGATGAG
>NZ_RRYJ01000023.1:0-1201 GCF_003931645.1 Pseudoxanthomonas sp. SGT-18 | reverse complement strand
GCGACGTCCCCCCGGTTTTGAGTAGCACGGCGATTTGGAGTCCAATCCCCAACGAGACGGAGATTGGACGTGAAGAAGCGCTTTTCCGAAGAGCAGATCATCGGCTTCCTGCGTGAGGCCGAGGCTGGCGTGGCGGTGAAGGACCTGTGCCGCCGGCACGGCTTCAGTGAAGCCTCGTACTACCTGTGGCGCAGCAAGTTCGGCGGCATGAGCGTGCCGGAGGCCAGGCGACTCAAGGAGCTGGAGGCGGAGAACACGCGGCTGAAGAAGCTGCTGGCCGAGCAGATGTTCGAGAACGACGTGATCAAGGACGCCCTGCGAAAAAAGTGGTGACCGCACCGGCCAGGCGCGAGCTGGTGCGGCATCTGGTGGGCAAGGGACTGAGCGAGCGACGATCGCTGGCGGTGGTGCGCATGAGCGCCAGCGCCTACCGCTATGCGCCGCGTCCGGACCGCAATGTCGAACTGCGGGCGCGGATCCTGGCGCTGGCGCAGCGGCACAAACGCTACGGCGTCGGGATGATCCACCTCAAACTCAGGCAAGCGGGGTTGCTCGTGAACTACAAGCGCGTTGAACGGCTGTATCAGGAAGCGAGGCTGCAGGTGCGGCGGCGCAAGCGCAAGAAGATATTGCCGGGCGAGCGCCAGCCGCTGGTGCGGCCGAGTGCGGCCAATCAGGTGTGGTCGATGGACTTCGTGTTCGACCGCACCGCCGACGGGCGCGCCATCAAGTGCCTGACGATCGTCGATGACGCCACCCACGAAGCGGTCGCGATCGAGGTGGAGCGTGCGATCTCAGGACTTGGCGTGACGCGCGTGCTCGACCGTCTGGCGCGCTCGCGCGGGCTGCCGCAGGTGATCCGCACCGACAACGGCAAGGAGTTCTGCGGCAAGGCGATGGTCGCCTGGGCGCACGCGCGTGGCGTGCAGTTGCGCCTGATCCAACCGGGCAAGCCGAACCAGAACGCCTACGTCGAGTCGTTCAACGGCCGCCTGCGCGACGAGTGCCACAACGAACACTGGTTCACCCACCTGCTGCACGCCCGGACCGTCATCGAAACCTGGCGCCGGGAATACAACGAGGAGCGGCCAAAGAAGGCATTGGGCGGGCTGACACCGAGCGCCTACGCGAAGCAACTGGCATCGGCTACCATCCACCCCGGACTCTAAATCGCCCCGCTACTGAAGGCGGGGGGGCGTCG
>NZ_RRYJ01000022.1:0-1311 GCF_003931645.1 Pseudoxanthomonas sp. SGT-18 | reverse complement strand
GGTTCTTCTCCCAACTAAGGGGAGAGAGGCACACGGCCGACCCGGCAGACTTGCTGGTGTCGAAGCAACAAACTGGGGCCGGCCGTGGCCGAGTTGGATTGTATGTCCCCGCTGGGAGGCTGGGCGGGATATGGCGTAAGCCGCTGGCATCGCGAGCCGCGCGGCGGCCAACGCTGGCTGGTGATCGAGCTTGATCCGCAGGAGGGCGTGCGGCGTTGCTGCAGCGGCTGCGGCCAGCCCGTGGCGGCGATCCACGACCGCACGGTGCGGCGGATCCGCGACCTGCCGGTGTTCGAGGAGTCGGTGGAGCTGCGGGTGCAACGGCTGCGCCTGGCCTGCCCGCGCTGTGGTCCCCGGCTGGAGCAGTTGGACTGGCTGGACCGGCATGCCCGGGTGACCCGGCGCCTGGCCCGCAGCGTGGCGCGCCTGTGCGCGGTCACCTCGGTGCGGCACGCCGCGCAGTGGCATGGCCTGGACTGGAAGACGGCCAAGGCCATCGATTACCGGCACCTGGAGCGCACGCTGGGGCCACCGGACCTGGACGGGGTGCGGTTGCTGGCCATGGACGAGTTCGCGATCCAGAAGGGCCATCGCTACGCCACGGTGGTGGTCGATCCGCAGCGCAAGCGAGTGTTGTGGGTGGGCCGCGGCCGCAGCCGGGCCGAGGTGCGTCCGTTCTTCGAACTGCTGGGTCCGCAGCGCTGCGCGCAGATCCAGGCGGTGGCCATGGACATGAACACCGCCTATGACCTGGAGGTGCGCCAGCACTGTCCCAACGCCGAGGTGGTCTACGACCTGTTCCATGTGGTGGCCAAGTACGGCCGCGAGGTGATCGACCGGGTCCGGGTGGACGAAGCCAACCGGTTGCGTGGCGACACGCCCGCCCGGCGCGTGGTGAAGACCTCGCGCTGGCTGCTGCTGCGCAACCGGGAGAACGTACCGGCGGACAAAGCCGTGCACCTGGACGAACTGCTGGCAGCCAACCGCGCCTTGCTCACCGTCTACCTGCTCAAGGACGACCTCAAACAGTTGTGGCGATATCGCAGCCGCGCCTGGGCGTTACGCGCCTGGAAGCAGTGGAAGCGCCGCGCCCTGCGCAGCGGGCTGGAGCCGCTGAAGATCTTCGTCCGGCGCCTGGAGCCCTACCTGCCCGGCATCCTGGCCCACTGCCGGTGGCCGCTGGGCACCAACCTGGTCGAGGGCATCAACAACAAGATCAAGGTCATCAAGCGCATGGCCTACGGCTTCCGCGATGACGCCTACTTCTTCCTCAAGATCCGGGCGGCCTTCCCCGGAGTTGGGTGAAGAACC
>NZ_RRYJ01000021.1:0-1330 GCF_003931645.1 Pseudoxanthomonas sp. SGT-18 | reverse complement strand
CTAGCAGCTTGTTGAAATTCTCCCGCGCCAGAGCTTGCTTTCAAGCCCTCTGTTTGCGATATCGACCTCAGCCATAGTGGAGGGCGTGGGATGCGCGGTGCAGACGTCACTCAGGAATCGTTGTTCACGGTCGCCAAGCTCGCCGACTTCGTCCCGGCGAACCATCCGCTCCGATCCATTCGGGAGCTGGCCGATGAGGCGCTCAGGCGCATGAGCGGCCTGTTTTCGGCGCTGTACGCCGATACCGGCCGCGCCTCCATCGCGCCGGAGAAACTGATGCGGGCGCAGCTGCTGCAGCTGTTCTACTCGATCCGGAGCGAGCGGATGCTGATGGAGCAGCTCCACTACAACCTGCTGTTCCGCTGGTTCGTCGGTATCGCGATCGACGAGCCGGTCTGGGATCACTCCGTGTTCTCGAAGAACCGGGATCGCTTGAACGGAAACGAGGTGGCGAGCGAGTTTCTGGCCGAGGTGGTGCGGTTGGCGGAAAAGCGGGGCCTGATGTCGGACGAGCATTTCTCGGTCGACGGCACGCTGCTGCAGGCGTGGGCCTCGCACAAGAGCTTCCGTCCCAAGGATGGGACGCCGAAGGACCCACCGGGTGGTGGGCATCGCAACGCCCAGCCTGATTTCAAGGGTCAGAAGCGTCGCAACGACACGCACGAATCGGCCAGCGATCCGGACGCCAGGCTTTACCGCAAGGGCAATACCGGGGCGCAGCTGAGCTACCAGGCCCATGTGCTCATGGAGCATCGCAGCGGCCTGGTGCGTGCAGCGTGTGTCACGCAGGCCAGCGGCCATGGTGAGCGTGACGCGGCGTTGGCGATGCTTGGTTCGCTGCGCGGCCGACGACGGCGCACGCTGGCCGCAGACAAGGGGTACGACACGGCGGACTTCGTCGCGGGCTGTCGGGCCATGGGTATCACCCCGCACGTTGCGCAGAACACCTCGCACCGCCGCAGCGCCATCGATGGCCGCACTACCCGACACGCCGGGTATGCGATCAGCCTGCGGACGCGCGCCTGGATCGAAACGCACTTCGGATGGCTCAAGGCGGCTGCCGGAATGCGTCAGGTCAAGCAGCGCGGCCTTACGAAGGTCGAGGCGCTGTTTCAGCTGGCGATGGCGGCGAGCAACCTCGTCCGCCTGCCGAAGCTGATCGCCGCGGGGGCCGCGTGATGGCGGCCCCGGCGGGGAAGGTGCGCCTGGAAGCCCGAAAGCGGGCTTGTTTCAGAGCGCGGGACGCGCTTGCGGAGCGCTTGAGCAGCGAGAAATCCGCGCTGCCGACCGAGTCGGGGGCTTCGCCGGGTCGAATTTCAACAGGCTGCTA
>NZ_RRYJ01000020.1:0-1848 GCF_003931645.1 Pseudoxanthomonas sp. SGT-18 | reverse complement strand
CGCCTTCCATGCGCGCGGTCAGGTCGCCGCGGGCGATGGCCTGGAGAAGGGCGGACAGTTCGCCCAGGTTGGCGTTGGTGGTCTCCATCAGCCGGTTCAGGCCACCGATCATCGCGCGGAAGTCGTGCTCGAAGCGCGCCTCGTCGCCCCGCTGGCTGAAGTCGCCCTCGGCCGCCGCGTCGGCCAGGCGGCGGATCTCGCCGTTGATGGCCGAGAGGTTGCCCTTGATGCCGTCGACGGTCGCGGTCATCGCCGCCTTTTCGCCGGGCAGGCGCTGCATGTCCACGCTGAAATCGCCGATCGAATAGTGCTTGAGCACCTCCAGCGCGCCGAGGATGGTCTCCACGTGGGAGGCGACCAGGGCATTGGAGGCCGCGGCCATCGTGCCGTATTCGCCTGGGAAGGCGGCCGCGTCGATCCGGTAGCTGATGGTGCCGGCCTCGTGCTGCCCGGCCAGCTCGCGCTGCGCGGCGATCACCGCCTGCACCTGCTGCTGCATGCGCTGCATCGAGCGGGCCAGGACCGCGGGCTCGTCGCGGCCGCGGGTGTCGATCTGGTTGTCCAGCCTGCCGTCGGCGATGCCGTCGGCGACGCGGACGGCATCGGTCAGCGGAATGGTCAGGCTGCGGGTGATCAGGTACGCGGCCAGCGCGCCGAGCACGATGCTCAGTGCGCCGAACGCCAGCACCAGCTCGCGGGTCCGGGCCTCGACCTCCAGGTAGGCCTCGCGGCTCTGCAGCGAAAGCTCGTCCTGGCGCTTGGCAAGCTTGGCGATTGCCTGGTTCCAGGCCACCGCGCGGGGGCGCAGTTCGTTGAGCAGCACGTCGATGGCGGCGTCGAAATCGCCGGTCTTCATGAATCCGTCGAGCTTGGCGGTGGACTCGTCGGCGATGCGGCGCTTCTCGAGGATGTCCTGCACCATGCGCTCGCCCACTTCGTCGCGCGGGAGCTTGAGGAACTCGTCCCAGGCCTTGTCGTAGTCCACGAACAGGCTCTGCGCGTAGGCGTAGTCCTCGTCGAAGTCGGCGCCGCGCTTGATCAGCATCAGGCGCCGCTGCATCAGCACGCTGTTGTTCGTGTTGAGCATGCTGTTGAGCAGGCGCATCTTCGCCATGTTGACGTCGACGACCTGCCCGAACTGCGCCGACGTTCGGCCGTTGCCGTGCATGACCACGGCCAGGATCCCGGCGATCAGCAGCAGCAGCAAGCCGAAGCCCGCGGCAAGGCGCGGACCCACCTTCAGTTTCCTCAGGGCAAACATCGCATCCTCTCTGTGACGTGGTACCGGAGGAAGCGGCGGTCGCGGGGGTTTTCTTTAGGCGCAAGCACGACCCGGATGCGCACCTTGTGATGGAGCGCACCGATCGGGCAATTGGCCAGCGCGGATTGATGCGGATCAATGAAATGCGATGTTTGCGGTGCTAGTTAACGACCGCGGAGGCGCATTCCTTTAATGCCCGCCAAGGGCGGCTGGATCCTTGCCTTGTCGCGGCCGCGGCCACGATGATCGCCGCAAGGAAGGCAGGGGGGAGGAAACAAGCCGGCCCCGTTGCGGAGCCGGCGTCGACCGGAACGAAGCCCCTTCCCGGGGCCGGCACCTAGAACTCCTGCCAGGCATCCACGGCGGCAACGCCGGGCCTTGCGGAGTTGCCGGCGCGCGAGGCGGCGGGGGCGGCCAGGCGGAACGCGGCGACCGCCTCGGCCAGCTGGCTGGCCTGTTCCTCCATCGCGCGCGCGGCGGCGGAGGCTTCCTCCACCAGCGCGGCGTTCTGCTGGGTAGCCTCGTCCATCTGCACCAGGGTCTGGCTGACCTGCTCGATGCCCGCCGCCTGCTCCTGCGAGGCGGCG
>NZ_RRYJ01000019.1:0-1856 GCF_003931645.1 Pseudoxanthomonas sp. SGT-18 | reverse complement strand
TGTTTTTTGCCCCTTCCACGAAAGAATCCCCGGTTCCGGCCGATATAGCCGGCAACCCGTAGAAGTCCGCGCGAATGAACGTCCCGTCCCTGCTCCGCCGGTTCCTCGCCAACCATTCGATGAAGCGCAAATTCCTGATGCAGGCGGCGTTCGTCGCGCTGGGCATCATCGCGCTGTCGGTGGTGGCCGCGCGCCTGCAGTACCTGGACCTGACCGACGCCCACCGCCACGCGGCCCGCACCCAGGCGGAGATGGCACTGGGCGTGGTCGGCCAGTACGCCGCGCAAGCCGAGGCCGGACAGATGGACGAAGCCGCCGCCAGGACCGCGGCGCTCGACGCACTGCGGGTGATGCGCGCCTCCGGCGGCGTGGACTACGTCTTCGTGCTCGACCGCCAGTCGCGGATGCTGATGCACCCGCAGCGCCCGGACCTGGAAGGCAAGCCGGTGGCCGAGGTGGCCAGCGCCGAGGGCAAGGCGGTGTTCCCCGCCCTGGTGCGCGCGGCCGAGGCCGGCGGCGGCTTCGTCGACTACGCCTGGGCCAAGCCGGGCACCGACCGCGACGTCAACAAGAGCTCCTACGCCGCGCTGTACGAACCCTGGGGCTGGGTGGTCGCCACCGGCACCTACCTGGACGTGCCGCAGGTGCAGGCGCTGAAGTTCACCGCGGTGATGACCGTGGCTGGCGGCCTGCTGGTGCTGATCACCCTGTTCGCCGGCTGGGCCATCGGCGGCTCGGTGCTGGACGCGGCCAACCGCGCCCTGGCCGCGGTGCGCGGCGTGTCCAGCGGCAACCTGCACGTGCGCATGGGCGAGCACGGCAAGGACGAGATGGGCCAGATGCTGGACTCCATCGAGGAAATGCAGCAGCGCCTGCGCGCGGTGATCGAGGCCCAGCGCGAGATGGCGCGCCGGCACGAGGCCGGCGAGACCAGCTACCGCATCGACGACAGCGGCTTCCCCGGTGACTACGGGCTGATGGTGCGCGACGCCAACGCGCTGGTGCACCAGCACATCGCCGTGACCCTGCGCGCGGTGGAGGTGATGCGCCAGTACGCGGTCGGCGACCTGTCCCAGGACATGGACCGCCTGCCCGGCGAGCGCGCCGCGATCACCGAGGCCATGGATACCTGCAAGCGCAACCTGGCCGCGATCAACGCCCAGATCCAGGGCCTGGTCGCGGCCTCGGCGGCCGGCGACTTCTCCCAGCGCGGCGACGCCGGCGCCTTCCAGCACGAGTTCCACGCCATGGTGGCCGGGCTCAACCTGCTGATGGAGACCACCGAGCGCAACCTGGACCAGCTCTCCGCCCTGCTGCGCACCGTGGCCCAGGGCGACCTGACCGTGCGCATGGAAGGCGAGTTCCGCGGCGTGTTCGCGCAGATGCGCGACGACGCCAACGCCACGGTCGAACAGCTGGCCACGATCGTGAGCCGGATCCGCGACGCCTCCGCCGCGATCAGCACCGGCGCCACCGAGATCGCCGCCGGCAACGACGACCTGTCGCGCCGCACCGAGCAGCAGGCCGCCAACCTGGAGGAGACCGCCGCCTCGATGGAGGAGATCACCTCCACGGTCAAGCAGAACGCCGACCACGCCCGCCAGGCCAACCAGCTGGCCATCGGCGCCGCCTCGGTCGCCTCAGAGGGCGGTAAGGTCGTCGGCCAGGTGGTCAGCACCATGGGCCAGATCCAGGCCTCCTCGCGCCGGATCGCGGACATCATCACCGTGATCGACGGCATCGCCTTCCAGACCAACATCCTGGCGCTCAACGCCGCGGTCGAGGCGGCGCGCGCCGGCGAACAGGGCCGCGGCTTCGCCGTGGTCGCCTCCGAGGTACGGGCGCTGGCCCAGCGT